>QCHK01000062.1 GCA_003279635.1 Prochlorococcus sp. AG-402-B05 | reverse complement strand
TATTTGTTCCTCTATTATCAGTGGTTTGATGCTTAACTGCCAGTGAAAATGTATTATCTGAATTAATCTCAACAGCAACTGATTCGACGGAGTTTTGACCAGAACCCCAGTTGTTTTTAAAGTCGAATCTTGGTGTTCCGCCACCATTATCAGTGATTGGCTTGACGGTGCTTCCATCATTACTGACGATAAACAGGGATTTATTCGAATCTTTCTTGAGGATCCAACCTTGCGTATCATTGGGTGCCGCCTTTAGATTGTCATAATTAACACCAATACTATTATCACCGTCTAAATCCTGGCCAAAGAGAGTTTCATAGCCTTGAATTGATTGTGTCCATATCGTTTTATCCCAATTCGTTTCACCCGCATTACTTCCAGTTGCATTAATCGCAAAGATCTCCCAGTTCGTATTTGATTTCGACTGACCTGTTTCAAAATCTGTATAGGTATCAGATCGTCTAACAGCAACTTGATAGTAGTCATCTGATGTATCATCATCCGTACCATTATTATTTAAATCAGCAACTGCAATCGCCGTTGAGGAGAACCCTCCATCTCCCCACTGCTGTGATGATTCAATCCAGTTATCATAAATGGTTAACGTAACATCATCTGCTGTATCAGTTGTTCCTTGATCATCAACAATATAGAGAGTTCCATCCTCTAGGAATTGATCAAGGGTTCCATCGTCATTACTATCAAAACCCTCACTCGCAAGAATAGGACCTAGTATATCTGTGGTTCGATTCTTTAATTGTACTTGTCCTGTTTGATTGCCGTCACCATCTAAATCAAGATTAAACTTATCTGGACCTTCCCAACTTGTAATTGAACCGGTAAAGATTGTGCTTGAAAAATCAATGACACCCTCAGTGCTGACTTTTATAATTTCCCAATCAACATTGCTTTCTGAGGTTTGATTACCTGTTTCATAATCTGTAAAGGTATGAGAATGACTATGTTTGATCGCGATTCGATAGGAGCCATCTATTAACGCAACAGCGTAGGGCTCCATACTAAAGCTATTGTTTGGACCACTATGGGAAACACTATATGAGGGTGTACCTCTATTGGAATCAACGACAGAGATTAAATCATCGGAATCACTTCCATCAGTTCCATCTGGATCTGACCAGATATACAGTTGACCACCGGAAGCAACTTTGAGTCGAGCTCCAACCTGATCATACGTAACATTAGTAAGGTTCCCAACATCAACTCCGATTCCCGTCGTTGGATTACCATCTCCATCGGCATTATCCATATCTTGCTTAAATGTCTTTTCATATCCAGCAATGGACATGGTGAAAGCTGTTTCATCCCAATTCAACACACCAGAAGAACTGATTTGATGCACTTCCCATGCATTCATTTCTTCTGTGATGGTTTGATTATTCTGATCTTGTCTAGTTTTCGTATCTGTAAATTTGATCGCTAGAGAATACGTCGATCCATCTGAATTTTTCTCGACAGCAAAGCCTTGACTACTATATGTACCACCTTCCCAATTACCAGAATCTTCTAAGCGGGGATTGCTGCCATAGTCGTCCTTAACTTGAATGGGGGCATTATCTCCATCGATAATCCATAAAGAACCTCCTCCTCGTTTTAACTCAACACCACCTTGCGCTGATCCCCAAGCATCAGTAGTGACTATCTCGAGATCAGCAAGTTCTACTCCAACACCTGTAGCTATATTGTCATCATTGTCGGTATTATCTATATCTAGGCCAAAGATGGGCTCATAATCAGAAATTGAAACATTAAATTGAGCATTCCATTCAAACTTTCCGTCGGTTGCAACTTCAAAGACGGCCCATTCTTCTTCTGGTGCTGATGATTGATCATCCCAGAAATGCGTAAAGGTTTCCTTGGCCGCAATAATATACTTATCATCATTCGTATCAGTGGTTCCATTATCATTGAAAGCAACAAATTGAGCTTCTCGTTGGAATCCTCCACCATATTGATCCGTCTCATCTAGGCGAACAATATTTCCACTCCACTGTTCAACAACTGGGATATAATTATCATCTGAGGCATCGAAAA
>QCHK01000061.1 GCA_003279635.1 Prochlorococcus sp. AG-402-B05 | reverse complement strand
ATGTCGAGAGAACAAACAAGTAAAGAAGGTCAAATAAGCATTTTCGGAGAAATAGCTAAAGGATGTAGAACTGATTATCAAAAATTGAATTTTTCAATTCATCTAAGGAAGCATTTTTACAGATTCAAATGAATCAACAAGCTCGGTTAATGAAGATATCCCTAAAGACTTAGACGACGGGTTTTACGTATACGCAAATATGAAAAAACTTAGCGAAACGGAGCTTAAAAAGTTAAAAAGTCTTACATGGAAGGAATACCCAGAAAACTTTAAGATATTTTTATTCGATTTTTGCATCTTAAATGGTGATGCATATTCAAAATACTTCCTCGATTAGAAATAGTTTTAGCTATTTTCTAATACGTTCTGCTAAGAGAAGGAATACGAAAATTTGCTGGTGTGGAATACGGAGAATTCCTCTATCACAGAATATTTAAAGACATCCGATAATATATATTTACTGATTTTGGGGCAAAATGATGTGTTAATGCAACCAAGTTAGAAGCTTTTAAATTGAAGAAATAACTCTATTTTCCACCTAATGCTTGAAACAACTGTATGTAAATTTGATGTGAATGTACCTTACGATGAATGGGTGAAAAAGTTTGACATCGATGAGGCTCCAGCCAGATCAGCCAAAGGTATAAAGCTCATTTCCAGAGGTGTCAGCAAAGATAATCCTGAGAAAGCGATCGTTGTACTTCAAGCTTTAGAGGGTGTCTCAGGGAAAAATATACAAGAGAACATTGAAATATTTAAAAAAAATGGTGCAGTCATGAGTACTGCAAAACCTATTCTCTGGTCTTGAGGATCCACACTGCTTAGGTATAAATAAAGAATCAAATCAAAAAAGATTAGTCTCAATAAAAATCTGAACAATGATTAGAAATCTGATTTTCTTAATTCTCGGAGCATTTAGCGGTTTTTGGTTTATATGGCCTCAAATCATTACGACCAAAGGTTGGGAATGTACAAAAGATGTTATTGCATCTTCTAATGAAGATTTAACAGATATTGAATCATTAGTTGAATCATTGCCAAACAGAATCAAATTAGGCTTGGCTGTTTCCCCTAAAACATTACTAAAGAGAGAGAACCTTACTCGTATTGAGAAGCTCAGAATTGTTGGAGATGCTTGCTTTAGATAATTTAAAACCACAAAGGAAAATTATCATTATGAATATCAACAAAAAGTTGGCGTCTTAACTTATCAAAGCAATTGCTTCTTTTAATTCATTCGCGTGATTGATCTCATCTTGAGCAATTTCACGTATCCTCTGATCATTTGGATTAACGGTTAAATACTTTGTGTAAGTTTCATACGCATGCTCTTCAATTTTTATATTGATATCGTATGCATTTGACGGAGATAGTAAGTAATAAAAAACCATTACCCAGTAATAGAAGAGCACTAAATGCCTAGCAAGAAATCGATCAACCCAATATCTATTTCCGCTTCGTGATTCCATCTCCTCTAAATGCTCCGTCTCATTGATTGCTTGGTAAAAATGAGCCTTCATAAGCTTGTTGCTTAAAGGAGTCTTTAGACCAAGCGATTCTTGTAAATGCAAAACTGATAAGAATGCAAAATAAGGTGCTCTAGCAATTACCTCAAGAACCCAAAAACGTTGAATCGGTCTACCTTCGTAGATCCGATCAAGAAAACTTATACTGAAATCTAAAAAAAATGAATTAAAAGCTTTCATAATTACTCAGCTCATAATTTAAGTATAAATACTTAACATAAAAATAGGAATTGCAATTTATTTATTTAACTATTTATAAAGACTGGAGCTGAATAGGTAGACCAATGATTAAACCTATCTTGCTCTAGCAGGTTGATAAGCAGGAATCATCTTTCCTCCACCGAAATCGTCATCATCATCTGGAAGCGTTCTAGAAATTAGTTCTACTAGAATCAGAGCAGCCATTGGATAGAAACACCATAAAACAGCTTTCCAGATGGGAAATGAGTCAACTAGCTGAAGCTCAGGCATGTATCAGAAAATTGTTTCCACAAACCTAACTGATCTAGAATTTTTTAGTGTTACGGTTAGCACGAAGTGAATGTTTATCTAATCAATTCTTCTGTAAAAAAAATACTTCAAGCTGT
>QCHK01000060.1 GCA_003279635.1 Prochlorococcus sp. AG-402-B05 | reverse complement strand
GAAAGAATTTTTATTTCCTTTAAGCCTAGAAAACATTAATTCTTAAGTTTATTTTTTAAATGCAAATTATTCGAAATAATAGTCAGGATCCTATTTCAATAAGTAATTGGCGTTGGGCTTATTTCTTAGATGAAACTATTAAGGCCTTTTCTACTTTTCAAACTAGACCTTATCAAATAGATAAGGATTTTCTGTTTAGAGAATCTTTTTTTGGTTCAAGTTCTAATCCTAAAAAAGTTATTTTGGAAACATGGGGTCTAAAGATGGAAAAAATACGACAGGCTAGATGTGCTTGCTTGCAAGCAGGTGAAATTACTTCTGTAATGAATTTGGTAATTTCACCTCTCAATAATTATGACCTGCCTTTTTTTGGAGCCGATTTTGTCACACTACCAAATGGACATCTTATTGCATTAGATCTTCAACCAGCTTTAAAAGATGACATAACTCATACTCAACATGTTTGGAATAAATTAAAACCTATACATGCTCATTGGCAATCTAAAATTCCATCAGGAGGTGATATACCTTCTGATGCTAGACAATACTTTTCTCCAGCTTTTCTTTGGTCTAGAATTCCATTAGGAGAAGAAGGTGACAACTTAATTACTCAGATAATTAAACCTGCTTTTGATGAATACTTGAATTGTTTCTTTGATTTATTAAGAGATGCAAAAATAACTTCTAAGGAAAGATCTTTTCAACTGTTAAATGGTCAGAAAAAATATATGCGATATAGGGCCGAAAAAGATCCTGCAAGAGGAATGTTACGAAGCTTTTTTGGAGAGCTATGGACTGAAAGCTATATAAATAATATCCTTTTTGACTTAAAATAAAATAAAGACATTCGAAAAATGGTAAAAAAGATTCTCTTTGTTTGCTTGGGAAATATTTGTCGTTCGCCTGCCGCTGAAGGCATTTTTAATCAAAAAATTAAAGAGAGAGATTTAGAAAAATTGTTTGTAGTTGATTCCGCAGGAACTGGTAGTTGGCATGTAGGAAATCTTCCTGATAAAAGAATGCGATCAACAGCGTTATCAAGGGGGATAGAACTTACCAGTAGGTCGAGACAAATCGAAGAAAATGATTTATATGAATTTGATCAGATTCTTGTTATGGATAAAGATAATCTCGACGCTGTTAAATCATTAACTAAAGATCAAAATAATCCTGTAAATTCTAAAATAAAGCTTATTCTAAGTTACTCAAAAAACTTTCAATTAGATGAAGTCCCTGACCCTTATTATGGTGGTCAAAATGGATTCGACAAAGTTATAGATTTACTTGATGATGCTATGGATGGATTAATAGATAGTCTCACGGATTAGGCGTTGGCCAGACTTCCTCTGGAATCTTTGATCTGAAAATATCAATCAGCTCTTTTAATACATCTTCAATATTCTTACCATCTGTTACAAGCTCTATTGCATCTTGAGCTTTTTTTAAAGGAGCTATTTTTCGTTCACTATCTTTTTTATCTCTTTCTTTAATTTCTTTTTCAAGATCTTCAATGCTGGAGAATTCATAACCTCTTTTGTTTAAGTCAAGGGCTCTTCTTTTTGCTCTTTCTGTCGGAGATGCAGTAAGAAAAATTTTTAGTTCTGCATCTGGAAATACAGCTGTGCCTATGTCTCTTCCTTCCGCAACCAAGCCCCCATTATTTCCAATTACTTTTTGTTTTCGCGTCAATAATTCTCTTACAAATTGTTGTTTGGCAATTTCGGAAACCATTGAAGTCACTTGAGGGGATCGTATCTTCTCTGTTACGTCAATATTATTAATGAATATTTTTTGCTCTACAAAGCTTGAGGTTTTAAATTCTAATTTTGAATCTTGCAAGATATTTTTGATTTCCGCTTGATCATTTGGATCAATCGAATTGCTTATGATTAACCAAGTCACTGCTCGATACATTGCGCCAGTATCTAAATAAATAAAACCAAGTTTCTTGGCAAATGCTTTAGTTACTGTGCTTTTCCCTGCACCAGCAGGACCATCAATCGCAATAATTGGTTTTCTTTGCATAAGAAAAGTGTGATCAATTAGCCTCGTAGACCCACATTTTACTGCTACTGCCAAAAGGCATAGTCTATTGATATTTTCTGTTTCTTTTAATGAAAATGGATCTACGATTTTGAGATATTCAATTTTCAAATTATTTTCTTTAAATATCGAAGCTATTTTTGTGAGATTTATTACTTTGCTTTTATCAAATTCTGTTTTTGCTTCTTTG
>QCHK01000059.1 GCA_003279635.1 Prochlorococcus sp. AG-402-B05 | reverse complement strand
AGCTTGGTTGATATCGTGTAATCGTCTTTATTCCCCGAGAAGATAGCTGTATCAAGTCCATCACCACCGTCGATGGTGTCGTTCTCTGCACCACCTGTAATGATATCGTCACCTTCTCCACCATAAAGTAGATCATCTCCTCCATTTCCTTTGATAACATCATCACCAAATAAACCTTTGATTGTGTCTGCTAAAGTACCACCTATAATTGAATCGTTTGGTTGAGCACTTTCTCTGTTTCCTCCTTCAATATCTAGGTAGGCATCTGACTCTGCACTAAAATCAAGATCAAACCCGTATGTAGTAGTTCTGACTTTAAGAGTAATTCCTCCTTGTCCAAAATCATCTGCGAAATTAAAACTTAAATTACCTCCATGATCTGTAAACCAGAGTTCTTCAAATCCAGTTATGTTTGACCAATTTTGTAGATGATTAGAAACACCATAATCATCATGCGGTTTTGGCAGCCAGCGTGTTCTGAGAACGTCATAGCCTTCGCCTCCTGTTAATTCACTTTCAATGCTAAGACCAAGACTTTCTAGATAAACTTCATCATCACCACTTCCAGCGTCAATCTTTTTGATTTCTCTAGACCATGATTGGATTATGTCATCACCTTCTTCTCCAAAAATTATAAGTTCACCATTGGAATTATTAGGATGTTGATTTATTCCCCACTGAGTTGGAGTTATTGCTTGTTCTAGTTCACCAAAATAAATCCTGTCATTGCCTTGTCCACCGTAAATAGTTGAGTCTCCAAAATCCGCTAAAAAGTCATCACCTTCTCCTCCTCTAATAATATCAATACCTTCCCCTCCTCCAATCACATCATCTCCTCTTCCTCCATAAAGGGCGTCATCACCATCCCCACCTTTTATGGTGTCATCACCCTCTCCACCATATATTTCATCATCACCTGCTAAGCCTCTGAGTGTATCGTTTCCAGCAAGACCACGAATTGAGTCATCTCCAACACCTCCATCTATTTGATCATTATTATCTGTCCCAGTACGAGCCTGACCAGATGGAGATATATCTAAAACTTGATCAGTAAATTTAAGTGTCTCTACATTACTGAGAGTATCTGTACCATCACTTCCTTGATTATCGACTATTTTGTATTGAGAATATCCAGTTTCTGTAATTGTGTAATCCGCTTTATTCCCCGAGAAGATAGCTGTATCAAGTCCATCACCACCGTCGATGGTGTCGTTCTCTGCACCACCTGTAATGATATCGTCACCTTCTCCACCATAAAGTAGATCATCTCCTCCATTTCCTTTGATAACATCATCACCAAATAAACCTTTGATTGTGTCTGCTAAAGTACCACCTATAATTGAATCGTTTGGTTGAGCACTTTCTCTGTTTCCTCCTTCAATATCTAGGTAGGCATCTGACTCTGCACTAAAATCAAGATCAAACCCGTATGTAGTAGTTCTGACTTTAAGAGTAATTCCTCCTTGTCCAAAATCATCTGCGAAATTAAAACTTAAATTACCTCCATGATCTGTAAACCAGAGTTCTTCAAATCCAGTTATGTTTGACCAATTTTGTAGATGATTAGAAACACCATAATCATCATGCGGTTTTGGCAGCCAGCGTGTTCTGAGAACGTCATAGCCTTCGCCTCCTGTTAATTCACTTTCAATGCTAAGACCAAGACTTTCTAGATAAACTTCATCATCACCACTTCCAGCGTCAATCTTTTTGATTTCTCTAGACCATGATTGGATTATGTCATCACCTTCTTCTCCAAAAATTATAAGTTCACCATTGGAATTATTAGGATGTTGATTTATTCCCCACTGAGTTGGAGTTATTGCTTGTTCTAGTTCACCAAAATAAATCCTGTCATTGCCTTGTCCACCGTAAATAGTTGAGTCTCCAAAATCCGCTAAAAAGTCATCACCTTCTCCTCCTCTAATAATATCAATACCTTCCCCTCCTCCAATCACATCATCTCCTCTTCCTCCATAAAGGGCGTCATCACCATCCCCACCTTTTATGGTGTCATCACCCTCTCCACCATATATTTCATCATCACCTCCTAATCCTTTTAAGGCGTCGTTATTGGTTGAACCAATGAGTATATCATTCCCTACTCCACCATCAGCAGTGAGCCCAGTAGTTGTATTACTTGCACCTTGGAAGTAGACATTGATCGGTGATATGGTGATTTCTTCTGAATTATTTTGACCATCAATATATGTAATAACTGCCTGGATCTTTTTACCTTGATCAGAGGATGTGATTGTATACGTCGAGTTTGTTCCAACGACGCTCCATTGTGTGATGTCGTCTTCTGATGTGGTTTGCCAGCTATAAGTGAGTGATCCGGTGCCATCAGGATCAGCACTGGTTTCACTAATAGATAGGACATTACCGACGAGAGCTGTA
>QCHK01000058.1 GCA_003279635.1 Prochlorococcus sp. AG-402-B05 | reverse complement strand
AAAAACTGCGACTAAGATTATCACGTTTTAACTCTTTCGGATGCCACGAGCGAGGGAAACAGGAAGTTGGGTTTTAGACCCGATTGAAGTCTTTGATGGCGAGAAAGATTTGTATGTTTATAAGCGTCCTACAAGTAAAAAATATCAGTTGTATCTGAAAACCTTGAGTGAAGGTGTGATTCGTGAAAGCACAAAGAAAGAGAAATTAGATGAGGCATTGGAGTATGCAAGAGATCGATGGTATTAGATTCAGTCTCGTCAACGCAGTGGTTTAAAAATCATCAAGAAGGAGAAGTTGTTATTTGATTTCGTTTATGAGTTCCTAGAGGCAGAGAAGCAACGTATAGAGGTGATTCCCAAGAAAGGTATTACCAAAGACACTTACAGGCAGAAGAGAGTTCATCTGGATTGGTTAAGGCAGTTTTATGGATCACGTAGTCCGAAGTTGGTGCAAATCTTTTTTGGTGGTAAAAGTCATAAAACCAGTGTCTCTGAGTATGGCATCTGGAGAAGAAAAGAAAGTAAAACACCTCCGAAAACAAATCACACTATTAATGCTTAGATCTCAACGATTAGAGGGTTTTTCAATTATCTCTATCAGCAGAATTTGATTGAACAGACTCCTTCTTTGAAGAGCGTTAAGAACGAAGCAAGTGAAGAGTTGCGTAGAGATTATTTAACGCTTGCAGAATGGAAAAGAATGGTTCCTACCCTTAATGCGTATAGAAAATATTAGAGCGTCACTTCAAGACAGGCATACAACAGGAATGTTTTGTATTACGCAATGGTCGTGATGATTAATAGTGGTTTGAGAAAAGGAGAACTCAAGCAAATTAAGTGGAGTGACCTTGAACGAAACCCAGTATTAAAAGGAGAAGATGCTGAGAGGCATCATATTATTTGTATTCGAGGTGCCACTACCAAAACAGGAAAATCAAGAAGAGTGAATTCACCTACACAAGAATACTTCAATAAACTTAGAGAAATTTCACATATACCTAAAACTGGTAGACATTTTCCATATATTCCTGCGAGTCATAAGGAAGATTTTGTTTTATGTAAAGAAGGTAAAGGTGATCAACCTCTTGGAGTTGGTACATGGAATAGGTGTTGGCAAGAAATCAAAGAACGTGTGATTAATGCCGGTGATGACTGGATGGAGACTAAAAATATAACTTGGTATAGTTTTTGTCATACTGCAATTTCATTTGCTGTTCAGCGTGGTGTGAATCATCTCAAACTGGCACGCAATGTAGGAACGGGATTGAGGTATATAGCAGGTTTTTACTATCATCATGAGTCTGAGATGTCGACTGACGAATTGAATAAAGGAAGAACTTTTTTCACTAAGACGTCAGCATTGATAGAACCAATATTTGATTGATTTCACGTCTGATGTTTGTTCTTTATGGGAAACCACTCTTCTGTGTAAGTAGTCTTCCATCTTGCCTTTCTCCACCGATCAAACATCTCATCACCTCCATAACGCTTGATCAGGTCATGAAGAACGATTCCACTTAGATCACAACCATCTACAGGGTAAGCAAGTATGAATGTATTTCGAGTCCTTCCATATCCCATGACTGCCTTTTCTTTTTTACATCTAGGACAAATTACTTCGTATTTCTCCTGACCATTGAAAAGACTTTTTGATTTACTACCACTAAGTTTTGATATCATTTCTTTATAGAAAGGATATTCAATATTTATATCAGATTTAAATACATAATTCATAATATTATACTTATATTTGTTAACCTATCTTAACACATTATCATGTTTTATTCTGTAACTTGTATAGATAGAGTGGGTATAAAATTATTTAGTTCTTAAGGTTTTTAAGACTGCATTAGGAAACATTTAGAAACCAAATATGAGAAATAAACTAAATAGAATTAATTAAATATATTTATAAATGTATATCTCCTTTCACTTTAAGGCAGCACTCTAAGAAGAAAAAATGATATTGAGATTTAGGTTACTACACATTTAAGACAACCATTATGCAACTCACGAATACAAAAGAAAAAGAAGAACAAAAACAGGTCAAATCACATATCTCATACGGAAGAAAAGAAGGAAAAAAGATCTTAAGAATGGAGGATGAATTGATGGATCATTTTGGATACAACAGAAGTCAATTACATAAGAATCTGGTTAGAGATGCACATTCAAAAATTAGTTTGTTATGAGTATTCAATTGAATCATTCCTTAACCGAGAAGAAGATAGAAAAGGCAATGAAGCAACTTCCTTATATCCAGTCAAAACAGGAGTTCCTGATGACTGCTATTGATCATTATGTTCGCAGTTTGATTAAGAATAAAACGATCAAATCTTAATCATTTATAGACGTACCTTTTTTCTTATCTATGTTTTCCAATACTCATCCCATTCACCCTGCAATTCTGTTTGCGATAAAGAGTTATAGAAACCTCTCCACTTCTTTTCTGAATTAGCATCAGTTGCACTCAATGACACCATTAGATCTATTGCTTCCTC
>QCHK01000057.1 GCA_003279635.1 Prochlorococcus sp. AG-402-B05 | reverse complement strand
GATTGCTCCGTTTGCTTAAAGGTCTCTAAATTATTAGTGGATTTAATCAGAGCTGACTTTTGTCAGTACCTTTATCTTGTGAATCCGATAACGAATAGAAATTAATAAAAAATTTGTTTTAATTAATGGGACTTTTTAACTCAAAATACCAGTAGCAACTCGAATCGTCTTTAAGATCAGCAATACTTTCTCTGAATGGGCAAAAGCATTTGATGATGATCGCGCCAATCAAGAAGCCGCAGGGATAAAAGCAATCTTTCGTGGAGTGAGTGAAACAGATTCTTCCACTGTGATGGTAATCCTTGAGGCAGAACCAGGAGTTTTAGGCAAGTACATTGAAGGGAAAACAGATGTAGAAGCTTCTGGTCACATTTTTGGTAGTGAAGAATTTTCAAATTGGATGGCATAAAAACACATCAATCGAATTAATCTTTAACTGGTTGACAGCCGATTGCTATCGGAAACAGAGGGCTGACTTGGGTCAGTCCTTTTTTATTGGTTGATGACTTGAATGGATTAAGAAGAAACGCATCTGATAAAAGGTGATCATCTTTCCGAGCAACTTGTTTGTCATGTAAGTCTTTGATTTTTGCTTCTTGTTGATCGACCAATTCAAAAGCGCATAAACGGATCTCATCCTTGTGGGATGACTTCGTGATGATCATTTGTTTGGTAAATGCTTTAATGCCGAGTGAGAACCATCAAGTCCTGCGAATTGGACTTCCTCTCGATGTATGAACTTATACATGACCCCATGGATAGCATGTCCTTTTGTCGTTGGGTTTAGATGTTGTTGACTTATTGGGAGCAATGTAATTTGAAATAATATGAATAGATGTCTTCGCAATAAGAGGAGATTCTTGATTCAAGGAAAAGCTTAGAACTAGCACCTTTAGTATTTATGCTCTTGTCATCTGTGAAAATTATTGTTATCAGCAATCTTCTATTGAGTGTATATTAATTCAAGTTTTAGATAAGTAAATACCTTTAATAACCTTTTGAAGCCAATAACAATAAGCTTTTATTTTTGAAATTATTATATTTATTTTAATTCAAATAAATATAATTCATATAATTCAGAAGTCTTTCCATGACGGGGAAAGACTTCTGAATGTTGTGTTATAATTATATTAACTAACTATAAATTTGTTTTAAATAATTTAGTTATCCAATCTTGGCAATATATATATGATTAATGTAATAATTTTACAGATTTTAATTGTTTTACACAAATGATAGTCAGATCAGTAATTAAAGCGTATAATAATTCTAGTTCTTGTATATTGCTGCTATAGCTGACTTCGCTCTAGAATATGGAACCTTGTTCGACAATGTCGACCATGAGTGGAAAGATGTTGATTTAATTAATACGTATACAAATCCAGTAGTTATTATTGGTGGCCCAACGATTGATGGTTCTCATTTTGGTAATTACAGGTTAACAAATGTCACGGAAAATGGATTCAGGATAAGGTTTGATGAAAGTTTCGAGCATGATGAATCTCACACTTCGGAGAGTGCTAATTATATTGTTGTTGAGGCTGGAAGCTGGGAGCTGCCAGATGGAACAAGAATTGAAGCAGGGATTAGAGATACGGATGTTACCGTAGAATCTCCAATTTCCAACTGGGAGCAAGTCTATTTTGAAAATCCTGATAATGATCTGTCGAACGGGTATGAATCTACTTCTTTGTCTCAAGCCCCAATTGTTTTCACTACAGTTCAAGAGTCAACTAGTACTTATTTAGGTACAAGATATAGATATTTAGAAGTAGACCAAGATCATTTTAGTTTTGCATTGGAGGAAATAAGCAGGAATTCGAGTGGTCAAAGTAGGCATCCGAATAATGTCTCTGGTGTAAGGCAAACTTTAGGTAGTCCTATAAGTGTTGGTTGGTTAGCGGTAGATCCACCTGTAGATAGGCCAGATATCGATTCGACTCTATCTTATAGTGGTGATGTTGATAATGTCATTTATCAGTTCCATGGGGAAGGTGCAACTTCTAGATCAGTCAATCAAACTCAATCGATATACTATTTCGATAAAGATCAATATAACGTTTCAGTATTTAATAATTCAAACAATAATGCGCCTACGCTGATTGCACAAGCTGGTAGCTCTTGGGGTACCGATGCAGGAACACTCCGATTTCAATCTACGATTAATGACTCAAGATTTGTAGCATACTTTGACGAGGATGCTTCTACTACACCTGATACCCATCCTAAAGAGGTCTTGTCTTTTCTGGCCTTTAAGGATAACTCAGGTCGAACAGGTAGTATCACGTCTGGCTCTAAGGTTGGTGATCCTACTGTTACGTCTGCTTCAAGTTTTGATATAGACGAAAACATTACAGATGCTGATTTAATTGACGTTTATACAATAACTACAAATGAAGCGACAGATCAAATTGTTTTTTCCGCTGAAGTTAACGATCCAATTTTTAGTTTTGATACTGCTACTAAATCGATAAGTTTGCTTGCCTCTCCTGATTTTGAAGCTCAAGATGTTTATTCACTTAATTTTGCAGTATCTGATGTCACTAATAAGTCAATAAATCAATCAATTATTTTGGAGATTAACAATAAACATGAGACGTATTCCAATACGGATTGGACTACTATTCTGAGTAATCGAGCCCCTGGTAATAGAGATTTTAGTGGAGATACATTCATTAACGTCGACATAGATGGTGCTGATCTTTCGGATGCTATTTTGACAGGTTTAAG
>QCHK01000056.1 GCA_003279635.1 Prochlorococcus sp. AG-402-B05 | reverse complement strand
CCAAAGCTCTTGGACATCTAGCATAAGGTTCCCCACTCCTTGGCTCCTGAATAGAACAAATCAAGCTAAGAGTTTTGTGATGATAAAAAGGGTCTATCCAGCTTGTTGATGGATCTGGAACCATTGCCATATCAGATTCGTTTATGGCTTTCCATCCGCGAATAGAAGAACCATCAAAAGCAAGTCCTTCGGAGAAAGAGCTTTCTTCAATGAGATCTGAAGCTACGGTTAAATGTTGCCACTTACCATGTAAGTCAGTGAATTTTAAATCTATTAGCTCAATGCCCTCATCTTTAATTTGACGAAGAACATCTTGAGAGGTCTTGCTCATGATGAATTTGATTTGCAACAGAGATACTTAATTATGAACGTAATAAGCGAACGTATCTCTTTTTGTATTAAGAAGCACTTTTTTTAGACTTTTAACAGAAAACTTTGATTATTTTTTGTCTTTTTTTGTAAATCTAGCAAATTCCTATTGCAATCCCTAAAAAAAACACCCCGACTTTGCCTATCGCCTTTTAGGCTCGGAAGATATATAAACCGATCTGTTTTCTTGGCCACTCAAATTCTTCCTTCTGTTGATAATCAACATCGTAAAGATTTTGGTCCAACTATTTCTCCTGAAAGGTTGTTGCTTGGGCCAGGCCCATCAAACGCAGATCCTGCTGTTTTGAAAGCGCTCTCTCAACCTCCTATTGGTCATTTAGATCCTTTTTATGTGGACTTGATGAGTGAGGTTCAAGAGTTGCTTAGATATGCTTGGCAAACTAGCAATCGATTAACACTTCCAATGAGTGGCACAGGAAGTGCTGCAATGGAGGCAACATTAGCAAATGTCGTTGAGCCAGAAGATACGGTATTAGTAGCTATCAAAGGATATTTTGGACATCGACTTGCTGACATGGCAGGTAGATATAAAGCGAATGTAGAAACAATTCATAAAGAATGGGGTAATGCATTTTTACTTCAGGAAATAGAAGATGCACTGAAAAAACATACCCCAGCTGTTTTAGCAATTGTTCATGCGGAAACTTCAACAGGTGTGTGTCAACCTATGGATGGAATTGGTGATTTATGCAGAAAATATAATTGTTTACTTCTTGTAGACACAGTAACTTCTTTGGGAGGCGTTCCTCTTTATTTGGATGAATGGAAAATTGATCTGGCTTACAGTTGCAGTCAGAAAGGATTAAGTTGCCCTCCAGGATTAGGTCCTTTTTCAATGAATGAGAGAGCCGAAAATAAAATGTCTAATAGAAAAGGCAAAGTTCCTAATTGGTATTTAGATGTCTCCTTGCTTAATAAATATTGGGGCAGTGATCGTGTTTATCATCATACGGCTCCAGTAAATATGAATTTTGGCATTCGAGAAGCGCTTAGATTATTAGCGGAAGAAGGATTAGAAGCCTCTTGGGATAGACACAGTACAAATGCAAAATCGCTTTGGAATTCGTTAGAAAACATTGGTTTGGAATTACACGTTAAAGAAGAATTACGCTTGCCTACCCTAACAACAGTGAAAATACCTGAGGGAGTAGATGGTAAGGCATTTACTAAGCATTTGCTAAATAATTTTGGAGTTGAGATAGGTGGTGGCTTAGGTGATCTGGCTGGAAAAGTATGGAGAATAGGTTTGATGGGATATAACTCCACTTCTGCAAATGTAGATAAGATAATAAATATTTTTGAAACTGAATTACCTAAGTTTAGATAACAAACTTTCTCTACCTATTAATCTTTTATCTTTAAACCAATCCACGATAATCTTCCTAGATTCTTCTTCCATTATTCCTCTTTCAATCAACATGTTGTGATGGGCACTTTTATGTTCCGCTAGATTAATAGTCCCACCTAGAGCACCTCTCTTTGGATCTTCAGATCCATAGATAATCTTTCCCATCCTTGCTTGTATTAATGCGCCTGCGCACATTGGACATGGCTCTAGATTTACTATCAAAGTACAGTCATTAAATCTCCAATCATTTTTAATCCAAGCAGCTTGGCGAAGCGCTACTAACTCAGCATGACCCAAAGGATCTTTCATTGATTCTCTCCTATTCCCCCCATAGCCAATACATCTACCTTTTTTATCGAGAATAACTGCAGCAATAGGAACCTCCCCTCTTTCGCCTACAAGTCTTGCTTTCGTTAGCAATCTTGACATCCACTTTATTTTCTCTTTTTGATTCAGACCGATTGGTTTTGCCAATGTTTTAGATGTTTTGGTGAACTATCAAATAAAATGTTTATCTAGAGATTAATCATTTTTTGGTTTGAACTGGATCATCCAATACTACAAATAGAGTTTTATTTTCTTTGGACCCTTTCGCATCGCCTCAAAACTTAGATAAAGAACTTCGTTCTTTACTTGCTCAAGCCTCAAGAAATCTTTGTGATTGGTTTACTGAATCAGCCAGTCAAGGTCCTATGCCCGGTTCATTTGAATTACCAGAGGTCTATCCAGCAAAAGAAGGTGTTTCTAATGAAGTTTTACTGAGCGAACTTCAATTACTAATGGATGGTTCCTTTCGACCGTCGCATCCAGGATCTCTTGCTCATTTGGACCCACCTCCTTTATCAGCTTCAATAGTAGGAGAACTAATTTGTGCAGGTTTAAATAACAATCTTTTGGCCGATGAGTTGTCCCCTAGCTTGTCTTCCTTGGAAAGAAAACTATGTAAATGGTTTTGTCTCAAGCTGGGTCTTGGTGATTTGTCTGGAGGTGTAGCTGCTAGCGGTGGCAGTTTGAGTAATTTAATGGCTTTAGTAATGGCAAGAAATATTTCTGGGCTAGAAACTGATCCTAAGGCTGTTTTTTTTGCAAGTCATGATTGTCATGTTTCATTCTCAAAAGCTTTTAGG
>QCHK01000055.1 GCA_003279635.1 Prochlorococcus sp. AG-402-B05 | reverse complement strand
AATACTGAGTGGTATAGACGTTGCATGACTATTTCCTTTGTCGACTGATCTGGCGGTTATCGAATAAGTTCCATCATTGAGAGCTGTTGAAGTAATAGACCATGCACCTGATAGTGGATCAGCTGTTGCTGTACCTAGATTTGAATTGCCGTTATAAAGAGTAACAGTGCTAGAAGGCTCAGCAATGCCTTTGAAATTTGGTGTTGTACTATTGGTTATTGTTTTGCCAAAAATGATTGGAATAGTAATTGTAGTATCAACAGTGATATTTAAGGGAGTTGATGTCGCTGAATTGTTAGCGCTATCAATAGCCGTTGCTGTTAGAGAATAGGATCCATCATTTAGTGCACTTGATGTGATGGACCATTCACCTGTTTTTGAATTTGCAGTTGCGGTTCCTAAATTCTGATTTCCATTTAAAAGGTAGATAATACTTCCTTCTTCTGAAGTGCCTGAGATTGTTGGGTATTTATTATTTGTTACGATATTCCCAGTAATTGTAGGTTTTGCGATAGTCGTATCTATTACAATGCTAAGACCACTTGATATTGCTGAATTTTTTGCATTATCTATAGCAATTGCTTTCAATGAATATATTCCATCAACTAATACTTTTGACGACGTTATTGACCATGTACCTGTTGTTTTATTGGCGGTAGTTGTTCCTAGATTTACTTCACCATTATATAGACTTATATTACTACCGACTTCAGCTATTCCATTAATTGTTGGTTGACTATATTTTGTAATAGCGTCTCCAATTATTGTAGGAGTAGATATTTTTGTGTCGATCGTAATACTTAGAGGAATCGATGTTGCTGAATTATTTGAATCATCAATGGAAGTTGCTGTTAAGGAATATGTTCCATCGTTTAGAAAACTTGTGTTAATCTCCCATGCACCTGTTTCTAAATCAGCAGTAGTTGTCCCTAAATTCTTATTTCCATTGTATAGAGTTACTATACTTGATGGTTTTGCTGTACCTGTAATAGTTGGCGTATTGTCATTTGCTACTTTTATTTCAGAGATACTAGGAGTAGTTATTTGATTATCTTCTTTCATAATATTTTAAGAATGTTTTGTTTAATTAGTTTTATGTGTGCTGACCTATAATAAAAATAATCTATTTTTATTAGGTATATAAAAGATTCTCAATTATTATCTAATTTAGATATGTAAATTAGGTAATAATTTTTGATTTCGAAAATTAAAATTAGTGTTTATATATTTTTTAGTTAAATTATTTTTTATTTCATTTAGAATTTTGTTTATCATTTAAATCAAGTAACTAAACTACGAAAACATGTATCAATGAATACAACAAGATTTATAAAACAAAAAGTTAGAAAATTAAAATTATTTTTTAGTGTCTGATTTTCTGTATTCTCTTTTCCAACATCTTAGAAGTTAGTAAGACTATATAAACCAACTGGTTTCGCGAGAGTCCGGACTCGTTTTCAAAGTGC
Source organism: Prochlorococcus sp. AG-402-B05 (assembly GCA_003279635.1). Classification (GTDB taxonomy): domain Bacteria; phylum Cyanobacteriota; class Cyanobacteriia; order PCC-6307; family Cyanobiaceae; genus Prochlorococcus_B. The sequence goes on along the minus strand of QCHK01000055.1, from coordinate 1,419 downwards.
TTTGAGATCATGACTTTCAACAAGCACTTGTCCTCTAATACCGGGGTTGTTTCAATTTAAAAAGTCTTGACGAGTGACAGCGAGTGATAAAAAGCTTTTAGAACGAGTTACTCCTTAGTAATGCTTGTGTTCATGCAGCTACCACACTTTTCTATTGCTTTCGAGACTAAGGCTTAAATTATTCTCTTATCAAGCGATTAAATAGCGATTATTTGCATATCTTTGCTTGTCTTTGCTGCTTTAATCGCTTGATAGGGCAAGGTTTTAGCTCCTAGGTTCAAAATACAATATAAAAAACTGACCTAAGTCAGTCCCATTGATTCAATTAACCACCATCAGGTGATCCGATTGCTTAAGTTTTCTCAAACGTGTAGACAATTAAGTTACGCGTCCATATAGTTCATCTTTCTAATTGGATTACTCGGTCTCCATTGCAAGATTCCTTTGAGATATTGATCTAATGGTTTGTGTTTTCTTGGGTGCAAATCAAGGTAGTTTCTACCGTCAATGCAGACTTCATAAGGCTTTAACCAACCATCTTTGCGTACTTTTAGAGGGTTGATCTAGAAGAATATCCAAGGATTCGTGCTGTTTCGCTATAGGTGCAATATGGCATGGTTTGTAACTTGTAGACAGATAGAGAGAAGTTGTTAGCACTTCTTCAACAGCTTGTTTTAACTACACATATACCCTGAAAAAGTGGTTTCAAACCGTTAACTGTCCATACTTTTTATTTGATAAGCCTAGGAGAATTTTGCGCTCCGAAACAACTCACAAGTTTATCCTTGAGAAGGACCCAATCATTTTTACATTGGGATGAAACTTCTCTCATCTCTAAAAAGAGATGGTTTATCTTATTTACCCTATTTAGCATGTTTACCTTGATCAGCTTAACCAGGGTAAACATAGGGTTTAAAGAGACGTACATCACCTTTACCCTCCAGTGACGTTTTGCTTGATAGAAGAAGTCCATGCTTTTCTAGTTCTTTAAGTGTCGAAAGAGCTTTCTTAGGAGAGTCGAAATGGTCGGAACAGAGCTCATATATTTTTTTGGAATCGATACCTTGATAAGTATTCGCCCAATAATCTCTAACCTCTTCTAGAACATCCGCTTGCCTTTCATTTAAGTCTCTTTCCTTTTGAGCCAACTTTTCTTTTTTAGAAACTGATTGAGTAGATCCATGACTAATCCAATGACTTCTAGCCGTTTGCTCAATTATCAAATCTACTGGAGTTGAATTTCTACCCTGCGTTGATACTTGAATCCTTTGGTCATGTTCCTCGGCCGTAACCAATCCATTTTTATTATTTGAGACGAATATATTGCTGCAATGACATCTGTTGATCCGATTGCTTGATATATCCAATGTTATTGCTTCATCAGAAAAAAAATTCTTCGATCAAATACTTTTAGATGAA
>QCHK01000054.1 GCA_003279635.1 Prochlorococcus sp. AG-402-B05 | reverse complement strand
AAATTACAATTGAAGTTGATTTCAATTTTTCTAATTCTTCTTCAATTCTCTTGTTGACGAATGGATGTATTAGTCCCTCTAGCCATTTTTTTTCAATTTCATTTTGAAAAACTATTTTGGCTAATGTTTTGCGATTAATAACTTGATTATTTTTACTTGAATTTTTAATTATTTTACTTCCATATCTCAAATAAACTTTTTTGGCTATTTCATTTTCAGGACTTAATGCTTCATGAGCGTATAAGTCAGCGTCTAAAATAGGCCATTGCTTGGCTTGAAATAGAAAATCTCCAATGGTTGTTTTTCCACTGGCGATACCTCCAGTGATACCTATTCTTCTTTGCTTGCCTTTCCATCTAAGACAAAGTTTGTTTGTTTGTTTTTGGTCAATCATTAATATTGATAGTAAGTGAAAAATGCTCTTCTGAATTTGAGTCTTTTGACATCTTCTGTATGGTCTCCAATATCTGGTGGTATTACTGCCCCTGATGGTTTTTTAGCCGCTGGCATTTCAGCAGGATTGAAGCCTTCTGGGAAGAAAGATCTTGCTTTGCTATATGCACCTGATGGTGCTTGTTGCAGTGGGACATTTACTCAATCAGTCACTCGTGCTTATTGCGTGGATCTTTGTATTGATCGAATCAAGGCATCTGAGGGAAAAATACGTGCTGTAGTTATTAACTCTGGACACGCAAATGCTTGTACAGGTAGTCGAGGCAAAATTGATAGTGAAATGATCACACATGAGCTTTCTCAACGCTTGGGACTATCTAATGAAGAAGTTATAATATGTTCCACCGGTGTGATTGGAGAGGCAATACCTGTTGAAAAGGTTAATAGTCACTTGGATCAACTTGTAAACAGTTTAGATAAGGAGGCATATCTGGACGCAGCAAATGCAATTTTGACAACTGATCTTCAGGTAAAGCAAATTGCATATCAAGCAGTTTTAGGAGGAAGACGAATATCAATTGGAGGAATGGCTAAAGGTTCAGGTATGATTCATCCTTCAATGGCAACAATGTTGAGTTATATTACGTGTGATGTAGGCGTAAATTATACTTCATGGTCAGGCATGATCAGCCGAGTAGCAGAATCATCTTTTAATTCCATTACAGTTGACGGAGATACTAGTACAAATGACACTTTTTTAGCTTTTTCTTCTGGAGAAGAATTAGATCCAAGATATTTACCAACCCTTGAAGAGGGACTTCATTTAACAGCTCAATACTTGGCTAAATCTATTGCTAGGGATGGTGAAGGGGCTAATTGTTTGCTTGAGATAAAGGTTGAAGGTGCTTCAAGTGATTTAGATGCTCGTGCAATAGCTCGTACAATTGCTTCATCCTCTCTGGTTAAAACTGCAGTCCATGGATCCGACCCTAATTGGGGAAGAATTATTGCTGCACTTGGTCGTGCAGGCACTTCTTTTAATTTTAATGATGTCAAATTATGGATTGGACCTTATGAAATCTTTTCTAATGGCACTCCTTTGGACTTTGACAGACAAATAGTGAGTAACTTTATGAAAGCAAGATTAACAGGTAAATATATGATCGATGATCTTATCAGGATCAGATTGAGGATAGGAATAGGAATAGGCTCGGCTACTGCTTGGGGATGTGATTTATCAGATCAATATGTCCGTATAAATGCCGACTATACAACGTAATTGAGATCCCTTCCAGTGCAATGGATCTCAGCGACTACTTTAGAGTATGAACCGGTTTTGAACCGGTAACACCACCCTGACTGGGTTCTCAGGGTATGTTTTCCAAATAAACCACTAATAAACCACCATTTTTAAAATCGTGAACCTACTGATGTTATACAACATTACTGTAGAGAACTAACCAACTCTTTTGAATTGAAATTAACTAAAGCAATTTGTTCAAGTTTTTCTAATCTTTGATTTTGTAGTGCAAGTTGAGTTTCTAATTTCTCATTTCTAATTGTTAGATTATTAACCTTTGATTGCAGAACTTTTTTCTCTTTCATACTGATCAAGGTTGGTTTGGTGATCTTGCCAAGCTTGAAAACAAAACCTGCTTTTGCTGCAACATTCTCTAAAGATCCACTTCCATAATCTTTAGATCCTCCCCCTACATAAGATCCACCGAAATTCACATCCACTCTTTCATTGACTTTAGAAGCACAACCAACACCAAGTGCATAACTACTGCTGTAAGCACCCGTACCTACACCACAACTCAATTTTGAATCAGTTGATGCTTGTGGGAGAGCAGTCAGTGCTGCAGTTAAAGCAGTTGAATTAGCAACGCCTTCTCCAAGATTATTGATATTATTTTTGTTAGTGGTGATCTGTCCTTGAACACTCACTCCATTGATTTGTAGGTTAGATCCACTGATATTTAATGGAATTTTGGAACCAGTTTCATCTTCTGCCCAAATGGGATGAGCACCATTAACGACATCATTTCCAATAACAAATGAATGTCTACCAATATGTATGTCACCCGTTGCAGTCTTCTTAATTAAATTACTACCACCTACAGAAATTCCTTCTTGATCAATAGTTGTTGGATTGGTATCACCACCAATTTCTAGAGTGTTTTGAGTTTCATCTCCAATTCGTGTGGTTGAAGTTGATCCTTCTTTTGGTTTTAGCATTGCCTGTAATACAGCAATCCCTGATTCATTACTTGTTATCGATGTTGTATTAGCGGTGATGTTAGTAGCGTTGGTTGAGATATCTGAATCGTTACTCGTGATATTGGTTTGATTAGTTGTTATTGCAGATGCGTTGGTTGAAATATCAGTATCGTTGCTGGTGATGTTAGAAGCATTAGTACTAATCTCTGACGATCTACTAACAGGAAAAGCATTTAACATCGGATCAGTATCAAGAGTATCAGTATTTAATGTTTCTGTACTCCATGTATCAGTAGATA
>QCHK01000053.1 GCA_003279635.1 Prochlorococcus sp. AG-402-B05 | reverse complement strand
AATGAGCTCTGGTTTATTGTGATGCCTTTTAATTAATTTGATCAGATCTAACCCTGAAGGAAGGCTTATTAAACACATAAGAGTTGTGATTGGCCATACGCCATTTAGTACTGGCAATAACTCTAATAGAAATATTAGACCAACCAACCACGGTAAAAAATTTGCCGCTCGATTAGTACCTAAAACAACTAAGGGTGATTTTTTACCAAAAGCAGCATCTTGATTGATTTGATGAAAATGCGAACAGAACAGAACCAAAGTAGTCGCCATCGCGGGACCTGCTCCAACAATCAGCGCAGTTCCCCAAGGGATGGCATCATAATTAGATTTCGGAGAAATAACAATTAGTGCTGCAGCTGTCGCAAGTGGTCCAAATGCAATCCAGCAAAGGGGTTCTCCTAACCCCTTATATCCCAGTCTAAATGGTGGCCCTTGATATAAATATCCAAGGAAACAACAAATTATGACTAAAAAAAGTACTGTTATTTTACTTTTTAGAGCGAGGATAAATATTATAAATAAACCTAATAAAAGAGAAAAATATGCAACTCGACTTACAGTGGTTTTACTACCAGTTAAAGCTACTACCGAGTGGAATTTGTATTTGTCAACACCAGTTTCATCGTCAAAAAGATCATTGGTAAGGTTTTCCCAAAGCAAGATCAATATTGAGGCAATTAGAAAACCGATGAATTGTCCCAGCCGAATATTGCCGCTATTTCCTAGCTCCCATCCTGCAGATAAAATTACTGGCATTATTGCGACTGAATACAGTGGCCACTTAATTGCGGCTTGCCAAAGATGTTTTCTTTCAGTTGTAGAAGACTTCACTGATAAACTAACCTGCTCTGTTTGTTTCTTGGTGTTTCCCTTAAGACTAGGCAGCAGTTCATATATTGGTTTATTTATGTCTACAGGGTCTAATTGTTTATGAATTTAGAACCCGTCTTTAGTGAGCTTTTAGTTAGTTCTCTTCAGAAATGGAGTGCAAGAAAAGTTGATGAATGTATCTTTAGCATTTCTGTTCCTGTAAGTCAAAGAGATCCTTTAACGACATTACCTTTAATTGCTGAAAAACATCAGTTTAGATTTCTTTGGGATCTCTATCCAGGATTGTGTTTTTCTGCCGGAGGTCATTGTCAATCTTTGGATTTATCTGGACCAAAGAGGTTTGAAAATGCACAGAGATTTAGTGATGAGATTTTTACTCGATTGATAGATATTTCTCCAAGTCCAGCATTTTCAGCATCAAGGATTTTATTTTCATTTTCTTTCTTTGACCAAATTAAGAGTAATGAAAAATCAATAGATGATAAATTTTCCCTACAGGCTGTTTTGCCTAAGTGGCAATTAACAGCAAAAGATGGATTAACATGGTTACGTTTAAATTCAATTGCCCAAAATCCTTCTGATGTTCGTGAAGCAATAGAAAGATTATGGTCAATTCGAGAAAAGATAAATAAATCACCAGTCCGAATTATCAATGATGAAAAAGAAAATTTCTTAGTCGATAATTTCTATGATGATTGGAAATCTCAATATCGAGATGCGTTGGATAAAGGGATCGAATTAATAAATGCAGGTGATTTGGACAAACTTGTATTGGCTACAAGACAACGTCTCTCCCTAAAAAAACCATTAGATCCACTGCACTTACTTGCTCGTTTAAGAGCTCAGCAAACTAATAGTTGTCGATTCCTATGGCAAAAAAATCATGATGAGTCATTTTTTGGTGCATCACCTGAGAGATTGATAAGTCTCAATCAAAATCAGTTATTAATCGATGCATTAGCTGGTACTGCAAAAAAAGGTGATGATGGGAGAGAATTGCTTGCTTCATCTAAAGATTTAAGAGAACACCATTTTGTAGTTAATTCTATTGTCGACCAACTTTTAAGAAAAGGTATTAAAGCAAGTTTTCCATCTCAACCAAAATTAATGACTCAAGACCATTTAATTCATTTGCATACTCTTATTCAAGCGTCGGTTAAAGAGAAATCTCCTCTTGATTTAGTTGAAGCACTTCATCCAACCCCTGCTGTTGCGGGATTACCTCTGAGTAAATCTTTGAGTTGGTTAAGAGCTTTAGAACCATTTGACCGTAAAACATATGCTTCTCCGATTGGGTGGATAGATAAAAATCAAAATTCAGAGTTTAGAGTTGCCATACGTTATGGACAGGTTAGAGCTAATGAACTTAAATTATTTGCTGGTGCTGGATTAGTAAAAGGTTCAACTGTTGAGGGGGAAATGCAAGAAGTAGCTTTGAAATTTGAAGTTTTAAGAAATCAATTAAACTTAGATAGAGTTAATTGTTCAAATGATCTATAAGGTAATCAATTACTTGATCTGCTAATGGAACATTCATTAGATTTTCTACTTCTCTAATACCAGTTGGACTCGTCACATTAATCTCACTTAGCATTCCGCCGATCACATCTATTCCAACAAAAAAGAGACCTTCCTCTTGTAAAGCAGGCTTTATTTGATTACATATCTCTATTTCTTTAGGAGTTAATTTAGTTGTCTCAGCTTTTCCACCTAAAGCCAAGTTACTTCTAAAGTCTCCTTCCTTTGGACGTCTATTAATTGCACCTAATGGCTCTCCATTAACCAAAAGGATTCTTTTGTCGCCATTGATTACTGCTGGTAGGAATTGTTGCATCATTACTGGCAAATGTTCTTGTGAAGTAACCAGTTCGAGTAATGCTTCTAAGCCTGGAGCATCCTTTGCAATTCGTATGACTCCTTGCCCACCTTTTCCTCCAAGTGGTTTTAAAACAACTTCTCCATACTCTTTCGCAAATGTAATTAATTGTTCCACCCTACTTGCGACAAGAGTGGGAGCCATTAAATCACTAAATCTTAAAGCTCCTAACTTTTCATTCCAAGCTCTGAGTGATGCAGGCTTGTTAATTACATTGACACCATCTCTTTCTGCAACTTCTAATAAATGAGTTGCGTATAAAAAAGCCTCGTCAACAGGTGGATCTTTGCGCATCCAAATGCATGAGAAATCTCTTAAAGGAAGGCTTCGAGGTGACTGGACATTGATCCATGGTTCACAATTGACCTTGTTAGAAACGACCCATGCATCGTCTCCTCGGGCTTGCAGGTCCGAGGGAGTACAGATCCAAACATCTATGTCGGCTCTTGATGCGGCTTGCATAAGTGCTGCTGATGAATCCTTCT
>QCHK01000052.1 GCA_003279635.1 Prochlorococcus sp. AG-402-B05 | reverse complement strand
ACCCATTCCAACAGCACCTACTGTAATGATCCCCATTGATACTCCTCCTATAGCAATAAAGCCCATTGGAACGAGTCCAATAGCAATCACTCCTCTAGGAGCTATCCCTATGGATACAAATTTTTTAAAAATATCATTCATTGCACAAAAAAAGAGGGCTTAATGCCCTCAGAATAAATCGACTGTCAACCGAGCTTTTAGTTTACAAGCAACAGTCATCTAAAAGACTTAAGGGATTGCAGCAACCCAAGAGAAAGCAAGTCCTATTCCTATCCAAATTCCTGCAAATAAATTGCGACCATTCAATCCAAATTTATCAATAACTGATTGAGTGGATTGTGTGACGAGTAATAGTAAAAAAAGTTGTGCAAGAAGAAGACCTAAAAAGTATCCAATCAGAGGTGTAGGTTCTGCTCCAACAATGGTGCTTCCAAGTAAGTAGCCATGTAGTGAAAACATCGGCAAAAGCCATTTTGTGCTCACAAGGTTCAGAACAATTAAGCCCTCTACAGCCAAAGTTAGAGAGACAAGTGCTTCTGCCCAAGGAGCTACTAAATCAGGCAAGGGCTGCAGTTGAACTAATGCACTTCCTGCTAATCCAACAGCTAAAAGTGGAATAATCCATTTTATGGATCTCTTTAATCCCACCAGTGCGATTCCTAACATAAAAAGTAAATGATCAGGTCCAAGCAATGGATGACCGATACCACTAAGAAGAGCTTGCCATGCTGAAAGATCAGTACTCTCTCCCATTCCAAAAGGATGATGAGCTAAAGCTGAGTTAAATAAGAAAGTAAGTAATAAAAATAATGGAGTTAAAACAGCAAGAGAGTACTTCCGCACCAAAAAGTGAAACCTCATAGGTCGATCCTCGTCGAATAGTGAAAGAAGGCGGGCATTCTGACTGGTATCGAAGAAGCTCGATACATCACAGTTGCGGGACAGCAGTGGATTCTCACCACTTTTCCCCATTACTTCCAATAGCTGATCACTATTAGAACCTCAGAAATAATTTAACCCTCGAGTGCCAAACATAATTAGGAACGTAATAGCACCGCAACATATAAGTCCGTCAAATCCCCTTAGATCCCTTTATCTCAGGTAGTTCTTGGACGCAGTATGGACACAAGCAAAAATAGGCATTAAAAAAGACAGGCTGGGGAACCTGTCTCTGACTGATCGGGGCGACAGGATTCAAGCCTGCGACCTAGTGCTCCCAAAGTGATAGGTTTAATTTAGCTATAACTTGACTTTAAGGCTATAACTCCAATTATATTAATATTTGCTTTCTAATACTTTCTAATACATTCTAATATTTGTTTGCTTTTTCCCAAGTTTTTCCCAATAATAAACCTAGTGCTCTCGAACGTATTAGCAAGTGCCACAAACCAAGAAAAAAGAAGAATGGGTTAAGCACTACAAAGACCAATTAAGGGAATTCTTTGGCAAAGGTTCTGGTTGGTATGTATCTCAAAGTGCTGGAAATATAAAATTAGAAGTTATTAGTAATGGCAAAAAACAAAGCAGAACTCTTCCCTATGAATGGAGCAAATCTGGCTTTGCTGTTGCAGTAGAAGAAATCAAACAAATATTTAAAAGGTTCCATTCAGGTGAAACAAAAACACTTGCTGCTGCTTGTGACATCACCAGTGCATCAAATTCAACGACAGAAATTAAATGGGCTGATCTGGTTTTGGACTATAGAAAATTTGTACCGCAAGCCAACGATAAAACTTGGAAGAACAATTACTACAAAACAGCCAAGGAATTAAAAACAGCCAAAGTTCCACCTGTATTAAATCAGGCTGAAACACTGATGGATAAAAAGAAAAAGCCTAGCAATGGTACTGATTTAATGATGCAGGCATTAGAGCCATGGGAGCATGGATCTAGGGCTATGCAGATTTCTAGAAGAGTCTTAAAGGCTTTCCTTGAATGGGCTGTATTAAATGGAAAGTTACCTGCTGTTTATGCACCACCTCCACTCTCCGCGATTCCAAATATTCTGAATAAGAAAAAGATCGGTTATGCACTCAGTGATCTACAAATACTTTCACTCATAGAAGATGAACCAGATGAGAAATGGAAATACGTCTACCAGTTATTAGCAACATTTGGTTTGAGGCCTGCTGAACTTGAGTATTTAGTTGTTAAAGACGATGGCCAAGGAGAAGAAGTTTGGAGTATGTATGAAAAATCAATGGGTGGAAAGAAAGGAGAGAGAACAGAACCAAGAGAACTTTGCCCGTTACCTCTAATTGGTGCTAATGGAAAAGCAGTTGATTTTAAACTGTTAGAGAGAATCAAGCTTGGGGAAGATCTTCCTTATTTAGGAAGAGGTAGAGAAGTAGCCATGACAATGAATACTCGGTTCAGGCGTTGGGATCTATGGAAGCGATATAGGAAAGAAGCCGAACGAATCAAGCAAGTATGCGTGCCTTATAGTTTCAGGCATCGGTACGCGAAGGCAAGTCATAGCAAAGGATTCCCCATCCCAAATATTGCAGAAAGCATGGGTCATACACCTGAAGTTCACATGCAAAATTACGCAAGATTTAAGCCTTCTGGAACAAAAGAAATGTATAAAAAAGCAAATGAGTTGGCAGCATGAACATAAAGTCACTTGCTAAAAAAATAGAATATTTTGATAATTGCTATAGGCGAGGCGAGGCAAAAATATCTGATGCCGAGTATGACTCCTTATATAAGCAACTTAAAAGTAGAAATCCTAATCATCCGATTTTTTGTCAGTCCATGAAACTTTTAAGCCTAGATAATTATTGCTTCAGCGAATGGTGGGCTAAGTCTGCCAGAGGTGAAACGATGATTGTTCAACCTAAGTTTGATGGATGTGCTTTGGGGTTGAGATACCAATCTGGAACCTTAGTTGCAGCCTTCACCAGAAGTGGTAAAGATGTTACCGAGGCAGCTAGAACTATTTGTAATCTTCCTGTTGAACTTCCAGAAGATGGAATTGCAGTTTCAGAAGAACCACTTGACATCCGTGGGGAACTTTATGCACCAAATCTTTCTAGGACTAAATCTCAAGCATTAGCCGCTGGGCACCTAAGAAAGAAAAATCCAAATGGAGCTGGATTGTCTTTTGTTGCATATGAAATCCTTAGATCAACTAAAGATGAAATAGAAGATATTAAACGCTTAGAAAGTTGGTTTTTCGAAATTCCTCCTTCAAATAGAACTGCCGATCCAAAGCAAGTGAAGCGATGGCATCGCGAATGGTTAGCTGGAGAATTATTTGCAGATATTCCTACTGATGGCCTAGTCATCAAAGTTAATTCTGGTCATACTAAAAAGAGACTTGGTTTTAATTCAAAATGTCCGAATTGGGCGATTGCAATTAAGTGAATAAATCAAACAACTTAAAAGTTGTCTTTTATCTCAGCTAGTTTCATTCTTCTAGAAAGTTTCTTCCTTCCATTTATGA
>QCHK01000051.1 GCA_003279635.1 Prochlorococcus sp. AG-402-B05 | reverse complement strand
CTCTGATCAAAATAAAGCATTAGATTTTGATCCTTTATATGCGGATGGATACTTCAATAGGGGTATTGCCAAATTTAAAAAGAGAGATTTTGATGGTGCAATTGAGGACTATTCAAAAGTTCTAAAAATCAACCCAAAAGATTCAGATGCATTTTTTAATCGTGCCAATGTAAAAAAAGAAATTGAAGATATAAAAGGTGCGTGCGAAGACTGGAGAAAAGCAGCTGATCTTGGAGATGATGATGCTACAAAATTCTTAAGGGAGCATTGCGAATGACTCTCTTCCTTGCCGTTTTCATCCCAATCGTAATCTTGGGATTCCTCTATATCTTCATCATTGAGAACAACGGTCTTCCAGATTGGATGGCAAGAGCATCTCGAAATAGCAGTTCGATTTGGACCTATGGAATTATCACAATCACGCTTCTTTCTATTATTAAGTACATGACTTCGAATTAGACCTATGAATATAAAAGCTGCCTACATTGAAATAGATAGATTATTTGATGCTGGAGAGATTTCTGATGCCACTTATCAGACAGCTACAGTTTGGATAGGACTTTGCGATATTGACGAACAAGGTGATGAGGAAATTGTCAAATCAACATTGGAGGTCTACACCACAGCAACAATCGATGAATTAAAAAAAGATCGTCACGAAGATTTAATTGGATGGAGAGATCAGATGGATGAAAAAGAGTTTGCTGAGAGGTTTGAGATCGGAAATGGTTTTAAATACAGCACAATTGAAGAGCACTTCAAAGACATCAATTTTGAATTTATTCATGAATTAATCCGAACTTACTTTGTCGTGAAAAAGCAATGACAAATCAAGAACAACTCAACAAAGCAGATCAGCTTTACGAAGAAGCACAGCAAGAATATTTGGGTGGCGATTATGAGGTAGCTATTAACCTTTTAAATCAATAGAGTTAAATCTATCAGATGGTTGGTTCTACTATGAACGTGGACAAGCCAAAGATGAATTAGAGGATTTCACTGCTGCAATAGAAGATTTTACAAAAGCACTTTCTTTTGACCCAGATGAAGATCTTCTAGAAAATTGTCTGCATGCACGAGCCAATACTCGCTTTTTTGGACTAAATGATAAAAAAGCCGCTCTATCCTAAGTCCAAACGGATATGGATAGGTACGATTTATTTACTTTTGGATCTGGGATAAAGATTGCTTACCTCTATCTCTAGGTCCTTAAAAAATTACCAGAAATATCTGAAAGGTGATTACTTATAGAGCGAGAACTAGCTTCCCCCCGTGGGGTCCCTTAAGGTCGGAAGATAGGCTTAAATATGTCATATAGCATAATTACCATAAGATTACCAATCTTTTCTAGTCTCTATAACTTACTGCTACTACTAGGTTGTCAGTCTAAGTTGTGTAATTGGCATTAATACGCATCTTCTAGATTTAAACTATTAATCTTTCTCTAGATGAGGAAAGGTGCGTATTAGGCATATCGTCACAATATGGTCGCATTTTGTTAGACGTTTGTAGTCTTTTTTTGACTCTAATTTTCAAAAGTACAAACCTGATCGATAACAGCCAAAATCAATTTATCTCCATTGGGATCTTTCCACTCTGAATCTTGATTTTTGAACTCATCAAATTCCTTTGCTCCTACTGCAACGTCTCTAAAAGAATTTTCCGAACAGTTGATATCCATCGTGTACAAAATGTCATGAGTAATGTCAGTAGTGCTTTTAGGAATAAATTTGCTGAATACTCGTATGGATCCATCTTTATTTTTTTGAACGCTGTTCTTATCCCATAATTGCTCTCCATACTGACTCTTGGGAACTGCAACCCAGTCAGGAGATAGAGCATCTATTTTTGACGGATAGAAAATAAGTAGAAGTGCAAAACAACTAAAACAAATACTTTTAATAGTTTTGAAGGTCATTAGATCAAAAACATTATTGTTATCGTTGATGGGCACTTCACATCAGCACGTCAATTTTATGAACAGACTGCTCTCTGGTGAGAGATCTAATGGATCTTTGTAATTGGACTGGTTGCGATAGGTGCTGGATTTACAGCAAAGGATATCATCTCATATCCAACTGAATGCACTACTCCAGAAATGGTCACTTTGAGATGAAATACAACTGGAAAGATCTTTTAGTAGATGCTGCAATCGTGGCGGTTGTTCTTGGAGCAGTGGCACTCATTGTTGGTTCGTTTCCAGCAACCTTCAGCAAGTTGCTTCCATTTCTCAAATAAGTATTAGTCAACCTAAAAGTTTGCATTAAATAAGGGAACGAGATTTTGATCGTTCCCTTTGAGTCAAGCACTCAACTGACTGAACTAAATTTCCATCCTTTTTTTAACTTTGACCCACAGAAGGTGCTGTGACTCCTAATTCATTAATAACAAATCCAAATCAGGTGAACATGAGAAAAAACTACTGTTTAACCAACCACCCAATAATCTTTGTGTTTTCTGAGAATGAGTTTGAGAAGATCGAGAATCATTCTTTTTACCTCAATATTTCAATTGAAAGTAATAAGGAATTAAGTGTGGAAGCATTCCCAAGGAAATTAATAGGACTGAAAACCAAAGAAAGATTGATGAAAGAGTATTTGACCCATTGGATCGGAAACTACGGGTTGCTTGCATAGTGAAACCTCCTGTTAGTTCAATGTTTTTTAGTAGTCCATTGAGCAGTTAGCAAACTGCAAACACTCATTCTCGTAATCAAGCTCATCAAAATCAGTTTCATAATTAGAAACCAGATCACACCAATCGTTTCCTTGGATAGGAACCCCACAAGATTTCGAGAATGTTTCCTTTACGTCTTCGATTGCATGTTTAAAAGGATTACCGCATGACATGGTTTGACCTCCTAATAGTGCCTTGATTTATATCTACTCCTCCTTATTGGAAAAATCTATAGGATAAAAACCCTAAAGTATTAACTCTCATTATCCTCATAAAGAAAAACCCCTGAAACTAATCAGGGGTTTAGGTTGTTCCGACCATTGCAGAGACCGCACGAAAGGTGACTCTGTTCACATCAGGAGGTGTGAGACACCTCCTTTGAGTCAATGCACTTCCCCTTTTGTAATATCTTCGAGAGTGCGATGACTCTTGATTTATGTCTACTCCGCTTATTAGAAAATATCTATACAGAGAACCCAAATGTAGAAATACTTTGGTGTTCTTACCCATAGCAATTTCCATTCAGTAGTAGTAAAACAGGCTCAGGAGTCAACGCACTTCCTTAGGTCTGGAGTGATGGACTCAAAGGGGGCAACCAAAATCTCGCCCCCTTACTACTTTTGAGGTATATTATGACCAGAAAAAGAGACAAAATCTGGACAACAATTATTGCAACTAAGCAATGGTTCACCAAACTTTTTACAAGTGAAGCAGATGCTTTAGTTGATGACTTTGGAAATAATCCACCACCAGAGATAGGGACTCAACCTTA
>QCHK01000050.1 GCA_003279635.1 Prochlorococcus sp. AG-402-B05 | reverse complement strand
ACACTATTAGTGCATGTCATAACAAGTTTAAATCGTATACTTATAGCTTTTGGTATTGCATGTCTTATAGGAATACCACTTGGGATCTTAATGGGTGCATCTAAAATCGCGAGATCACTACTAAACCCCTTAATTGAGTTTTATAGACCCCTACCTCCTCTTGGACTTTATACACTTTTAGTTATGTGGTTGGGAATTGGAGAAGAATCAAAGTTAGCCTTGTTATTCTTAGCTGCTCTTCCAGGATTAATTATTGCCACTATTCAAGCTGTACAAAATATTGATCCTGTATACCTCCGTGTTGCTCGTGGTTTGGGTGCATCCCAAAAGACAATTCTTTTTTCGGTATATCTTCCAGCAGCGGGGCCAACAATATTAGCAGGGATGAGAATATCTCTTGGGTTTACTTATACAGTGCTTGTTGCGGCTGAAATAGTAGCTGCCACTGCCGGAATTGGTTGGATGATCTGGGATGCCGCGAAATTTCTTCTTTCAGACGTTGTAATCATGGGATTAATTGTTTTAGGACTCACCGGAGTAGGACTTGATTTATTAATGCGCCTAATTGGGCGAATACTTATGCCTTGGGACCAAAGATCAGGTTCTAAGGCATAACTAAATTAAACTCCTCACTTTTTACCAAAAATCAATGAAAAACCTATTTCAAAATGTCTCAAAGACTATTATTTGTAGCCTTTCCCTTTTTTCAATGAGTCTAGTATCGCTCCCAAAGGCCTTAGCAGAGAAACCAAAAGAAATTACTATTGGATATCTTAATCTTGTTAATGCTCAGTTGGTAACTAAAAATTTAGGATTAGTAGCTAAGGAAATGCCAGGTGTAAAAATTAATTATATAAAAGTAGGTGGCGGTGGGGATATGTTAAGAGCTATAGCCGCAGATCAAGTAGACTTTGGAGGACTAGGTAATCCACCTACAGCCATAGGTGTAACGAAAGGATTACCTATTAAAGGAACAATGGTCCTCAATATGCTTGATTTCGTAGAAGCAATGGTTGTAAGAACAGATGCAAATATTAAATCATTCAAAGATCTTGAAGGGAAAACCATAGCGGCTCCATTTGGATCAACGACTCATTATTTACTGCTTCAAGCACTAAAAGATGAAGGAATTGATCCAGCATCAATGAAAATATTAGATTTAAGGCCTGCTGATATAGCTGCTGCATGGGCAAGGGGAGATATTGATGCCGCTTGGTTTTGGGAACCCAATCTCGATAAAGCAGTCAAAAGAGGAGGGAATATCTTCATGACATCCGGGATTATGGAGAAACGTGGATATCCAACTTGGGATGTTGGAGTAGTGATGAATGATTTTGCTGAAAAATATCCAGAATACGTCAATAAGTTTGTAAAGGCTGAGTGTGATGGTATCGACTACTGGATAAAGAATCCTGAAAAGACTGCAGCAATAATTGCTGAAGAACTTTCATTGTCTTTAGATGATGCTACACGTATGATGAAAGGTACAGAGATGGTTCCATGTGATAAACAATTGACAGCTCAGTATATGGGCACAACAGGTAAAATCGGAGGTTTTGCAGATACACTCGTTAAGACATCCAAATTCTTAGTATCAGAAAAACGTCTACCAGTACAACTAACTAGAACTTCTTATGAAAGATTTCTTGATCCTTCATATTTAGAAAATGTAGTTGGTAAATAATTAATCATTTTACTTAGGGAACATAACTTTGTTCCCTAAAACTTTTTTTAAATTAAATACTTACCATTAATTGAAATTGGATCTTAACTTCACTCTTAGTTCATTACGTAACTCTTACGAAATCGGAAATGTAACTCCAGAAATCATTATCAATGAAGTATTTAATAGGATTGAAAATGACTCACATGAAGCAATCTGGATTTCATTACGTGATAAGACTAAATTATTTGAAATAGTTTCTAGCTTAAAATACATTCATTCTAAAAGCCTACCTCTTTACGGTATACCATTTTCTGTTAAGGACAATATAGATGTTGCGGGACTCCCAACCACTGCGGCATGTCCATCTTTTTCGTATACGGCTAAAAAATCAGCAACTATTGTAGAACAGCTTGAAAAAGCTGGAGCCATTTGCATAGGCAAAACAAATATGGATCAATTTGCTACTGGTCTAAATGGGACACGCTCACCTTATGGTTCATGCGGTTCAGCCTTTAACCCAATGATGGTAGCCGGTGGCTCTAGTTCCGGTTCAGCTGTATCTGTTGCCTTACAACAAGTCTGCTTTTCTCTTGGAACAGATACTGGTGGATCAGGTCGTATTCCAGCCGGACTTAATAATATTGTTGGTCTGAAGCCTACTGTTGGAATTCTAAGTTCAAATGGATTAGTTCCATGTTGCCCAAGTTTAGACTGTCCTTCTATTTTTTCATTGAATGTTGAAGATGCGATAGAAGTTGCAGAAATATTATTTCAGACTAACAGTTCTGATCCTAGTCTTCGATACGACTATAAAAAAAGTTCGTTTAATCTTACAAAAATGAAAAATTCATTTAATATCTATATCCCACAAAAAAATCAACAAGAGTTTTTTGGAAATGAAGAAGGTAAGACTCTCTATGAAAATGCAATTGTTAATCTTTCCTCATTAGGAGGTGTAATAAAGTATATAGATTATGAGCCTTTTCTTGAAGCTAGCAAGCTACTATTTGATGGCCCCTGGGTAGCAGACAGATACGCTTCAATTGGTTCTTTTATTCAACAAAATAAAGATAATGTACTAGATGTAACAAAAGAGGTAGTTGATAATGGTATTAAATGGAAAGCAGAAGACGTATTTAAGTCTATGGAAAAAATAAAAGTTATTAAATCATTCATTCGTAGCAATATTGAAGAAAACGACTTTCTTGTCTTACCAACAGTACCAACGATTTACTCTATTCAGGAAATGGAAAAAGATCCAATCCTTTTAAATAATCAGCATGGCTATTATTCCTATTTTGCAAATATCCTTGATCTATGTGCTATTTCAATACCAAGCAATTTTTATTCAATAGGTATGCCTTTCGGAATTACAATAATGGCGCATGCTTTTAAGGATTCACAAGTAGCAAGTCTTGGTAAAGCTTTTACTGATTTAATAGCTACTGCCCCTGGGAAGGAAAGATATTCATGACACAAATAACAAGCTCTGTTTTGGATAAGGAATCATCAAATAGAAAAGAATTAACTAAGAAAGGAAGAGTAAAATTAGACAATATATCTGTCAATTACAAAACAAGAGGTAATTTAGTAATAGCAATTGAAAATACTTCAATTGAAATTGAACCTGGAGAGTTTGTATGTTTATTAGGTCCATCTGGCTGTGGAAAGTCTACACTTCTTAATTGTGTTGCAGGGTTCGTAAAACCAAATTCAGGGCAAATTACTGTCGATGGTGAGCTTATAAAACAACCAGGTCCTGACAGAGGAATGGTGTTCCAACAATATTCGCTTTATCCGTGGAAAACAGTCATAGAGAAT
>QCHK01000049.1 GCA_003279635.1 Prochlorococcus sp. AG-402-B05 | reverse complement strand
AAAATTGCAAAGTTAAAAATTTTAATCTGTTAATAGATAAGTGGCATCAAAGAAAATAAGAAGCAAAAAGTCAAGAAAGGGCTTATGCAGCTTCCTTTTTGAATTCCCTATAAATAGAAATATCTATAGGTCTATTCACATCGGATTGAAAATCAACAATGTCTTGATAAATCTCATTAGGTAAAGGATCCATTTCGCATCGTGAATAACATTTGTTGTTGTCAACCTTTTTCAGTGAAAACCTGTTGCTTAGGCGCTTAAAGATAAACAATGTCAGAATGAAACTTTAATTAGTTATATCGTTAGAAGATGCAAATGCAATACGCAAAACTACTAGCCTTCTCGATTAATTGAGTGAGTAGTTATTACTATTATTTTTTTTTGTAGTAATTACCACTTCAGACCATTTTGAAAAAAGAGCAATATTCAAAAAGAAGCTTAAACAAAAATGACTTTATCTCCAAATGAGATGACTCCTTACATAAGAAAAATTCAACAAAAGTTTGATGAAGCTCAAACCTTTTTAGAGAAAAATGGTTTTCACCAAGCTACAAAAGGTCTTTTACAAGATATCCAAGATGCTAACGGCATAGATAAAAAAACAAGATAATATAATCCCCTTACGATGTAATCGAAGACAACAAAGCTTTAGAAAGTTTAGTAAAATGGTAGACATATATATCCTCTACTATTCACTTACTAATCCATGTCAACTGAAATAACTGTTTTAGACTTTAAGCTTAGCAATACTTTTTCAGAGTATTGCACTCATATGAATGCCCCAAAGCAGCAGGCGATGTTTAAAGAGATGGTTGTCAAAACTTTTTACATCGGTGAATCTATGGGAGACCCTAAAAGAGCAACTATTATGTTTGAAGGACCAGAGAATGTTTTATATAATATTTTCACCAGTCCTGAAACAAAGCCTATTGTTGAAGCCTCTGGTCATATCTATGAAGGAACAAAAATTACAAGATGGACAAACAATTGTCCAAACTGCTAATTTTCCCGTATTGAAGGTTCTTATAAAATCGTATTTGGAATCATAGGTATTGAATGTTTTTTGCCGTCTGGGCTTACATAGATATTCTCTTTCCCAAATTCTGTATCAACGATTTTTTCAAAATGAGTCCCCTCAGGGAGATGTGAAAAATATTTTTGTGCTCTGTTCATTTTCTTAATACGGATATTTAAAAATAACTAGGATATTTACCAACGACAACAAATTGAGGGTTTTATGAAAGTTTTGGTAGCTAACTATTTAATTTTTCTAAAGCAGTTAATAATTTTCCCACTCTAGTTCCATTAACTCCAAGATCTCCGCCACCATATCTTGATGCCGATTTAATTTGAATCTTCTTACCGATTTTTAAAATTTCCAAGTCATCTGGAAATCTGAAAATCAAACTACGACAAACCGCTTTCCAATAATTTTCATTACTCTCTAAAACATTGGTTCTAGGAATATTCTGAGCAATGGTTACAATTTGATCAAATGTCTTTTCAACATCCTCAAATTCTTTCTGAAAGAAAACGCAATTCAGAGGGTTAAGACAGGGACTAAGACCTGATCTAGAGTCTGTCATATTTTCTATGAGTTCACATATTGATCATCACAAAAAGTTTATCGTCCTTGTGGTCTTGTTTTTCATAAATTTATTACTCAGTGATGTCTAGTTCTCACTACCTAAAATACCCACGCAAAAAAGATTCTTCGATTAAGTTGATATCTATCGATTTTTAAGAATAAAACGTTTAGATAAAACAGGAATGATGCTTATTGTATTCAGTGTGGCATCGACACTTCCTTATCAGTTTCATTATCTTTCTTCTATGAGTTAAATCAAATTAATCCCTCTCTCTATAAATAGTACTAATTAAAGGCCTTTTGATTAAAGGCGGCTTAGTTCCATATCCAATCCATATAAAACCAACAATTTCCTCTTCACTTGGATTTATCTTTGCGATTTGATAGGTATTAGGATCAGTAGTAATCTTTCCTGTTGACCACTTGCAACCAACATCATCAGCTACTAGTGAAAGCGACAAGTTTTGAATCGCGCAGGCACAAGCAGCATAATCTTCGAGTTTTTGAACTTGATTATCCGTACATACTTGAGTAGCAATAAGCAAATGGGAAGGGTTTAAAAATTTGTCTCTTATCTTTTTTAAACTAGAATCATCTATTGGCTTTTCACCAAACTTTAGAGTCAGCTGCAGTTGATATAAAAGTTCCCGTTTTTTCATCCCAATGTTGGTAAAGCGCCATGGAAAAGTCCTTCTATGACAAGGCGCTTGATTAGCTGCAACTATCGACTTTTCAATTACTTCTCTTGGCACACTTTTGTTTGAAAAGATATGAATTGTCCTTCGTTTTTTAATTGCTTGAGCTATTTCCATGATTTTTTCTAGAAGAAATTAACTAAGGTGTACGCCATAACGAGATTTTCGTGGCAATCTGACTAGAGAAATGAAAAAATAAAAAAAGTTTAAGTACCCCTACTTGAATCTTAGCTCTAAAAAAACTAGGGTTTGTACAAGAATTACTTGTTAAGCGACTTGATCAAGAACTACTTTAGTCGGTTTTGAGAATATGGAGACTACCTGTCCCATGGGTGTCTTAAACACGCGTTCGATAATTTCTCCATCAATCATTATTAATTTCGTATTCAAGGATCCAGCAGGTAAATTTGCAGATTTATTTTTTAGAATATGCTTTAGCTCTGGGTACTGATCATTAGGTTTAAGAACATCTTTTAAATCAGGGTGCAGCTCAAAGATTGAGTCATCAAAGGCCTTAAACTTTTTCGTTAAAACCATAGTATTAGATAACTGTACGAACGACTTCTAACCTAATAAACTCTTGTCGTAAAGAGTATTTAAACCAAGATAAAACAAAAATTAATAAGACTTAAAAAAAAGCTTTAATGGAAAAAGTCATAGTAAAGAAACCCCACCATTAGCTCAAGAAGAAAACTAGTTATTAGTTTCTTGTAGCATCAATCACTCGCTTAGCATGATGAGAAATAGACGTGACCTCATTACTCCTATCATTTAATACTGACTGAGAAAAACAGTAATAGCAGCAATACTCGGTATAATAGGTAAAAACATAAACAAAGCTAACAAAGTACTGTTAGGCCTAAATAATCGTTGCATTCATTTTTTATAACTACAGTATATTCTCAACAACATTTAGGTGAGTTGCGTGTACGGGTTACCTAGAATAAAAGCTATTAGTTTGACCTGTAATACCATCTAAAAACTTTGGGTCTTTTCCAGAGCATTGAATAAATAGCTTCAAGTGCCTTTTGAGTTTTAGGAAGCTTGCAGCTAGGCCATGACTGTTGAGTAATCATGATGATTATTTCGGAGTCATTTTTATTTCTACATCGGATACCACCCATAAAACCAGAGCAATAAAACTCAGGCAAAAATACGTACAAGCAAAACTGATCAACAGATGGATATTCGTAGAAAAATAAAGACAAAAAAGAGGGGGGGCAATTAATGCCCCCCTCTTTTTTAAACACCTTCAAATTACTTTTGGTATGAATTACCTCTGTAAGTTAAGGATGCTTGCAACTGCTTTTTAGCATCTGCTTG
>QCHK01000048.1 GCA_003279635.1 Prochlorococcus sp. AG-402-B05 | reverse complement strand
TTTAAGTCAGAATACTCATGCTATGGACGGTGCTTATTCTTTTTGCTTGAATAGAGTTTTAATTAACTTCCCAAATGACTACTTTTAGAGAACGAATTAATTCACATCTCCCGATAGTTCTTCAATTGTTAAGCACTGCATCCTTGGTTGTGATCGCGCTGTCTGCTATTTGTGGATCTCAATCATTGAAGAGATTGTCTTCTGCCCATGAAATGCCTAGTTCGGCTGAAGTCCATCACGATCACTGATTTAGTGATTCTTGTACAACTGTCTCTAGGGCTTAAATAAGCCCTTTCTTTTTGTCTTTATTTCATAGGAACGACAATTGATTGGCATTAGGTTTGTTTATTGGCTCGGCTTCCCATTCTTCTGGGTCCCATTTAGTCATTAGTGGTTTTAAAGCTTTCAGGTCTTGAGCGTTTTTCACTGATGTTATCCATTCTTCTTCAAGTCCATTTGGAATAATTACTGGCATACGGTTATGAAATTGTTTTACTAAATCATTTGGTTCGGTTGTTAGAACACAACAACTCTCTAGTTCACTTCCTTCTTGAGACATCCATCTATTCCAAAGTCCAGCTAACCAAAAAGTTTGAGAATCTCTTCTACGTATTAGGTGACCTTTTTCTAAAAATCCGCTTGCTGGTATTAAACATCTCTTATGCTTCCAACTTGCACGAAAAAGTTTCTTTTCTTCGACACTTTCGGATCTAGCATTAAATGGTTTTGGTCTTGTGTTGTCGAAAGGGTCTTTACTCCACTCAGAAATAAATCCCCAAAGCATTATTGATGTTTGTGTCTTGCCTTCATTTTTTAGAACAAGAATTGGAGACCCTGGCTTGATTAATACTTGTGGTTCATATTTTTGACTCAAACCTCTTGGCATATCTTTTTTTAAAAGATCAGGAAGATTTATAAAATCGTTTATCAGCTGGTATCTCCCGCACATACCGTTAATCCTTTAGAGGCTTTATGGTCAGAATCATTTTTAAATTATTAGCGTTCTTAGAATAATGGCAAAGTTCCTTGAGTAATTTCTTTTTGACCTGTATTTCCTGAAAATATTATTTTCGAATATTGATCTGCGTAGGCGCAGTTCTTGCAGGAATGATTTGATTCTGGAATCTCTAGCTGATTCATTAGTGCCACCATTTCATCTAGACGACTCTCTATCCAATCATTGCTCCATTTGTAAGGAACAAGATATTCATCAAAACGCATGGTCTTATTAAACTCATCTTCATCCCTTTTTGCATTGCAAACAAGAAAATAAGATGTTGGATGAACACTAAAACCCATTCCCGAGAGCAAGTAAGCATAAAAATCCATTTGAATTTTATAGACCTCGTGAAATGGATCATCTAAATAATCTTTCTTATCAACTCGTCCGTTTTTAGCTTGAGATTTGTAATCCACAATTATTAGTTGCCCTGTAATAGTGTCTTGCCAAATATCGTCTACACCTCCAGTTAAAATTATTCCTGTATCCTTGTAACGTTGCATCAATCCTCGATTAAGAGAGTTTCTCCAGTTATCTATTTCAGGATGATCAAATGGAACAACATGAGATAGTCCATTAGATGCAAATATTCTGTGTGGAATCTGTTTCTGTCTGCAATAGTCAAATTCTTTTTTGAGTAGTAGGTCAGTGGTTTCATTGAGAGTCCAACCTGGTGTCCCTGGAGGATCGAGACCTCTTACCCGATCGAGATAAAAACACCTCTGACAAGTAAGGAAATTTGAGAACCGACCTCTGCTGATTTTGAAATCTTCTTTTTGATTTGGCTCATAGAGAGAAGACTTACGGTTTCGAAGGCCTGTTGCTTCAATTGGTATTTTTTTGCTATTCCGTTTGAGATCAATCATGTGGAGTGGATTTTAACTGTATTTATTCGATAGATTCCATTTTCATGAGTGAAATTGTCTTTCTCCTCTCCGTTAGGAGATTTATAACCTTTTTACTCAATTGAGAGGGATTTTTCAATTAATCGTTTTTAAACCTTTATAAGCTACCTTTTCTTAATATCTTGGTATGGACTGCTTTTCTTGAAGACAAATTCAGTCAAACAACAAAAGTTTTCCACAGTTCCTATGACCTTAATAATAATCAAATCGGTCTAGACAAGCTTTTCCAATAAAAAAGACCCTAGGTATGGTGTCCTATGGGCCTGGATGATGGGGATACTATTTCTAACCCTATTTCTTTAATAAATCAACCCCCCCCTACGGATGGTGTTCGTTTAAGCCTGAACTAAAAGATATGGTGCTTTAATGTTGCCTAATCTGATTGATTTGATTATTATTTTTGGGAGCTGGGTGATGGGGATCTTTCAGCCGATAATATTTGCCCTCATGAGATGAGGGCTTTTTTATTGGTTTTTCTTGACTGGACTTATCCGTTTAATTTTTTAATTACCCTTGATCTCTTTGCCATAAGTGTCGAGTCCAAACGTTTCGACTGCTTAATTCCAGGTATTGGAGAATACATTTTTAGTTGTTTTGAAATAGTTGACTTGACAATACCTATTTTTCTTTGCTAGTACATGTGTACTGCTAAAGGTAAATGACTCCATCTGCTTCCCCGTATGCTGTTTTTAAGGCTGAGGAATGGGTATCTGCCGTAGCGCAACCTATTGGTATTGGACAATGTCTACGACTCGCTCCGAAGAAGCTTACACCGATCAAATCTTCGATCAAGAAGAAGAGTGGTAATTCCTTGAGAAAGGGATTCTCAAAAAAACATGTTCAGCTCGCGTTTGCATGACATGTCAACATTTTAATTATTCCAGCGACAAGCATTGCAGAACAATTCTTTCCTGTCATGTTCATCGTTGTTTAATTCCTCATGGAGATCATTTGATCTCGCGTTGTCATCTCTGGATTCAGCAACGAGAGAGAGATTGGTTGGTGTCCGGAGGTGGCCTAAGGCTCTGACTTGATTAATTTGCTTGTATGAGTTTCATACGATATTTCATCAGTTTATGAGCCCTATTGGCTAACAGTTTCTTGTATTTGTTTAGGGTTTCCTCTCACCCACTGGATATGATTTTCTTCTCAATGTCGAAAAATTTTCGATTAATTTTAATTGGTATAAACGTGTCACTATAGGTTGAATTTGTTAGATATATGAAACATTAGTAGTCGATTAACCATTGACTATTGAATTTAATACCCTATATGTGATAGATGTATTAAGAAAGTAATTATTGAGTTATGTCTCAGTTATCCATCAAAGTTAGTGCTAAAGGTGATGCCTTGATCGCTACCTTGCAAAAGGAGATCTTTAACAGACGTCGTAAAAAGGTCACTGCTTCTCAAGTCGTTGAAACCCTTGTTGAAAGCGGAGCAAAATCTCAGTCTGACAAACGATACGCGGCTTCTTGGAAAAACCTAATTAAAGATATCGAAAAAGCAGCAAAAGTTTCTGAGGTTCATGGAAATAAGCCAGCAAATATTAGTGCTGATGAATGGGCTTTAATTCTTTCTCATCGGACACGTAAAGGAGCTGCTCCAAAAGCTACTGCAGCAAAAAAAACAGTTGCTAAAAAGGCAACAGCAAAGAAGGCAGTTGCTAAAAAGGCTACAGCAAAGAAGGCAGTAGCTAAAAAGCCT
>QCHK01000047.1 GCA_003279635.1 Prochlorococcus sp. AG-402-B05 | reverse complement strand
ACTAGGGTTTACACCTCAACTCCAAAAAAACCCAACTCGGCTCTAAGAAAAGTAGCTCGTGTCAGATTAACTTCCGGATTTGAAGTTACTGCTTATATTGGTGGTATTGGTCACAACCTTCAAGAACACTCTGTAGTTTTGCTTAGGGGTGGAAGGGTTAAAGATCTTCCTGGAGTTAGATATCACATAGTCAGAGGAACTCTTGATACCGCTGGTGTTAAAGACCGTAGACAGTCAAGATCAAAATATGGAGCTAAATCTCCTAAAGAATAAAAATTTATTTTGATTCACTGAATTTTTCCCTTATACAAATTTAATTTCATGTCAAGAAGAAACGCAGCAGAAAAAAGACCTATTCTCCCT
Organism: Prochlorococcus sp. AG-402-B05; assembly: GCA_003279635.1. Classification (GTDB taxonomy): domain Bacteria; phylum Cyanobacteriota; class Cyanobacteriia; order PCC-6307; family Cyanobiaceae; genus Prochlorococcus_B. Next base: position 3,295 of record QCHK01000047.1, on the reverse strand, counting down.
GATCCCCAATTCAATAATCGTTTGGCAAGCATGATGGTCCATCGATTGATGAAACACGGGAAGAAATCAACAGCTCAAAAAATACTTTCTGATGCCTTTGGTTTGATCAACGAACGAACTGGTTCAGACCCGATTGAATTATTTGAAACAGCAGTGAAAAATGTAACACCTCTTGTTGAAGTGAGAGCGAGAAGAGTCGGTGGAGCTACATATCAAGTCCCAATGGAAGTTCGTCAAGAAAGAGGGATTGCAATGGCACTTAGATGGTTGGTAAATTTCTCTAGATCGAGAAATGGTAGAAGCATGGCTCAAAAACTTGCTGGAGAGCTTATGGATGCAGCGAATGAAGCTGGAAATGCAGTGAGGAAGAGGGAAGAGACCCATAAGATGGCCGAAGCTAATAAAGCTTTTGCTCACTATCGTTATTGATTTAGATCAAATTTTTCTATTTAAATCCTCAAAATATTTCTTTTTTTGCATGCTTAGTTGTAGAGTCCATGCGCATTTTAAAGCCCTTTAGTCGGAGTATTTTCTGTGGCACGCGCCTTTCCTTTGGAACGAGTAAGAAATATCGGTATTGCTGCACACATTGATGCTGGTAAAACAACTTGTACTGAAAGAATTCTGTTCTATTCAGGTGTTGTTCACAAGATGGGAGAGGTACATGATGGAGCAGCCGTGACTGATTGGATGGCTCAAGAGAGAGAGAGAGGGATAACTATTACCGCTGCGGCGATTTCAACCACATGGGACGATCACCGTATCAACATTATCGATACTCCTGGTCACGTTGACTTCACTATTGAAGTTGAACGCTCGATGAGGGTCCTTGATGGTGTTATCGCTGTCTTCTGTGCTGTTGGAGGCGTACAGCCTCAATCTGAAACAGTTTGGCGCCAAGCTGATAGGTATTCAGTTCCAAGAATGGTATTTGTCAATAAAATGGATAGAACTGGTGCTGATTTTCTAAAAGTCCATGGTCAAATTAAAGATAGATTAAAAGCTAATGCCGTTCCAATTCAGTTACCCATCGGAGCTGAAAATGATTTGAAAGGTATTATTGATCTTGTAGAAAATAAAGCATATATTTATAAAGATGATCTTGGAAAAGATATTGAGCAGACTGACATTCCATCAGACATGGTTGATTTGGTATCTGATTGGCGATCAAAATTAATGGAGTCAATAGCAGAAACTGAGGAGGAATTATTAGAAGCATTTCTAGAAAATGGAGAGCTAACAATAGAACAACTCAAATCCGGTATTAGGGAAGGCGTTCTTAATCATGGTTTAGTTCCAATGTTATGCGGTTCAGCTTTTAAAAATAAAGGAGTTCAGTTATTGCTAGATGCAGTAGTTAATTATCTTCCTGCTCCTGTTGATGTTCCTCCTATTCAAGGTTTGCTCCCTAATGGAAAAGAAGCTGTAAGACCTTCAGATGATGGTGCTCCATTTAGCGCACTTGCATTCAAAGTAATGGCTGATCCATACGGAAAATTGACGTTTGTTCGAATGTATTCTGGTGTCCTTGAAAAAGGAAGTTATGTCCTCAACTCAACTAAGGATGCAAAAGAGAGAATTTCTAGGTTGATAATTTTGAAAGCTGATGACCGAGAGGAAGTCGATGAATTAAGAGCTGGTGACCTTGGAGCTGTGCTTGGTCTCAAAAATACAACTACGGGAGATACTTTATGCGCTTCAGAAGAGGCAATTGTTCTTGAAACGCTTTATATTCCTGAGCCAGTTATTTCAGTTGCGGTAGAACCCAAGACTAAAAGTGATATGGAAAAGTTAGGGAAAGCGCTGACATCTCTTTCTGAGGAGGATCCAACATTCAGAGTAAGTACTGATCAAGAGACAAATCAAACTGTAATTGCAGGTATGGGTGAATTGCACCTAGAAATTCTGGTTGATCGTATGTTGAGAGAATTTAAGGTAGAGGCAAATATTGGAGCACCTCAAGTTTCTTACAGAGAAACGATTAGAGCAAGCTCTTCAGGTGAAGGAAAGTTTGCAAGACAAACTGGTGGTAAAGGTCAGTACGGTCATGTTGTCATTGAAGTTGAGCCAGGTGAACCAGGAACTGGTTTTGAGTTTGTCAATAAAATCGTCGGTGGGTCTGTTCCAAAAGAATATATAAAACCTGCTGAATCAGGAATGAAAGAAACATGTGAGTCTGGTGTAATTGCTGGCTATCCTTTAATTGATGTAAAAGTTACATTGGTTGATGGCTCTTATCATGATGTTGATTCATCAGAGATGGCTTTCAAAATTGCAGGCTCAATGGCTTTCAAAGATGGAATCAAGAAGTGCAATCCTGTCCTTCTAGAACCTATGATGAAAGTTGAGGTAGAAGTGCCTGAGGACTTCCTAGGATCTATAATTGGAGATCTGTCCTCTAGACGAGGTCAGGTTGAAGGTCAATCCATCGAAGATGGACAATCCAAAGTCCAGTCAAAAGTGCCATTAGCTGAAATGTTTGGCTATGCCACTCAACTCCGATCAATGACTCAAGGTCGGGGTATTTTCTCAATGGAGTTCAGTACCTACGAGGAAGTTCCTCGTAATGTTGCTGAGGCAATTATCTCCAAGAATCAGGGCAATTCCTGATCTCTAAAAATTTACTAACCACCCCCCCGATTCTTTAAAAAAAAATGGCTCGCGAGAAGTTTGAGAGGAACAAACCTCACGTCAACATAGGTACTATTGGCCACGTTGACCATGGAAAAACAACCCTTACAGCAGCAATTACGAAGGTTTTAGCTAAAAAAGGTCAAGCCCAAGCGCAAAATTATGCTGATATTGATGGTGCTCCAGAGGAGCGTGAACGTGGTATTACCATAAATACTGCCCACGTTGAATATGAAACCGATGGCAGACATTACGCGCATGTTGATTGCCCAGGTCACGCTGATTATGTAAAAAACATGATCACAGGTGCTGCTCAAATGGATGGTGCAATTCTTGTAGTAGCAGCTACTGATGGAGCAATGGCACAAACAAAAGAACATATTCTTTTGGCGAAGCAGGTTGGTGTTCCAGCATTGGTCGTTGCACTAAACAAATGTGACATGGTCGATGATGAAGAAATGATAGAACTTGTTGAAATGGAGATCCGCGAACTTCTTACAAGTTACGACTTCCCAGGAGATGATATCCCTGTCATTCAAGTTTCAGGATTAAAAGCTATTGAAGGCGAAACAGATTGGGAAACCAAAATAGATGAATTGATGACAGCTGTTGACGCATCAATTCCTGAGCCGGAACGAGAAGTTGATAAGCCTTTCTTAATGGC
>QCHK01000046.1 GCA_003279635.1 Prochlorococcus sp. AG-402-B05 | reverse complement strand
GGATGCATGGCAGCCGTAAAAGCAAAGGAGAAAAGCCCAGAGTCTTCGGTTATCGTTCTTGAGAAAGCGAATATCAGAAGAAGTGGAGCAATTGCTATGGGGATGGATGGTGTTAATACTGCTGTAATACCAGGAAATTCAACTCCAGAACAATATGTTAGAGAGATTACTATAGCTAACGATGGAATATTAGATCAAAAGGCTGTTAAAACTACAGGAGATTTAGGCTATTCTGTTATTCAAGAATTGGAAAAGTGGGGTGTTAAATTTCAAAAAGATAACGAAGGTAAATATGATTTAAAGCAGGTACATAGGGTTGGTAAGTATGTTTTACCAATGCCAGAAGGAAAGGATCTAAAAAAAATATTATCAAGGCAAGTTAGACGAAATAAAGTTAAAGTCGTTAATAGAGTTATGGCTACAAAAGTTATTGTTGATGATAATCGTGCTATTGGCATTATTGGATTAGATGTTAGAAATAGCGATTTGTATATTATTAAAGCTAAGGCAATACTGTTATGTACGGGAGCCTGTGGTCGTTTAGGACTTCCTGCTTCTGGATATCTCTACGGAACATATGAAAATCCTACTAACGCAGGTGATGGTTATTCAATGGCCTATCAAGCTGGTGCAAAACTTTCTAATATTGAATGCTTCCAAATTAATCCATTAATAAAAGACTATAATGGACCAGCATGTGCTTATGTAGCTAGCCCTTTTGGAGCATATACCGCAAATGCTTCAGGCAACAGGTTTATAAGTTGCGATTATTGGAGCGGTCAAATGATGCTTGAAGTATGGAAAGAGTTAAATTCTGGGGCTGGACCAGTTCATCTAAAAATGTACCATCTAGATGAAGCTACTATTTCAGAGATTGAGAATATACTATTTGATAACGAAAGACCCAGCAGGGAAAGATTTCATAGAGGAAGAAATGAAAATTATAGACAGAATGGAGTAGAGATGAACATCTCTGAAATAGGACTTTGTAGTGGTCATTCGGCTTCAGGCGTACAAGTTGATGAAAATATGTGTACAAGTATTAAAGGGTTATATGCTGCTGGCGATATGGCAAATGTTCCGCATAACTATATGATTGGTGCTTTTGTTTCTGGAAGAGTTGCGGCTGAGCATGCTATTGATTATATAAAAGATATTAATCATATTCAAGTTTCAGATGAGTTAATAGAGGAAGAAAAAGAAAGAATTATGGCCCCTCTTAATAAACCAAATGGAATTCCACATACTCAGGTTGAATACAAATTAAGACGTTTCGTTAATGATTACTTACAACCACCAAAATCACCTGAAAACATGAACATAGGGCTTAATAAATTTGTAGATTATCATAATGTTTTAGATGAAATGGGTGCTAGAGATTCTCATGAATTAATGAGGTGTATGGAGGTGCATTTTATACGTGATTGTGCAGAAATGGCAGCCAAAGCATCATTATTTAGAACTGAGAGTAGATGGGGTTTATATCATTATAGGCTCGACTTCCCAAACAGAAATGATGATGAATGGCTATGCAATACAATTATTCAAAAAAGTAAACATGATAATACAATGACAATAGCTAAACAGGCTTTAAAGCCTTACATTTATGATGTTAACTTAAATGCAGAAAAATATGATGTAGCCGTATCTAGATAGATATTAGTATCTTTTGTTTAACTATTTAACACATTTCGATTTTCATTTTTCTTATGGCTCTCACAAACAATCGCGTTGACGTTCCTGTTATTGTAGATGAAGATAAATGCTTAGAAAAATGCAATGCTTGTATTGAGGTCTGTCCTCTTGATGTTCTTGTTAAAAACCCAGAAAATGGTAAAGCATATATGAAATATGATGAGTGTTGGTTCTGTCTACCATGTGAAAAGGAATGTCCCACAGGAGCAATTACTGTACAAATACCTTTTTTATTAAGATAAAATGATATTCCCCAATTGTCTTGAAGAAGAATTACAATTTTTAGACGATGAGTCCAAGGAAATTGTTGAGTTGCTCTTCTCTTCAAATGAAGACGATAGATTGGTATCTGCAGTAACTCTGCAACAATTAGGTGACGAGGATACTATTCCTTTTTTAATTCATGCATTAGATGATCCTTCAACATCAGTTCAACTAATTGCAGTAACTTCTCTTTGGGAAATGGCAAATGAAAAAGCTGTCATTCCATTAATGAAATGTATTAATAGTAAAAGAGTTGAGAAAGTAAGGGAAGAAGCGTGTAACGCATTAAAGGAATTAATAAACCAAGATCATTTATTAAAATTATTAGATCTTCTTGAGACTGAAGATGATATACAGAAGATTTATGTCTTGATTCTTTTAAGAAAAATTCATGATATTCAAGCATTGCCATCCATAGCTGATTTTCTCAAATCATCAAATCCGATTTTAAGAAAAGAAACTATAATCACACTTAGATATTTAAATCAATTAACACATTATCCACCGGCAATTTTATTAGCAAGTGATCCAGATATAGATGTTAGAAAAGAAACAATGTTAACCTTATCTAACTTTGAGGAACCAGATATACTTAAGACTTTATGTAAGTCTCTAATAGAAGATGAGTCATGGGAAGTAAGAAGGAATGCAGCTCAAGCACTTGAACAAAAGAAAGATTATTTGTCTTCAACATTCCTTTCGAAATCAATTAGTGATGATCATTGGCAAGTAAGAAAATTTTCAATGAGAGCATTATCTACCGTCGTAAAAGAAGAACATTTAGAAGCTATTATCCCCAAGTTATGTGACGATTTCTCAGATATAAGAAAAGAGGCAGCAACTGCTTTGGGTTTAATCGGTTCAGAGAAAGCAATAGGAGCTTTATCTCAATCATTGAATGATTCTGATATCGAAGTTCGAATTGCTTCTCAAAAAGCATTAAACAAAATAAAAACATAAATACACATGGTAGCTATTTCAGATGAAGATAAAGATGTAAAAAGGATAGAAGATATCAAGTCATATCTATCTGGTATTGAGATTAATGATTGTAGGAATGACTTAATAAGCTCATGTATGGTAAGAAATATTAGAGTAGTTGGTAAATATATTTACCTTAAATTATTTTTAGGTTCTGACCAATTGTATTTAGAAAATAAAGTTAAAGATGCTTTAAAAGTTTTTGACTGGGCAGAAAAAATTTATGTCGATGTTAAGCAGATAAGTGGTGTTAAGAGAACAATTGCTATCGGAAGTGGAAAGGGTGGAGTTGGTAAATCCTCAGTTACTCTAGGCTTAGCCTTAAACCTTATAAACAAAGGGTTTAAAGTAGGAGTATTAGATGCAGATGTCTACGGACCTAATATACCAATTTTACTAGGCTTAAATGAAGTTGATGTTTTAACAAATGATCAAGACGGAATTACGAAATTTGTTCCAATTAACTATAAAGGGTTGCAAATAATGTCAGTGGGTATGTTGGCGAAAAGAGAACAGGGTTTAGCGTGGAGAGGTCCCATACTTACTAGGTTATTAAATCAATTTTTATACCAAGTGCAATGGGAAGACTTAGATTTTCTATTAATTGATTTACCCCCTGGTACTGGTGATACCCAAATAACTATTCTACAAGACAGTCCAACTATTGGGATGCTTTTAGTTACCACTTCAGGAATAGCTTCTCTTTCCGATTTAAGTAGAACAATTTCTATGTATAAAACATTTGGAATGCCTATCCTTGGAGTGGTTGAAAATCTTTCTAGCTTTAAATGTCCTTGTTGCAACAGTGAATATCAACTTTTTGCCGACAACTACTCATTAAACAAATATTTTGGAGAATCAATTCCTATTATTTCAAAAAT
>QCHK01000045.1 GCA_003279635.1 Prochlorococcus sp. AG-402-B05 | reverse complement strand
TTATTTCATCAACTAATTTTTTGCAACAGTATTTCGCCAAATATTTCACTATAAATTCCACAACCAATCAATATCTTCTTTTTTCTCATCTATTTGATCTCTGGTATTTGGATAAGGATTAAAGTATGAATTCTAGAAAACAGATTTAAATAATTATGATTCATATTATCACTATCTATTAAATCTTGAATATACCTTTTATGTGATTTAGATTATTTATAATATTAATATTCTATAAAAAATTTAAATACTATTTTGAGTCTATAAGGTATGAATGGTTACTTTATTTACTCACAATGAAGACAAAATTGTTTTGTGGATATTTCCCATAATCTTAATTTGTGTGAGGACACAATGAATCACTTTAAATTTCTACTAGTGGCTCCTGCTGCATTGGGCCTAATGGCTCCTATTGCAACAATTGCAGATACAGCATTTACATCGACAACAACTTTAGGCGGTAGTGCATATTTCACTACTGGTTCTGTTGACGCAGGCACAGGGGATGCAAACGAAGAACTTTATTCGCAATATAGAGTCAATCTTAGCTCAAATTCTAGCTTCACTGGCGAAGACAACCTAAAGGTTGGTTTAAAAGTTGGTAACGCTAGTGGCCCATTGGATAGCATGGATAATGCAACAGGAGCAGGCTCCGCTGCAGGAGGGGCGCTATCAATGTCTACGTTATTCTACTCCTTTCCCGTAAGTGATCTTTCAGTAACTTTTGGACCACTACTTGCACAAGATGATGTTCTGGCAGCTACAACATCTGCTTACTCTGATGAGTTCAGATTAGGTAGCATGCCTTTTTCAGCAGCAGGCTCCGAAAAAGGGCCTGGAGTTGCGGTTTCATACGCCACTGACAACGGTGTAGTTGCTTCTGCTAGCTTCGTCGCTGCTGATGGTGCTGACTCTACAAAAGGAATCAATACAGATACTGGAAACGACGTAACGACTGTAACGTTAGGTTATGACGGTGACGGCTTTGGTGGCGGTCTAATCATTGCCTCTAATGATGGTGATGTAGGAACAGATGGATACGACACTTTTGGTGGAGGTATCTACTACAGCCCTGAGTCATTCCCAGCGACATTTAGCGTTGCCTATGACACTAAAGATCCAGAAACAGGTGCTGATGAAACCGATCTCTTCATCGGCGTTGACTATGAAGTTGGTCCAGGAACACTTAGTGCTGCGTGGAATTCAACTGAAGTAGATGACAACTCTGAGAATACTGACATAACAGGTTTTGAAGTTTCATACAGTTATTCTATTAATGATGGGGTGACTGTCACACCTGGAATCTTCATGGTTGATGACGGTGAAGGTGAGGAAGATACTGGTGTAGTTGTTGAAACTGCATTTAGCTTCTAACTAAAAATCCAAACAATAATTTCAAAAGGTCTCCTAATTTCAGGAGGCCTTTTTTTTATAATCAACATAAGCCACTCCTCTTTTTGAATAAAAGAGACAAGGAAGAGATTTTGTTAAGAATTGAATTAAGCCATAGAGCACCGCCTGAAAATAGCAGGACTCAAAGCCCTTTAACATCGTCGATCTTTTGGTAAGCCCAGTCACATTTTCTATACTTGTTAATTCTTGTTTTCTTGGTATCTAAAGCGCATAGAAACAGCATTAGAGGAACCATAAGCACGGCACAAAGCCATACCAATGCGCATGTGAAAGACATGATTTTTAGAAATACTCTTGTTAGAAGAGCCTGAAGAGATGGCCTTCTGTACTGCAACTTTAAAGGAAGTATGCAAAGCTATTGAAGATTGTCACCACCTTTTAATGAATACCCTGATCATCTCCACCTTTAGCTGTACTTTCGAGACCTTTGAAAAAGATGTAAGTGGATTTATTACTGACATGGGTAAGGAAGTGCTTTCAGATTATGAGTTCGTCAAAGTGAATGATCATAAATCTCATCTACTTATGAATGTCTTAGATATGGATGCACTTTGTACTCAAATGACTTCAGATAAAGCTAAGGAGTGGGATAAAGCTAATAACTGCAAAGATACCGTTTATGGAATTGAGCTTGTTGATTAAAAATGAATACTCTTATCGTTTCCACATTTACCTGTACTTTTGAAGTTTTTGAGAAATTTGTTGCTGACTTCCATGAAAAGGAAGGTCATAAATACGTCAAAGAATATGAACTCATCAAAGTAAATGATGGTAAAAGTCACTTAATACTTGAAGTAACAGATCTCGAAGGTTTTGGTGCAGCGACAAGTTCACTAGAAATGAAAGAGTGGGACAAGGCTAACGGATACAAAGACATTGTTTATGCTCTTAAAGTTATTGATTAACATGAAGCGCTTATTTTTATTGATCCCCTTTCTGGTTTTGATTAGTGCTTGTACCAATACCTCAACAAAATTAGAGACTTTAAAACCAAACGAGATTTCTGATACCCTAAGGCAAAGAGAAGTTTGTCTAGATTGGTATGCCTACAGAATTGATACAGCAGTAGCAATTACTGAATTAAATATCAAGAATAAAATGGAAACGGATCTTAGGATTTATTGTGACTTCTTTAAAAACGTTGCTGATACAAATTAGATTCTTCTTAAGCCTTTCTCTATGCGTCACCCGAACGCTGGTTTGTTGTTTAGCGTCAACCTCTAAAAGTTGTAGACAATTAACTTAAGCATCCAAATATTTCATCTTTCTAATTGGATTGCTTAGCCTCCATTGCAAGATTCAAAATATTCAACTTATTTAGGTGGCGTTAGTTATCGGGATAATCAAAACAGAGCACGTGCCATAACTTCTCCATTTGTGATGGGGGATGGACTTTCGAACACTTAGGAAATATGTACGAGACCATCCTGATGCGAATGAGTTCCTGGAACGTCAAACACAAGACGCATTAGATCAAAGCCATAGCAAACTCATTGCAGCTGCACCTCTAGCAGTAGAGAGATTAATTGATGTTATTAATGACGAGAACAATAGAGGATATGTTGTTGTTCAAGCTGTTGAAAGTCTCTTTCAGATAATTGATCGTGGTATTACAGATAGAGACAATGCTGCGCATATAAAACAAATAAAAGAATCACTGAATGCACTCGAAGGAGGGAGAGTTGTAGAGGTTTAATTAGTCATTTTTTACAAATAATGTATTCAATAATTACGCAAGTAAATAGTTACTGAAAAAAAAACACTAATATTCAAAAAAAATCAAAAGCCTTAATGAAACTAACATATATAGCATTAACTATTCTTACAACCTCTCTAGTGGGGTGCGGTGTAGAGGATTCCTCATTTAACAGGGCGACAATGCTAAATAAACACGGACTGACCTCAGAAGCCAAGTCTGAATTAATTGATGTCACATTTAAATCAAATTCAAACGAAGAGAAAGCGAAAGCAATGTATATGCTTGGCAGCATTGCTTTTGAGGAAAACCATCATTGGCTCGGCATATTATGGGAATTATTGATTGGCGTAGCTCTAATACAATCATTGATTTCGATCCAAAGCAGTACATCCAAGACGAAGTAAAGCGCTTAAATAGTCAACAGAAAGTTAACCCTAAAACTCGTTAAATCCCCTTATAACGCTTATTTTGGCTTTAGAGACAAATAGTTAACGTCTCTAGTGTTGACGCTCGAGTCTGCGAAACTCGTCCGCCCAATGACGACCCATGACAATTATTAAAGAAAGAACCTATAAAGGCCCTTCTAGCCGATAAACAATATCTTTGCAGTTGTTAGCTTTGTCCCATTCCCTAGCGAAAGGATTATCGAGGATTTTTGCAAAAGCTTCTAAACTTGTGACGTTATAGAAAGAATGTGATTTATGGTCATTGATTTTGTTTAAGTCATAGTCAATAACAACTCCATCTCCATATTCATTGACAAACTTTTCTATAGTTTCTTCGTAGTACTCAAACGAGCAATCGAAGGTACATACAATAAACAGTTTTTCTA
>QCHK01000044.1 GCA_003279635.1 Prochlorococcus sp. AG-402-B05 | reverse complement strand
GCTAAGGAAAGTGTTGTAGAACTAAGAACAGATGAAAAAATATCTGATCTTATAGATACATTTATATGCCACTCAATTTTTTATGTGATTTTCTGCTATTCCCTATGTCTATATGTTTTTATTGATCTAGGTTTTGGTTGCTTTTTAAAAAACAAAATGACTAGATTGTTGAAAGTCCAAAAAATAATTGAAATACCTTCCTTATCAGTTCACTTTCCCATTAATACAAACTAATTTTATCTTGAAATCAATTATTTGGGTATTCATTACAATCGCACCAAGTTGAATATTGTATTTAAATAGGTAGGAAGTAATACACCAACGGTCTGAGTCTGCACAGGCCGTTTTTTATTTTTAATGCATGATTTCTTCACCAAGATGTCAAAAAATCTTCATAAAATTGTACTAGTTCAATTCTATGAAGAGCCCGTAGGAGACGTATAAAAATACCCTTTATTACACAACTAGCTAGATACCAAGAACCCAGTCGTTACATTATTATTGGCATCAGAGAAACAACGAAAAAAGAAAGCACGACCGATTCTTTAACGCCTAACAGGGGTGACGGGTAATTGGGGTGGAGTATAGGAGATCCATTGCAGGGGCAAGTGTTAGACCAACCCCCATCGGGGGTAAGGAGCCCTCAATCAACACCTATCGGGGGTACATCGGGGGTCAAGGTATCCCAGTTGGTGACAATGTTATAGGCCAACCCTCACCCGATCAGGGGATAACCCCCTCAAAATTTATTACCGTATCAAATGGAAGACGGCGACGATATTGATCCGACTTTGTAATTATTTAGTTTTAATAGTCGGCTCGAAGACGGCTCCATTGCATAAGCTAACAGCGAGTGATTCCTTAGCTTTCTTGTCCCATCCATCTAATTTTCGTACATCCGATTCTAGAAATCTGACTGTGTTATCTAAGCAGCGATTCCAAGAAGCTGCTTGCCTAGAAACAGGTATTAATTCGATAGCGATACAAGAGACACCTAGAGCTATGACACCGAAAAATGCTTTCTGTGATGATTCACCCATAAATAGAAATATTTAATTAAGCCATATTAAGACGATTTAAGACTAATTAAAGAAGATTTAGAGCTATTTAAATCGAAATTAACGGTAAATAATCGAATTTAACGAAACGAACAATATAAGAACAGTTATTGCAATGCTTTTTGCTCCTCAATATCCCTAAAATCTGATATATGAATAATCCATTTTTCGTTGATGATGATGCGCCGAGAACACATTCTCCGATAGTTGACGCATTAGTTAGTGCTAAACAAAAAAGGGTTTTAAAAACAAATAACAAGGAATCTGCTACTGACTATGGCTACAGCGATTGAACATCAACATCGTTTTGTTCCAATAGAAGCACCTATGGAGCAAGCAGATACGCTTGAGTTATCTTTCTCCTCATAAGGACCAGTAAAACGATATGTCGTTGATCAGGTATTAGATCATTCAGAAGAATCAGTAGACCTAGCACGTCTTAACTCAGGTGTTGCACCTTTACTTTTTAATCAGGATCCGAGCTTGGTTCTCGGTGTTATTCAAAGAGCATGGCTGCAAAATCGAAAAGGTAGAGGACAAATTCGATGAGCTGAAACCTAAAGCGCAAGAAGTAAGAGCTGATCAAGAGAATGGCATTTTGAAAGGTATATCAGTGGGTTAAACAATTAATCAAGCAAAGAAAGAAGACGAAAAGACAAGAGCGAATTCATGGACTCCCCATGAGTTATCGGTGGTTTCTATTACAGCCGATTTCAAGTCAATAGGAATTAGGCGGCGCCATTCAACACAGTCAACCTTCTAATAAAAAATAATATCTAATTGTATCAGGGCTTATAGCACGATAAAGGAGCACACAAAATGTCCTCTTGATCCAGATGAGTAAAACGCTACTCCCTAATCAATATGGTTAAGGCTGTAGTCAACAATGATTTCACTAATGCAGGTTTTTAGCGTGAGTGCCCCAGATCCATCGAGCAAAAAACAGGAACAAGCGTTAGAGGGGTTTATATCCCATCTAACCAAGAGGTCAGAACTCACTACGTAACAACGACTGCCGCCAGTGCAGGAAACTTAGTTGGTACTGTTTTAGATCAAGGCAATTTTATTGATGCGCTTAGAAAATCACTAAAAATTATTTGAACTGAGTGCAACAATTCTTGGAGGCAATGTTGGCAATTTAGATGTGCCTTGCCAATCTGGTATGACCTCTACTTAGTGGATCGCTGAGGTCCAAAGATCACAGAATCCAATGCAACTTTCGATAAAATAAGTCTTACTCCAAAGACAGTCGCAGCACTTTCCAGCTGGACAAGAATCCAAGAACTACAGGCCACACCAAACCTTGAGCAGCTAGTTAGAAATGATTTAACTAATATTCTAGCTCAAGCAATTGATTCGGCTTGCATTCAAGGAACAGGCACTAATAATCTGCCAACAGGAATATTAAATGTCACTGGCATTAATTCAATTGCAGGTGGTAGTTCAGGTGTATCAATTACTTATGATCATTTAGCTGACCTTATTGCTGCTGTTAGTCAAGATAACGCTGACTCAGGCAGAAGAGGATTCATTTACAAATAATCATGTATTAACAAAGCTTCTTAAGACAAAGGATTCTGATGGAAATGATTTACTCGGTCCTGGTTCTATGGTTGCTGGATCTCCTGCAACATTATGGGGTAGACGTTGGGAAATCACTCAGCAAATACCAAGCAACCTCAGCAAAGGAAATGCTTCTGGAACATCCACAGCAGTTATTTATGGTAACTGGGCCAACTTAATTGTAGCTCAATGGGGTTTTCCATTAGACATCTTGGTTAAGCATTACGGTTCCTCTTATGCAGTTAGACAAGGTGAAATCAGGGCGATGTCATCACTTGATATAGGCGTAAGACGCCCTGAGAGTTTCTTTCAATGACTAACGCTTTAACTGCATAAATAGCTTGCTGTCAACCGGAGGGGTTTACTTAGAGGGGCTCCTCCCTCTTTTGTCAGGAAGGGCCTTTGGTGCGGGGTTGGTCGCTTTATTTATGAGGCTTGCAATGGCTGAATCACTTTTGCTATAGGTCCTCATCACATATTGAATTTCCACCAAAGCTTTGTTCTATTAAAGAAGCAAGCGAGTTCCTAGGTTATAAAAGCAGGGCACAGCATTATCGAATGAAAGAAGAACATTGGCTAGATAACTACCTACAAATAATTGATTGCAAGACTTAAAGGAACAAGTGAAAAGCATCATTAGCTCGGTATATTATGGATTTATTGATTAGCGTTGCTCTAATACAATCGTTGGTTTCGAACCAAAGAAGTACATACAAGACGAAGCAAAGGGTCTAAATAGTCAACAGAAAGTTAACCCTTAAAATTTCTTAAATCGTCTTATAACTGCTTATTTCGCCCTTAGAGACAAATAGTTAACGTCTTAGTATTGACGCTCGACGCTAGGGAAATTCCGTGTCTTCCGATAAAACACGATGCTTTTTTTAAAGTGAACCCAATGATCGAATAGGCGTAATAGAAGTTTTATTTAATTCCAACTGTAGTAAACATATTTTTTACAAATCTCTGATGGTATCCAGAAACCTTCTGCTGCTCTAAGGATAGTAGTCATTCTTTCTGTTCTACCCTCAAAACGATCATCTGGTTTGCTTCCATTAGTGGTCAATAGGGAGTAAAAATTCTGAGCAAAGCTTGGGAGAAATAATTTCTCTTGACCTCTCTTTCTTTTTTTTCGGAGTTCCTTTTGTACTCGCTTGATCTCCAACGATTGTGAAAACATGAGCAGAAACAATTGTCTCTTCTTTATCAGTAGATGAATTTTGAATAGTACGAATGGAGAAAAATTGTCCGCCATATCCCTTGCTTAAGCCTGTCTCAAATACAAAAAGCGGGTTTTCTTTGTATTTCATAAAACCTTTACTAATAAAAGTATTTTTTGTACTTAATTCGATCGTTAAATCTGGCTGGAATTAACTGACAAACATGTAAGTTTATTCAGCTTTAACACCAATAGGTAAAGTAAGAGCAGCTAGTAGAGGAGGTAGTAAGCATTTCATTATTTCCCTTTTAGTAATCCATAAGTACAAAAAACTGGGTTTGCAATTAGAACAATCCAAAATGGTGGTGGTGGACCAGCATCAACAATGACTCCTGC
>QCHK01000043.1 GCA_003279635.1 Prochlorococcus sp. AG-402-B05 | reverse complement strand
AAACTACGTAAAGTCCCAAAAGTACGGCTTGCCTCATAAATGTGGAATTCAGACGCAACGGATAGTAAAACAATTGTTAATACAGTCAATTTGACTACATAAGTTAAGAGTCAAGCCAAGGGGGTGTTCTCTCACAAGAAGAACTGACTAACAAAAAAGTGTGACACTAGCGTCACACATCAAATTAAATTTTTTCTGATATCAGATCTCAGTTATAAAAAAAGTCAATTTCTTTAGCTTTTAATCCATCCCAACCAGCTTTGATTAGTCGTGTATTTAGAGTGTCTTGATCAAAATGTTTGGATCCAGTTTTAACAATACGGTTTCGCATTGATTTCTTAACTCCACTCCTTTTACGCGCATTTTCTTTATCCATGACATCCCTGTAGAGGATAAGCATTTCTGATGGGATAGGACTTCCATCTAGATCTAATCCAGCATGGATAGCGTTATCAATTGCATCTGGGCCAGAGAACTCCACAAGAAAAAAGCGTAATGGATTTATTCTCCTATCGCATCTACCGAATTTCTAGAATTCTTAGTAGAAAGAAAAAAGTTGTATAAATATTACTTTAAGCGATAAATAACTGAAAGATTATTTGCTGGCATATCGATGACGTTATCAAGATTAAATCCATTTTCAAAAGCAATATCGTTAACCTCTTCTAAGTTGCGAAGACCCCAAAGCGGATTTTGTATTTTTAAGGATTGATCAAAATTCAAATTAGTTTCTGCAGTTTGTTTCTCTTTTATTAAGAAAGGTCCATAGAGCATCAAAAAATTACTTTGATCTAGATATTTCTTTGATTCTTCAAACAATGATCTTGTACAACTCCATGGTGAGATATGAATCATATTTATGCACACAATTCCTTTAATTAATGCCCCAAGTCGATTGGAAATTGTCCAAGGACGCATTTCTACATCAAGATTAAGAGGTTCAGGCATTTTTGAATAAAGCCCCTCATGCTTAATCCATGAATTAATACTTTTTCTATGATCTAATTCAGGATCACTTGTTTGCCACGTAATTAATGGGAATTTCTTTTGAAAGAAGACTCCGTGTTGTCCACTACCACTAGCTATTTCTAAAAGCAAGCTATTAGGAGAAATATAATTGCTTAAAACTGCGGCAATGGAATCACGATTCCTTGTCGTAGCCGGAAAATTTAGGCGATAGTCGGAATTTATATTATCCATGATTTTTCAAAATTTAATAGGACTAATGAATCAGAATTGTTTGGATGTTTGTCCTTAGAAAGATCTTTAATAACAAAAATAATCATTATTAGTAAGGGAGCTAGAAATGCGGATGCGGCAACTGCTCCAATAATTCTTCTTGAATTTAATAAGGGCTTTTTAACTAATGGGTCACCGCAAAGACCACAAATCAAAACACCCTCACTACTAGTTTTATGAAATTGATAACGAGAAGAGCAGAAAGGGCAATAATATCGGCTCATTTCTGATCTTACAAAAAACAATATTTATCTATATTAAATATGCCTAGCATTATAAAAAGCAACCTAATTTGAGTAAATGTAGGACTGAAAGATGAGAGAAGAGATTGAGGTATCAAATCATCTTGTAAGGAATCTTGAGAGAATATCTCCAGAAAATTCTATCTTTAATTACAAATCTGGAAGAAAAGCCTTCTTAGCATTAGGACAAGGAAATATTCGTGAATGGTTGGAGACATTTCTTCCGAATACAAGAATAATTATAGAACCAAAAATCATTGGATCAATCATTGACATTCAATATATCAATGGAGAATTAAATATGGTCATAGATAAAAATAGTCAAGACATTACAGAAATTCTAAGGACTCTAAAAAAGATTCCTAAAAGCTTACCGATTAAAAACAGACTAGAAATACAAGGAGTTCTTTACGACGATAAAAATTTATCAACTAGTAAAAATGAAACTGACTTTATAGAAATTCATAATTTTATATCACAGTCTAAAAGACTTAAATTTTGTGCTTTTCTAATATCTCATTGCAAAATTAATCATTTTCAATCACTTCAAGAGTTAAAATATCTAAATTTTGAAATACCACAAACTCAATATAAAAACTTCATTTCAGATATCGAAATTTATCTTCAATGTTGGAGAAAGGGTAAGTTATTTAAAAGCTATCCAACAAATGGACTAGTATTGAAAATCAATTCAAGAAAATTGCAAAAGTATCTTGGAGAAAATAAGCTATCAATACCTTGGGCATACTCCATAAATTAATGATTATTGCTACACCGCAAAAAGCCTCACAGGTCTTGGGTGGAGTAGAGATCCTATCCCCGATGGGATTAACCATCTTAACCACAGGAATACTACTTACAGTAGGCGTACCACAAACAATGATTTTAAGAGGATAGTAAGATTAAGTTATTTTCACTGACGATTTTAACGATAAAGAAAGTTGTGAGTAACTAAACAAACAACAACAAAATAGGGATTTAGATTAAACTCGTTAAAAGCAAGATTTAATGCAAGAAAGATATGAATAAAAATATTAAAATTCGAATTCCTTATATTAACACCTTATTTAAGTATATTCTTCTTAAGAAATTTCATTTTAATTTGGTATTGCTATCAGGATTAATTTTAGTACCATTGCAAAAAACGAGATCGCATGAAATTTTTCTAAAATGTGTTGGTAAATATGAAATAAATAGAGGTGCTCTAATCAAACCAGATTGGGAAACGAGCTATCTAACAATTAATCTAGATGGATTTATATCTACTATTGACGATAAAGGAATAAAAAAAGAAGGAAGGACTTTGATAAGACGTAATTCATATACAATTACGCAAAGGGATAATAGAAATAGCGTTAAGAAAATCTACAAAATTAATAGAAAGTATGGTAACTACTCAGTTGAATCACCACAGAGGTATAGAACATTGATAGGTACTTGTCAAAAAGGAAGAGGTTAAGAAGATTGATTTACAAAATATAAAATACTACTTCAATTATTTTCTGAATCAATTAATTATCACTTCCTTTATTTTGATCAAGACCTTGAGCTCTGCGGTTTTTAGAAATACCTCCAACCCCGAGCAATAAAAAGAACATGTAAAAGCATGCCGTAGAAATAATCGTAATGATTGCAATCGTGGAAAAGTTCATTAAAAAATATTGATTAAATTTGTTCTCTTAATCTAACAGGAAGTATCAATACAAACACTTAAGTAAAGACAACAGTAACGCCGCTGATAAGAATGGCAAAGGTAATAATGAAAAAGGGCAGAACCTGAATTTTATTGTTATCCATAGATATCAATTTTTTTATACCGTAATAAAATCACAAAGGAGACGAGACGAATAACTATACTAAAACAATAGTAATAACCGTCCTACCGTAATTTTATTTTGATAAAGCAATTATTTAATAAGACTTTAAGTATAAAAATACTTAGCTAGAATTTAAAAATGCTTTCAATCTTAATTTGATATGTGGGTAAGCATAGATCTTTGCTTAGTACCAATAGGGGTAGGTGTCTCATTATCTCCATACATAAAGGAGTGCTTGTCAATTATTGAGGAACATAAGCTCGATTATGAACTGGGTCCAAATGGAACTGCAATTGAAGGGGAGTGGGATCAAGTTTTTGAATGTGTAAAAAAATGCCATGAGGCAGTTCATAGCAAAGGTGCTCCACGTGTTTACACGACATTAAAAGTAAATACACGTACAGATAAGAAGCAATTATTTAAAGAAAAAGTGGAAAGTGTAAGAGGCTCATAGCAAAAGAATTTAAAAGCATTAAGAAAAGGTTTAAAACCCTAAAAGAAAAGAAAGATCCCAACAATTATCCATGCATATACAGATCACTACTGATATAAAAGAGATAGCAGCATGATATTAATGACTATCTTTGCTCGTCTAAGCAGATCAGAAGTTATTCACGGAAGAGTCGCTATGTTTATCGTTGCTATCTGGTTATTAACAAACTATCTAATTCGTTAAGAATGACTAACCCTATTAAAACTTGGTTTTTTGAATTAATCGAAGATGCAATAGGTAGTAAAGCTATGAAGAAATTCAAGGAAGAAGAAGAGGGCAAAAAAAAGAATTCCGATTCAAATGATGAGTCCAAACAAAATTAGATATTAAAGATTCCTAATTATCGCTAAACACAGAATCAATCCCATTCTGCCGCAACGGCTCTTAAACCACTAGCAATGATTTCGTTGGGGCAATTAGTATCTTCCTTTAAGGCTTTAGCTGCAAGATGAACATTCTCCCAAAATACTGACACTGCTACTGTTTTTTGATCATCAGAGAATTTAAATTCCTCAAAAGCTTTTGGCATTTTTTTTTATTTTTTTTAGTTCTAGCAAAAAAGTCATTCGTCAACTTTAATTTTCACTACTTCAATGTAATTATCTTCTTTATTATCTAAAAATAGTTTCCATGTGATTAAAACTACAATGATCGTTAAAAAGATAAAGCCAGCACTTTGAACAAAATCTATATAGGTTGCCAAAAAATGATTCATTGGGAAATTGATTTTTTCAAATTTAGAGGAAAAAAATAAATTGACAAATTCAAAAGCATAAAAGAAATAAACAGTTACTTAATAGTCTGTTGAAGCCAAAAAGCTATCACCCAAAAAGGTACGAGTACCTAAATCAAAAACATTATCCAAATTAGATAACAACTCATTTAGTTCTTCTCCACTGATTCTTTTAATTTCTTGGTAAGTTTCTTTAGACATCAAAAAAATAAATTCAGATGTAAATTTAACTATTCGCAATCAGTCTCAGAGACCGTAAAGACCGATAGGGGTAATTGCCTTTCGACATACTTCAATAAAAAGAAATAATGACAATAAGTAAGTTTGCCT
>QCHK01000042.1 GCA_003279635.1 Prochlorococcus sp. AG-402-B05 | reverse complement strand
AATGGTGGGGACGTATTTGCGAAAGATACAGACCCAAGAGGAAAAGAAAAAACTGAAGAATCAAACCTTGCAGTCATTTGTGAATTTCCATCTATGCGAAAAGCAGTAGATGCTTATGAATCAAGTGAATATCAAGAACTTTCTAAGCTACGTAAAGCAGCCACCGTGAATGCAACGTTCACAATTATGGAAGGAATGGACGAGGCAACAAAACTTAGAAGAGCAATGGGAATGTAGATAGTGGCATCAAACACCTCACTATTCATTTCATATAAATGTATGAATTGATCAAATAATTTATAGCATTAAAACTTTAGGAGGCATATTCAGATGAGTTCACAAAATAGGAGTGACGATTTAGATCTGGTCAGCAAAAACCTTGAATTAATTATTAGTTCGAGTAACTACCAATTAGCCCATGAAGATAGAAAGTTACTCAATAGTGATGAAATGAGAGGCGTGCGAATGCTTCTAGAAATAAATAAACCAGAAAAAATCTTGGAAGAGCAGAATATTTTATCAACAATCATCGTCTTTGCAGGTGCAAGTTTATCTGATAAAAGCTCTATAGATCACAGAATTGAACTAGTTAAGAACTCTCTCACGAAAGATCCAAGCTCATCAAATTTAGATAGAGAATTAACACGACTAAAGAATTTACAGTCAATCTCTCATTACTACGACTCTGCTAGAGAATTCGCGAAGATTCTCTCCAGACAAAACCAAAAAGAGCATTGCAATTCACATGTAATTGTCACTGGTGGTGGTCCGGAGATTATGGAGGCTGCCAATCGAGGTTCTTTTGATGCGGACTGTAAATCAATAGGATTAAACATAAGTCTCCCAAACGAGCAACATCCAAATGCATAAATCACTCCTGGACTTTGCTTCAAATTTAATTATTTCGCCTTACGAAAATTTCATTTTGTGATGCGATCAGTTGCAGCTGTCTTTTTCCCTGGGGGGATTTGGAACATTTGATGAACTCTTCGAATTACTCACTCTTCGTCAAACAGGAATGAAAACAGAAATTCCAATTATTCTTTTTGGTCGAGATTATTGGTCGAAAGTGATCAACTTTCAATTCCTTTAAGATCACGGACTTATCTGAGATGAACACATGAATCTCTTTCAATACGCCGATAGTGCTTCAGAAGCATGGGACATAATCAAACAATAGTCCTATCATCAGGAAATGGATTGGAAGACATCACTAGATTGGTATTGCTCAGGTAACATTCTTGAAAAAGAAGATGTCGACCTTTTAGAGAAACACTATCAAGAGATAATCAATGAAAGCGATTCGAATTTCTTCCCAGAAATAGCTCCAAAACATATTTGTAACCAAACAAATATTCCAGAGGGAAGTTCTTGGATCACAGCAGTTGCAGTAATACTTGATCGATTAAATCCAGTAAAAACAGGTAAACCAAGAAGTTTATTAGTCGATCAATTAAGAAGAAAGCAAAGCAGTTAAACCCTCTTTATACAAAAGAGTTGAACATAAAGGACCCGAAGCCCAACAAAGTCCTCTAGAAGAAGGAATATCGCCAACATAAGCACCGATATAGATAAACATCACAATTGGGTCAACCCACGCAGCTATTATGGCCACAGGAGACACAACACCGGCAATCAGACATAACAAACATGCAGGAGAGTGAAGAGTGATACTCTCCCAGCAATTTTGATGACACCAGACAGCTCTTTTACCAAAATCAGGAAGTTCATCAAACAAAGCTCTTGGCGCACTCATATTCTCAGCTGAATAACCAGCCTTGACTCGGCCATACGTTAGTGATCCAATTAAAATCAAGACAACAACGGCAGACAGGCATAGGCTCCAAGCAAAAGCTGTTTCCATGGAATTCACAAATATATTTTGAGCCTATGTGAGGCAGATTCAAATTGCGGTTTAAAAGGTATGTTGAACATTGCTTTTAGAACAAGTTGTACAAGCCAAGTTTTCAAAAAGATGATAAAAACACAATATTTAGTTCATAAACTTGTTATTCTCTAGTTGTGATAGAGACTTAAGCTCGACTAAAACATCCATTATTAAAATAATCCAAACATGGACTGGGATTCTGCAAAACAACATTGCACTGAGCGAAACTGGCAATGGTCATTGGAATTAATCAATCAGGCTCAAAAGGAGATGCAAGATTTAGAGACGAAGCTAAAAAAATGTGAGGATCAACAGAAAGCTAATCGTTTGTATAACGCCTGTAATTACTGATGGAAGAGATGAGCGCAACAATAGTTCCATTGGGTTCACTTGCTTTTTTATTTGCTGTGATTTCAGTCCTTGTGTTCCTTAGGAAGGCTAGTATCGCAAGACAAGCTGATGCATCCATAAAAAATAGAATAGAAGCAAAAAGGAATGAAAAGTCAGAGACTCTTGAAGAACAAAAAAAACGTTTAGAACTTTTGCTTAAGAAATAAAAAGATACCTATTTACAAATTATCGTCGCTTATTTTGCCAATCCTTTTAATCGGATTAGACCCATCTCTATGATTTGCTGGATCAAATGGGAAATTTGTATCTGGTCCTAAAAGATCATCAATACTTTTTGAATCCATTGAACTTTGATCATTTTCTATATCAGCATCCTTTGCCATTAAAACCGCCTGTGCTTCAACTGACTGGAAGCAAACACACATCACTACAAATAGAGACAGAAATAATCCAACACAAGTTTTTATAACACTTTTCATAAAGAAGCAAAAAGTTTAACTATTTCATGAAGGAAAGTTTATGGCCTCACGTCTAATAAAATCCTAGTCTTCAAAAAGAAGGCATGCAGGTGAAGAAGGATTTAAAGCACACTCTTTCTCCCAGTAGGAAGCAACCGCTGTCATTCCTCTTTTAACTGACTCGTGTTTCATACCGATGTCACCCATAGCATCGTTAGGAACACTAAATGAAGTTTGAAGTTTCATAGT
Organism: Prochlorococcus sp. AG-402-B05; assembly: GCA_003279635.1. Lineage (GTDB taxonomy): Bacteria > Cyanobacteriota > Cyanobacteriia > PCC-6307 > Cyanobiaceae > Prochlorococcus_B. Next base: position 1,964 of record QCHK01000042.1, on the reverse strand, counting down.
TTATCTTCAATTAACCTTGGTATAAACCATCAAGAAGGCCTATGGCAAGGGAATTTATCCTTATCTTTCTTACAATTTATATAAAGGCAACATTTGTTATGTTGTTAAGAAAAAAATTCAATTATTGAAAACTGATGAACTGCTGCAAAAAGAAAATCAACCAAAGCAATTAAAGAGTCAAATTAATGACTTCGACAATAATATCAATAATGACATTAGGCATCCTCATAACAGGAATTTCTGTTTGGTGGGTCAGAACAACCCTTAAAGAAGGTAATAAGGCACTTAAAGAAAGCCAAAAAGAAAATCAAGACAATTAAAAATCTTTTATAAATTTAGATTGCCAAAAATTTTGAGAAAAAGATTTGAACATTAAGTCCAAAAAAAATTCCTCCACTGTTCAGTGGAGGAGATAACGAAACATGCATCAGACCAACTATCAGCTACTTCTTATTAAGAGCAGCCTTAACCTTTGTGGGAGACAACGCCTTTAGCTCCTCTTTTAGTTCGTTTTGACGTTCATCAAGAACTTTAATACGTGCTTGATAACTCTCTTCTAATATCTTTCTAGAGTCCTTGATGTTATCGAGTTCCTCTTGACGTTGATTACGCTTTAGCTCTTCAAGCTGGCTATGAGAAACTACATAAACAGTTCTGGCAGGAGCTATTAAAGAATCAGAGAAAAAAGTGTCGAAGAGTGAAGTGTACATAACTTTTCTTTCGGAGTACATAACTACTCTGTCTTAAATTAATTTAGTTTGGAATGAGGTGAACCGAAGAAAATTATTCGGTAACTATCACTCACTTCGGTTGCTAATACTGAAAAGTTAGGTATACCGACTACTAAACTTATCCCAAAGACGACTTTCAAAAGAAACAACAAAAATAATGGCTACATATTCGCTCTTACTAGGAATCATTGTGATAATCATTTCATGGAAATTCTTCAATGACTGGGCGTCTGGTCTGGCAGGATTTATTTACGGAGGCGTCTTATTTTGGGGTATCAAATTATTTATTCAGCTGATCAAAGCTTTATTTGGATAAAAAAATGACGCTATTGAAATTAAATGAAACTACTGAAACCATGTCTTAACCCCCAAAAGATAGTTACCAAAATCGCTGACAAAGGAAGAGCAATGGCAAGTGTGATATTGATTGTCCTAAAAGTCTTACCAACTCCATTACTCGTATCTTTAGACGGATCTACGATAAGTGGCATGGCGAGTACGTATTTTTTTTATTTATAGACGCAAATTCCATTCAATTGGTTAGATTGTCGTAATTATCGAGACAGTCTCATGTATTTATTAGGTCTAGGACTATTAGTTTTAAGCACTTTGTATCTGATGAAGCTATACACAAATTTCAACAATGATCCAATGGCAAAGAAAGAAATCGATAACGCATGGCAAGAAGCTAAGAAGGAAGCAAAAGGTAAAAATCCTTTTGCTCCAGGAAGGATTAAAGAGGCTCTCAATGAATATAAAGCTGATATGAAAAAGGAAGACACCTAAAAGATAGAAAAATCCAAAGAGACGATAATTAGTAGTACATAAAAGCTAAAATATAAATTTATTAATGACACCCTCTTTGGTTTTAATGGATTATGTAGACAGAAAGACATTGAATAACGAACAACTATCATATCTCGAACAAGTTTTAAAAGCCTCAATTCAGAAATTGAAATTCACAGGAATCAAACCTGCTATTGCCAATAATGAAATCTGTGATGCAGCTCTCCTTTCCCAGGGTTCATATGAAATAAGTTGTATTGCATCCATACTCGATATGCTTCAACCAACAAAAAAAACCATGGAGCGTAAAACAAAAGTATTCAACGCTTTATGCAATGCAGGGTTAATAGTCACTGATTAAATAAAAGGCGTACCTTAAAAGTCAAATTAGGACAAATATTTTCAAAATAACTATGAAAAGCCAGTGAGAGGCATTGAACCTCTCAT
>QCHK01000041.1 GCA_003279635.1 Prochlorococcus sp. AG-402-B05 | reverse complement strand
AAGCTGATTAACAATATAAGCAGCCAAAGCAATAACAAAAGTAGCTTAAAAATATATATATTTTAATTAAAGTACACCTTTTATTTGGTTTTTTATTTATGATTTAGACGCACTATCTTAGTTCTTTTTTATATTATTTAGTGGTTAGGTTATTAAAGCAAAAAACCTCTATAATAAATTGATAATACTTGCGAATCTCTATATATCCTAGAAATATGACCAATGCCCTAAAAGATGCGCTAATTTTACAATATATAAGCTTATAAATAATCTAGGGTAAAAAGAAAACCCTGTTTTAGCAGGGCTTTAGCGGAAGCGGATGAAGAGATTCGAACTCTCGACATTCTCCTTGGCAAGGAGATGCTCTACCACTGAGCTACATCCGCAAAAATTCTATTATCCCAATACCACAATGCCTTACAACGGGTACAGAGGTCAATTGAAAAAACTAATTGACAAGATTGTTCAAGCGATCGCTTTCATTAAGGAACCCATTTCAAGTGCTTGCAAAGCATAACTCCATCCAAGGTTATTCTTAATTCCTGCTCTCTCTAAAGCTTGTTGCATCGTATCTGTTGTTAAAACTCCAAAAACTATGGGAACACGAGTTTCTCTTGAAACAGTAGCGATTCCTTTACTGGCCTCTGATATCACAACATCAAAATGTGGCGTATCCCCTCTGATTACGGCTCCGAGGGTAATCACAACTTCATATTTACCTTTTCGGGCAAGTTCTTGGGAAACTATTGGTAATTCAAAAGAACCAGGCACCCAAGCGACGTCCAATTGATTACTTTGTTCCGAAACATCAATTCCATGACGTGATAAGCAATCTAAGCAACCACTTAAAAGTTTATTAGTAATGAGATCATTAAATCTAGCTACAACAATAGCCAATTTTAAAGATGATGATTTCTCAAAGGTACCCTCTATAATCGCCATTTTTTGAAGGCTTTTAATACATACTTACACTAACCTCTTAAGGGCAAACTTTAACCATATAAATTTCGAATAAGCCTAATATCATGCAATTTCGAATCGCACAATATTGCCTAAATACTCATTTGATGAGTGATGTATTCACCGACCAATGCCTGAAGAAGAACCAAATGGAACCAGACCCCAGCAAGGATTTCAATTTTTTTTATGTTTGGATTTCTATTATCCTCTGGATTAGTTTGGGTCATATAAAAGACCGGAACACCAATTACCAGTAGCAGAGAAGAGAATAAAAGTGCGTTCGCGACAATGGAATTAATAGCCAGCATGAGAAAATAAGCTGCAAACAAGTGCTGAAGTCCAATAATTCTGCCATGGAAGTGTGAGATTAACCTTCAAACTCCTAAGATTTGTAGCGAGGCTTCACATGCAAAATAAAAATATTCTTCTAATATGCATTAATTGAAGTTTTAGAATTGAAATGGCTGCCAGCCAAAACCCAATACAAGGCAGTCTTTTTGGGGGAAACGAACAGCGCGATATTAATGAAGTTACACACTCGAATGCTTCAAAATTATCTAACGAAAATCTTTCAAATAAACAACTGAGAGAAGACGCATCACTCAGACCTCGTAAAAAAAAGAAGTCCGAACATCTAAATCGAATATCTGATACAGATTCATTTTCTAAGGTGGAATTTGATGAACCCAAATGGTCACATCACAATTTACCAAAAATTGATGATCTTACTCCTGCATTAAGACATTATGTCGAATTAAAAAAAGAGAATCCTGACCGAGTTTTGCTCTATAGACTTGGAGATTTCTTCGAATGTTTTTTTGAAGATGCAATAACACTCTCACAGCTTTTAGAAATCACCCTCACAAGTAAAGAAGCTGGAAAAAAAATTGGCAAAGTCCCAATGGCTGGAATACCTCATCACTCATCTGATCGTTATTGCACAGCACTAATTAAAAAGGGTTTATCTATTGCTATTTGTGATCAACTTGAAGCCGCTCCCGCAAAAGGCAATAAATTAATAAAAAGAGGCATAACTAGATTAATAACCCCTGGAACAATTCTAGAGGAAGGTATGTTAAGTGCTAAACAAAATAATTGGCTAGCTTCTGTTCTACTAGAATCAAAATCTAATCCAAAAAAAACTCACTGGTCTTTAGCAAAAATAGATGTCAGCACTGGTGAATTTATTGTTCAAGAAGGGCAAGAAAGTAATAATTTACGTCAAGAATTAATTAAATTAAACGCAGCTGAAGTTATTTCAGAAAAAAACTCAATCTCAAATAAAATCTGGTATGAAGGGTTCATAGAAATAACAGAATTTAATAAAACATCATTCTCTAATCTAGAGGCTATAAACACTATTAAAAATCATTATTGTTTAAATAATATTGATGGCTTAGGGATACATGCCGATTCTCTATCAATCAGAACTATTGGTGGATTAATTGCGTATTTAAATAAAACACATCCAAATATAGACGATAAATCTAACGACCAAATCCAAACAAATATCTGTATTGATTACCCTCGAATCAAAAATAGTCGATCTGGATTAAGTATAGATAGTCAAACTCAAAGAAACTTAGAAATTACTTCAACTCAGAAGGATGGTAAGTTTCAAGGCTCATTACTTTGGGCAATTGATAAAACATTAACTGCAATGGGTGCCAGAGGAATTAGGAGGTGGCTAGAAGAACCTTTAACAGATATTAATGCAATTAAAAATAGACAAAACATAATTGGCTTACTAGTCAAATCATCGACATTAAGAAAAAATATTAGGAAAATTCTTAGAGCTATGGCTGACTTAGAGCGTCTTTCAGGTAGAGCAGGAGCTCAACAAGCTGGAGCACGTGATTTAGTTGCTATTGCAGAAGGGATTAACCGTTTACCCTTAATCAAGAACATTATAAATGATCCCATATTTTATAAAACTAAGTATTTCCAGTCCATTACAAATATAGATAAAGACTTGATAGAACTTGCTTCAAAAATCAATAATCAAATCATAGACAATCCACCTCTTAGCCTTACAGAAGGTGGCCTATTTTATGATGGTATAAATCCTATACTTGATGGACTAAGAAACCAACTAGATGATCATAATTCATGGCTCAAATCTCAGGAATTAGAAGAGAGAAAGAAAAGCAATATAAATAATTTAAAGCTTCAATATCATCGATCCTTTGGATACTTTTTAGCTGTGAATAAATCAAAGGCTATCGATGTACCAGATCACTGGATCAGAAGACAAACCTTAACTAATGAAGAACGTTTTGTGACACCAGAATTAAAAGAAAGGGAAGGAAAAATCTTTCAAGTTAGGGCAAGAATATCAGAACTAGAATATGAACTCTTTTGTGATTTAAGAACACTGACTGGGAATAAATCAAACATAATTAGAAAAGCTGCAAGAGCAATATCTTACTTAGATGTTTTAACTGGACTAGCTGAAGTAGCCGCTACTCAAAACTATATTCAACCTAAGGTCATAGATATTAATGAGCAAGGTAAATCAAGAAAATTATCTATTATTAATGGTCGCCATCCAGTAGTTGAGCAAATTCTTGTTGATAAATTTTTCGTGCCTAACGACATAGAACTTGGCTCTAATACCGATCTAATTATTCTTTCAGGGCCAAATGCTAGTGGCAAAAGTTGTTATTTGAGACAAGTAGGCCTCTTACAAATCATGGCTCAAATTGGTAGTTGGATCCCAGCCAAATCAGCAACTATTGGAATCGCTGATCAATTGTTTACACGCGTTGGAGCAGTAGATGATTTAGCTTCAGGCCAATCAACTTTCATGGTCGAAATGATTGAAACAGCCTTTATTCTCAATAATGCAACTGAAAACTCATTAGTTTTATTAGATGAAATTGGACGAGGAACTTCTACTTTTGATGGGTTATCTATAGCTTGGTCAGTAAGCGAGTTTCTAGCAAAAAAGATTAAAAGTCGTTCAATCTTTGCAACTCATTACCATGAATTGAATCAAATTTCTGAATATATTGATAATGTAGAAAATTATAAAGTTCTAGTTGAATATAAAAATCATTCCCTTTCATTTCTTCACAAGGTTGAAAGAGGAGGAGCCAACAAAAGTTACGGAATTGAAGCTGCTAGGCTAGCAGGAGTCCCATCAGATGTAGTTAATAATGCAAGAGTAATATTAAAAAATCTAGAAAAAAATAGCTCCAACACTATTCAAGTCCCTAAGCCAATTGAAAGTTGCACATAAAATAAAGAATAATGCTTCAGTTTAATTCTCAGCCGCTCTCAATAAAGCATTTGTAGCAGCTGCAGCTAAAGATGCGCCTCCTTTAGAACCTTCTAGGACAATATATGAACAATCACTATTTAATAATCTAGCTTTACTCTCATTCACCCCAATAAATCCAACTGGCATTCCAATAATTAAACTTGGGGTCTTATAACCAGCTTCAACAAGATCTAATAAAGAAATTAAAGCTGTTGGAGAGCTTCCAACTACAACCAATGGAGCATTTAATTTGTTTATGGTGTCTTTATCCTCAAAATTTAACCACTTATTTTTCATACCAATTGCACTTCTAGTAGTCAAAGACGTATCAATGGACATAGAAGGTGGAGCGATACCTAAAATACATTCAATATTTGAATTCAAGGTTCGTTTAGCCATAGGCGATATTGCTGCCTCTGCAATATAAGTATCAGTCAAAATCGTTGCACCATTTTTCAATGCCTTAATAGCATCCTCACAAGCAGTGGGACTAAACTTGACACATGACTGCAAGCCAAAGTCTCCGCTTGAATGAATAATGCGTTCTAAAATTGATTGCTGAACCTGATCCAGTCCTGTAATGTCTATCTTAGATCTAATGTATTTAACACTTTCGAGAAAAATTGGATGTTCTGGTGTTTTCACTGTTAAATTTCTTAAGCTAATTTAAGATCAAAATCTTATAAATAACATATATCTAATTCATGCCAATACATTTA
>QCHK01000040.1 GCA_003279635.1 Prochlorococcus sp. AG-402-B05 | reverse complement strand
GACCCTTGAGTCCTCTAATTGCTTCTAATAAGTTCCATTTGTGAGGAGTCGAGATCCTCCGAAGTGGAAACAAGGAAACACTTACGCCTGATCTCACGAAGAAACCGTCCTAACAGAACTGGGCGGTTTTTTTGTGTCTAATTTTTACCATCAATTTAAATAGTGTCTTAGGTAATAGATCCAAAGGGGAACAAGGTTCCTATGTTGCTACTAAAGGAAATGAGGAATTATGAAAGTTGGGTTAGTCGCTCTTCTACTTATAAGTTCAGTTCCAGTTAATGCTCACGAATCCCAGAGAGGATATACAACTAAACGCTCTTGTTATAAGGAAACTTATAGAGAGGAATATGTTGCTGGCACTAGAGAATCAAAAGGATATGTGAAATCGTTTTTAGATCGAGTGGAAGTTCCTTGTACTCCATTAGCAAAGGTTCATCACCGCCACCACCGCCCAATAACTTCTTACAACTACTCCAGAACTCGCTACTACCAACCAACAACCACTTACAGAGTTTCCAGATCTAATCCTTCATCTAGTGCTTGCAGATCATCAAGAGCAACAGGTGGTCTTTTAGGTGGTGGTCTTGCCGCTGCAGTATCTAAAAAAGATGCTTGGGGTTGGGCAATTCCTTTAGGTACTGTTGTTGGTTTAGGCGTTGGTGATGCTAACTGCTAAAGAGCAGGTATTTGATCTCATGTTCTAAAAATTCAGTTTGGTTAGAAATGGGATGGAGTTCTAGCACTTGTCTTCCCTTAGGACAGGGAAGTGGCTAATTAAAGGGAAAATGATTGTTCACACGGATAAACAAGTGCTGAATTTAAAGGGGACGATCAAAATCTCGTCCCCCTTCTTAATGTCTGTAAATTTTCCAGCACTCATTCCATTCTTCTTGTAATTCATTCATAGATAAAGAGTTATAGAAACCTCTCCACTTATTTTCTGAATTTGCGTCATTGCACTTAAAGACACCATTAAAACTATTGCTTCCTATTTGCTAAAGGATTTTCCGTTGTCTGATTTGAATATCATTTGTATGTACCTAGTGGATATTTTCTCAATATTTAAGAGATTATTTCTGTTCTAACCATTTTTGTATCGGGTGGATTAGAAAGGGTATACAGAACAACTCCTCACACATAGTTCTGTGCTAAAAAGCACCCAACTCTAACGAGAAGGGTGCTTTTTTAATCGCAAATTCTTTTGCTATCTATTGATCATGACCATGACGATCACCTTTATGGTCGTGTTTGTGATCATCTTGATCATGCTTTTCCATCTTTTCCTTTGAACCCATCTGGCAACCAGTCACAAGAAGGGGAATGAATAGACAAAAAGCAGCGATCAAAGAGATACCGATCTTACGCATTGAAAGAATTTGGAAATAATTTTCATTTTCACTTTGTCTATTTTCCACTTCCTTGCTTTGCTGTGCCAATCTTTAAACCCACCTGCTAGGGGTTTATTACTATTCTTATTGAGGTAAGTTTATTTTGTGAGGAGTTGAGATCCTCCGCAGTGGAAACAAGGAAACACTTGCGACTGATCTCACAAAAGAACCTGCTTTCGGGCAGGTTTTTTTGTGCCTAACCATAGTTAACTCTAAATTGTTCAAAAGGCAGACCAGTTTGACCCTCGATTTCTTTTTCTAACGAGATCCACCATTCCTCATCGTCTAATGAGACTTCATACAATCTTCTTGCGAAATGTGAGTTTATTTCATCAATACTTTTTACCCCATATTCATCTAATGCTTCTTGCTCTGACTCGAAAACCCCTTCACCATCTTCATCCATAACAAAACATACTTCCCACCAATTTTTACTTTCCCATTCGGGTAGCAAATCAAGTAGTGCTTGTGGAGCAACAAATAGGTTCTACTGACCAATTTCCACCACCTCTAAACCTCTCACTTCCATGTAGATCTTCTTCGTCTATATGATCCAAATAATTATCTGCTCTCATCCGCTCAACTTGTTCGGGATTGAATACCTTAATCCATTTCTCAATTTTTTTTTAGTTTTATACATTATGGTTTCAAATCTCTATCTGGAATATATTCAATAGTCCCATTTTTAATTATATGAACATCATAATTAGTACTTCCTCCTGATGTCTCCCATCTCGTTGAAAAGTCAAACTCTTTGCCATCATATTCAACTCTCATAGTATCTTCATTAAACTTTAATTTCTCTCTTTCAAAATCACCATCAATTTCAAGTTTGAAATCAGCATTTTGATATATTCTTTGCTGAAGAATTGAAATATCATACTTTTCAATTTCATCTTTATATTTTAATCTCCACCAATTTTCAGAACCCATAGAACTATAGGTGGATTTGTATAAATTTAATTTTTGATTGTCTTCTTCATCTTCCCAGATAACATCATTTACTTTTAATTCACCTTGCCAGAACATTCCATAGTCTTTTTTAGCAGTTGCCATAATATCTTTTACTTCATAGCAAAACTCTTATAGAAAGCATTCAATTTCCAATGAGTCTTTCCATCTATTTTCATAATGTTCTGGATTAATTCCATGCTCACAACAATAATCATCATTTAACTCTTTATTCTCCACCACTATCTCTTCGCATTCTTCTTTAATATCATCTAATTCTGTTCTGTAATCAAGGGCATCGTCATCATCCCAACCTGCTTTTTCATACCATGATATTTCATATGAAGTGAATAGATAATTATCATCGACTATGTTTCCTCTCCAAGCAAGAGTAGTCATTAGAAATGCCTCTCTGGAGATGCCTTTGTAATTTTCACTTGATTGCCTAAATGACCTTCTGACTTACTTACCCATAATTTTTCACCTTGATCGGTCAATGCCTTTTTAGTGCCAAAAAACCTTATAAATACCTGACCTAATTTCACCCCATCCAGTTCTTTTAGGTCTTCTTCAATTCCAAAGAATTCTGCCAACTCTTTTTTGCCAGAGAAGAACTCATCACCCTTCCAAGCATCAATTCCATTCTTATCGGTGTATTTTCTCTTGAAAAAATAGTGCTTTCCTTCTGCACCTGTGAGGTTCTTCCATATGTCCCGACCAACAATTACACAAGATTTCCTATTGCTTGCTTTCACCATGTCTCTTCTAATACTTCCATTTTTTAATCCTAATTCCACTTGACCAGCTAGACAAAGGTAGTATATTTGTATTAGTTTAATCCCCGTCGCAAACAGCAAGAAAACCACCTGTTCACTGGTGGTTTTCTTGTCTCTACTTATAGATAAACCCACCATCAGACATCAGTTATATGAATCAACCAATCAGAGAAGCATTGCCAACGCCAACAGGATGGTTAGTCGCACCTACTAGAGATTTTTGTCTGTTCTTTATTCGTGATCCCAAATCGGTCATGGTTGCTCCGACAGTCTTTACTCAACTTTGGTATTGCACCGAAGAAGGCATACCGACCAAATTAAAAAACACAAGAAGATTGGATTATGAATCTGCCCATGAAACTTGGAGTGAACTTCTATCTAATGATTGGGAATTGGTAGAGCATCAAATTAATGATGCTGCTGCCTAGCTGGAGTATTTGCCATTGTGCGGGGGAACAAGATCGGAGCATTAGCTTTTGTTTTTTGGATATGATGATAGTTTTTGTTGCCCTATCCTTTTCATTTCCGTGCATTTGGCAATATGGTTTCATTAAAAAGCCTCCTATCGGAGGGGCTTGAACCCGATAGAACTCCTTTTCTGAGGGAGTTCTGTTATCTGTCGTTAGTCCATTCTTCGTACTTTTTATCCACTCGTAAAATCACGTCCTATTTGTTCAAATACATCAAATGAGACCTCCTGATTAACTGAATTGTGAGATAGTTTGAAGACATACATTTTTGAAAATTGTCTTCTGATTCACAGCAGCTAGAAGCTCTTTTAAAAGGTTTTGCAGACAGAGCTCAAAATAAAACATTTTTACCAGCAAACACTACAAATAATTTCTTAGCTATCAGACCAAGTGGTAACCCCATAACCGCAGAGGGTCTTGCAGCCATGTATGACAGTGATGATTTGGTTATTGAACTCTCCGAATTAGTCAAGATTCATCGATTAGAAGCTGATTCGGATTGGGGCTTTGCTGCATTTACCTTGAAAGAAGCATTTCGCTACAAAGGTGACCTGAATAATGATCTATCTATTTTTTCATTGATTTTTAAGAAAATTGATGACACTTGAAAAAATTCATGGTTGCAAAGATCTCAAGGAATTACGGATCTTTCAACGTGGGACTAACTAAATACACCAAATCCTGACATTTGAATGAATCACGTTCTCAAGAGCACAGACTCATGCATGCTCTACTAATAATTGAGAAGGCTTTTAATTTTTGAATTTTAGAAGCTGTTTAATAACGGCTTTAACACTAGAAATCCATCTCCCAGCGCGTGAAGAAGAAGTGAGGGATTTAGTTAAAAGTTCTATTTGTTCCTGTCTATCTTTGTATTTTATTTCGAGTTCGTTTTTTGCAATAACAAGGCTTTGAGTTTGAATTGGGCAAACATTCTCATTATCCCAGTTATCGATATTTTCTTCTAATTCATATATGTCCATAGTTTTATACTTGCTGATAAGTGTTTGTAAATTATCAGGTTCGGAACTCATGAAAAATGATTTATTTTGGTGTGGATTTGTTTCCGAAATATAGCCTGTAAACAAAATATCAATGGTGGGTAAACTCACTCGTGTTTGAGCTGTTTATACTTATAAGAGTCATCAATAGATCTAATCATTGGATAAATATAGCTCTAATTAGTTGCTGTTATTAGCGTTTGAGATTTATTTTTATTGATTATTAGAAGAAGCCGTACCGGACCGTATCTTTGCTCTACAAAGTTAATACTTTACATTTATTCACATCAACGCAATTCCAGTAATGACAACCTCTTCCAACACAGCTTCATCTCAAGTAATCACTGAGTACGGCAAGCAAAACATCTTTGGCCGTGAAACACAGCCTCAACTTGTAGAGGACTACACCAGCTATCCAGAAGAAGCAGAAAAGA
>QCHK01000039.1 GCA_003279635.1 Prochlorococcus sp. AG-402-B05 | reverse complement strand
ACTCTCTGTGTGAGAAGGAGGAGTAGACCGATCAATTGTTCCCGTAGAACTTATAGTCATAATCTGCCAGGAAACCCTTTCCTGCCAATTTGTCCAGTCAGCAGTTTCCTTTTCTTTAATTGCTAAAAGATATTTACCGGTATCATCTCCAGAGGTAATTTCTTCTACCGCATATACTTTTCTTTGAGAACTACCCCAAGATTCACTCCATTTACCATTGAGATAAGCAGCATCATGAGGTTCATGAATAAGAACTGGAGTATTTCCTTGATCATCATCTTTTAAAATATAAACTTTTGAGTCCTCATTTAATTCTCTCGTATCACTGTAAAGTGCATCACCTGACTCCTTAGATCTAACCTTATATAAGCTGCCAATAAGAGGAACATTTTCTGTTGCGTCAAATGAAGTATCATGCCACCATTGATGACTACCAGCAGAAACAATTACAGAAAGATTTTGAGTCGAAACATTATAACTAAGGTCTGTAGCAGTAATACTTAATTGATAATTATTATCTCCATTAACGTCATAGGTAGGAGGGTTTTTAAATTCTAAAAAGCCACCAGCATCTAATCTGAATTTATCACTATCTGGGCCACTCATAGACCATTGAACTTGCTCATCAGCATAATATGCATAGACATACTTTTCTTGGTCGGAAACTGTAATTGAAGCTTGTGTAGCGCCATGTGGAGCGTCTGGTCCATAAATAATTGGTGCAGAAGTATCAGCACCTCCTGGACTATAGGGATCACCTCCTGGACTATAGGGATCACCTCCTGGACTATAGGGATCACTTCCTGGACTATAGGGATCACTTCCATAAACTCCTAGATTTGCAACGTCGACTTGTACCCCATTACTACTTTTTGTAGCTATGTAATTATTTGTATTATCTTTTGCGAAATTTAAATTTGTAGGATTTCCGTTTCTATCATTGTAGTTAAAGTTAAAAGCACCTAAATCAAAAATTACATTATTACTATCAACTTGAAACGAACCATCAGAACTCACATTTAAATTATCAGTTTCAAGTATTTGCGTGGTTGTACTAACCGAAACCCCATCTACATAAAGAGTTGTGGTAGGAGATAAGTTAGCTGTTAAATAATCATAATCACCATCTGGAAGACCGACATTATTCTTTTGAAGAGTTAATTGACCATTTAAAACTACTTCTAACTCTACATTCGAATTCCAACTAGCAGAATCAAAAGGGGTTCCTTTATAAATAAGATTATTTACATCATAAGTTAATTGATTGTCTGAAAAAGAACTTAAATCAATACCACCAGTTTGTAATACATAATGGAATCTTTTTCCATCTAGAAAATTGGTAAAAGTACTGCTGTCTCTAAATGAAGAAGTTAATAAAGATGTATTTATAAAGTCAGCAAAAATATTTAAATTATCTCCCGAATTACTAGTAGCTGATTGACTAGCTAAAATATCTTTAGAAGTAGTTATTACTTGCTGGTAGTTCCCTTCATTATCCGTATAATCAATAACTGCTCTTATTTTCTTACCAACTGAATTACTTGGTATTTTTACACTGGAAGAAGTTCCTATTGAAGTCCAACCTGATACTCCATCATCTGATAATTGCCAGTCATATGTACTAATAGCACCATTTCCATCATCATCTGGTGTATCAAGGCAGACTTTTATGGTGTTACCTACATCAAAAGTAGTTGAATATCCACCAGTAACTCTTTCAATAGAAAAAACTGCTTCTCCATCATTTCCATTTGCTGCAACAAAATCATACGCTCTGGTCGTTGAATATAGAGAACCATCAATAGTTTTTTTGACGATATAATCATTTGCTGCATGTCTTTCAAAATCTATATTAGTTACATCACCATCTAAATTTATATAATCAAAAACAAAATCACCTAGAGAGAAATCAACATTAGTTGAACCAACATTAAATGTTCCACCTGCATCAATTGCTAAACTGTTAGTATCAAATACACTGGCAGCATCATAAGGTTCACTTCCATCAACAGTGATTTGAGTTGAAGGATTGAAAGTAGCTTGTAATCTGTCATAAACTCCATCTGCAAGATCATTAGCAACCTTACTAAGAGTAAAACTTCCATTTAAAGTAACATCTACCTCGACATTATCGTCCCAACTAGATGCATTAAAAGGAGTGCCTTTATATCTTAAATTTGTAACTGTATAAATAAGAGTATCTGACGTAAAATCTGAAAGATCAATACCGCCGCTTTCTAGAACGTAATGAAATCTTTTTCCAGCAAGATTGTTTATATAAGTACTTCCATTTTTGAACGTACTGGCTAATAAATTTGTCGCTATATAATCAGTAAATATATTTAAATTAGATGCAATATTTGTTGTTGAGTCAACGTTAGAAACATCAACTGCATCAGTAATAACCTCCTCTGCATACCCCTCACCATCGATATAAGTCAGAACAGCACGTATTTTTTGACCCTTACTAGAAGATGTAACTGTATAACTATTACTGGTACCAAGATCAGTCCATGTTGAAAAATTATCTGCTGAACGTTGCCAAACATAAGAAAGAGTACCAGCACCATCTGGATCTGTAGGATTTTCAGTAATTTTTAATGAATTACCAGCGTCAACAGTATTGTTGGTAAGCGTTCCCCCTGTAATTTTACTGATAGAAAATGAAGACTGACCATCGTTAACTCCCATTCTGGTCGTTTCAACTACAGAACCGTCAACAGTTTTATTGACAATATAATTATTTTCGGATTGTCTATCAAAATCGATATGAGTAACATCACCAGCTAAATTTGTATAATTAAAATCAAAGTCAGATAATGAGAAAGAATCTTGCCCAGCAGACTTTGAATAGTTAAAGTTACCGTCAGCAACTATTATTAACCCTTGATTATTAACATCTAAAATAGTTTCATTTACTAAAGAACCATTCTCAGTAATTTGTGAATTTATACTTGTTAATCGAAGTTCTAATCGATCATAAATATTAGAATTTAAATTATTAGCAACTTGGCTAACGGTAATATTACCAGTAAGTGTTGTCTCTATTTCTATATTATTATTAAATCCATTCGAATCAAAAGGTGTGCCTTTATAAACTAAATTAACCGGATCCCATGTCTCATACTGATTAGAACCAGAACTTTTAAAATCGTTTAAATTTAAACTTGCTCCTTCTTGAAGAACATAATGATATCTTTTACCTTTTAATTCATTATTATATAGATTACTGTTCTTAAATTCGGACGTAAATAAAGTTCTTTGAATATAATCAGTGAGAATGTTTAAATTTGATGCTAAGATTAATGACATTCTTATTTAAAGTAAATAGAAGTGCCTTAAAAGGCAAAAACTACTTTATTTTATACTCATAGCAATATGATAGTCAACCAAAAGACAGCAAAGGCAATACTTTTAAATACCTTTTTTTTTATTTGTTCGTCTACTAATATTTCATCCGTTCAAGCAGAAGAGAAAAGTCTAAATGTAGGATTTGTTACAGGTTTCTCAGAAAAAGGTGCCTATCTTGGACTTTCTAAAACAATAAAAAAAAGTGAATTTGAAATCGGATTAAATTATTTAAATACAAATCTATATAAATTCAAGACAAACCAGGGAAACGATATTAAAATTTCTAATTTAGGAGGGGAAATATCTTATAAATTATTCGCTAATAAAAAAGTTGAAAGTTCAGGTTTTTATGCAAAAGCAAGCGGTGAACTATCAAATCTATCAATAAGTACAAACAAAGACCTAACTAAAGAAGTCGGGAAAATAGGCGGAGCGGATGTAACATGCTCAGCCTGTGGAATATTAACAGTCGAGACAGATCCCAATAAATTAATATTTATACCTTCCCTCTCAATTGGCTATCAAAGGAAAATTAATAAATGGTTATATACAAATATCGAGATTGGAGCACAATATATTAAATTACCAGAGGTAATATGGTCGACAAATATTGGACAAGATTACCCCTCTTTCATAGAAGAAGAAATTGATGAAACCGTTTCTGATATTAATAAAATCAGAAACGATTTACCTAATATACTTCCAAGTGCTAAATTAACATTTTCTTATAAGCTATAAATATAAAAATTAATACTTTTTTGAAAATTTAACTAATTTCAAGAGAAAAGGCAATAAAATTGAGATTTTAAATATAAAATTATTATTAAATTATTAACTATTTATAGTTTTTTTTAATGAAAGAAAAATAAAATTCAATTAAAAACCTTTAATCTAATATCAAATTAGTTAGGCTATTTCTCTAACTAATATATACAACATCCAAAAAAGATAAAATATATAATTTCATTTCATTTAATCTATATTTACGGAATTAATACTAATATAAACTTTAAAGCTAAAGAACAAATATGAAATTCCCTTGGTCATCAGATAAGCTAGAAAAAAAAGTTACGGAAGAAAAACCTAATAAAACAAATATTCAACAAGAAATTTTTGAATTTGATGGCAAAAAATATGATCTTACAAATATAAATAGCACGGCTAAAAAGATTGTAATGCAAATCAAATCTGCAGATCAAATATTAAGTCGAACAAAATCAAAAATAAAATTGTTAAAAAACTCGCAAAATATGTTGGTAAGCTCATTAAGGAAAAATTTAAAGGATATGTAAAATTTAATTTCTATTTTAAGCATATAAATCTGTTTCTCTATAGAATTTTTACAAATAACATGCTATTATATAAAAATATAATTTACAACCAATGCCAGAAGAACCAAAAGAAAAAAAATCACCTATATTAAATTTTGAAGATTCAAATTACAATATAGATTCTCTTTCAGATGAATCTAAAAATATTATCAAAGGTCTCCAATTCGCAGATAGCCAGATCAAGATGCAAGAAGACACATTAAGACTGCTCATCTTGGGAAGAGATTCATTAATTAGCAAACTTAAGAATGAACTGAATGACGCAAAACCCATTGAGGATAATTGATTTTCTAACTAATTAAAACATTACTATATTAAATTTATAAGCTATAAGATTATTTTATTATTTTATTTCAAGATTATTATATAAAAACAAGTAATACTCATTAGAATATTTCTTTTGTATATACTTATACCACCAAATCAATTTATAAAAAACTTATGATGAATATAATCTTGAATAAACAAACCAATTGTTTTTATTAAAGCTTTAGATAAGATATTAATTTATACGTATAAAATTTCAAAAGTTTTAAATGACTCAACTTAAATATATTATTAATTCAAATAAAATAATCTAAAATAAATTTTCTAATAATTAAATTTCTTGGAATAAATACAAAGATTTTTACAGAGAAGATCAAAATAAATATGTTTAATAATTGTTTATTATATCTACAATATAATAAACAAAAAATGTTAAGAAACTAATTGGAAATCAAAGCCAAGGATTAAATCATCGAAGTCTTTATCTCCTCCTCCGTTTATATCTTCAAGCCCTATTGTGCCATTACCAAAATCACGGAAGTGAGTTAAGCCATCACTATTCGCCTCATCAAATGAGAAGTAAGTTTCTTCTGTTGTTGTGATCGTCGCATAAGGAGCAAGCAAAGTTGACTCGGCTATAAAATTAAGTGTTTTACTAATTGTTTGAT
>QCHK01000038.1 GCA_003279635.1 Prochlorococcus sp. AG-402-B05 | reverse complement strand
AAAAAAGGCAAGAGACTAGAAAGCAAAAGGCAATGCTCTATGCACCTAGAATCCAAGATGGCTCTGAGGCGACTGAATTAGCATCGGATTCGCTAGGGAATCAAAGCAATGAGCATCTAGAGCAACGTGTTGAACAGCTTAATTCGGCCATAGCAGACGTTCGCAAACAATTAGAAGACCTAGGATCTTCTAATTAATACTAATTTCCTAATCAATTAAATAGAAATCAAATGCTTAGATCAAATGCAATAACTCAGGGTATTCAACGATCACCAAACCGAGCAATGCTTAGGGCTGTTGGGTTTGATGATAATGATTTTAATAAGCCAATCATTGGAATCGCTAATGGGCACAGCACAATAACCCCATGCAATATGGGATTAATGGATTTAGCTAATAGAGCAGAATCAGCGTTAAAAGAGGCTGGTGCAATGCCTCAAACTTTCGGAACCATAACTGTTAGTGACGGCATTTCCATGGGAACAGAAGGGATGAAATACTCATTAGTTTCAAGAGAAGTTATTGCAGATTCAATCGAGACCGCTTGCAATGCTCAAAGCATGGATGGTGTGTTAGCGATAGGTGGATGCGACAAAAACATGCCAGGAGCAATGTTATCAATGGCAAGAATGAACATACCTTCGATTTTTGTTTATGGAGGGACAATTAAACCTGGGAAATTAGACGGTTGCGACTTGACGGTGGTGAGTTCATTTGAGGCTGTCGGTCAATTAGCAAGCGGAAAAATCGACAAAGAACGTTTAATAGCTGTAGAAAAAAATGCTATCCCTGGACCAGGCAGTTGCGGAGGGATGTTTACTGCTAACACCATGTCTGCAGCAATCGAAACGATGGGTTTAAGTTTGCCATTTAGTTCAACAATGGCTGCAGTAGATGATGAAAAAGCAGAAAGCGCTGCTGAAAGTGCTCAGGTCCTTGTCAATGCAGTAAAGAACAACATCAGACCATTAGATTTACTCACTAAAGAAGCCTTTGAGAATGCAATCAGTGTCATCATGGCTGTTGGTGGCTCAACAAATTCTGTCCTTCACCTACTTGCTATAGCTAGGACTGCAGGAGTTGATTTAACAATCGATGACTTTGAACGTATAAGGCAAACTGTTCCTGTGATTTGCGACCTCAAACCAAGCGGTAAATACGTGACAGTCGACCTACATCAAGCTGGAGGGATTCCTCAAGTAATGAAATTACTCCTCGATGCAGGAATGCTCCATGGAGAATGCAAAACCATTGAAGGAAAAACAATTAAAGAAGTTCTTAGAAATATCCCCTCAAAGCCTAAAGAAAATCAAGACGTTATAAGACAAATATCAAACCCTATTTATAAAAAAGGACATCTAGCTATTCTCAAAGGAAATTTAGCAAGTGAAGGAAGTGTCGCAAAAATTAGTGGTGTGAAGACTCCTGTTTTGACAGGGCCTGCAAGGGTCTTCGAGAGTGAAGAAGAATGCTTAACTGCGATTCTTGATAATAAAATTAAAGCTGGAGATGTAGTCGTCGTTAGATATGAGGGCCCTGTAGGGGGACCAGGGATGAGGGAGATGCTCTCTCCAACATCAGCGATAGTAGGTCAAGGATTGGGAGAGAAAGTTGCACTAATCACAGACGGTCGATTTAGTGGCGGATCATATGGATTAGTGGTTGGCCACGTTGCTCCAGAAGCAGCAGTAGGAGGAACAATTGGATTAGTAGAGGAAGGAGACAGTATTACCGTTGACGCTAATAAATTGTTAATTCAATTAAATGTCGAAGAGCGAGAACTAGTAAGAAGGAAAGAGAAATGGGAGAAGCCAAAGCCTAGATATAAGACAGGTATTCTTGGAAAGTATTCCAGATTAGTAAGTTCATCAAGCCAAGGAGCTACAACTGATCAAATATAGCTCAGGACAATGAAGCCTTAAAAACCGTCCTTAGTCTTCTTGCAAGCGACTCAAAATGATTTCCATATGAAGGCTTTTCGCATTGAACACCAGAAGAGCTATCCATCCAAACAGGATGCTTCCCTTGCCACAATATTGGATTATCAATTAAAGATTTCCAAGAGATAGTCATATTTACCTCATTTCCACTTTTATACACTTCAAGTTCAATATCCATAGATTCTTCTCTGTCGCCGTCTATATTTCTACATTGAATTTTAAAAATCAAGTCATCAAAATCATTATCATCAACCAATTGATTTTCTAAAAAGACAGAATGCACATAGGGCTTCATACAAAGATCTGCAGCCTTCGCGACTTCAGCTATTAAGCTATCTTTTGAGTCAGGAGTATGCACTTATTGACTTAATCAAGACTTTGATAGGGCCAGCAAAAAAACCTGAGTTCATTTTGCCGGGTTGTCCAAATTTCGAATGAAGCAATTGAAATCTGTTGATACAAGTAGGGTCAAATCTAAGAGGTAGTCGAACAGGCTTTGCTCGACGAGCAGGTTCCAAATTTTTGAAAGGGACTTTGATCCTACTAATTCCTTTTTTATTTGTAGGTATTGAGGCAACCCAGCGGATATCACCTTTTAAAAGATTTGATAATGATAAAGATTTCTTTTCACAAGCGATCGCAAATTTTAATGTTCTCCCTTCTCCTTCAACATCAAGAATTAATCCAGAAAATTTGGATAGATTAAATGGCTCATTAAAAATCGGAGATCGGCAACTTACAAATCCTCCACCTTCTTCAACTAGGTTCCCCTCTAGAAATAAACCTTTATCTGAGGAACGACAATTTGCACGACTAGAGCCGCCCATAATTGTGTCATTCAGAGATTTCCAATCTGAAAATTCAGAACCCTGTATGAGAGGAGTTATTGAAATTTCAGTCGGTGGTGAATCAGGAATCAATTAAGAAGTACTTCTCTACTAATACAATAATCTAACTAGAAAGATGGGTAAGCATCTTTATCAGCTAAGACAATAATGTCAGAATTTGGTGCAACTAATTTTGCAGGAGTTCGCTCCCATGATTCTGATGGATCAAGTAGACGTTTAAGCGCTGTTTGTTTAGCAGATCCACTGATAAGGAAGACTACATTATCTGCAGCACTTAATAATTTACTGGTAAAAGTAATTCTTTTATGACCTTTACCTTCGCCAGCAGCTATTAGGCTATCTCTTTCAAATAATGCATCCGAGCCAGGAAAGAGGGAGGCTGTATGCCCATCATCTCCCAAGCCCAATAAAATTAAATCGAATCTTGGTGGATCTCCATCTAAATTATTTTTCAAAATTTTTTCATAATCCATAGCACTATCCTCTGGCGATGCTAATTCAATAGTTGAAACAGAAAAAAATAATGCTTCTAGGGATGGATTGCCTTCTTTAAACAATGAATTATTTAATAGGAAGCAATTACTATCTTGTGATTCATTGTCAACCCATCTTTCATCTCCAAGAAACAAATCGACGTTCACCCAATCGATCTTTTTTTTACCTAACAAAGAATAAGCAGCACTGGGAGTAGAACCACCACAAAGAGCAATTTTAGCTCTGGTTTTATTTTCCAAGCTTGACTCTATGATCTGAGCTATCAAATCAGAGGCGGCAAGAGCGAGAGAGCTTTTATCTTCTGAAACTTGAATTTCATATTTAGTCATTGATATCAATCAATCCACTCAGTATGAAATGATCCAGCCTTGTCTACGCGCTCATATGTATGCGAGCCAAAACAGTCTCTCATTGCTTGAACTAGGTTTTGGGGAAGTCTAGCTGTTCTAAAGCTATTTAAATAATCAAGAGTACTACTTAAACATGGAACAGGAATTCCCGCATTAGCAGCAGCAGAAACGACCTGGGTCAGGCCAGAAAGACGATTGTTTACCTGATCAGTAAACCATTTATCAATAACAAGATTGGTCAGGCTCGGATCTTTCTTAAATGCATCTTGTATACGACTCAAAAGGGTAGACCTTATTATGCAACCACCTTTCCATATTTGAGCAATGGAGGGCATGTCAAGATCGTAATCATATTCTTCAGAAGCAAGCCGTAAAATATCCATACCTTGGGCATAGCTAGCTATTGTAGCCAATACAACGGCATCCATAAGGAGAGGCATTCCATCTGAAGGCTTTCCAAAATCAACAAAAGAAGGTTTGTTCCCATTCAATATTGCTTCTGCATGATTTCGTTGATCTTTCATTGAACTCATAACTCTGCCGTTTAAAGAGGCATAAATAGTGGGAACAGAAGCTCCAAGCTCTAATGCACTAACAACTGTCCATAATCCAGTACCTTTTTGACCCGCTTTATCCATAATCTTTTCAACCAGGTCAGAACCGTCATCAGGATCCTTAACACGTAAACAAGCCTCTGTTATTTCAACGAGATATGAGGAAAGTTCTTCGGTTTTATTCCAATAGCCCATAACAGAGGCCATCTCATCACCACTCATTCCACAAACTCTCTTCATTAAGTCATAGGCCTCAGCCAAGATCTGCTCGATACCATATTCAATTCCATTGTGAACGGTCTTAACAAAATGGCCTGACCCCCCTGGGCCGATATAAGTCACACAAGGTCCATCTTCAACCTGAGCAGCCATTTTGTTCAACAAACTCTCTATTGCGTCGTAAGAAGTCTTTGTGCCACCAGGCATCATGCTAGGTCCTTCCAGTGCACCCTTCGCCCCACCTGATACTCCCATCCCGATATATCCAAAGCTCTTGCTCTCAAGTTCTTTTACTCTTCTTTCTGTATCCATAAATTGGGCATTTCCACCATCTATGAGCAAGTCCCCTTCCTCGAGGAAAGGTGAAATTTGATTAATAACAGCATCAGTAGCAGCTCCCGCTTTAACCATCATTAATACTCTTCTTGGACGTTCCAGCTTTGATACAAATTCTTGAAGATCCTTCGCTCCTTGAATTGATTTATTTACACCTCTACCTAACAGAAAGTCTTCTGTTTTTTGATAAGTACGGTTATAGACCACACTAGAAAAACCATTTCGCTCTGCATTAAGTACAAGGTTCTCCCCCATTACTCCAAGACCGACTAATCCAAAATGTGCCTTGGTCATTAAGTTAATAAATTTCTACTTGAATTAGTGTGACGACTATGGATTCATTTCGCTGCATTAAAGAGCTCAATGTCAGGAATGAAGAATTCTTTGAAAAAGATTTTATTATAAAAGCTTAAAAACCAGGCTTATTAAATTTCTAAGACATTAAATAAAATCAAATAATAGTTCCATCTGGAATTGTGGCGTTTTTAACGATAACAACTATTCCATTACGAATATAAAAACCTTGATCTGCTCGATCAGATTCTTCCACATTATCTTTATTGACTATCGTCACATTGTCACCAATGCGAGCATTTTT
The DNA here is from genome assembly GCA_003279635.1 of Prochlorococcus sp. AG-402-B05. Classification (GTDB taxonomy): domain Bacteria; phylum Cyanobacteriota; class Cyanobacteriia; order PCC-6307; family Cyanobiaceae; genus Prochlorococcus_B. Next base: position 292 of record QCHK01000038.1, on the reverse strand, counting down.
ATCGAGAATTGCTCTTTTAACAGTTGTTCCCTGTCCCACTCCTAAGGGAATGCCGCCACCATTTCTTAGAGCTATTCTCTCTTCAAAAGATTCGTAAAAATCAGATCCCATAACAAGAGTTTCATGAAGAACAACGTCACTTTCAATCCGACTCCTAACTCCTAAGACACAATGATGAATGCTACATGATTTAAGAATAGATCCCTCGGAAACTATTGAATCAGTTATTTGTGTATCTACAATTTTAGAAGGTGGCAAATATCTAGGCCTAGTATAAATAGGGAACTTCTCA
>QCHK01000037.1 GCA_003279635.1 Prochlorococcus sp. AG-402-B05 | reverse complement strand
ATTTGGATATTCTAATATTTGTACAGATACTTATTGCATTTTCTTGAGTTGCAAAAACTAAAATTAGTATCAAATTAAAACCCACTGTTGAGCACAGGGTTGCGTATATGGATAAAAACTATTTGACGACCAAATATTTGTTTTATGCTACAAAGACTGTATAGAGATACTAGAATATCTATTTAGCTTTGAGAACGTTTTTTAAAAAATCTGCAAGTAGTGAAATAAAGGTTCAAATACCTTTCCTCTTAATATGCGTAAGCTTATCCATATCTATAATTTTTCTCCTTTTTTCAATTACTAGACATAAACTTTTTCAAAGCAGTTATGATCTAACCCTTTTTGATCAGTGGTTGTGGTTAATAAGTAGAGATTTCGCTCCAATTTCATCGATAACTAATTGGCATGTACTTTCTGACCATGCGGCTTGGGCTTTATATCTTTTTGCTCCTCTTTATAAGATATTCGCCAGTATAAATTGGTTGTTTTTATCTCAGGCCATTTGTTTATCCTTCACGGCCATTCCTATTTGGATTTTATCAATTAATTCAGGTATTAATTATAGAAATACATGGATAATCTGTTTTATATGGTGGATGCAACCGGTAGTCTTCAACGTAAATATAAATGACTTTCATCCTGAAGTGTGGTCCATGCCAGCTTTAGTTGGATCATATTTATTTAATAGACATAACAAATTCCTTCTTTGGTTATTATGTTTAATATTTATGATTGGCTGCAGAGATGGAATGGTATTAATAGTCTTTGGTATTTTCATAGAAAATATGATAAGAAAAAAATGGAGATACGCTATCTCTGCTTTGACAATTAGTCTAGGTTGGTTATTCTTTATAAAGACTATATTATTCCCCTATTTAGGAGAAATAAACAATAATTATAGCGGTGCCTCGGTTGGAGTAATTTCAAAATATTTAAATTTATTTTTTAATCCTATACAATTAATTTCTAGTATTAATTACATTGCTGGATTTGAATATTTAATTCTGATAAGCATTGTTTTCTTACCATTTTGGCGAATAAATGCATGGCAAACTTTATCCTCGGGAATCCCGCTAGTTCTTCTTAACTTGATTGCTGAAAATCAATCTTATAGAATGCTTATACATCAATATAGTTTACCTTTAGCTGCTATTGGAGTTGTTGCTGTTATTGACTCTTTTTCGATTAACTCTTCATTGAAAATATCTTGGAAATATATAACTTGGATTTCAATTTGTTGGTTTAGTTTAGCTAAACCATATTTTTATACAGGTCCCTATTTATCAAGATTACCATTGATAAAATCTATAAATCAAGCCATATCATTGATACCTTCAGATGCAAAAGTGTTGACGACAAGTTATATCGCACCACATTTAAGTCATCGCAAAAATATTGATTTTCCTAGAGAAATCAATGTAAAACAATACTTGAAAGAATATAATTTTTTGTTGCTCAATCCTAAGGATCCAGGATACTTATCTACGAGTAATATTCAGCAATCAATCTTGGATCAGGCTAATCAAAATGAATGGAAATGTAATTCATATCCAAATAATTTGGAATTATGCAAGAAGCCATATTAATAATCTGATTCTTCATTAATTTCTATTTATCTTAAATAAATATAGATCTAGATTAATTGCGCACAATTAAATTTTAATAAATAGATTTTTAATAGAAAGTTTTAATCATGAATACCAATACGATCGAGTAAATCCGAATTAAACGTCTTATTGCAGCCATTAATTTTGGCATGACTACTAAATATTTTATGAGTTCGGTAACACCTCTGAAATGCTTTCGCCGACTGTCTCGAATCCTTGGCGAGGTATAAACGACCTCCAGCTTCTGCAATCTCCTCATCGAGTCCATTCAATAAATCATAAAGCCCCGAAACAGAAGCTGGAACGTCAGCAGCCAATGTCCATCCAGGCATTGGGAATGAAAGTGGTGAAGGATTGCCCTTGCCGAAACGCTTAAGAACAGTAAGAAAGCTTGGGGCACCTACTTGCCTCAATGCCTGCAAGATTCGTGGAACCAGATATGCAGCCTCGTCGGGGACTGCAAACTGATACTGAAGGAAACCCGCAGGGCCATAGATCCTGTTCCATAAGCTAATTCCATCTAAGGGGTAAAAAAATCGAGAGATGGTCTGTAATTCTCCTTTTAGATCCTTTGGTGCCTTTCGGTACCACGCCTCATTAAAAGCCATTACAGTTAGTTTATTAAGTAGACCATTGGGAAAGAATCTAGGAGCTGAGGCGAGTGCCTTCGGGTCATAGAAAAAAAGGGTTGTTCTTTTCCTCTTTAGGCAGATCACTAAAAGCTGCATGATCTCCACAGGTCAAAACCCCACGCCCGTTCTTATCAAGACTGTCTACCCACGCAACGCTGTAACGATATTTCTTATCGGCCTCAACCATTGCAGCCATAAGAGAATCAATATTTTGATGCCGGCTTGTATCAACACTGATTAATGAACTGCTAATTGGAATTAGAGAAAAAGTTGCCTCAACAATGATTCCTGTCGACCCCATGCCTCCAATGGTGGCCCAAAAAAGTTCAGCATTAACATCGATACTTTCCCCTTTTGGCGAGAGCTCCTGCAAGTCGCCATTACCATTCACTATTTTCAAACGCAGAACGTGTGAACCAAAACTGCCATCCACGTGGTGGTTTTTTCCATGTACATCTGCTGCAATGGCACCTCCAACAGTAACGTTTCTTGTTCCTGGACTAACAGGCAAAAAGAATCCCTTTGCAACGATCACTCGCAGTATCTGGTCAAAGCTAACCCCGGAACCTGCTGTGATCAATTTCGCCTCTGAATCGAGGACAATCCCATCAAAAGTTGGCAACTCAATAACCGTACCTCCATTAAGCTGAGCGGCATCGCCATAGGAGCGGCCAAGCCCCCTCGCGATTAAGGAACGAGGAGGCGCTCCTCTTACGAGCTTCTGCAATTGTTCCACTGATTCCGGCTTCACAACCTGACAATTAACGGGATTTGTTCTCCCCCAACCAAACAAGGTTTTCTTTTCCGCCTTTAGGCCTGCGGGGAAAGCAAAAGAAGTATTCATAAATAAATCAACATCATTTAACTTTTAAATTTCAAAGTTTTGAAGCAAAAAAGGAAGGAAGCAAACGAACTAAAAGCATCAAAGGGAACCACCAAAAAGGCAAGTATTCGATACCTCTACTGTCTGGTCGCCTTAATAGATTTTTTGCCACTGAACGGGGGCTAACACATAAGACTGCTGGTGCCTTACCTATTGTCATTTTGGTTGATATAAAGCCTGCCTTTAAAATCCGAACAGCGAATGGCTTCCCATTACAGCGAAGAAGTAGGCCTTCACAAAAAGTCGTCAAGGCAGCTTTAGCTGCTCCGTAATGGTAGTTCGATGGTCTACCCCGATCAGCTGCGACCGAGCTAAATACCCATAGCCTAGACTTTTTATTCAACCGTTCAGGGTTGGTAATAGCTGTGATCCAGCTAATAAGGCCTGTATAATTAGCAGTCGTGATGCGCAAAGCTTCTTCAGCATCGACTCGAGCCAATTCTGCATCTCCAAGAGAACCTGCTGTTACAAGATATAGATCAAAGTCACCTACCTCAAGCATATATTTATTGTTCAGATTGGCTTCAAGCATTAAATCAGCCTGCTGACAATTCACAACAACTCCAAAACTCTGCTCTAGTTCATTCGCAAACTTTTCATTTTCTACAGAATTACGAGCTATTAAATGGAAGTGCTTACAACCACGTAATGCAAGTTCTCTACAGATGCTTCGAGCCACCTCACTAGTGCTGCCAAGCACCCAGACACTCTTGATGTTTTTCTTATGCCATTTCATAGAATTTGATTAAAAATAAACCAAGTAATTAATTATCTAAATAAAATCCAATACATTTTTACTTTAACCCAATATAAATCTTGGCAACGCTAAAAGCTCCTTGAGATTAATTAACGACGACTATTCAAAATCAGACAAATAACTCCTAAACCAGTAGCAAACCAGAGAGTCATCATCCTGATCAGTAATGTTGCAGGCGTAGCAATAATTAAAGGCACCCCCTGTAAGGCAAGCAGACCTACGGTTCCAACTTCCGTGCTTCCCAATCCACCTGGCATTAAAGTTATTGCGCCTAGAAGACCAGCCGATGTATGAGCAAGTGTTGCCCCACCGATGCTGACTTCCGTCCCACCAAATCCTTGCAAAAGTAGCCAGAGACTTATGCCTTCCAGAGACCAGGAAATCGAGCCGATCAAAGTAGAAAGGAGCAGCAATTTAAGCTGCAGCAACTTTTTTAATAATAAAAAAACATCATCACTTGAGCTAGCTATCTTTCTGGGAAGGATTTGCTCCATCCAGCGCACTAATCCATTCACCTTTTCTGGGTTGTTAAGCAACCACCAACGAAGGAATCCTACAAAGACCAAAAAAGTTCCAGGCAAGACTACCCAAAGCGGCCAAACATTCAAAAGAGGTAGGTTAATCAGGAGCAACAGCAACACAGCCCCGACATCACTTAACCGTTCTATCATCAAAGCCAGTAATGATGATGAAATAGGAACTTCATATTTTTCTTTCAGGAACAGAGCTCGAAGGGCTTCCCCTGCTTTCCCAGGTGTAGCTGTAAAGGCATAAGAGCCCATCCAGATAAGTGCCTCTCCTGCAATTGGTGGTTGTTGATTCACAGCCTCTAGCAACAGGCGCCAGCGGTAAAAGCGGATAGCATAACCAAATAGCACTAAGACAAGTCCTGCAAGCACTTGCGGCCAGAGCTTTCTTAGCAGTAGTAAAAAATTTGGACCCTGGCTCCAGATGGCCAGTAGACCATATAAAAGTAGAGCTAATCCTAAAACTGGCAGTAACTTTGTCAGAGAAAAGAGTGGAAATTCAATAGGCTGATCAATAAAACTGCGATAGTGCGGACGATCTGCTGCTTTCAAAAGTTCGCGATCACCTCTGCTATCGCCATAGGCCTCAATAAACAAGTTTTCAAATGGTCCAAGATGATTTATTAGACGCCTAACCTTTTCTTCTCCTTTGCAGTTTGATCCAAGCAACTTTGGCTGCCATGCTCCAGGCCTTCCTATGAGCTCTGTGCAAACGAGATCAACACCAAGCCAATCGGCCAAAGACTGAAGCAAAATTCGCGGAGAGGCAGAACAAAGTACAACCTTATGCCCCTGACTTTTATGCCATAGGAGTCGATCCAAAGCCTCTGGCCGCAGACGACTAATTAAATTATCCAGAAGCAACCTTTCACGCGCATGATTAACAATCCGGCAAACGCTAAAAAGGCGCAGAAATGCCTCCTTCAAACGAGCTGCCGATACAAGCTTCAACTGAAAACCGATACACCACGGCAAGAGACACAACCATGCAAATATTTTTTGAAAACCCTTAGTTGAATGGCGAGCAGCTAGCAGAAGGGAATCTCCATCCAACAAGGTCCCATCAACATCAAAAACCGCAACATGCTTCTTAAGCATTAAGCAAAAACACCCGCCAAAATAGTCACCAAAAGCCATCCGAGCAATGTAAACCTAATACCGCGATCTCCTAAAAGAATCTCTTCAGGGTTCTCGCTAGAACGATTTGGATACATCAGACTCCGACGGTCACTTTCCTCTGGATCACTCAATAACTGGTAACGAAAAATACCCACCAAAACGAACGGCAACGTCAGCAACATCCAACTCGTTGAAGCACCATTCAAGCTAGGTCCTGCAGCCCAAAGGGCATAACTCATAAAAGCTGATGTAGAAAGGAGGCTTTCCAAGCGAAAAAGCAAAGGGAAAGAATAACGTGCCAAGACTAAACGTGTTCTTACCCCCTTTTCTTGAAAAACCCTCAACTCGGCCTTACGCTTCTCAACAGCCAAAAACAGAGCTAGCAAACTAATCGTCAATAAGAACCAAGGAGAAAGATAAACATCGCCAGCCATCGCACGCAATAGAAAACCAGAAGCAATACAAAAAAGATCTAAAAGTGGCTCATGCTTAAAGCGCAAGCAATATCCAACCTGTATGAGGGCGTAGGTCAAAATCAGTCCGCTTAACTTCAATGAAATAAACGAAGCCATTGTTAAACTCACCACCGAAGTCAACATAGAAGTGAGTAAAGCCTGTTCAATAGAGACCATTCCAGAGGCAATTGGTCTAAATCTCTTAAAACTATGCTCTCGATCTGACTTGACATCTAAAACATCATTAAGCAAATAAATCGAGCTGGATATGAGGCAGAAGCAAACCATTGCGACAAATGCATCTGACCAAACAGACCAATTGTCTAATCGAAAAGAAAATAGTGGAGCAGCGAACACCAACAAATTCTTAGTCCATTGCCTCGGGCGGCACGCTCGTATCAAGGCTCCAGGACGGATTCGGTTCATATAAGGTTCTAAATTTTTCTATGCAAAGTTGTC
>QCHK01000036.1 GCA_003279635.1 Prochlorococcus sp. AG-402-B05 | reverse complement strand
ATAGATCAAAAAGAATATTATATATTAAAATGGTGATTTTTAATTTGCTTAAAGATAATTTATGATGGAAACTATAGCTTTACATTCTTTTATTATAATCGGGGCTATGTTCCAATCTCTTACTGGGATTGGTTTTGCAATGATAGCTGGTCCATTCCTTTTGTTATCCATAAACGATTCATACGCTGTTCAAGTAAATATTCTACTTAATATTATTTTATCAATATTAATCGCCCCTAAAATATATAAAAGTGCAGATAAGAGTTTATTAGCAAAGATTTCGTTAGGGACAATAATGGGAATACCATTGGGTTTGATTTTCTATTCTAATATTGATATAAATACGTTACGATTATTAGTTGGTTATTTAGTCGGAATAATGACTATAAGATTAATATATACTTCACAATTTAGCAGTTCTAGAATAAAAAGCTCTGTTTTCAAAGAACTAATTACAGGATTTGTTAGCGGAATTTTAACTGTTTTCTTAGCAATGCCTGGTCCTGCTTTGGCAACATACATGGGTGAGACTGGTTTGTATGATAAGAAGACAACTAGGTCAACAATATTATTATATTTTTTATTTGCATATACTTTGTCTATATTAAATCATATAATATTTATTGGCGTGAAATATAATGCTTATAAATCTGCATTCTATTTTGCCCCAAGTATAATTATTGGTGTCTTTCTTGGAACATTACTTGTTCCTAAAGTAAGTGAAAAATTATTTAAAATTCTTATTATATTTGTTCTAGCATTAACCTCTGTAGCTTTGATTATAGGAACTTTAATATAAGAACTATTTTTTTATTCTAATTTTTTTATATCTCATATTATTAATACTTTTATGTGTCTCTTCTTTTGCATCTTGGTTACCTTATATTTTTAATTTGATATGTCTTCTTTAACTACCTTTTATGGTGCGCTATAAATACTTTTTATAAGCTCCAAGCAAGATAAAGAATATAAATAGTCAAAGGTTCTAATTAGTATAATTGCTTACTTTTCTTGTTATGTTGATTGATTATTCAAGTAATAGATAATTTTCAAAAAAATGTTCAACTTAAATAAAGTCCTCAACCAGAAACTAAATTTTCAATCTTCCAAGAAGTTTATTTTCACCTCACTCATTGGTTTACCGCTTGTTTCCTCTTCTATTATTTCTCCTGCATATTCATTTCCTTTTGGAACTAGATCTGAAAAAGCTGTATGTTCTAAAATACATGTTGGTACTCAGGACCAAGTAATAAATACTGCTGTTGGTGGAGCTGTCGTTAGAGAATTAGGTATTTTCGAAAAGAATTTACCCCGTTCTGGAGAATATTCAAACTTAGACTACAAATTAGAGTGGTCAAGTTATACATCAGGTCCACCAATAACTAATAAAATGGTTGCGAATCAAATTCAAATAGGTTTGATGGGCGATTTTCCAGCAGTTATTAATTTGATAAAAGGAAGAGAGGGAAATGCAAAAGCTAAAACAATCTACATTGGAACCTTGGCCTACAGCCCCAATGGTGCTGGTAATGCAGTGGTTGTCCCAATTAATAGTTCTGCTACTAAATTAAAGGATTTAAAAGGAGGCACTGTTTCAGTACCGTTTGGATCAGCAGCACATGGAATGGTACTTAAAGCTCTTAAAGATGCCGGACTTGATATTAAAAAAGATGTGACCTTAATTAGTCAGGCTCCAGCAGTAGGTGGCTCTGCCTTACAAAAAAATCAAATTGCAGCTCATGCTGATTTTGTCCCATTTGGGGAACTCTTTCCATATAAAGGTTTTGCAAAGAAGATTTTTGATGGAGCTCAAACCGGGGTTCCAACTCTTCATGGCATAACTGTTCGAGAAGATTTTGCAAAACAATGTCCAGAGGTAGTAGTTGCTTTTATGAAATCAGTTATTCAGGCTAATAATAAATTCCAAAAACGTCCTGAATATTTATCTTCTAAAATAGAAGAATGGTCTGGAATTGATAAAGAAGTTGTTTATATGTTTTTAGGTCCTTCAGGCCTTCAGCCATTAACTCCAGAGATTAAAGAAGTACAATTATTAGCGCTTGAAAATAGTATTGCAGTTTTGAAAAGCCTTGGAAAAATTCAGGATAAATCGATTAAACCAAGTGACGTAAGAAGCTGGATAGATGAAACATACTTAGAAGCTGCTGCAAAGGAACTTAATACATCAGTAGATGAAGAAAGTGCTAAAGGATCTTCTTATGTAATAACAGGCAAAGATGCATATGACAAATCAACAATTGAAGACCCCAAAATGGCAGCGCAAATATGGTTTGAGGGAGATAAGAAAGTAAAGAATTTTGCAGGAACAAAGAATATGTTATTGGCTTTAAATGGTAAGTATAGATCTTTAGAACCAAGTGTTTTGTTTGTTCATGATAGATTTAATGGATGGAAACTCTTTGCAAAGAATGCTTTTTATGTCGATGAGAATGGCGTAATTAGCGCATTTTTACTGAAGAGTGATGCAGACGAATTTGCTAAATTAGTTGGATCAGAAGTTAAGGATTATAATGCACTCTCCTCAATTTATAACTAATAACTAAATCTGTAAAAAAGGGTACATTTAAAAAAAAAATTAAATGTAATCTAAATAAATTATGGTAGTTTCATTCATCCCAAAGATTGCTAATCAAAAACAATCTACAAAAAAACAAACATTACTCCTATATGAATTAATTAAAAATTATTCATTATCATTTTCTAGGAAATTAATTTCGCTACTGATATTTTTCGGAGTATGGCATTTTTTATGCACAATCGATTTTAATTTTGGTATTAATTTTGTTTTTGTACCCACGCCAATTGAAGTAATAAATGCATTTTTTCAGTTTATTAATGATTCTCCATTGATACATATAAAAGCAAGTATACTAAGGGTAATAGGTGGTTTTATAACAGGTTCTATATTTGGCATAATACTAGGATTGTTTATTGGTTCTTCTAAATTAGTAGAGGATTTAGTTTCTACGCCTCTTGAACTTTTAAGACCTATTCCAGCAGTTGCTTGGATACCATTGGCTATTTTAATGTTTCCTGATGCTGAATCAGGTATGTATTACATTACATTTGTTGGTGCTTTTTACCCAATTTTAATTAGTACTCAAAAAGCAGTTGAATCTACATTATCTGATCGATTGATGATTCGAGTAGGACAATCATTAGGTGCTAATCAGCTTCACTTATTTACAGATATTGTAATACCTAGCTCGTTACCAGGTATTAGTGCAGGCCTCGTGATTGGCATGGGTAATGCATGGTTTTGCTTAGTTACCGCTGAAATAATTGCTGGTAGGTTTGGCATAGGATACAAGACATGGGAATCTTATGTGATATCAGAATATCCTCCAATTGTTATGGGAATGATTCTAATAGGTTTATTAGGTTCTTTATCTTCATTTTTAGTTCTAAAATTTACTAATTCACTAATGCCATGGAGGGAAATAAGCAAAAATGGTTTATAGGAATAATTCAGTTGATACACAAATTGATGTAACAAAAAATATTGTTGTAATAGAAAAGTTGAACAAATCTTTTTTATTCAATAGAAAGAAAAGATTAATACTTTCAAATATAAATTTTAATATTAAGGAAGGAGAGTTTATCTGTTTATTAGGACCATCAGGATGTGGAAAGTCAACTTTATTAGATATGTTAGGTGGCTTTACATTTCCAGATTCAGGGAATGTGATTGTTAACAATAAGTTAGTAAAGAAACCTGGACCTGAAAGGGGATTTGTTTTTCAGAAAAATTCATTAATCCCTTGGTTAACACTAGAAGAAAATGTAGGGTATGGATTAAAATTAAAGAATGAATCTACACTATTAATTAAAGAAAATGTAGATCGCTTTATGAGATTAGTAGGTCTAGAGAATTATTCAAATCTATATCCACATCAGCTTTCAGGAGGAATGCAACAAAGAGGATGCATAATAAGATCACTAATCAATAATCCTAAGATATTATTAATGGATGAACCTTTTGGAGCAGTTGATGCACAGACAAGAACACTTTTACAAGAAATGCTATTAGAAATTTGGAGAAAAGTAGGAACAACAATTATCTTTGTAACACATGATATTGATGAGGCTATATTGCTTGCAGATAGAATTTTTATTATGGGAGTAAATCCTGGACATATTAAAGAGATAGTTAAAGTAAATATTTCTCGTCCTAGAACATTCAAAACTTCTCTAGATCCAGAGTTTCAAGTTTCAAAAATCAAGATCCTAGAATCTATAAGAGAAGAGACATTGAAGATTATTAAGTAAATAGACATTAAAATGGTATTAATTTGTTTAATAGTTGAATTGCTTTTATAAATACTTTTAAGGTTGAATTCTATTTAATATAAATAAGTTAAAAAATATTGATACCTACATATCAGATTAATTAAAATGTACTATAAAATTATATTAATTATAATAACAACTTTAATAATAATTATAAGAGAAAATACATCAAATATATTAATTAATACTACTCTTTTTGACCCCATAGTTATTTCTTTTGCATTAGGTCAAATATTCAGAATAGTATTTATTAATAAAACAGATATAAATTTATATATTCCTGTCGAGAAATATCTATCAATTGGAATTGTAATGATGGGTAGTCAAATCTTAATTAGTAAAAGTGGACTAGATAACATAAAATTAATCTATATAGTAATATCATCGATTCTATTAACTTTTTATTTAAGTTTGGTTTTAAAAAAAATTCTTAATATTCAATCATCATATGCATTTTTATTAATTGCCGGAACTTGCATATGTGGTCCAACAGCCATCTCATTTGTGTCTAGAATTACGAGATCTTCTGATAATCAAATTGCGAATGCTATTTGGATTAATACATTAAATGGTTTTTTATTAGTAATAATTTTACCAATAATTGCCTATTCATTGGGGTTAAATCCAAATCAATTTGGAATTTGGGCAGGAGCTTCAATACAATCTACTGCTCAAGTAATCAGTAGTGCGGCTTTGTATTCAGATAATTCGGTTCAGATTGCAATTATAATTAAGTCCCTAAGAATATTATTATTACTTCCATTTATGATATTAATTTCTTTTCATTATTCAAAATCAAATCGTAATCCCCTAAATAATAGATCATTATTACTTGAATATATTCCTCCTTTTATGTTCTGGTTCATAGTTATAGTATTTGTGTTTAATTCAGTTGATCAATTCATAATTTATAATTTTTCTTATTCATCTTTTATATATAATACTTTTTCTATCATTATAGAGGTTTTAAAATCTCTTTCCAAAATATTTCTTAGTCTCTCTATTTTTGGGATCAGCTATGGTTTTAATATTTTTAGTAAAGTAAATTTCAATCCAAAACTAATTCTTTTTAGTTTTGGATCTTCTATAATTTTAATAATATCAAATTATAGATTGCTTATTACTTGAATAAGTTAATCTCATTATATGATTCATTGATTAGGTCAGCAAAAATTACTGGCTTATTCTTATTGTGATTAGTTTGTGTGTTTTCAAGTGGATGAATATAAATTTTTGAACAATAATGATCAATCCAGTCTTCACGAATAGATATGTCATGCATGTAGTGACAATCTTTACTTTTTCGCGAACCCAAAATTGAATCTACTATTTTTTCATTTACACCAGTCCAATTGCTTATCTTTTGGATGGAGTCAGGTGTTGAGTAAAACCAATATTTTGAAGCTATAAGAGATTTGATAAATGCTTTCACGATTCCCTCATGAGATTCAAGAATATTCCTCTTAACAATTACTCCGTAATATGACAAAGGAGCACTTATAGTTTCATTTAGAATGTGGTAATCTTCATTTGACTCTAACAAATAATCAAAGGGAGTAAAGCAGGCTACTGCATCTAGCTCTGATATATCTAACTCGTTTAATTGTTTAACATTGCAATCTTCAACATTTATCTTCTTACTTAGATTTTCTTTTTCTAGATTATATAATAAACTCCCATAAGCTGTTGATAGATAAGGTGATGCTATTCTTGAGCCATATTTGAAATCAATTAGTGAACTTATTTGTGAATTTCTAGGAAGCATTAGATTTGATCCACTTCCTTCAGGGTTAATACTCACAAAACTAACTAATACTAAATTATTTGCAATTTTACTCTCCTGATTGGCTAAATATGATATTGCATAGTCACCTACTATACCTATATCTAAATCTCCATTCATAAGTTTAGATATAATTGGCAATGCTGAACTATGATTAATCCATTTTGGATTAACATTGTTATAGTTAGATGATTTATAGTCATCTAAGAATAAGTTCATAAGATTTAGTTTTTGAGGAACAACTGAAGCAATAGATGTTTGAATAGTATCAACCTGTACTCCTATATTTATATTAAGAATTTTATTTGATTCTGTGTTTGTTTTTCTTTTATTGATTCTATATAGGTTTTTAACAGGAATTATCGATTTTTCATCTTTAGATTTCATTTTATTCTCATTATTACTCAGAGAAATTACCTTCTCAAAATTATTAACTTGTTTAGCTGATAGTTCAATTAATGTCCTTATTACTGACATCTCTTCATTATTTGAATTTGTAATAAGGAATTTTGAAAATGGTATACAAAATTGATCTAGTCTCTTTTTATTTAATAATTTATTATCTGAATCATAATACATATTTGAGACAGAAAGACCCATCCAATCACTTTGGGATACAATTGACTCTATTAAATTAGATGTTATATGTTTTCTATTTTTAAAATCATCTATTGTAATGCCTAGTATTTCTAATCTTCTATTAATTATTTCAAACTCATCAGAATCGATCTCCGGAAATAATATATTGATCTTTAACAAATCCTTTACTTCTATTGTATTTATATCTACATCTCTCTTTCTTTTATTTGAGTATAATATTATTTCTTGAGGAAACCATGGGATTGTTTTAATTCCAGACATATAATTATAACTAGATACTATTCCAATCGATTTTGAGTTGGTTAATACTTTTTGATATACTTCACTTTCACTTTTAAGACTTTTATAGTCTATTGTAAATTTTTCCTGAATTGAGTTTTCTAGAAACAGAATTACATTACTAATTAACTCATTATTGAGTGTGTTATTAAAGTATATATTTATGTTGTCAATTTTATTTTGTTCATTTTGAATATATTCTTCTAATAATGATATTTCAGAAAATATTTTTTCACTAATTTCTATTGTTTTTATCCCAATTTTAGTGAGTTCTAAGTTGTTCTGAGATCTATTAAAAAGTTTTACTTTTAAATATTTTTCTAATGCCTTTATTTTAATTGAAACTGCTGGCTGACTAAGGTGAATTTTCTCTGCAGCCTTTGAGAAGTTTAAGTATTTTGCGACTTCAAGGAA
>QCHK01000035.1 GCA_003279635.1 Prochlorococcus sp. AG-402-B05 | reverse complement strand
TACTTTTGTTTCGATTGCATTCTTAATTGTAGAGGTATAAGGAATCTTGTAAAAGTTATCGTTAATAATAATAATTTCATCAATATCATTTATACTTAAAGTAAATATCTGCTCAGAACTGTTGCCAGCATAATCTGTTGAAACAACAGTAAAATTATAAATATTCTTTATTTCATAATCAGCACTTTCTTTAAGTTTTAAATCACCTGTATTTTGATCAATAATTATTGCTGAATGATCATCAATAGATCCTTCCTTGATACTAAAACGGGCAGTTGGATCATCAGTTTGAAATGTATAGAGGACATCATTTTCATTCGTATTCTCATCAATAGTTGCAATATTGTTTGGAGTGAATTTAGGAGGTGAATTATCTTTTCCTGTAATACCTGGGTCGACAATGATTCCATTTTTTAATCCATCTTGATCGTATTTATCACCATCAGTCAAAGTCAGTAGGACTTTAACTCTTTCTCCTGTCTGTCTTAGTCCATCACTGTTTAGATCATCTACTAGTTCATAGGTATAGAGTTTGTCACCTTTAGAATCTATGTAATTTTCAAAATGTCTTGATTCTTTGTTTAATTTGTAATATAAAGCTCCTCTAAGGTCTGCAGGTAACAAATTACTGATACTGAACGGTAAGTAAAACTCTGTGTTAACCGTGGCACCTGGATCAACATCCATAACTGTGAAAGCGATTGGATCACTTAGAGGATTAATTGAATTTGTATCTGGAGCTGATATCTCTTGTGACTCACCATTACTTCCAGTAATGTTATATCCACCATTATCACTTTGAGAGAGAGTATTAACAGCGGCAACAGAATTATCAGCTGCTGTTTTTAATACCGCATAAGAGTCACTAGAAGCATCTCCACCTTTGGCTGATTCATTCGCATCACCAAGTGGGGCAGCAGTAACACTACTTGAACCAAGAATACCACTAACTATATTCGCATCTAATCCTGAGTCCTGTAAAAGATTCGCCGCCGCTTCTTTGACTTCTTGCTTAATACCATCGGGCTGAGTGGGATCACTTGCACTATTCACATTATTATTG
The DNA here is from genome assembly GCA_003279635.1 of Prochlorococcus sp. AG-402-B05. GTDB lineage: Bacteria > Cyanobacteriota > Cyanobacteriia > PCC-6307 > Cyanobiaceae > Prochlorococcus_B. The sequence goes on along the minus strand of QCHK01000035.1, from coordinate 6,465 downwards.
AGGAGATTGACACCTTCTGCGATCACTAAATTCTGAGACTCATTACTATTTCCAACCTCTCCATTTGAATCAGTGCGGCTGAAGTTAACTGCAATTGGATTATTACCAACTTGCAGGAATTGCTGATCTCCTGCCTTGACTACATATTCCCAAGCAACCCAAGTTGCTTCCGTATCCTTATCAGTCAAAGCTGGTGATACACCAGTCTCTAATGTTTTGCTTGCATCACTAGGATCAATAATTGATGCACGGCGTATTTGTCCTCCAAACTCTAAACTAACCGCTGTATCCGAAGTTTTAACTTGTCCACTAAAGGTTAATCCATCTTCTAAAAATTCACTCGCTGTAAGAATATTATCTGTACCAACAATTCCATTCGTGAATGTTCCAATTGCTTCTGGCAGTGGTGTCTCAGTAATACGAATACTGCTTGAATAAAAGGTATTGGAGAAATTTTGTTGGTCATTATAAGTTACCTCAACGCGTATACGATTACCCGTATCGATACCTTGTTCTGTCTTATAGGTATTGCTATTCGCATTAGTGATTGACTTCCAATTACCATCTACAAATCGTTGCCATTGATAACTTAAATTAGAGCTATTTAAATTCAAACCATCAGGATCATCTAGCGGCAAGCCTGCTTCTAAAGTAACTCCTTCTTGAAATCCAATCAGATTTGGATCACTGTCAATAGCGATAGTAATTGACTCTAATGAACCAACACCATTATCAACGGCTTCTAAGAATAATTCCGGTAAAGGATCTCCATTCACAAGAAGTCGTACAGGCTGACCACCCATCTGTGAATCTGTTACCAATGTTGTTTCGTTTTCACCAGCAATCTCATTCCAATCCCCATTGGAATCCTTGAGTTGCCATTGCAGTGATAATGCCTCAGCATTGGTGAACGCAAGTTCAATTCGCTTGCCTTCATTGGCTGCACCTAACACTCGAGACGTACTACTACTATTGATTTCAGCAGTGAAACCTTGACCATCGGTATAACTTGCTTGAACTCTTAATTGATTACCGGCATCTACACTTGAAAGTTGATAAGAACCATAACCAGAAGAATTAACGTCTTGCGTTAACACATTACTCCAGTTTTCTCCACCATCATCAGATCTTTGCCATATATATGTGCGATCACCAAGTCCGTCAGGATCACTTAGAGTATCGGTAATCGTGAGGGTTTCACCTGCAACTAAATACCCCTGCAAATCAATTGAACCTTCCACTGGATCATCAATTCCTTCAACCTTGCCTAGAGAAGTGACAATGGTTTCTTTTGTTCCAAAATTATCAACATAACTAATGGTAATAGCAAGATCACGGCCAACCTCCAGATCTCCTGCTGTAAAGCTAGAACTTGTTGCACCAGTGATGGATTCTCCATCTATAGACCATTGATAATTAAAGCTACCAACTCCATCAGCATCTTGAATAGATGGAGCAATCGTAAGAACGGCATCCTCGATCGCTGTAGCAGTTGTTGAACCATTAACTAAAATTGTTGATATTGGATCATCATTGATATTTTCAACGGCAGAAGTAGCAGCCGATAAACGTAAGGCATTTTCACCTGCTGGAGTTTCATAACGAGCTTCAACAGTGATCAAAGATCCAACTTCATCCTGAGTCGGCGTATAACTAGAAGTTACTCCACCATCAATGGCTACTCCATCGGCATACCATTGATAGGTAATCTCATCTTGATCAATTTGAATATCGTTATACTTAAGCGCATCTGTCCAAATATCCGCATTTAATTCATTCCCTTGAGCGATTGCTAATCGACGACTATCAATAAAAACGGTACCGCTCAGCAGAGCATCAGCAGATAAAATCGCATTGGTTTGCACTGATTCAACACTCTCCAACCCTCCTTGCTGATCGGTATAAGTAGCTTTGACACTGATTTGTTGACCGATTTGATCATTATCAAGATTCAATGATTCACTCTTAGCATCAGCAATAGCAACTCCTCCAGAGAACCACTGATAGCTAAATTCCCCGACTCCATCGATATCTTTGATCGATGAAGAATCAACACTTAATGTCTGTCCAGCTGCTGGCGACCCACTAACAACCGGTTTACCCGTTGGAGTATTATTAACATTTTCAATCGGCGCAGACTCACTTGAAAGAACATTCTCAAGTTGACCATAATCATCATTAAAACTAGCTAGAACACTAATTTTTTTACCAACAACAGTTTGATCAAGAAGTAAACCTGAGCTAATCGCACCATCAATAGCTTCTCCATCTGCGAACCATTCATAGGTCATTCTTTCAGCATTAAATCCATCAGCATCATCTATTCCAGTGTTATCAATAGTAAGAGTTTCACCTTCTTTCTCTGTTCCCTGAATCGCAAGCACACCTGTTGGCACATCATTACGATTTTCGATCGGATCGATTGCAAGTGATGTGATTGATTCAGAGGTGTTTTGAGTATCTGTATAGCCGACTTTCACACTCAGAGTCGCTCCGACTTCCGTCTGCGTTGGAGCAAAGATAGAACTATCAGCATCATGAATAGCAACACCATTCGCTAACCACTGATAACTAAACTCTCCTAAGCCATCTAAATCTTGAATACTGCTAACATCAACACTTAGAGTTTGACCTTGTTCACTGCTACCCTTGATAACAGGTACTCCAATCGGTTGATCATTGATATTTAAAATCGCAGCTGTCGCAGAAGAATTGATCTCTTCATGAAAACCTCCGTTATCGGTATAGCTAATGACAACGCGTAATTGCTTATCAACCATCGAAGGATCGAGTGTTAATCGATCTGATGTCGCTCCTGCAACAGGTGACCAAGTATCAATCTTTAATTCCTGCCACTGGAACGTATAGTTTTGCTCGCTACTTTCATTAACAAGAGATGGTACGCCATCTGCATCATCAATACTGCCAACAACAGCGGTTAAGGTCTCATTTTGTATAGCATTACCTGAAAGACTGATAAAACCTGTCGCCGGATCATTTACATCAATAATTTTGGGCGTCTCACCTGAACGCTTAATTTCTACGCTGCCACCACCATCGGTAAAGGAGATTTCAGAAACAATCACCTTATTAACTTGATCTTGATTAAGAACTAAAGTTGATGATTCTGTTCCAGGAATTAATTCACCATCAGCAAACCATTGATAATTGAAATTACCTAATCCATCTCCATCTCTAATAGTACTAGTATCAGCCGTTAACGTTTCGCCTTGGCGTGGTGTTCCAATTAAGCGAACCGTTCCCTCTGCTGGATTTAAGTTGGCATTCGATATCTTCTGACTTTCTTGAGAAATAAGCGTTTCTGTATTTCCAAATCCATCATTAAAGCGAATTTCTACTTTTAAACTCTTATTGACTTCATCATCACCAGGGATAAATGATGCACCATTAGCTCCATCAATGGCAACTCCTCCAGAGAACCATTGATAGTTAAATGCTCCAACGCCATCTTCATCAAGAATAGATTTTGTATCAACACTAAAGATTTGGCCTTTGGATGGTGATCCAAGTAATCGAATACTGCCAGAGACTGGATCATTAATATTAACGACCGCTTCTGTAACATCACTTTCTACGCTTTCTTCCTCTCCATACGCATCTGTATAGCGAACAACGGTGCGTAAGAATTGACCAACTTCTGATTGCGTTAAGCGTAACGATGAACCTTTTCCATTCTCAACGGCCACCCATTCATTGCTATCAGCACTAGATGCCTGTTGCCACTCATAACTGAACTTACCTAGACCATCTAAATCAACAATATCGGCCGTGTTCAACCTCAATGTTTGATCCTCTGTCGGCGTACCAACAATCTCAGGTGTACCTGTCGGTGCATCATTGACGTTTGTTATACTTCCTGTTGCAATAGAAAAAACACTCTCATTGGTTCCACCATCATCGCGATAAGAAACTTGAGCTCGTAGGATCAGATTAATATCATCAGCTGTTGTTTGATAAGTCGCACCATTAGCACCAACAATTGGCTGCCACAACAAACTCTCGGCAGATGTTCCTGTTGCTGCTCGTTCCCATTGATAATTAAACGAATTGATTCCATTAGGACTATCCACATCACTGATACCGCTGGTATCGATCGTTAGAGTTTCATTCTCTGTTGTTGTCCCATTAATTTGAGGACGACCAACTGGTGAATCATTATCTGCTGCGATATTGAATGTAATTTGACTAGTCTCTGATGAGGCTCCTGATAGATCTTTAACCTCGAAATCAACCGTTGCATAACCATCGTCAAATGCATTTTCCTCTGGGCGGAACGCAACAAGTCCTGCTTCTATTACGGAGCGAGAAACCGTAAATTCACCACCTTGCTCAACATTATTTAAAAACAACTTCCCAGAAGAAGGGGTTGATAACAAAACTTCAGTTAATGCATCGCCTTGATCAACGTCATTAAAATCAAACTGATCAAGCCTTAGAACAACATCCTGATCTTCTTTACCGGAAACACTTGCATCTTTTGTCGTTGGAAGATCATTAACATTCTCAAACACCAAATTGAATCGATAGTTACGTAATATCTGACCGCTTCCATCTAAAGCATTAATACGAATATTGAGCGTATCGACAAAATCGGTTGCAGGTATTCCACTAAATTGACGGGTTGATTCATTAAAAACAAGCCAAGAAGGAAGAGCAGATCCATCTCCAAGAGTGGCAGAGTAACTGTTAGGGTCTAGGCTTTTAAATGGTGCATCAGAAGTAATAAAAGTAATCGCTTGTTCTTCCTTGATCACTTGATCATTGACTGATTCTTGGATATCACGAACAGCAATCTTAAAGATGGATTGGGTTGCCTCATTACCTTGATCAGTACTACTAATACGAACTGAATAAGAGTCCTTAGTCTCAAAGTCAGCTGCTTCTTTGATAATTAACTGATCACCTTTGATCTCAAATGTTGCATTATCCGTATCTCCATTACCTGCGACTAGATCATAAACAAAACTTTGTGCTGAACCATCTGGATCAGAAGAAGAGAAACTTCCAATGAACGCTCCTTCTTGATTGTTCTCCAGAAAACTATTATTAGAAATAGATAGGGATGTTGGGGCTTCATTGATATCCTTTACTGCAACAGTAAAAGGTGATTCAATCAACAAACCATTTTGGTCCATGCTACGCACACGAACAGCATAAGAAGATTGCGTTTCATAATCGCCACTACCAGTTAATTTCAGCTGATTTCCATCAAACTCAAACAGATCATTATTAGTTGAACCAAATCCACTGATTAAGCTATAGGCATGAGTGTCATTATTATCTAAATCAGACGTACTAAACGTACCGGCTACAGCTCCACTGGCATTTTCATTAATCTCTAAAGTAGTCGTAGATGAAATAGAGGCAGGAGCTTCATTGACATTCTCAACAGCAATAGTGATTTCTTGATTGACAACCGGCGTTACACCATCATCAGCGGTAACAGTAAACGTATAAGAATCTTTCGTTTCAAAATCTGGACTAACATTGATGGTAACAACACCAGTGAGTGGATTCACGCTAAATGATGTTGAATCATTTGATTCCTTTAAGCCATAAGAAACGCCACCAGAAACATCAGCACTATCATCTGCTAAAATAGTATAAACAGAACTTCCTGCTGAAATATTCTCATTGATTTGACTACTATCCGTAGATGTGATAATTGGTGGTGTATTGTCTATGTTTTTGATATTTAGAGTTATAACTTTAGTTTCAGTTCCACCTAAATCATCAGTAACAGTAACTGTGAATTGATCGGAGCCGTTGTAGTTAGCATCCGGCATGTATGACCAGGACCCAGTTTCTATATCGATTAGGGCATTCCCATGGTTGGAGTTTGTGCTGATTGAGAAATAACTTCCATCGGTCAAGCCATCAACATCAATAGCATTAAGTATCCCTTGAATTGTTTTATTTTCATCTCCAATTCCACTAACATTTCCACCTAAAATTGTTATATCCTCTGTTGGACTAACAATTAATGAAATAGTTTGTGTAGCGCTATGATTATCATCATCTGTAACGGTGATCGTGAATTGATCAGAGCCGTTGTAGTCAGTATGTGGTGTATATGACCAATCTCCTGTTGCGGGATTAATTGATGCATTCCCATTGTTTGGATTTGTGTTGATCGAGAAATAACTTCCATCTTTTAAACCATCAATATCAATTGCGTTGAGTATTCCAATGATTGGATTTCCATCTTCTTTTCCGTTACCAGAGATATCGCCTGAGATTGACGCAATGTCATCAACGGGATTAATGGTTAGGGCAACGATTTGAGAGGTGGTACCACCAAGATCATCAGTGACAGTGACGGTGAATTGATCTAATCCGTTGTAGTTAGGATTTGGTGTGTATGTCCAATCGCCGGAGGTTGCATTGATTGTTACTGCGCCATCAGTTGCCGTAGAAGAGATGGAGAAGTAAGTGCCATCGCTT
>QCHK01000034.1 GCA_003279635.1 Prochlorococcus sp. AG-402-B05 | reverse complement strand
TAATCAAGAAAATAATTTTAATGAAGAAAAATCATTACAAAAAATATTAACTGTTCTCCCAAAAAATTTTAAACTTAGAATTGATCCAAATGGAGGGTGGAGTCGTCAAAAAGCACAAGAATGGAGTAGCGAACTTAAAAACGAAACTCGCTTGGAATGGATTGAGCAGCCACTTCCACCAAAAGATATTGAAGGGTTATTTTCTTTAGCTAATCAAATCCCAATCGCACTAGACGAATCTTTGATTGAATTTCCATATTTACGAAAAATATGGAAAAGTTGGCAAATACGTCGCCCTGCTTTAGATGGTGATCCTCGGTTACTTTTAAAAGAAATAGAGAAAGAAGATAGTCAAACAGTAATAAGCACAGCTTTTGAAACTGGTATTGGGAGAAGGTGGATTAATCACCTCGCTGCTAGGCAAGTCAAAGGAAAAAATCCATGTGCACCTGGTCTTGCACCAGGATGGTGTCCAAAAGGTCCACTCTTTAACAATAATCCAAAATTAGTCTGGGAAGCCGCATGAGGAAACTAGCAGTAGTAAAATGCCATCCTGAAAAAAACTTTGAAAGTTCAAAACAAATTTTGAACAATTTTGAAAAGCATAACTGGGTATATCTATCACCTCCAAAAGATCAAAGAAAAATTTCCACATCGTCAATTTTACCTGACGGAGAAGGAATAATCATTTCAAGCGGAGGAAGCATTGGAGGACCAAATCTTTGTTTCCAATCAATTAAAAATCTAACTAATTCAGCCTTAGCAACTGGAAATTGGTTAAAGAATCATGGCCTTAAGCCAAATGAGTGCATCATTCTAAATTCACTACCCTTACACCATATAAGTGGCTTCATGCCTTGGTGGAGACATCACACTTGGCAATCAGAGCATCACTGGATTTCACATTCTTTAATGCATAAACCACTTCAACTTAATCAATTCAGTGAAGTATTAACTAAAAAATATAGACGTCCATTGATTACATCCCTAGTCCCAACTCAATTATTATCTTTGATTGATAATCCTGATGGTTTGAAATGGCTTCAATCTCTAGCTATAATCTGGGTTGGAGGATCTATGATTCCCACAGATCTTGCTGATAAAGCGCGAAGAAAGTCTATTAAATTAGCTCCTTGTTATGGGAGCACCGAAACAGTAGCAATGGTGACTTGTCTGAGTCCCCAAGATTTTTTAAAAGGAAGTAATAGTGTTGGGTTTCCTCTCGAAGATGTAGAGATAGAAATTAACAAAAAAAATTCACTTAAGATTAAAACTAGTAGAATTGCAATTTCAAAATGGAAGAATGATAAATTCGAATCAATTGCAGACTCAAATGGATGGTGGGAAGCTGGCGATTTAGCGCAATACATTACTCTCGACAATAGAAAAGCAATTCAAATCCTAGGTAGAAGAGATTCAGCTATAAATTCAGGTGGTGAAACCATTTTCCCAGAAGATATCGAAATACAATTAATGAAAATAATCTCAAGAAATCAAATCCCAATTAAAGACATTTTTGTACTAGGAGTTAGTGATAAGAAATGGGGGCAACGTTTAGTTGCCTTAACTCAATTCAAAGAAAAAGGAATTAACAGATATCCCATTATCGAACTTCTGACTGATCTCATCAAGGACTGGCAACCATCCAAAAAACCACTAAAATGGTACGATTGCCCAAAACTTTCAAGAAATATAAATCAAAAATGGGAAGTAAAAAAATGGCAAGATTGGGTAGCCTTGAATAGTCCTATCAGCTAAAAATTCAAACTAGATTCATGAAGCCACAAATTAATTTGCTTAGATAATGCACATTTCTTTCTTGTAATCGGATTTATTGATACATGTTTTATATTTATCGAACCGATTTGCTCACCATTCTTTTGAAATTTAAATCGAAGTACAAATGAAGACTCATTTATCTTCTCTGGATACAGTTCGATATTGATAGTATCTCCCACATAAAGTGGTTGAAAATAATTTGCTTCACAATGAACAACTGGTAAAGCTACATCCAGTTGGCTTGTATTGATTTGGGTTGAAGGAAAAATTTCTTGTAAAACTATTCCAAATTTTTCTAAACTTTCTTCCCAAGTTTCATGACACCATCTGAACAATTCAAGGAAATGCACCACACCAGCAGCATCTGTCGCACCAAAACGAACTGTTCGATTCAAGCATAACCATTCTCTAGGATTACGCTTTTCCAAAAGACCTATCTATCAACAGAACCCATAATCACATCGATCGAACCCAATATAGCCATTATGTCAGCAACCTTAGCTCCCTTCAGTATGTGAGGAAGTATCTGCAAATTATTAGAATCAGCTGCTCTAATTTTAAACCGCCAAGGAGTTACATCATTATTGCCTTGAATAAATACCCCTATTTCACCTTTACCAGACTCAAGACGTGTATATAATTCACCATTTGGGATCTTAAAAGTAGGTGCAACTTTCTTAGCTACATATTGATAATCAAACCCCGACAAATCACCTTTTTTTCCCTCAACTGTTCTTTGTGCCTCAAGATTTTCTGTTGCCCCCCCAGGAATCATCTCACAAGCTTGTCGTAATATTTTCAATGACTGTCTCATTTCTTCAATACGAACTCTATATCTTGCATAACAATCCCCCTCTTTCTCCCATGCAATATCCCATTCAAAATCGTCATAACATTCATAGTGATCTACTTTTCTCAAATCCCATGGAACACCCGCTGCCCGAAGCATTGGGCCAGAAAGACTCCAGTTAATAGCTTGTTCTTTTCCTATAACTCCTAAACCTTCTATACGTCTTCGAAAAATAGGGTTATTGGTTATCAATTTTTCATACTCATCAATTTTTGGTCCAAACCAGTCACAAAAATCTTTGCATTTTTCTAACCAGCCCCAAGGTAAATCACATGCAACACCTCCAATACGAAAATAATTATTATTAATCAATCTTTGACCAGTTGCAGCCTCCCATAAATCGTAAATCATCTCTCTTTCTCTAAAAATATAGAAGAAAGGAGTTTGCGCTCCGACATCAGCCAAAAATGGGCCTAACCATAGCAAATGGTTAGCGATCCTATTCAACTCAAGCATTATCGCTCTGATATAACTTGCTCTCTTGGGTACCTTTATATTTGCTAAACGCTCAGGGGCATTAACAACAATGGCTTCATAAAACATACCAGCCGCATAATCCATGCGGCTTACGTAAGGAACAAACATGACGTTTGTTCTATTCTCAGCAATTTTCTCCATCCCTCGATGCAAGTAACCAATAACTGGTTCACAATCAACGACATCCTCTCCATCAAGGGTTACGACCAACCGCAACACCCCATGCATTGATGGATGATGTGGCCCAAAGTTGACCACCATTGGCTCCGTACGCGTTTCAAGCTGCGCCATTGGGCCAAAACAAAGCAATGTCTAAATACTAGTGAAAACTTATGAAAGAAGGGCCAATTAGTTCAAGTTCTAACTTTAATCATGTCCCTGTAATGGGGAAAGAAATAATTCAATCACTAAAGGAATTGCCAAGTGAATTAACAAAACAGGGATTAATTATTGATGCCACGATTGGAGGAGGGGGGCATTCAGCTCAAATACTAGAAAATTTTCCGGGAATCAAAATTATTGGGGTTGATCAAGACCCAATGGCTAGAGAAGCAGCATCAAAAAAATTAATAAAGTTCGGGACAAGAATAGAAATAATCTCTACAAATTTTGCAGACTTTTCCCTTGATGAACAAGCCATTTGCGTCTTAGCGGATCTCGGTGTTAGTAGTCATCAACTTGATGAGCCTTCAAGAGGTTTTAGTTTTCGTTTAAATGGTCCAATCGATATGCGAATGAATCCCGAAGAGGGTTCAAGCGCAGCCGAACTTATTGAAACTCTATCTGAGCAGGATTTAGCTGATTTAATATATAAATTAGGAGAAGAAAAACGCTCTAGGCGTATTGCAAGAAAAATAAAAAATGATTTAGCAGAAAATGGACCATACTCTGGAACACAAGACCTTTCTTATGCAATTGCCGGATGCTTCCCACCCAAGCAAAGATATGGTCGAATTCATCCCTCAACAAGAACTTTTCAGGCTTTAAGAATAGCTGTAAATAATGAATTAGGCTCTCTTGATAGTTTACTTTTAAAAGCTCCAGACTGGCTGTCAGAAAATGGTTTATTTATAGTAATAAGTTTTCATTCACTAGAAGATAGAAGAGTAAAATCGAGTTTTAAAACTGACAATCGGTTAAAACCATTATCGAAAAAACCCATGAGAGCAAGCCCTGAAGAAATAGAATTAAATCCAAGAAGTAAAAGTGCAAAGTTAAGAATTTCTTCAAAGAAATTTTTAAAATAGGCTTATCTTATTTTCTAAGATTAATCACTATATTTGTAATAATCTCAATAGCCTTTTTTATATCTTTCTCCGTAGTATGTCTCCCAATACTCATTCTTATTGATGCTTCAGCATTTTTTTTGCAAAGCCCTATCTCCTGAAGGACATGAGAAGCTTCCCCATTACTGCAAGCTGAACCACTAGTACAAACAATAAACCTTCTTAATTGGCCATGCAATTGACTTCCCTTCACACCAAGAAAAGTAATATTGAGATTATGAGGCAATCTTTTATCGATAGATCCATTAACTATCAATCCAGAAATATTCTTTTTTAATCCACTCAACAATAAGTTTCTAAAAAATAAAAGTCTCTTATTTCTCTCATCCTGATCATTTTTTGTTATTTCTACTGCCTTTGCAAAGCCAACAATTAAAGGGACAGGCAGAGTACCAGATCTTAATCCAAGCTCTTGTCCTCCCCCATATTGAGATGGTTCAAGAGGTAAGCCTTCCCTAATCACCAAAGCCCCTATACCTTTAGGACCATAGATTTTGTGAGCACTCAAGCTCATCAAATCTATGCGAAATTTATCGGGGTCTAAATCTAAGTAGCCCAAGGCTTGAGCAGCATCAGTATGAAAAGCGATTCCCTTTCTATTACAAAAAGACCCAATTTCGGCAATAGGTTGCAGAACCCCTATCTCATTATTTGCAGCCATAACGCTAACCATAAAAGTATCTTTTTCAACAGCTTCAGAAAGTTTTTCGATATTGATTAAACCATCTTTATTAGGTTGTAATTCTGTCAAACGAAACCCTTCTTTTTGAAGCTGCCTAAGCGGGTCAAGGACTGCATGATGTTCAGTTGAAACGGTAATTATGTGTCCAGGTTTTCCAATTAGTTGTGCTTTAGCTCTCGCATGTCCAACTAAACCCAAATTATTCGCTTCTGTTGCACCGCTCGTGAAAATTATCCTTTTCGGATTGATGTTAAAATATGAAGCTATTTTTTCACGAGATACTTCTACTGCAGCAGAGGCGAAAACACCGGATCGATTATTACTATTAGAGGGATTACCCCACAATTCATTCCAATAAGGAGCCATCTCCTCAACGACCTTTGTACTGCAAGGTGTTGAGGACTGAAAATCAAAAACCAGATAATTATTATCCATTGATTCATTCGTTAAGCTAAATAATAGAGAGGAATAAAGGTTAATATCATCTTTAAAAACTCAAGAAGTACAATTTTTTATTTATGAGTGACTCAACTACATCAACACAAGAAGTTTCTCAGACTCCAAGGATTTTACTTGTCGATGACGAACCTGGTTTAAGAACTGCTGTTCAGGCTTATCTTGAAGATGAAGGATTTCAAGTTACAACTGCTGTAGATGGAGAAGAGGGGTGGGAAAAGGCTCAGAAAATGATCCCAGATGTAATTATCAGTGACGTTATGATGCCTAGATGTGATGGTTATGGGCTATTAAAAAAAATTAGAGAAGATGAAAGACTTGGAGGTACACCTGTGATTTTTCTTACTGCTAAAGGTATGACCGCAGATAGGACTCAAGGGTATCAAGCAGGTGTAGACGACTACATGCCAAAACCATTTGATCCCGATGAGCTAGTTGCAAGAGTTAGGAATGTAGTTCAGCGTCAAGAGCGATTGTTAACTGAAGCAGCCAGATTTGCAAATGCTGATGTTGGCCAAATGGCAAAACAGATCACAGAAATCAAATCAATGCTTAGCCATGGGGATAAAAATAACTCACGAAAAGATGATTCAATTCCTAATTTCACCCCAAGGGAGGCAAGCGTTTTACAACTAGTAGCGGAAGGTTTAATGAACAAAGAGATTGCTAGACAACTTGAAACTTCTATCAGAAATGTAGAAAAATATGTGAGTCGATTATTTATTAAAACCGGTACCTCTAGCAGAACAGAACTAGTTAGATATGCTCTTGAGAATCATTTAGTTACCTAAATAGTTTTTTGCAAAAAGAAAAAATTTAATTATTTAGGATTTCACAAATTCTATTAATTTCGAAAAATAGAAAGGGGCTTGATTCAACTTGCTTTTGACGACTTTAAAACCAGATTGCTTTGCAGCTTCGATAATTCCGGTCTCCCTTAATGTATAAGCCCGAGTAGTTTTACTTGGTCCAGGGAATAGTTGACCAATACCTTTCAAAAGAGCTAGTAAAGGAGTATAGGGAGCGAAGCTAACAATTAATCTCTCATTAGATAATTGACAGAGATGTTTCACCATTGCCTCAGCTTCCTGCTGAGGGTAATGAATGAAAACATCTAAGCAAATAACTGTATTAAATGAACCTTTTAAATTCTCTAAATCAGATGTTCGAAAATTCAGCTTATTCAAGTCCAAACCTTCTTCCATTGCCCTACTTTTTGATTCATTTATCATCGCTTCAGAAATATCACTTAAATGAATTGATTTAGCGCCCAATTTTGCCAATGGAATACTTAAACTACCAACACCGCAGCCTGCATCACAGAAACTTTTATCTTTGATATTATCGTATTCTTTCAACCAACTTATAACGTCATCAACTGTCTTTTGATGACCTATCCTTATATTTTTTTGGACTTTATTTACATCATCACTTTCGCTATATATTCGGTTCCATCTATCAAACCCAGTCCCATTAAAATATTCAGTGACTTCCGCCTTTTCATTTTTCTCAATTTGAGTTGTCATTTAATCAAATAATTACCTCTTACCAATCTTACGCAGCCAACTGCCAAGACAACTGATGATTACAAGAATTGATTTTCCATCTAAGTAAAGACTGCATATTTTTTCCAATAAAAAAAGATGTCGCCGTTATTTTGCTCTGACTTAATTCCAAACGTGGAGCACGTGTTGCTATCCAAATAGCAGCAGAAGGATCATTAAAGCCAATTTGCCATTTTTTTGCATGCATCTAGTAAAGGCAAAGTGGATCCTGCAATTGTTTCATCTGGAAGCCTGCATAAACCATTTTCTACTGTTATCAGGCGTTTGTCCCAATCAAACGATCCATCTCCCAAACCATAAGCTGATATTGCATCACTAACTAAGACGATTTGTTTTGGTGCAATTATCTTTAAAAGCCTAATCATATCTGAATGAACATGCACACCATCACCGATCAGTCCTAGGAAGACATCGTCTCTTCTTGCACCCGCCCCGACAGGTCCAATAGCTCGATGATGCAAAACTTTCATTGCATTAAAAGTATGTGTAACCATGATCACTCCATTATTAAAAGCTTTCATAGCTGAATCAAAACCAGCTGAAGAATGTCCCAGTGAAACCAAGATATTTAATTCTCTAAGACTAGAAATGACATCAAAAGAACCTGTTAATTCTTGAGCCAATGTCATTAATGCTATGTCTTCTTCAAATCCCTTTATTCTCTCATTGAAAGCAGAAATACTTGGCTTACAAATATTTTCTATCTAATGAGCTCCAGAATATGATTCACATAAAAAAGGTCATTCCATATGAGCACCAAGAAGTCAACATCTATTTATAGAAGTATGTTTTTTCTTTCCTTTAAGACCTT
>QCHK01000033.1 GCA_003279635.1 Prochlorococcus sp. AG-402-B05 | reverse complement strand
AGAGCTTCTTTTATGTTTCATTCATCTTTTTAAACCAACCAGAATCAACTTTTAGTCATGCTTGCAATCAACAAAACTACTGCTGCAAAACTAATCGTTCTTTGGAACCTTCCTGCACTACTTCTATTAATTGGTGCTTTTGAAGAAACGACCCTTAGAGTTAAAACTGCTGCTTAAGTAATCCTTTTATTGATTCTTTTTCTAAGAGCTTTTAATTGAACATCGAATCTTAATTGCTTATGTAATCTAGTTTTTCTGCGTTATCTGCAGGCATTGTCCTCGCTGCCTCAACCATTGCGAAAGCATATTTATGCGTAGCTTTTGGAAAAGAACCCATAGTCGAAATATGGCGAAAACCACTAAAGCGAAAACGATAATCGCTTGTAAATGAATACAATTACTCAACTGGTTCATTCGGTAACAAAAGTGACGGTTTAATACGCTCACGTAATAAAAAGAAAAAGGTTAAAATGAGCTCACTGAGTTAAGGCTTACCTCTGCTAGCAACTGCCAGCTCAGGTTAAGAAGTAGAGAGCCTCCCCCTAAAAAGGAGGTTTTCTTTTGCCTAGTCCTTTAAGCCATATACCACCGCCTAAAAGTTAAATTAAAAGCTCGGTTTACAGTCAATTAATATTCGAGGATTGGTCTCCATTTTATGAATCAAAATATTGATACAAGCGAAAAGGCTCTATTTCTGAAAGTTAGATATTGGAATACTGTCCTAGTTGGAGAAAATTAAATGACGACAACATTTTTTATAATTGCCATGGCTGGTTTTTTCTATTTGTCGGCTTGTTTATGGAGAGATTTGAGTAGAACCAACACAAGAGATAAAGAAAAGATTCGATAACTCTACCTCAACCAAACACCAGAAGTGGAGAAGTTCTTTTTAAGTGGTTTCAGCTTGATGGCGTACTAAGAAGCATAATCAAATCAGATCGGGGGACAGTCGGTGAAATCCTTTCCTCTCTTCGCTAATTCATCAAAACTTCCTCACACAGTTTTAGTAAGCCTCCACTGCGAGGGTTTTCTTTTGCCTAGTTTAAACTCATTGACCACCGCCGAGCAGAAGTGGCTGACACTCCATAAATTCCACCAATCTTTTTCCAGCTCCACCCATAACTTCTATACCTGATAATTCTTGTTTTCTTGGTATCTAACGCCCAGATAAACAGCATTAGAGGAACCATGAGCACAGCACAAAGCCATGCCATTACGCATGTAAAAGATGTCATTAGTTTTTAGAAATGCTTTAATGCCGAGTGAGAACCAACAAGTTCTGCGACTTCGACTCGCTTATCTTATGCGCCGCCTTTTATTTGTTGCCCTGACTGCTGGGCTTCTATCACCTATTGCCTCTATTGCAGACACATACGATGCACTTTGCAATAAGAATGATTGTCAAATAACTATTAATGATTCTGGGTTAGAAGGTCCTCAAGGCTTTATTGCTAAAGAAAATATTATTCAATGGCATTCATACAAAATTGCGTTAGGCACAGCTGGAGTTATTAATGGAGGTAATGCTGGATTAGCTGCTGCAACTGCAGCATGTTTTACAGGAGTATTCTGTCCGGTAGCGGTAGCTGTTGGAGTTGCTGGTGGTAACAAAGCAGGTTCAATATTAGGCAAAGGAAATAATTACTTTTTAACTGTGATGGGCCAAAAAGATGATGGTTCAAATTACGTTGAAAGTTTTACATTTCCAAATAAGAAAATAACTAAGAAGTTTCAAAAAGAAATAATTAAACTAACTGGTTTAAGAATGGGACAAGTTAAATCTTCTTGACAACTATTATTACTAGTTTGTTGAATAAATAAATGCTTTAATGCCAAAGGAGAACCAACAAGTTCTGCGACTTCGACTCGCTTATCTTATGCGCCGCCTTTTATTTGTTGCCCTGACTGCTGGGCTTCTATCACCTGTTGCCGCTATTGCAGACACATACGATGCACTCTGCAATAACAAGGATTGTCAAATAACTATTAATGAATCTGGATTAGAAGGTCCTCAGGGCTTTATTGCTAAAGAAAATATTATTCAATGGTATACAGGCGGAGATGAATACAACCTTGCTTTGGGTGTTGCCGGAGGTGCTGCTGTAGGCACAGCTGGATATATGGGTACTGTTGCATGCGTAATGTCAGGAGGAGTATTATGCCCCGTAGTAGCGGTTGGTGGAATCCTTGGTGGAGCGAAATTAGGATCAAGATTAGGTAAAGGGAAAAATGTCTTTTTTACTGTGATGGGACAACAAGATGATGGCTCGAATTACGTTCAAAGTTTTAGATTTTTAAATAAGAGAACAGCAAAAAAACTTCAAAAAGAATTAATTAAATTCACTGGTTTGCAAATGGGACAAGTTAAATCTTCTGGATAACTATCTGTATGAGAATGAAACGCTTACTATTTTCACCGTTAATACTTACTACTTTTTCATCTTCTATCGCTTTAAGTCATCCGATCCAAATACCCATAGTTCCATATAACGACAAGCCACCACATGTTTCATACAAGACTCATAAACGATGCAAGCGCTCTAAAAGCTATTGGAAATGTATTTATAGATCTGAGCAAAAAGTAACCACCTCACTCGATATGGATTATTAAATAAACGTCTATTGCATCTATTGGGTGATCGGGGTCCCTTTTAGAAGAAACGAAGAGCGTCGTCATTGGGCCTACCACTTAGCCAGCGTCAGAGATTAAAATTTCACCAACCATCTTGTGCTCAGCAATTTTCTCAGCGTCTGTAACAACAGGCATAATATCAAAATCAATCTCAAACTTCACTTTCCAAGGAGCAAAGTGCTTAGACATAGAGATATAACTATCGGCCTCACACAAAATGAATACTTTTAAAGCGTGAGGAGTATGAAATCTTTGAACAACTTTAAATCCTTCAAATTCATCATTAAGCGTTCAATCTTCAACGACTTTGACAAATAAATCATATGCAACAACCATATTTTTGGTATCTGGGAAATGAGCCGTAACTAAATAGGAGTTCATTAAAAGGTGGTGATAATCTAATCACCATTGCACAATGAGGATTATATTTCTGCTCGTAAGGCCATCTCTTCAATCTCTTCTAAAAAAAGAATTTTAAAAAACTAATGAAATCTTTTACATGTGTAATTTTTGATTACTTCTCTTAAATTTCCAAGAGTTATATAAGGATCTTCTATTTTTCTCTTCTCTAAGAATTAAACTATCTGCTGCAATCATGGGATTATCATTTGGTTCGAAAGGGGCTCTTATAGAAATACCTAGGCCTTTAGCTTCAATGTGAATACCACCTTCCATATGAACTATTTGAAAAGTCCAATTTTTTTTCCAATACAGTGTGAAAGGATTGCTTATACAAACACCACGACTTTTAAAGAACATGACTTATTGAATATGTAATTAATAGTTAGCAAAAACAACTAAACGTAAAAGGATTAACCGCTACTTT
The DNA here is from genome assembly GCA_003279635.1 of Prochlorococcus sp. AG-402-B05. Lineage (GTDB taxonomy): Bacteria > Cyanobacteriota > Cyanobacteriia > PCC-6307 > Cyanobiaceae > Prochlorococcus_B. The sequence goes on along the minus strand of QCHK01000033.1, from coordinate 4,656 downwards.
TATTGTCATTGAACTGGAAAAAGATTTCTCTGTTTAAGGCATAAGCTCTACGACTGCTAGGCGTTAATCTATTAATTAGTAACGAGCGTAAAGATCAAAAGAATCCAACCAATAAACTCACCTAGTCCGAACCATGATTTCTTCTTTGGTTGTGCTGGAGTAGATGTGGTCATTACATACATTGGCGAAGTCTATTAACAATGATTGTTGAAAAGCCAATAAACAATCCAGCGGGTATAGCCAAGCTTGCAATAATTGTTGCTTCGTTCATTCCGAACATAATTTTAAGCGTTGGCTTTGGCTTTGCTGAGTCGTAGTTTTAAATAAAAATTGTTTAGAGGCTCTTTTATGGAAAATATTTTTCCGTAGAACTTTTCGCAATGTTGGATTAAAGGCTTGAAAGGATTCATGTCCATTTTTTTTAGTCCTAAACGATTACTGAAAAAGAAAACCCCCACGTTGGATGGTTAACTAAATGGTTTTGATTACAAAAAAAGTGCAGACCTAATGAACTTTTGATGAATTAGCGAAGAGAGGACAGGATTTCACCGACTGTCCCCCGATCTAAATTGATTTGGTGATGCTCACGTATCACGACTTCAACTTGTAACTAACCTAAGAAGAACTTCTCCACTCCTGATGTTCGGTTGAGGTAGAGCTTGCCACTCTTTGCTTGTTTTCTAAGTTGATTTCGCCTATAAATTAATTGAGGCCAAACCTCATCAAGACATAATTGACTTTATATAGTACGAGTCAATTAATAACCCCTTTAGTTATTGGAATTTCTAGAGGGGTTTCTTGTTTTAACCTGCTTTTAATTGATCCATAAAAATGGAGGGTCAATGCCCCAAAGTAAATCGACTGTCGACCTAGTAAGTGTTTAAGTCGAATTTTGATTCAGTAGCCTTAACTGGAATTGGATTATTTGCTAAAGAATTATCTCCTAAGGAAGCTTGAAAAATAACTCCAGCCCCACCTATCAATAAAACTGCAAACATGATTGCGTGATATGCAGTAAACATTTTCTAAAACCTATACTTATAAAAATCTAATTAGTTGAGATATAACATTGATGTAGTACAAAGCGAATGTTTCTGTGGTGTTTCTGCTACTACTGTTAGGCTGTGGTCAATGGATTAAAAATTAGAGTTTGACCAAGTAGGAAATAAACCAAGCGGCAAAAATAACTTTTCACAAAATGAGATATGGAACAAACTTAAAAGCCTTCTTTTCGAATGCTGCTTTATCAAATGCTGGTTTATCGGCTGAAGTAATGAGAAATAAGCAACTGAATTTCTAGCGGAGTTAAATCACTATTTTCAATTCCCCAAAGCTCAACTTTGTGTGAAGCTTCAAGAATGGATTCGTAAAAATCAGGTGAAATATTTTTTAGGCATTGTGCTAATTAAACAATTACAGAAGTAGCAACATCAAATGAACCTGATGCAAGGATTAGCGCTGGGATGCAAAAAAGAGCTAAGAAATATTATTGATTGAAGTCATAGGAGGGAGAGGGTGAAAAATTTTCGGTGATACAGGGATTGAACATTCCATTAACCGTTGGAAAAAATATATAAAAAGTACCTTTGAAGTAATTATGTTCGGTTGGGGTAGTGCTTTCCTACTCCCATCCAATAAAAAGAAGGATTAGACCAAAGGTGTAAGAAAGGAGGATTTATGAAACTCTTTACTCCCTTCACTATCCCCAAAAAAGACAACTGCGATCTTTGCAGGATTAAAAGAAATAATCAGAAGAGGGGCCAATAACCTCTCTTTTTTTGCTGCTGCAAAAATATATCCGAGGATGCGGCACCTTAAAAATGCGTGCGATACAAATAAATCAAGAGTTACCTCTCCACAATGGCAAATAAACTTAAGGTTTCTTCATCGTTGCTAACGGTTGGCGTGAGTGTACTTCTTTCTCTGGGACAGCTACATTCTCTAACTATTTAAATTCCTTTACTGGGATAGATTTGATTTCATTTTCGACCATTTGTTTCCACATAGGTGAATGACTAGCCAAGAAGAAAACTCCAATAGCAGCGATAAAAGGGAATAGATTTCTAAATTGCTTCATTTCCACTGTTGTTGCTGCTGAATTTGCTCGTAGAAAGTGGAAGGCTTTTTGATTGTTGTCCGATATTCGCTAACGATGTCAGTAACTTCTTCACCATGAATCCAACGGATTTCGCCAGAATCTACGTTGGCAATTTGAAAGAGTGAGGGTACATAAGGATCAAGAGAGCCGCCAACAAAAGTAAGAACTTTTCCAATTTGGTCCTTTTCATATAGAACAGCGTCCCCAGGTCTGACTTTTAAAAATAAAGGTTCATCCATAAGTTCATTCTGTCCAAATCCATCAAGCAAGGGAAGTATCCTTTTAGACCAAATTTCTAAGTCTGTTAAGTCAAGTAGTTTCAGACAGTATTTGCCTAAGAAATAAAGCTATTACTAGCGAGTAAAGATTCAGGAGATCCCGCTGAGATCCCAGTCTCACTTTCCCATTAAAAAAGACAAGCTGGGGAAACCCATCTCTGACTGGATCAAAACCAATACCACCCGTGCTTTAGTGCTTCAAAAGAAAGACCCACAGCTTCACTCATTGCTTAATGGCACTGCCTCAGCTTCTTTAGTAGCAGATGCTCTCTCCGGTGTTTTGCCTAAGTTCCCTACCCCCATAGAAGAATTAGAAAAACAACAAATTCACGCAGAGATTCAACAGTAAATCCAAGAGAACCCATATCAAACTGGGAATCTAACTAATGTTTTAAAGCTAGATAAACTTGATCCAAAAGTAGCGGCAAAGCTAAGTGAAGAGATCCACGATCACAAGCACGAGGAAGTCAGAGAAGCTGAAAAGGAGGAGAACAGAAGCAAAGACTTGCTATCGACAAAGCTGTTGCTCAAGGTCAATTACAATATCTTCAATAAACTGCAGGGCAATAAATTTCAAATCCATTAACTCCGATCTAACGCAACAGATCTTTAGAGCAAAAGCAACTCGCCATATCATTACCGCAACTATTCGTTCAGCGTTGCTTGCTATTGAGAAAGGCCCCCTCCCCTGTTGTTCGAGGAAAGAGGCCAAGTTAGAGATCACTAAACTCAACGAAGCTCTAGAGATATTACTTAGGAGGTAGTTTTATCTTTCTTCGCTGGGGCAAGAGCTTTGAGCTCTTCTTTTAGCTCAACCTCACGATCTGCCAATACTTTGACTCGTGTTTGATAGCTCTCCTCAAGTCTCTTGCGAGAGGCTTCAATATTGTCGAGCTCGTCTTGATGTTGCTTACACTTGAGTTCTTCTAACTGACTATCCGAGACAACATAAACAGTTCTCATAGGAGAAAAGAAAGAATCAGCGAATAAAGCATCAAATAATAACGAATACATTAGTTATCTTTCAAAGTAAATAACTACTATGACTCGACGCTAAGGAATTTAAAAGGATATAAACCGAAGAATTCTGTTCGGTCTCTACGAGCAAGATCGTTTGCTACTACTGAGTAGTTGGGTATACCGAAAATGTCTAATTGGTGGAGCTTAATGATAAAAGATGATCTTATGGCTGAATTCAATCTTCAATTACAGTTAAGGAAAATCAAAAAAAGGGGGGGGATTTATTAAATATTTTTATTTATTTAATGCCCAAAATTAAAGACAAACCATGATAAAAATATTTTGCTATTAATATCTTTAATTCTATAATTTAAAGTTCATCTAGATACATATCTCATCATAAATAGATTGATCTTAGATAATTATGTATTAAATACTACTTTTTCTTTCAAATCAGTTTAGTAATTCATCATTGTCAACTTGTAATATCAATTTCGATCTAAATACAAATAAAGGCAGAAAAAAATAAATAAATAAATACTAGTTAACTATCACTTGAAATATAACTATCCTCTTCAATATCTTTTTCAAAATAAAGCTCTAATGTTGAATTAAATTCTGATAATAAAGTAGATATTTATTCTTCCTTGCATTGTTCTTTACTTGAGAAGGTTTTTTCTTAAAGAAATATCTCTATGTTTAAGATTATTTTAGTGCTTAGAAAATTAATTTAAATGTCTTTATTAATACATCAGGCAAATGATTCGGGCTTAAGAAAAATCTATGTTACAAGAATCAATCTAACTTTGTTTGAAGCAAGTAAAGCATGTATTAGAATAGATAAAATATTGCGAAAAAGATTGAAACGGAATAAAACAAAAATAGTATTTCTAATAATAGCCTTTTTGATTGCCACACCTATCTATATTAGTCAATACACAAGAATATATAATAATCCAAATGAAAGTGAAAAATTAACTGTTGAAGGGATGTTTTTAGACTGACAAAAGATATTTTTATCAAGTTAACTTAACTATAGAATCTTAGTTAAATCATCCAAACGTAGTTTAAACTGATAAAACATGAAATGAGTTAAGAGAAGGAGAAAAAAGATGAGATGGCCACCGAATGCAGCTTGGACCTCTGCAGTAAAAAGAGAAGGTTATCGACATTTTGAAGTTAAAAGCTATGGAGGCAAAAAAGATGAACGGTGGGTAGAACTATTTCCAGTCAACAACAACGAAATTCTTATAAGAGTTCCATGGTCGGAATTAAAAACATACTCAAAGTGGACGAGTGGATGGCTTCAATTGCCAAAAG
>QCHK01000032.1 GCA_003279635.1 Prochlorococcus sp. AG-402-B05 | reverse complement strand
CCAATCCAATGATCTTAAAGTGTGAGTATCAGTAGCAATTTGTTCATATTGCAGTGAAAGCTTAGGGGTATCACTTTGCTGATTTTCTAAAGCTGTCGATTTAGTAAAAATCATGTTCCTAAAGCCATTAATTGAAGAAAGCTGGAAAGTCGTAACAAATTAGATCGCTAAGTGAAAATACCTAGATCAGTTCAAACATATTAGGATACTGAGGATTGCAAGTGTGATACTGCTTCCCGTAAATAGTATTTGTTTGCAATAGACACTGTTCTTGATTGCCTTTTTTGAGTATTTTTCTCTTTCAAAGTCTCACGGGTTTCCATTTTGTTATTGTTTAAGGGTGAGTTGAGCAAATTTGACGTTTTTTGTGATTGTTTTCAAAAACCTTTTTAGAGATAATTTTTAGGTATGGAAAAAAGTTCTTCCTCTTTAATTAATCCGCCATCTCTTTCAGGAGATGAAATAAGAGAAGCATTTATAAACTTTTTTGTACAACATAATCATAAGAAACTAGCAAGTTCTTCTTTAATTCCAGATGATCCAACAGTTTTATTGACTATTGCAGGGATGTTACCTTTTAAGCCTATCTTTTTAGGATTAAAAGAGTCTTCTACTCCTAGAGCAACATCCAGTCAAAAATGTATAAGAACAAATGATATTGAAAATGTAGGAAGAACTGCGAGGCATCATACTTTTTTTGAGATGCTCGGTAATTTTTCTTTTGGCGATTATTTTAAAAAGGAGGCAATTCAATGGGCATGGGAATTATCTACTGAGGTTTTTCGGCTAAATCCACAGAATATAGTCATTAGCGTTTTTAAAGAAGACTTAGAAGCAGAGCAAATATGGAAAGAAGTTGTAGGGGTTGATGCAAATAGAATTATCAGAATGGGTGCAGCTGATAATTTTTGGTCATCTGGAGCTACAGGACCTTGTGGTCCATGTTCGGAACTTTATTTTGATTTTAAACCCGAATTAGGAAGTGATGAAATAGATCTTGAGGACGATAGTCGATTTATAGAATTTTATAATTTGGTTTTTATGCAATACAACCGCGACTTAAAGGGTAATCTTGAACCATTGGCGAATTGTCATATTGATACAGGAATGGGCTTGGAAAGAATGGCTCAAATTTTGCAAAAAAAATCTAATAATTATGAAACGGATCTTATTTTTCCTCTCATTAAAGCAGCAGCTTTATTAGCTCAAATTAAGTATGAAACTACAAATAAAAAAAATAAAACATCATTAAAAATTATTGGAGATCATTGCAGGGCCGTGACCCATTTAATTTGTGACGGTGTAAGTGCTAGTAATTTAGGGCGAGGCTATATTCTTCGTCGTCTCATACGGCGTATGATTCGACATGGTCGACTGGTAGGCATTATTCAGCCGTTTTTACCTCAACTGGCTGAAATTGCTATTGAGTTGATGAAAAATGCTTATCCTCAATTACTTGAGAAAAAGAAAATTATTCTTAATGAGTTAAAAATAGAAGAATCTCGTTTCCTTGAAACGCTTGAACGGGGAGAGAAACTTTTGGCAGAGATAACATCTCATGAATGTGATCTTATCTCTGGTGCGCAGGCATTTGAGCTTTATGATACTTATGGTTTCCCTTTGGAATTAACAGAAGAGATCGCGAATGAAAAAGGTATTTCTGTTGATATTAATGGTTTTGAGAACGAGATGGCAAAGCAACGTAAACGTGCAAAAGAGGCTTCTGTCAGTATTGATTTAACTGAAGAAGGTTCAATTGAAAGAGAAATTTCTTTATTTGATGAAACAAGATTTGAGGGCTATGAAAAATTAGAAACTACTTCAACTGTGATAGGCATTTTTAAAAATAATGAATCAGTAAAACAAGCTGTTCAAGGTGATTTAGTCAAGATTATAGTTAATAGAACGCCTTTTTATGCTGAGTCGGGTGGTCAAATTGGAGATAAAGGCTTAATAACGTCTAAAGATCTTGAGGTGTCGGTAGAAAATGTTAGAAAAAAGAAGAATATTTTTATTCATTCTGGAATTGTTAATACTGGAGTTCTAGAGATTAACTCATCTGTTCAAATGAATGTTACTCCATCTTTTCGTCAACGAACTACATCAAATCACACCGCGACACATCTATTGCAATCAGCTTTAAAGTTATCGATTGACTCAAGTGTAAGTCAAAGAGGCTCGTTAGTTTCAAATCATCGATTGAGATTTGATTTTAATGCTCCAAAGCCTTTGACAATAAAAGAACTTGAAGATATGGAAGTACGAATAAATCAATGGATTAACGAAGATCATCCAATTCAAATTAAAACAATGCCAATTAAGGAGGCTATGGCTGCTGGTGCGTTGGCAATGTTTGGTGAGAAATATGGTGATGTAGTACGTGTTGTTGATGTTCCAGGCGTTTCTATGGAGTTATGTGGAGGAACCCATGTAACTCGTACGTCACAACTAGGTACATTTAAGATTATCAATGAGACAGGTATTGCTTCAGGTATTAGACGAATAGAGGCTATAGCTGGTCCATCAGTTTTTGATTATTTTAATGAACGTGATTTGGTAGTTAAGGAGTTAAGTAAATCATTCAAAGTTCAATCATATGAAATTGTTGAGAGAGTCTCATCCCTTCAACTGGAATTGAAAGAAAAAACAAAAGAACTTATCAAAGTAAAAAATGAACTCGCTTTGGCGAAGGCATTGGGTTTAGCGAGTTATGCAAAATCTGTTGGTAAGAGTAAATTATTAATTAGACGTTTAGATGGAGTTGACGGATCTGGATTGCAATCTGCGGCTTCAAGTTTGATAGATTATTTAGGCAAGTACTCTGCTGTTATTTTTGGAGGCATTCCAAATCAGGAGATCGATAATAAATTAGTTTTTGTAGCTGCATTTTCTCCTGATTTAGTCTCAGATGGTTTACATGCAGGCAAATTTATAAGTGGGGTTGCAAAAATGTGTGGTGGTGGTGGTGGTGGTCGTCCAAATCTCGCCCAAGCTGGTGGTAGTCAACCTCAATCGTTGGATCTAGCTTTAGAAAAAGCTAATGAGAATTTGACTCAACAATTATCTTAATTTAGCTCTGTAGGTAAGTACTTTGACGGAGGCTTGTTTCTACATGCTCTATTAGTTTTTGTGCATCATGGATTTTTAGATGCCCGCCTTGAATAGCTAATTCGCTTGATTTTCGTAATCGTTCTAATAAAATTTCTGGATCATGTTCTAAATATTCAAGAACATTTGATTTTGTATTCCCACGAATGACATGCTCAACTTTATAGTTCCCATTTTCTGTAAATCTTATATGGACTGCATTAGTACTCCCAAATAAATTATGTAGATTTCCCATTACTTCTTGATAGGCGCCACCCAAGAAAAGACCAATTAGATATTTTTCGTCTTGATTAAATTCATGAAGAGGGAGCAAATTTTTAATTTTTCCATTATCAATAAATTGATCAAGCTTCCCATCTGAATCACATGTTAAATCTGCAAAGTGACCAAGTTTTTTCGGTTCTTTGCTAAGCCGATGGATTGGCATAATTGGAAAGACTTGATCAATGGCCCATGTGTCTGGAGCTGATCTAAATACGGAAAGATTTGCGTAATACGTTACGGCTAAGCTTTCACTTAATTTCTTTAGTTCAGTAGGTAGAAGTATGTTTTTTGGTAACTGATTAACTATTGTTTTTGCACAGGCCCATGTCAACTGCTCAGCTTTTGCTCGTTCAACTAAATCTATATAACCGAGTCGAAAAGCCGCAAGTGCATCTGCTTTAAATTTAAGAGAATCATTCCATGCTTCTTGTAGTTTGGCTAAATCTTCTTCTTGCTTAAGTTCTAGAGAATTTATATGGACTAATGTTTCACGTAAATTTCTGACAGAGAGACATTCTTTTTCGTTTTCTTTAGGAATGTAAGAAGGTAACGAATTTTTACCTAGAATATTGAAGATTAAAATCGAAAAGTGACTAGCAATAGCTCTTCCACTCTCTGTAATTAAAGTGGGTAGTGGTATCTTTTTTGATTCACAACATTCTTTAATTGTTGCTACGACATCATTTGCATAATTTTGAAGTGAATAGTTAGTAGATGCTATTGATGCGGTTTGACTTCCATCGTAATCAATTCCTAAGCCACCTCCAACATCTAAGTATCCCATAGGTGCCCCAAGATTAATTAATTCGGCATAAATTTGTCCTGCTTCTTGTAAGGCATCTTTTAAAACACCTATATCGTTAATTTGACTCCCTAGATGAAAATGTAAAAGCTTTAATTCATTGAGAAGATTTGCTTCTTTTAACGTTTTGATTGCTTTCAATATTTCTGGAATTGAAAGTCCAAATTTTGACTTGTCACCAATTGAGCTACTCCATCTTCCACTGCTTTGACTCGATAGCTTGGCTCGTATTCCTATGAGTGGAGACGCTCCCAGTAAATTACTAGATTTGATTATAAGCTCAACATCATTTGCTTGTTCTATAACTACTATAGGTTGACGTCCAAGCTGACGTGCTAAAATAGCTGTTTCAATATAACGTTGATCTTTATAGCCATTACATATGAGTAATGCTTTAGGATCTTCCAGGATTGATAAAGCAATTAGTAACTCTGGTTTGCTTCCAGCTTCTAAGCCAAAATTCCATTTGGAACCACAGGTGATTAATTCTTCAACTACGTGACGCTGTTGATTACATTTGATTGGAAATACACCTTGGTATTTTCCTTGATATTGATAGTCATTAATCGCTTTTTCAAAAGCTTTATGTAAGTTTTTTAAGCAGTCTTCGAGAATATCGTCAAATCTTATTAACAGAGGAAATTTTAGTTTTCGACTTTCGAGTTCATCTAAGAGTTCCATCAAATCATGAGATTTGTTTTTGGAACCGTTAGGACAAATACTAATATTCCCTTTTTCATTGATAGTGAAATAACCCTTTCCCCATCGATCAATCCCATAGAGTTCTGAGCTGTTTTGGATAGTCCAAGCGAGAGATTGATTAGTCTTTTTCACAGCCATTTATGCGATAACAAAGTTGCCAAGTTTTGATCATTCACGATGAATACAATTAAATCTAAGAACAGTTTTATTAAGTGTCATGTTTTACTTGCCAAGAGGGCAGTTTTAGGAAGACTATGGCTTCATATTATTAAATATCGCAATGACTTTGGAAAGAACCTTTGTTGCTATCAAGCCAGATGGTGTGCAAAGAGGTTTAATCGCTGAAATACTTGGACGATTTGAAACTAAAGGATTCAAATTAGTTGGCTTAAAGCAATTAACACCAAGCAAAGAACTTGCTGAAAAACACTATGGTGTTCACAAAGATCGTCCTTTCTTTTCAGGTTTAGTTGATTTCATCACTAGTGGACCTGTTGTAGCGATGGTTTGGGAAGGTGAAGGTGTTATTGCAAGTGCTAGAAAATTGATTGGAGCAACCAAGCCTCTTGAGGCAGAACCTGGAACTATTAGAGGTGATTTGGCTGTGAATATTGGTCGTAATGTCATTCATGGTTCTGATGGTTCTGATACGGCAGTTTTTGAAATTAACTTATGGTTCCAAGAAAATGAGCTTGTTGATTGGAATCCATCAGATCAAGCATGGAGAGTTGAATAATTTATTCAACGTCAAAATTTTTTTGTGAGCGGTTTTTAAAATCTGTCCCATCTGAAATGGCACAACAAACTATCTTCCTCATTACTCAAAGGGGTTGAGCAAATTGATTTTCCAATTAATTCTGAAGTTATCGCTGCCAATAGAACTCCATTGCGATGATGCCCAGTAGCAAGCCAGAGTCCATTAATTGATGACATTCCCAGTAGGGGGCCTTCGTCGGGTGTGCATGGACGAAAACCCCACCATCTCTCCATATGAGGTAGTTGATTAAGTTCAGGAATAAGAGATTGAATTCCTTTTTGAAGCTCGCTTTGCCCATTTGGAGTGAGTCCTGTCTGGAAGCCTGCCTCAGGCTCACTAGTTGCCCCTACGATTATTAGACCGTCATCTCTTGGCACTAAGTAAATGCCAGGTCCAAAAACAATTCTTTTAAGAATCTGTTTTGGACCCTGAATAGATAACATCTGGCCTTTAACAGGAAAAATAGGCAATGTTTTAAAAATTTGTTTGCTCCAGGCTCCGCAGCAGAGAACTGCCTCTTCACTTATTAAATGATTGATATTTCCATTAATGTCTTTGATTTTGACCCCATTAAATTTGTTTAGATCTTTCATTATTTCAACCACTTCAACTCCTTCTTGAAAGTGAACACCTAATTCAAAGCAAGCTTTTTCAAGTGCTCTCATTAAAAGTCTTCGATTATCGATTTGGCCGTCTTGCTTAAAAAGTAAACCTAGTGTCCATTTTTCTGAGAGTCCTGGAACTTCTTGAAGGAGCTCATTTCTATTTAGCTTTTTACCAAATTTATATGTTGGATAGGATTCACAGTCTTTGTGGCTTTCAAATGGGACAACAATCCCGCAAGTTTTGAGACCACATGACATTTTGCTATTTGTCTCAATGCTTTCTATCCATGTTGAGTGCCTTTGAAGACTACTTTGACCAAGATTTAAAAGATTACCTTGAAGCCCTTCAGCGTGAGGGGCGAGCATTCCAGCAGCAACAAAGCCTGCTGCTTCACGTCTGCTTCTACTTAAAACTTCTACTCGTTTGCCTTTTTTAGCAAGTTCATGTGCTATCGCAAGACCCATTAATCCTCCTCCGAGGATTAACAATGGTTTTTCATTTAAGACACCCATTGCTTGGATTTGGAAAATGTTATTTTCAATGTTTTAGATTACGCTAGCTTCCATGACTGAGCTTTTCTTTCATAAGATTCATATATCTAGGTCAAATTAATGTCAGAATCAAATGTTTCTTGGGAAGTTGTAATTGGATTAGAGACGCATGTGCAATTGGGGACTAAGAGCAAAATATTTACTAGTGCATCAACAACCTTTGGTGATGATCCAAATACTCATATTGACCCAGTGGTTTGCGGATTGCCAGGCACCTTGCCAGTCCTGAATAAAAAGGTTCTGGAATATGCAGTAAAAGCAGCGATGGCTTTGAATCTAAATATTGCCTCTCACAGTAAATTTGATAGAAAGCAATATTTTTATCCCGACTTACCAAAAAATTATCAAATCTCTCAGTTTGATGAACCTATTGCAGAAGATGGTTGGATAGAAGTAGAAGTAGCTGAAAAAGGCAAAGAAACTTATGTCAAAAAAATAGGTATTGAAAGACTCCATATGGAGGAGGATGCAGGAAAACTGGTGCACGCAGGTAGTGATCAATTGTCAGGTTCTACTCATTCTTTGGTTGATTACAACAGAGCAGGAGTAGCACTTGCAGAAATAGTAAGCAAACCTGATTTAAGAACAGGTAGAGAGGCTGCGGAATATGCAGCTGAAGTTAGAAGAATCATGCGTTATTTGGGAGTGTCTGATGGGAATATGCAGGAAGGTTCCTTGCGATGTGATGTGAATATTTCAGTTAGACCAACTATCAATGACCCATTTGGCACAAAAGTAGAAATAAAAAATATGAATTCATTTTCAGCTATTCAGAAAGCTTGTGAATATGAAATTAAGCGGCAAATTAAAGCTTATGAATCTGGAGAAGAAGTAAAACAAGAAACGAGGTTATGGGATGAAGGTAAGCAACTAACTAAAAGTATGCGATCCAAAGAAGGCAGTAGCGATTATCGTTATTTTCCTGACCCTGATCTAGGTCCGATAGAAGTAAGTAATGAGTTGAAAGAAAAATGGCGTTCAGAATTACCAGAATTGCCAGCTGCAAAAAGAAATAGATATTCTACAGAGCTTGGCCTTTCTATTTATGATGCACGAGTTTTGACTGATGAATCTTCAATGGCGACATATTTTGAAAAAGTTGTTAACGAAGGTGGAGCAGCTAAATCTTCAGCAAATTGGATAACTGGAGATCTGGCAGCCTATATAAAGTCTAATAGATTAACATTTGACCAATTACCTTTTCAGCCGAATGAATTAGCAGAAATGTTAAAAATGATTGATAATGGAGAAATAAGTGGCAAAATTGCCAAAGAAATTTTACCTGAACTATTAAGTAAAGGTGGTTCTCCAAAGCAACTAGTTCAAGATCGTGGTTTAGGGATGATTGGTGATCCTAAAGTTATTGAAGAAATTATTGATCAATTAATCCTTAAACATCCAAATGAGGTTGAATCTTTTAGGTCTGGGAAGAAGAAATTGTTAGGCTTTTTTGTTGGTCAATTAATGAAGGA
>QCHK01000031.1 GCA_003279635.1 Prochlorococcus sp. AG-402-B05 | reverse complement strand
TTGTACCTCCAGTGAGTTGTAGAGGCACCAAAGCCATGAATTAAAAGAATTGCTGGACCTTTTTCTTCATCGGTCTTGGTTTTATGAGCTTCAGGAATAATGCTCAGACTATGAACGGAATGACCTAAGAATTTCCAATCAGAAAGATTCGTTTCTAAAACTGAGGAAACCATTTAAGAATAAATTTTAACTTTTAGATCCTAGTAAATAATTGATAGAAAAAGATTAATGATTTTATTTATTTTTTTCGAAATTGCCTCACCTTTTTGAAAAAGAGTTCTTGATGATTTCTAAACCAATCCAACTGGATCAGCTGCAATCTCATCAGGAATAGAGTTACCTCCTGAAGGGGGTTTATCTTTCAAAACAACTCTTAGCAAAACAGGTGCTAAAAATGTTGTTCCAATAACCATTAACAATATTGCAGCTTCAAGAGAAGGGGTAAGCAAACCAGCGCTTGTTCCCAATCCTAGAAAAATCAATCCGACCTCACCTCTAGGCATCATTCCAAGGCCAACTACTAATCTATTTGTTGGTTTATCAATGACAAAGCACCAGCCAGCAGCTATTTTCCCGACAATTGCCACAATAAATAAGAAACCAGCCACGATTAGAGCAGAGCGACTCTGTGGATCTAGAGGATTGATTACAGAAAGATCCATACCTGCTCCAACAAGTACAAAGAAGATAGTTGCGAAGAGAGATACCAATGGCAAAACAGATTGTTGAATTGCGTGATTATTTTTTGAACTACTTAGTATCAATCCAGCGGCAAAAGCACCCAAAGCAGCTTCTAAACCTATAGCAGTAGCAACAAAACAGCTCAAAACTAGTATCACGAAAGAAGCTACAACAACAGCTCCGGGTGCTTTAAGTCTCTCAAGCAACCAATCAAAGGCTGGAGCGGCTGTTCGACTTAAAGCAATTGCAGCAAATACAAAAACAGTTGCTGCAAGGACTAATTTGACAATGGGAGCAATTTGCAATGATCCTCCCGTCGCAAGAGCTACAACAACTGCAAGAATCACAATTCCAAGTATGTCATCTAATACTGCTGCGCCAATAACAATTTGACCCTCACGAGTTTTTAAATAGCCAAGCTCACCAAAAACACTTGCAGTAATACCAATACTCGTCGCGGTCATAGATGCACCAGCAAATATCGCAGGAATGATATCTACTTGGAAAATAAACATTAATCCAAAAGTTCCAAAAGCAAATGGCAAAATCACTCCTGCCATTGCAACAGTGAAAGCTTGTGCTCCAACTGCTACAAGTTCCTCTAATTCACTCTCCAGACCGGTCAGAAATAACAAAGCATATAGCCCTAAAGTTGCTACTGCTTGTAATGATGGAAAAGTTTCAAAATAAATATCCGGTACTGCTTCTTTGGGTACTGAAGCAAGTGTGCTAATAACAGAAACAAAACCTTGATTTAACTCAGCGTGAGCACTTGGCGGCAATAGAAGGTGTAATCCTGAGGCACCAATTAAAACTCCTGCAAGAAGTTCGCCGACTATTGTCGGCAAACTTAGTCGAACCAAGATTTCAGCCAAAGTCCTTGCAGCAACAAAGATCATTAAGAAATTAATGACCCCTATCAATGTTTCCGCTACTTCAACATCATGAGTATTAAGTGCAGAGACTAAAGGAGTTAATACCATCAGGTTTTCTAGAAAAGCCTTTTCTTTAAGACATAAATTACCTAATCACAGGGCATATTTGGCATAAGTATCAAAGGTGACTTAATCAATAAGGTGTGGATCTGAAGTTACTCACTGATTACTAAGGCTTTATTGGCTAGCGTCCAGAGACCTTTGATGCCCTTATGAGCAGCTCCCAGTCACTAGACCTTCGTCTGCCGACCCCAGGTTGCTATGCGGATCCTGTTCGGGCTGGCATGGATGCTGATGCAGTCTTCGACGGAATGACTGAGCATCTCTTTTTTACGCTTGGCAAACTTGCTACATCGGCAAGTCTGCGAGATCTCTATATGGCTTTGAGCTTTGCTGTTAGAGACAGATTGATGAGTAGATATTTAACAAGTCAAGAGACGATCAGAGCGAGACCTCAAAAAACAGTCGCATATCTTTCAGCTGAATTTCTAATTGGACCTCAACTAAATAATAATTTACTAAATTTAGGTATCAAAAAAGAGGCAGAAGAAGCTCTAAAGAGGTTTGGCATTGAATCTTTAAATGAGATCTTGGAAGTAGAAGAAGAGCCTGGCCTTGGGAATGGAGGATTAGGAAGACTTGCAGCTTGCTATATGGAATCACTTGCAAGTCTTCAGGTTCCTGCAGTGGGATATGGAATTAGATACGAATTTGGAATTTTCAATCAGTTAATAAGAGATGGTTGGCAAGTAGAAGTTACTGATAAATGGCTCAAAGGTGGATGGCCTTGGGAATTACCCCAACCAGATGAAGCTTGCTTGGTCGGTTTTGGAGGCCAAACCGAGAGTTATACGGATGACAATGGAAATTATCGGTCTCGATGGATTCCAAGCGAACACGCTATTGGTGTTCCACATGATGTGCCTGTTCTTGGTTATCGAGTAAACAGCTGCGATCGATTGAGATTATGGAGAGCTGATGCAACCGAAAGTTTTGATTTCTACGCTTTCAATATAGGCGATTACTATGGAGCTGTAGAAGAGAAAGTAGCATCAGAAACACTATCAAAAGTTCTATATCCCAATGATGGAACTGACGAAGGAAGAAGACTGCGCCTAAAGCAACAACACTTCTTCGTAAGTTGTTCTTTGCAGGATATGCTTAGAAGTTTAGAAAAGCGTTCAATAGCTGTTGAGGAGTTCCCAAATCATTGGACAGTTCAACTGAATGACACTCATCCAGCTATCGCAGTTGCAGAGTTAATGAGATTATTAATTGATCAACATAGATTGGATTGGGATAAAGCATGGGAAATCACCAATAGATCCGTTGCATATACCAACCACACTTTGTTGCCCGAAGCTCTCGAGAAATGGGACCTTAACCTATTCAAAAACTTATTGCCTAGACATTTAGAGCTTATTTATGAAATAAATAGACGATTCTTGCAACAAGTAAGACTCAAGTACCCAGGGAATGATTCGATTTTAAGGAAGCTTTCAATTATTGATGAAGAAGGAGGGAAAGCCATACGAATGGCCCATTTAGCAACAATTGGTGCACATCACGTCAATGGAGTAGCTGCTCTTCATTCAGATTTAATCAAGAGACAATTACTACCTGAATTTGCAGAACTCTGGCCTGAAAAATTCACTAACGTCACCAATGGAGTTACTCCCCGTAGATGGGTAGCTTTAGCAAATCCTGAACTTTCTAAACTTCTTGACAAGGAAATAGGTCCTAATTGGATTACCAATATGGACCTATTACTAGAGTTAGAAAAAAAAGAAAATGACTCTAATTTTTTAGATCTTTTTGCATCGGCTAAGCTTTCTGGGAAAAGGAAACTAGCTGGTTACATTCATAGACAAACTGGGGTACTGGTAGATCCCTCAAGTTTATTTGATGTTCAAGTGAAAAGAATTCACCAGTATAAAAGACAGCATTTGAATGCGTTGCAAGTCATAGCACAATATCTAAGAATTAAAAATGGAATAACAAAAAATATTGCACCTCGTACCGTCATTTTCGGTGGTAAAGCTGCACCGGGTTATTTCATGGCGAAATTAATGATTAGATTTATAAATGGAATAGCAGATGTAGTCAATGCAGACCCAGATATGGATGGATTACTGAGGGTAGTTTTTCTTCCCGATTACAATGTAAAACTAGGTGAGCAAGTCTATCCAGCAACTGATCTTTCTGAGCAGATTTCAACTGCTGGTAAAGAAGCTTCAGGAACTGGAAATATGAAATTCGCAATGAATGGTGCATTAACAATTGGAACTCTTGATGGAGCCAATGTAGAAATCAGGGATAGAGTTGGCGCAGAAAATTTCTTTTTGTTTGGTAAAACAGAATCAGAAATCATGGAATTAAGAGATAAAGGATATAGTCCAAATAGCTTTATTGCCGAATCAAATGAACTTCAAGAAACTCTTAAGTTGATAGAAGTTGGGCATTTTAGTAACGGGGATAGTGAGCTGTTTAGGCCAATAATAAATATCTTGACAGGGAACGATCCTTTCTTTGTTATGGCTGATTTTGATGATTACCTTCGTGCACAAGATGAGGTTAGTAAAGCTTGGAAAAAAAGTAAAAAATGGAATCGTATGGCATTATTGAATACAGCAAGATCAGGGTTTTTCTCATCAGATAGATCAATCAGAGAGTATTGTCAATCAATATGGAAAGTTAAGCCTTTACCTGTTGAGATAAGTTGTGAAAAATAAGTAACTATTAATCAGGCAAGTCTTGTGTTTGATGTAATAATCTATTTAGCCTTAACCGATCAATATTTAATGGATCTGGAGCAAGCTCACCAGCGACCTCTCGAAATGTATCTTCAACTTCATCAGGAACTTTGACATCAAAAATTCTTTCCATTAAAGCCTCAATAGAATATAAATGAGCATTAATGTTTTCCAGATCAGAAATTACTTGTGTCATTAATTTATCTTTTTTCTCAATAGTTAATTTTTGACAATTATCTTCAGAGTGATCGGATGACTTGGAATTCATTTTCTTTTGCAAATCTTCTAAAACTCCTCCACATAAAGTTCGAAAAGATTGAAGCGCAGCCCAATTGACCTCTTGTTGTTGACGCAAAGTGGGAAACTCTCTAATCAAACGATCATGTTCCCTATAAAATCTCAAGCAATCTTGACATTGGCATGGTTTTCCAGACACCTTCATCGAGGCAGCTTAAAACCATCATTGCATTTCTTAGGCCGTCATAGGAGGCTCACCGTTAAAAAAGTCTCCTCCTCCGTCGTTATTATCTAATTCAGAGCTTTCGGGCAGAGGTATTTCAATACTAGTTACAACTTGAATAACATCTCGTAATCTCATTGAGTCAGCAAACCAACCCATTGCTTGTTCTGTATCACTCCTTCCTTCCGCATCATTAGCTTGATCTTCGTGTGCTTCGGCTAGAAGTGTTAACCAACACAAACATCGAGCTTGAACAATTGATAAATCTAAATCACTTGGTTGGGAGTTGGATATTTGCTCACTCTCTTGTTGAACAAGTAATCGTAAGCGAAGATCGTGAAGCTGGGCCATGTTGACTGATTCACTAAAACAACGCTAGCTAGAGAGTAATGATTTTGCATACCCACCACATATAGGACTACATATTTTTAGTTTTTATTCGTTTTTCACACGGGGCTGGCGGGACTCGAACCCACGACCTACGGTTTAGGAAACCAAGATAGTTTCTTGTTATATCAATTGATTAAAAGCTACCTATACCGATTGCTGACCATTTGTTGACCGTTTTAACACCATCTGTGGTGTAGCTCGAAAAATAACACTAGACATTCGCGAACTACGCGTGTACCGTTTTAAGCAATCCATATTGATCTCAAGTTGGATTATCTAGCTGTCAGCAAGAAAGGATCTGCTAATCCTTTTCCTCTACGGGCAGAAGATTAACTAAACAAGGCTAGAACCTAAGTAATCAGGCATCTGCGTGGGATGACTCCACGACACCTAGCAGGGGTGCAGCACAAACCAACACAAACCAAAACGAGATCGGTTTCTGTTCTGTGTTTTTTCTATGTCCGCAATTTCTTCCCCAGCCGAACGGTTGGAAGATCAACTCGCAAGATTTGAAGCAAAAATTGATCGCTTCCGAGGCGACATCCAAGACTTGAGAAATGTTGTTGAAGAGTCAGGATTAAAATTACCAATAACCGAATGGATCTCAACCACACAGCTTGGAGAGCGAATTGGTGTCACAAATCGGACTATTTGCAAATGGATAGAAGAAAAGAAATTCCCTTCCACTTGCGTTAAGAAGCAAAAACGAGGGGATGGATTTGTCTATCGGCTAAGAAGCGCCCAAGCGATCAAGGCTGCAAATGAACTAATAGTGGCAGACAAAAAATGACTTCCGAAGCTATCAGACATATAGGCATAGAAGACAAAAAAGCAAACGATGAACGCTTTGCTCATTTGAACAGGTCCGGAATCTTTCGAGACAAAGAAACCAGGGGCAAGCTCATGGATTGCTTGGGTGACTTCAGACAGTGGACAAACCAACCTGCTATCGATTGGATCAACGCACGCGCCAATGAGCTTAGAAAAGGGAAGAAGTTAGCCCTGCAATGTGGTTGCTGCAAATCTACTGATCCCGAACAGATCGCAGAAGATGCGAAGGCAGCGAAGGAAGGTGCAATGAAAATGTTTCGGGAGTCCATGTTGGCTAGGGAATACAATCCAAAATGCTTTGCGAAGGAAATAATAGAGCTAATTATTAACTTATCAGAAGAAGATTCTCAGGAATAAGTATTACTTATTAATCACAATCCTTTGCTATTATTAATGTATACAGGGTGAATTATGGAAGAACTAAATGTTCGCAGATCTCGCGAAATCCATCTTGCAATTAATACACCAATAACTCTGCGAGTATCCAAACCTTTCGCAGCAAATTTGCAGATTAAGGCAATGGTACATAACAGCAATACTTCAGAAATGGCAAGGGTTCTGATGGAGCTTGGAAGTCAACAACTGGGATGGGATTTAGATAATCCGACTTAGCAATAAAAAACCCGGCGCCAACCGGGAAAAGTTTTATTTAAGAGTTAACTTATTATGCCACAAGCAACAAAAACAAAGCCACATCTTCAAGGATGTAGCAAAAAAGATTTTATTAAACCTAAAACAACAGATCAACCTAATTTAAGTGGAATTGATCTAACAGATATAGATGTAGAAATTGCAGAAGAACATCTTGCTGCTCTTGGTATTGGAAAACGAGATCCTGTGATTATCTGCGCCTATGGGGGCTTTGCTGCTTATGTACCAGAACGGCGAAGAGTAGCAGGCAGCTTTAGCGATGATGTTCCTTATGACTGGAAGGAAGTAACAATTAAAGCTTCAAGACAAAGAGGTAGAGCTTGGGGAGTTCTAAAAAATCACCTTAGAAAAAGTAAGTTTATTGATAGCAAATGGAATAAAAATCCCAACGTAGGTTTTATTAGTTCACCTGGAGGAACTTCCAAGAAAAGGAAGGAAATAAAAGAAGTTACAACGATTGCTTATGAAATAGATGATCCAAACTTCTCAATAGACCAACAGTTCAACGCTTGGCAAAAAGCTGGACTACCAATGCCAACGTTGATTGTTTTTACTGGAAATAAATCACTGCATGTTTACTGGTTACTAGATAAGCCCTGCGGTGTTTCTGAAGGGGAGGAACTCCGGCAGAGAGTAAGTCTTCAGATTGAAAATACGTTTCCCGATGTAGTAACAGATCACAGCATTTGGGGAGCGCAGCAGGTTTTAAGGCTTGCAGGTTCTATCCACCCAAAAACAGGCAGAAGAGCCGAAATTAAATTAAATACTGGAGCTACTCACACCTATGAAGAAATAGCTTCATGCTGCCCAGAAGTTAACAACAAAAAATCTGCTGCTGTTGTTGTAGCAGGAGGTGAATTTGCAATTAGACCGGATGAAGATGAACCTGCACCTGGTGAAGAGTTCCCAGAGTTTCCAATAAAAAATGATCTTTTAGATATTGAACTAGCAGTATCCCCGGCAAATCTTGAGTTACTTCTAGAAGGGATGGATCCTGATGATGATTCCAGATGGAAAACTGTTAATAGACTCGGGAAAGTACTTCGAGCAGCAAGACTGCAGCTTCGAGAACTAGGTCCAATTAGAGATGAAGACACTATTGAAGAAGATCTGCTTTCTGAATTCATCAAAAGATCCAAGGTTAAAGGTGGTGATATTGAACAAGCTCTACAAAAGTATTACCGCCCAGAACCTTGCGGAGAAACAGATTTATCTGATCTCTATCTGAAAAGAAAAATCAGATCCCACCTAGAACATCAAAATCTTTGGCAACCCAGCTGGAAAGGAGCTGCTACTCCAAAAGGTGATTGGTTTGAAGAATCTCAGCAAATAAAAGATTTCTGGTTTGCAGGTGGCACAGACACAGTTCCAACAGTTATTGAACGAGCTTTTCTTTTGAAGGCAAAAAAAGAAGATGCACGATTAGTAAACAATTCCGGAAAGTTTTATCGCTACAAAAAAGAATTTGGGTTCTACGAACACATTAGAAGAGACCAATTAAACAAAGAGGTGAGCGACTTACTTCCGTTTGTTCTGACCAGACGGATGAAAAATGGTTATTACCAGCGCAAGGCTTGTAATCCCAAGTATGTGAAAGATTCGGTTGAATGGCTAAGACATAAAGTCAACAGCTACTCAATGGACCAGGTAGCAGCAATAGCTTTTAAGAATGGAACCTATGTAATTGATAACAATAGTTTTGGGCCACATAACCCGGACTACTTCCTCACCTACTGCATTGAAGGGGACTATATCCAGGATGCTATTTGCCCTCCTACCTTCTCCAACTTCATTACAAGCAGCTTCGGGGAAGAATGGATTCCGGTTATTAGAAAAGTTATTCGCTATTTAATTGATCCAACATTCCCGCCTGCAAAATTTATTGGAATTATTGGAGACTCCGGCAGCGGAAAAGGAGTTCTAGAACGATTGATTGAAAATATGTTTCCTCCTAGCTGTATCTCGTCAATATCAAAATTTAAGCAGATCGATAGTCCAGAAAAATGTCACCAACTAGTCAAAGGAAAAAGGTTAATAGCTTTCCCTGATTTGCAGGGTTTCCAAAGTGGCGTTGGCACTCTTTACGCACTCACAGAAGGTGGAAGTCTTAGCTCAAGGCCGCTTTTTGTAGATGACACAGAGGCAGAAAGTTTTAATGGACGAGTGATTTTCTGCAGCACCCAAGCACCAAGTGTGGAAAACGCTG
>QCHK01000030.1 GCA_003279635.1 Prochlorococcus sp. AG-402-B05 | reverse complement strand
GAGTGTGAATCTCTTGGATTTATTACGCTTGAACGAAAAGAGCGATTAATTAATGAAGTGAAAGAGATTAATTCTGAGAATTAAATAATATGGATAAAAACAAAGAAAATGGCCTGAGTAAGTTTGCTGTTCCTCCTTTCGCTTCAGATGATGAGATATGGATTAAAATCCTTGAAGTTTTGACACCCTCTGAACAGTTAGAGGCTAGCCGTTCAATATCCGAGTTCAATGATCCATATATGGGTGGTAAAGAGATAATTGTTAAACGCTCTGATCACTCCGACATAGCTGTTGCTTTGCTTTCTGAGGTCAGTTCTGTTGGTGATGAATGGGCAATATATAGAGAACTTTAAAATGGATTCTTATTCATTAATCGCATTGGGGACCCTTGTCTTATCACTTTTGACTCTGGTTTTGCTTTCCCAGTTATTTAGAAATTTAATTAGAAAGCAAATTGATGATCAAATGAAAGATATGATTCCGATAAAATCTATTAGAGAAAGAATAGGAATAAGAATAAAGTTGAGAAAGTAGCAAAAAAGTTATTTGAATTTTGATTCATGCATCAGTATTTCTTATGCTTATAAGTTAGTAAGTAATACCGATAGAAAAAAATAAAAAGAAAGGATAGATTATCACTAATTGTAGGAGACATTTATGAATACGATTGATGCTAAAAAAATGTCCCAAGCACAAGTTGATCCAATTGAAGATTATCTTGAGTGTGTTACATACTGCTCTATATCTAGCAGTGCAGAAGAGAATGACTGCCAAACAATATGCATGGAAAGACATTTGAAAAGCTCATATTTTTAGACTTTTTCAAAAAATAACACGAGAGAATCTTACAGCTATTGCAATGGTTCAATCAGTTTTTAGAATCTCAATACGAGGCATAAATACACTGATTTATCCTGTGAACAATTATGCTAGAAAAGTCTATGAATAATCTAGTTGGGATAAGTTCACTAGCTATGAGTGTCGCTTCATTTGCTCTAAATATTTCCATGTTTAATAAATAGGTCTAATACCTCTAGCTAATCCAACAATGTTATTTATGAAGTGAAAAGAGTAAAAGTCTTGAATAATCTTTTCTCAAAATCTAATTTTATGTTGGGGTAGTAACAAAAGGTTTAAATACTTATGAAAAAAATTGTCAAAATTGCCATCCTAAATTAAATCATATTTAAAAATTTTGGTTCATCCCATATCTTGGTATTGGCTTGTTGGCTTTTTTCTATGGATGGTTCATAACGTTTTAGTACTTAATCGTAAAGTTAACATTGATAAAGAACGTCATATCTCAAAGCGTTTCAATGCAATCTCAAGACTTTATCCAGAAGGAACGTTCATTCCATATAGGCAATAAATAATTTGTTAATTTTAAATTAAATTCAGTCCTTCCTTTGTTGATCTAATAATGTGGGGGCTTAGAAGTCTCTTGAGGGAAATATTCTTCAGTTTCATTTTCATATTTATCACCTTTCTTTTTGAAGTAATCCTCTGATGGATCAAAACCATCGTTATCTGGATTGAATTTGTCTTTCATTATTTAAAAATTCTTTCTTGTAATATATGCTTTGGCAAGATTAGTAGATTTGTCAAATTGCTTTATCCAGCCATCCCATTGCAAATAATTCCTGCTTTGGCCATTGAAAGTAAGACAAATTGATGGAAACTTGGAACAGCTTTGTCTAAGGCGATAAGAAATATAAGTAATGACATTGATGTCATTGAAAGATATTGCATCCAATGAATACCTGCTTTATCAAGTCCATTTTTATCAAAACTTGTACTAGTCATTTCATTAAAGCCTTGGTCGGTGACCTTAACGCAAAAATTTATTTTATGCTAGTAATTTCTTTTTTTTGATTGATGCCTTTACAAAACAAGTCAACTTTAGTTAGATGAAATTTCTATGTTTCTAAGTACCTCTACGCCTTTTTCGAAGATCGTTTTAGCGTAATCAGTCCATTTCCCCTGTCCCCAGTAACGGAAGCAGCTAGTTTCTAATAGCAAAAGGTAAAGGAGTGCTTTTTGATAACTATGATTTTTTGTTAGCGATGGATTTTGAGCTACTAAATGGTCAAATGTTTCGTGAAAATATGAACTAAGTTTTGAAATTGGTTCTAAAACGTTATTGTATCCATCTTCCCAACTTAAGTCGTTAGTCCAGCTAGCTCCACTCAAAGAAAAAGATTGATCTTCCTCTTTTAATACTTCAATTGCTTTTTTAAATTTTGTTGGTGTTATTGGTCCAGATATTTTCCCCCATATTTTGTGTTGATCGATTGCTTGTATCACTGGATAAGTATCTTCATCTACATTTGAAGTTTCTAGGAAGTTGAGGTATTCAGATCCGTTCATAGCAATTGTGGGACTTATATTTGTTTTTAGGCCAATTCTTTTATACGCCTGAATAAAAGCTTGAGGAAATTCGTTCATCATCACTCCGCCATTTTCTCCATCAGCAATTTGGGAAACCAGCTTCGGAATAATATGTTTACCTAAATTTTGTTTACATAGCCCTAGTGCCTCGTAATAAGGTTGCATTTGACCAACAAGCTTTGTATCTGACCCTTGAGTTTTTATTAGTGAAAGTATAGAGATCGTATCTCCATTACTTGCTTGAGCTTTGAGCATGTTGGGAATATATTTTTGATCGTCTCTGAGACTTGAGCCATCTATATTCTGAACACTGTGTTCTTGAACCATTACCCATCGATACCCACATTCTTTAAGAGCTTTTATTAATTGAAAAAGAACATCAGGATGGTTTGGAAGATGCATCTCAGGAAGAGAAAATCCATTTACTCGACGTAATGCATCTTCTCCGAATAATGCTGAAAAGTGATGTTGCCAAGCTGTTATCTGTAATTTAAAGTCAGAGGGTGGTGTTGAAGAGGCTACAGCATGACTCCAAAAGGTTCCTAGCCATTCAACATGTGGATGAACTGTCTCATCACAGGTCAGTAGTTTTAACGAGGAAAGAATATCCTCGCGACCCATCTGTTCAATCCCCCATAGAAGATTTCCAGAATAATCAAGCATTATTTTCGGATCATATCCATCTTTTATCAGGCTTGGAATGATTTCAGCTAGACGTTTATAGCATTGAGCAAATGGTTCGGCATTGTGATTATCTCCTTCTGAGGTGTGCTCAAACATATATTGCAAATGTGAAATGAGCTCTCCATTCTTACCTGCTGGAATTGTTGGTTGATGCATATGGAGGGCACATGCAAATCCTGAATTAACATTCTCAAAATTTAAATTTTCCTTGAATTGTCTACTATTCCTCTCCTTATTTACTAATTCGTTAATTGCAAATTCAAATCCACATATCGATGGAAAGTCTTTATTCTTCATATTGTTGTGGTTATATATTTAAGTTATCCACCCACCTCAAAGGGCATTTTATATAATTTATCAAATTATAAACAATAAAAAATATTTTTTCATAGTTTTAATTTTTTTACTGTTTGTTTTCTTGAGAAATATTTTTATTACGACAGTTGTCTAGTATTACTTTAGAAATAAGAAATATCTAAGTTTGTATGCTTTCCTGATAATGCTAATAAACACTAATTGATTGCAATAGAAAATTTATCTTTCCAGGCTTAAATCCAGGGTTAAGTTCTCCTGGCATGCCGAATTTAGAATGTAGTAATTGAAATTGGCTTATAGAGTCTGATTTGAATTTAATTGGTAAAGAGATTTTTTTTGCAAGAACAGTTGGTTCAAGACTTTCAAAAGGAACTTTGATAGTGGTTGTCCCAAATCTTTTTGTATCTATTTCTGCTACCCATCTGAGCCCACCAGGTGACTTATTTAAGAAAAATTCTTTTAAGCCTAAAATCCCATACTTACAGGAAACTCCAAATTTTAAAGTTCGACCTTTACCTTCAATTTTTAACTCAAAACCTTGATAACTCGATAAATTTAGAAGTGGTGAAAATATTGGAGATTTGCAACTAACAAACCCCCCTTTTTCCTCTACTACAACACCTTCTAAGGAGAGGCCTTTTGAGGAGGCTCTACAAACTGCCTTGCTAGAGCCACCCATAATAGTGTCGTTCAATGAAAACCAATCATCAAAGTCACTGGATGAAACGACTTTTTCTAGCTCAGGCATTTTTATCAACGATTTTTTTAACTCTATAAAATTTTTTTAAGAATCATGAGTTCGAAAATGTAGATTTCATCAGATAAAGAAATTTATCTCTGAAGTGCATTAAAAGATCTTTAAGGCTCTTGGATGCCTTTTCGCTGACCATCTAAGGCTAATTGAGGAGTTTCTGATATTTAATTATTCGCTTGAGTTGGCTTAGAGATTTATCCTGTGAAGGTCAATCATTAAAGAGAAGGCAACTCGGAGAGGATGGATTTGTGGAGCATTCAGTATCCCAAAAGCTGGCTACTTTGCCGTCTTCCCAAAGATTAATCATTGTTTCTAATTCCTTGATTCTTTCTTTAGCAATTTCAATTTTTTCAAGGACATTTGATGAAGTTTCTTTCTTCATGATTTTCCTCGCTACTAACATTATTTAACTACTATATTGATCCTAAATCTATCGATACAATTACTGATGTTTTTGTACCTACTAGAAATTGAATAAATTTTTCAGATCAACTCTTCTAATTTGTTTATTTAAAATCTATCTTTGGTTGAAATAGAACGAATTGCAAAAATTACCAACATTGTTTGTCTCAGCTTTAAGACCTGTTTTATCAGCAATCACTTTGATCTTCTCGTTCTTTTCCTTTAATGAATAGTCATTATGATTAAGGTACATTGTGTAGTATTCCCTGCATAAATTTGAAAGCTCTTTCTCTCTGGAAAAGGGGATACGACCAACAGCTATCACAATCAGAGCAAGAGCAATTACTCCTGTAAAAGCTTTATTGAGTGAGTTGGTCATTTGATTTGTATTTTCACGTTATCTAGCAACCATAGGCGTTTTTTATATGCCTAGCTCTTCAATTAGATCTCTTTGAAATTTGGATCCAAGAATTGTATTGGCGGCCATGGCACCACTGGCTGCTACAGGTGGTATCCCGATCCCTGGGAATGTACTTGAGCCACACAACAATAGATTTTTAATTGGAGTTTTATTTCCTGGGAAAAGCCCTTCTGCAGCTGATAAGGCTGGACCATAACTTCCATTTTTTGTATTTAAAAACCGTTGATGTGTAAGTGGTGTTCCTAGCATTTTTTCTTCGATTCTTTCTTCTATATCAGGCACTAATTTTTTTATTGGTTCCCAGAAGACTGCGCACCTCTCTTCTTTTGTACGTTCATATTCTTTTGAACCAATTTTAAGCCCCTCCCATCTTTCCCACGGTTCATTTGCAGGTGTATACCCATGAAGTATGTGCTTATTTGGTGGAGACATTGTTGGGTCTAATGCCGATGGAATAGAGAGAACCACAACATTTCTCTCGGCTGTAATACCCTTAGACCAATCATTAACCCATATTGAATGAAGTGGAATATCTTCCAGTCCTTCTGCATTAAATCCAAGATGTAGATGAAGAAATGACTTACATTTTGGAGTCCTTGACCTTTTCTCTCTCCACTGTTGGGATATCTCTTTTGGTATTAACTCAACAGTATTCCAAATATCTGCATTGCTAACTATATGTTCTGCAAATATTTTCTCACCGTTTTTCAATTCAATTCCGATTGCTTTATTCCTTTTTATTATTATCTGACTAACTTTTGAATTTAGTTGAAGATGCCCTCCAAATGAGTAAATCCCATCCAATAGTGCCTTAACGATTGATTCACTTCCTCCCTTTGGATATTCCAAGTAGGCATCGGGTTTAAACCAATCATTAAAAAGTGTTGCCATAGCTGCTCCATTTGTTTCGTCTTTAGATAAACCACTTATTAGAAAACAAAGTAATTCAACCCAATTTCTTAAAAATGGATCTTTAAGATGACCATCAACTAAATTTCCAAAACCACCTCCAAGATATTTTAATGATTTCAAGTGCGTGAGAAGTGTTTTACTACGTTTTAAGAGCTGAAGAACGGTTTCCTTGTTTTGATTTAGAGCTAATAAAGGAATTGCATTAGCTGCTGCACCAATAGGTTTAATAACTTGAATAAAATTTTCCCACTCTTTAATGGCATCTTTTCCGCTAATTGAATTGATCTGATCAAGAAAACGTCTATCTCCAACTCCAATTGTGTAGTCACCTTCAGGAATTTGAACATTCCAATCCTGATATTTAATTAAATCAACTTTTTGGTTAAGAGCTTTAAGGACCTGACCTAAAGGATTTGTAGTAGGGCAACTACCTATTCCACTCCAAAGAGATGGACCAGATTCAAATTTATAACCATTTTTCTCAAAGCCATGAGCAGCACCTCCTGGCTTTGAGTGAGCCTCAAGAATTAGGACCTTTTTACCTGCTTTTGCGAGTAGTCCGCCGCAACATAAACCTCCTATACCACTTCCAATAACTATTACTTCAGGATTTCTCATTTATTTTTTAATTAAGAGATTTTTTCTTCTTTAGAGTTTCTACAACAATTTCTTAGTGACTGCTTCAAACAATTGAATATTAAAAAAAATATTGACTAAATTGTTGTTTGTTTAAGAAGAGGTATTGATGGACGTATGTAAACAAATAATGCTCCGTGCATATCTCGGATGATTCTTAAATCCTTGTCCACATAGATCACGCTAATCTCACAATTTGGATTTTCTTTATTCCATGGTAGAAGTTTCCATACGGTCTTAACTGGATACCACCTTTCCATGAGAATGCTATCTAC
Source organism: Prochlorococcus sp. AG-402-B05 (assembly GCA_003279635.1). Lineage (GTDB taxonomy): Bacteria > Cyanobacteriota > Cyanobacteriia > PCC-6307 > Cyanobiaceae > Prochlorococcus_B. The sequence goes on along the minus strand of QCHK01000030.1, from coordinate 3,198 downwards.
AAAGGGGATTTTTCCCAGACCATCAACCTCTGACACCTTAGTCTTCTCTAACTCCATAGAAAGTATGTTGTCTTTTAACTGAAGTTTGTTAGCAAGCGTTATGACGCGCCCCCCAAAGGTAGGCAAAAGTTTGAACCAACCAAAGATAGGGATAGTTGTAAGACCAAAGATTGTAGTATCAAAGGTAGAGATCATTTCTCCTTTAGTAAAATTGAGATATTGACCTACTCTGCCTACTGTTGACAAACCAAATGATCCTACTTGTAAAAGATGAAGCTTGAAAAATAAATCGCTTTTTGATTTGTCGTTTAAGGCCTTTTCAATGGCTAAAAAGAATGGAGAGCTTCTAAATAAGTCAACTGATGAGTAAATAAGCTCCCATTCACCTTCAATAGAACTCTGAGTTATTTCATCTGACAGTGGCTGTAGATCCTCAACCAGTTTCTTTATCTCTTCTAATTTATTTTGGTACATAGGAGCAATCATCGCGTTCATTCTTTGACCTCTATCTGTTGCTGCTGCGACTTGGTAAATAAGGGCTTTTAGATCCTTCCGGTCTTTCATTTTATTTAACTGGTTAATTCGTTCTTGAACTTCTTGACCTTAACTAAAATTTACGAAAGACTTTATTTTTATACATAGCTTTAACAAGTAATATTTGTACGTTTCTAATTGATTTGGCTTATAACATTCATATGATTACTACCAAAACCTTACTACTGATAATATTTGTTCCCTTGGCCTGTCTTAAACTGTTTGGCTTCTATAAAAAAATTCTCATGGTCTCAGAACCGTCCTTAAGGCAAATTAAAGCAAAATTAGAAAGAACATTTTCAATAGATGGCTAAGTTAATTGATCGAATTTTCATAATGAATAAAGCATTAATACCTTCTTGATAGTCATTTTTGCTTTAAGTGAGACTTTGCTTGCTTTTATTTAAATAAGACTATGACTTGTCTTTTTCATCTTTCGCCTTATTTTGTACTTTATTTATAGGAATTAGCAAGATGTAAATTCTATTTACATCTACATGTAAATAGATTGTTCGGTTTGGATACCCACAATGTGCTAGATGTTGTATATAGGTAATTCTTAATTCAATGTCTCAATTAAGTATCAAAGTTAGCGCTAAAGGCGAAGCCATGATCGCTACTCTTCAAAAGGAAATCTTTAACAGAAGAAGAAAAAAAGTAACAGCATCACAAGTTGTTGAAACTCTTGTAGAGAGTGGTGCTAAATCTCAATCTGATAAACGTTACGCGGCTTCTTGGAAAAACTTAATTAAGGATATTGAGAAAGCTGCCAAAGTTTCTGAAGTCCATGGTAATAAGCCTGCAAATGTTAGTGCTGATGAGTGGGCTTTGATTCTTTCTCACCGAACTCGTAAAACTACAAGTGCTAAGAAGGTTTCAGCAAAACCCGCTGCTAAAAAGACAGCTGTCAAAAAATCTGTAGCTAAAAAAGCAATTGCTATGAAGGCAGTAAGTAAGCCTGCTCTAGCCAAGAGTTCTGCTAAAGCAAAAGTTAAGACTTCTAAGGTTAAGACAGCAGTTAAGAAAGTAGCTTCTGCTCAGGCAAAAAAGGCAACTTCAAGCGCTAAGACAGTCTCAAAGGCAACATCTAAGGCTGTAGCAGGAAGACCTGCAAGGCGTGCAAGAAAAGCAAGTTCTAAAGCCGTCAAAGCTTAGGCCAAAAGCCAGTTCCGTAAAGCGGCGTGAAAAGTGCAATGCTTTTCTCTGGCTATTTTAGTAATTATGTTAATTAGTATCCCAAGCCTACATTACCTTTTGTGTAGCCTTGGCAGTAATACTTGGCATGGTAGTAGTGATTAGTGATATTAGCTTTCTCTCCCTCTAGTCCATCGATTCTTTCCTTCCCTAATTTTAATCCTCTTGCAGCTTCTTCACCAGTAATCAAATCAGCGCTAAGACGTCCGCAAATATCATTAACTTTGAAGTCTTTCGCTGAAGGACCTCTGACATAGCCAGCAAAAAACGCCAGAAATAATCCAAGGGTTACAAATCTTCGGTGGTTTCTCCACCATTCATAACTATTCAGATTTAGTTTCTTTTTTAATTCGATGTTCATCTATATCTAAAATAGCTTTGTTATACCCTAGGCATTAGACCCTTATTTATTGATGAAGCTCTTGATAATCAAACATTTTAGCTTAATCACTTAGTTAAAGAATTAACCTCCTTCCTTTTGTATTGATCATATTCTGAAAGTACGATTGGATTAACGGCCACTCTTTTTTCGAATGATTGAGAAAATTTCAAAAGATGATTGGCAATATTTTGTCCCCTTTTTTGCTTGCACTATTTGCTTCATTGCAACAGATTTCTTAGGAATAATTGATAAAACTTACATTGCTTACTGGTCTGGTCGTTTCTTTTATGAGCCATACAGGATGATTACGCCCCATTTTTTTCACGGTGACCTAAATCATTTATTGGCAAATGCCTCTGGAATTATTGTAGCCAGATATTTTCTGAAATCACTTGGTCTTAAAAGTGACTATTTCTTTCTAGCTTTTGTTGCATTGATAATGCCTCTCCAAACATTTATTTGTTGGTGCCTAGATATTTTAATTTTAGGAAATCCTATGTCACTAGCCATTGGCTTCAGTGGTGTTTTATTTGGTATCGACGCTTTTATCCTGATGACTACTCTTTATGGAAAGAATAAATTTCTTTCTATTAGATGCGAATTAAAGAAAGATCTAAGATTACTAAAATCTATTTCTTTACTCACAGGCGTTGGAATTATTTGGTCATTCCTCCCTGGGATTAGTCTGTTAGGTCATATGTCTGGACTTTTGGCAGGATTTCTATTGTTTTGGCTCTAAATCACTAATTTATGTGATCGCTTCTTCAGAAAATCGTGAATATCTGTTTGTGGAAAACTTCTAACTCAACTTTAATTGAATTGCTCTCACTTCACTTGATAAACTTTTGACCTTCCATTACATTTACGTACAGCCCACTCTATTGGGGATTTTACACTTTCTTGTTCAACGCAAATAGTTTGATAATTAGCCCATTTAGCTATTGGGCCTAATCTTATTGCAATTAGTACAAGGCTAAACGCACATAAAAATGCACATAACAGCAAAGCAATTCCAGTAAATAGATCATTAAACTTGAACTTCATTTCAGTTGAATTGAAGTTTTTATTTTTCTTGGTTTCACTCATAG
>QCHK01000029.1 GCA_003279635.1 Prochlorococcus sp. AG-402-B05 | reverse complement strand
TTGGCGCACTGTGAGTTTTTGCTCACTCGTTCCGATTGTGAGAATTGATTTTATTCATAAGAAAAGCTTGTTTAACTATCGAAATGATTTGTTCTATAGGATTCTCACTTCTTTTCTTTTTTTAGTTATTACTCTCCAATGATCGCAGTTATTTTTTTCGAGAAATAGTGAAAAGAGTAATGATTTCCATGCCCCCCCGGCTAAACCTTTGGTCCTCTTGTCCCATCTGTAGGAAGGTAGTGGGAAAGCACTACCTCGACCGAACATCACCACTTCTAGAGAGCTTTTTATATTTGTTAAATCGGTGAGTGGAATGTTCAACCCCTGTATCACCGAAAAATAATCACCCTCTACCTGACATGACTTCAATCGATAATTCATCAGCAGCTAAGTTCCTAGCTCTTTTCTGCATCCCTGCTCTTCTACTTGCATCAGGTTCTTTTGATGTTGCTTCTTCTGTAATTGTTTAATTAAAACAATGCTTTCAAATTTTTCACCTGATTTTTATGAATCCATCCTTGAAGCTTCAGACAATGGAGAGCTTTGGGGAATAGAAAATAGTGATTTAACTCCGCTAGAAGTTCAATTGATTCTTTCTCATGTTTTCAGCTAATACATCCAAAACAAGGGATGGTTCAAATTTTGGAAAAGTAATTGCTTTTGGCATCGCTGCAAAGCTATCGATACTTGCTATCTTTGTTGCTTCTAAATTCGGCTAAAAATTGTAGTATTAGGAACATCCCGCACTTTAAACAAGTCAAATTAACTATATTTTTAAGTTGGATAGATCGTATTTATACTCTCTATTTTCTGGTCGTTATATAAGTGACATAAAAAAACATTCCAAGGACTGCAAGATTTGCAATGGCATATGTGATTTCTATTCCCATTAGTTACACTTTTATAATTGTTTTCATTAGGATCTATTCCACTCTCGCCAAAGCTATAAGAGGGAGATGTGTCTTGTTTCTTGATTTTTACACCAGCAATATTTTCTTTTGAGGCCGCTTTTAATTCATGACCTGAAAATTGACAACCAAATCCCGATGCTATTTCTTCAATTTCATTTGCGGTAGCTGCAACTCTTATGGCGTTGAGCAATGCTTGATTTTTTGAAGCTCTGTAAGAAAAGCCTTTAGTTGATCTGGTGCCATGGTCTCATTATGACTAAAACTTTTGCCCCTTAGGAGACTAGACTTGAATGTTTTAGCCAATTAGCGATTGTTACGCAGACAGAAAAATTAACTAGTATCGAATCATTCCAAGTGCCTCCAACATTTTGTAATTGGGGTTCTTATTCATAAAAGAAAAACATTTTAGATAAAAAACCTTCTTGTTGTTTGGTGCTATTAAAGTCCACGGGTTTCTCTGATTGAGTTAACACTTCAGAATTAATTTCAGTCACTTTTAATGAGATGTCAACATTGGACGTTTTTATATTCATTACGAACTAGTTCTTCCTTAACTTCAGGGATTACTTCAGGACCTGTAAACACAGTCCATAAAAACAGAATAGTTACAGGGCATAGGACTATCTGAACTAGAGGAGCAAAGTATTTGAGCGAGTTGAGTCTTTTTTCCATATTTATGTGACCCTCTTGTTGAGCTTGGCATACAGATCAACCGTACCGTCTGGAATGTATCTTGCATAACTTTGATGATGCAGTTCTGTGGTGTGATCCATCGCAGCCTCTATATTACTTAGTGGAATCCCAGGAGCATGTGAAGCATTTGCATAACGATGCCTTAATGTAAATACTTAACAAGGTTTTGTTTCATTTTTGCTAGTCTGTTTTTTCCTGTAGGAGCAAAAATTAAAATACATATTTTTCATGCCTAGAAAAATATATGTTCTTGTCATCTGCTGATTCTGTTTTCTTTAAGAGACGAGCGGAATGTTTTAGTAATCGTAAGGTTCATGCTTTAGATAGATATTGGATTATTAACAACTCACACCCCATGCATGAGCAAATGCATCAGATAATTGAAGACATTTTAAATACCAAAGGTGAAAAGACCATAAAGCAGTCAAGATTAGATTTAGTTAGGAATTTTGAAAGATCTTTATCAATCTCAACTCCTATGGGTCGTTTGAGTGCAAACATAATTTCATTTATTTCATTTTTTGTTACTTCTAAGCTCAATCAAACAAATTTTTAATATCTAAAATGAATAGTCAATATAAATCTTTAATTGAAGCCAGAAATCAAAGGGAGAGGGATATAAAAATGTAAAGGAATTTCTTCAAGGAGAAACCAAAATCTTTGAAGGTAGGTATGGTGCGGAAGAATATATTTCTATGGTTGAAAAGATTGAATGATATAAACCTAAAGTTAAAGGAAATTGAACAAGAAAGTTTGACGGATGCGTTATGACTTTTTATTTCCTATCCAGTCTTCAGGCTTTTTCATCATCCAATTCATAATTCCATCACTATCCATATTCTTTGAGCTAAGACCAAAGGCAACGATAAATAAAATGCTAAAGGAAATTATTATGGCGAGTAATAAAGGACTTATTCCCATTTCTGAAAGAGTAAGACCAAAAAGATATTGCATGATTTGCTAATACAAGATCTTTTAAATTCTAAAACCCAAGTGTTTGAGTTTGATTATCCATGCCATAAAAGCTCAGATAATTCACTTTTTTCCATTGAGATGAACTGCTGAAACATTGTCTCTTCGTACAACCTTCTAAGTTCATTTTCATTTGCCTTGTCTGCCATAGCCTTTGCTAAATTTCTCGCTATTTCTTGATGATTAAGCTCCTGTCCCATTTGCTCAGAATAGATTTAATTATCCCTTTCTAGAATTAATTATTTGTTTTACTTAGAGGGTATTCACATAATGTATTTCGCATGTATAAAATTTGCTAATTAAGTTGGTGGCCCTTAAAATCTATACGAATTCAGTAATACCAATAAATTTGGATAAAGGAGAACTAGCTTGAGTGAATGCTTAGAAAATCAAAGAGATTGTCAATTCATATCACCAACAAGAGCAACACCCGCAAAAAAACCTCCTTTTTAGGGGAGGGTCTTTTACTTCTTATACCTGAGCTAGCAGTTGCTAGCAGTGCTAAGTCATTAACTTGATGAAACCATTATAGTCTTTTTTAGCCCTCTTCGCTTTCTACTTTTTCAGCAAGTTCTCTAAGCATCTTGGCAATTACATCTTTTGACCAACTGAACTCTTCTTTCATCCCATCCACGCAATCTAAAACAGATTCCCATGCGGCCTCATATTCTTTTGGGTCAACTTTTTCAGTCATGCTTAATGAATGATTTTTTTTATTAAACCGTCTAAATCTTTTTAAGCCAAAGACCAACTCCGATTTACCTTTAGATGATTACGTCCTCTTTTTTTATGGGAGAAGCTAAAAGAAGAAAAGAATTGGGACTCCCCCCAAGAGACAAACCAGTTGAGTTAAAGTTGCCCGTACTTGATAAAGAAAATATTCAAAAAAAAGTTAGGTCTTTTTTGTACAAAAATCCAATAGTTCCATTTGTTTTTTATGGCCTTGTACTTGGAGCTTTTGGATGGGGTCTATATAATCTCGTGAAAGGCTATCAATTAATTAAGTCATAGACAATTCCCTAGCAATCACACATGTTGGGGTGTTCACCTGTATCGCAATAGAATTCAGCATATTGGCCATAAGCACCATCAAAAGTGAAAGTTCCTGGCTGACCAGGAAAAGATGGATTACAACCTACTGGGTCGTTTCCTTCAGCTCCACCTCCAGATGTGATGCATCCTGTAAGTAATACTGTCATAGAGAGAAAAATTATATTATGCAAGAGTGTCGAAGCTAGACCGTATATTTAAATACTCGTCTAACAGATAAACCATTGCTTATCAGTGGTTGGAAAACCTAATCAGATTTTTGTGGTATCTAAATAAAACTTCTTTTCCGTATTAACCACTTGAAAGTATCGGGCTTGTGGTTATAACGAACACAAATTGAAAAGTTTTATGGCTTTCATTTCTCGTTTGATTAACAAAAGGATCTCTAACTTAATTAGTAAATTTAATGTTTCTAGTAAAGTTGTTGAACAGTTTGAAAACGACTACCCACTCGATGGCATGGGGGATCATCATAGGTTCTTGCTTTAAGAAATCACTATTGCTTTCAGAGTCGAGGGTGAGTTAGACAGTGAGTTAAGTAACTCGGCCGGTAAAACTGGTTTTAATCCCATAAAAATTCAAAAGGAAAAGCAATATGATGCGTTTATGAAATATAACTGGAAGGATCTTTTAGTAGATGCTGCGATTGTGGCTGTTGTCCTTGGAGTACTGGCTCTGATCATTGGATCATTTCCTGCAACCTTCAGCAAAGTTCTTCCTTTTCTTAAATAGGAATGGATATCAACTATCACTTGCTTGTTGATATTGTCCTTGTTCAGGGGCACTATCTTTTGTCTTGATCGCAAGTAAATTTAAAAAGAATGATTTCAATCCTTGAAGTCTCTAAACGAGCAAACCTACTCATCTATGTTGGTTGAGGTTGATTCGTTTAACTAGGAAAAGTTTTTTGATCTATTAGTCACGTTCTTTTTTTCAAAGAAACCATTAATCAGAAACGAGACAAATGAAAAAGATGGATGACCATAATTCCTAAAAGTTAAACTTGAAGATACTGTTCTTGTTGGAGAAGATCAGATTGCGAAAGTTCTTTCATTTGTTGAAGGAGCTAGAGACCCAGCTACCTCCAAACCTTTTCAAGTCGCAAACGTTGATTAAGGCGAAATCAAACTTGTTCATAGTGAGGAAGTGAAACAAATTCTGTCTGAGCATGAAAAGCGGCTAAAAATAATGTTTGAAGTTCTCTTTACCAAATGCCCCTAGATAAACCTATCCCTGATTCTGTGATTAATTACTGGAAAAATGTATTCAATAATTTTCGGTCGAAATTCAGTGACACTAAAAAAGCCAACTAGTTATGGATCCAATACAAGTTTTAGGTTTCAAGGATCGGAGGAGGGAGGTTAAAGTTAAAGATGAAAATACTGCAGGTCAGTTGTTAGTTAAAAATACACATGCAGAAGAACGGTATGTAAGAGGAATGTCTAAGGCTGCGAAAAGGCACTATATCAATAGAAAAGATTGTCCTGTTAAAAATCATTTTCTTGGTCTACCAAAGTGGAGTAGAGAGGATGCTGTAAAAGCTTTTGATACCTATCTATGGTCTCAACATCAAAAAGATGCAATAGAGAAACCCCTCAAGGATTGGTTTAATGCCAGAGTGAAGGAGCTAATGGCGGGACATAATTTAGACCTTATTGATGATATTGATTTTGTAAAAGGTAATGATGATTCTCATGGTTTTACTTTGAAAAATTATATTGAATATTTAGCTAAAGAAATTTATTGAGGAGAGCACCTTATAACTCTTTGGGGACTTACCATTTACAAGTGATCTATTTTCTGACTTATAAATGTTTATTCATAAGTCAGAAAAAATAAAATTTTTAAGCTGCATGATCGGATTTATAAAGCTATTCCCATTTAGGCTTGCATATATCAATGAAAAATAAAGGAAAAGAGTTTTTAAAGGATTCTGCTCAATGGGTGATTATTTTTGGAGCACTTTATTTGCTGGTTTTTTACAACTACGTTGAAGTGAAAGGTATTCTGAATCATAAGTTTAACTAATTCTCGAAAACCCCACCTTTGAACTGTCACGTGTCTGGGTATTTGTTCTTAATTTTGTAGTATCTTTCCTCATTCACCTGCGAGTACAAGGTCAAATGGCTCAACGAATTAACGTTGCATTAAATTCAATCCCATCAGGATGCAGAGATTTAGCTGAATTTGCTTTCTTCTGCGGAATTGGTTTCACTTTTGGGAGCTTAGGTCTCATATGACTTCAACTACAAAATCAATAGCCGAAACGAGAATTAAAAAGCTTATTCCTTATTTTGTATTAGGAAAAATTGCAATTTTTACTGGGTTTCTCGTTTACATGATGCAGGCTTAAATAATTTCAAATCCATAAGAAAAATTTATTCCACGGTTAGCCCCACCTCGACCAAACCTTATTCAAACCAAGTACTTTCTTATCTTTATTCCATCAGAGATTTATGTCTGTATTTATCTGAAATTATTTCCTCCTAAAATCAAAATGACTGCTGCAACCTATAAAAAAACTGCTCTCAAAGTTCTAGTGCTCTGGAACCTACCTGCTTTACTTCTTTTGGCTGGTGCATTCCAAGTTGGTTCTTCAGTAATCGTTTAGTTATAGGACAAGACAATGGATATGAACCCTTTTAAGCCGCTAATGCAGCATTTAGAAGAATTTTGCTTAAAAATCCTTTCAAAAAAGGATCCAATAAATAAGTTTTACCTAAAGCTTTGCTTAACTAAAGCCACTACATAATTTTTCTTAAGTTAGGATTTTCCAAAAAAATCCAATGGAGATCAAAGATTTTAATAACCATGGGTTAGATAGCCTTGGTATTCACTGGATGCAATATCTATCAATGACATTAATTTCTTTATTGATATTTTTCATTGGTCTAGACAAGGCGGTGCCGAGTTTCCATCATTTTGTTTTATCTCTCTTATTCATGCTTCAGTGCAGCGGCTTCAACTGTAATGGTGTGAAAATCAATTAGTCATAACTTCTTAGTTGTAACTGCAGCATCAAGAGTTAGTTGAAATTTATAAAGTTAATCTGATATTTCCTTTGGAAGAAAATTGGATTAATATTGATAATCTTATTAATACATGTTTCTTTACTTTTCTTTTTCTTATCTGGGAGTTGGATTACACGAATTAATTTGGTTTGAGAAATGAACTTTCAAATCATGATTGCTTTATGAAACGCACGTTATTGCTCGTAATATTCTTGATTCTTTTCCTCCTCTGAATGCAGATACTTTTGATTAAATAGAGGCTAAAAATGAATGTGATAAATGGGTTCATGAAGGAGGAACTTATCTCACTTGGAAAAAAGACTGGAAAAAAGTTGTTGGTGGTATGCAAAGGAAATGGAAAATAAAAAGAGTTTCCAAAAGAGTCTGTTAAATGGATCAATTAAGCAATCAATTTAATGGATTAGAGTACCAAGTCAGAAATGGAAAAGTTCTTTCAAAAAGCGAGATAATTGGGAAGAGACATCAATTAATAATTAAAAGGACTTTTCTCTTTAAGCCATAGATAGATCGTTTTGAACAAATTAGATTAAAATTCAATTTAATGGAAGAAGAGTTTCACCTAGATGACTGAACAAATTGAAGTGCTTGGACAATTTGATGTCAGAAGAGATGATGTCGCTAATGAAAGCGAAACGGAACTGACTGGTCAGATATCAATTGATAAAGCGCGAATAACCAATACATTTGGAGGAGATCAATTAAACGCTGCTTTGGACGCAGTAAATAATAAAAAAACATATTTTAGAGGTTATGAGAATCAAGCTAAAAAGTTTTATATCAGCAGAAAAGACTGTTCAGTAAGAAATTTTTGTGAGGACTTGGCAGGACCAAATAAAAGAGAAGAAGCAATACAAATGTTTGATGCACTGTTCTGGGGGTCATGGATTGCTTGTGATGAGATGCCAGAGCAAGCAAGAGAATGGTTAGATGCGAGAGTGAAGGATTATAAAGATGGAACCAAGATGGACTTTATATGTGATTGTCGAAAATTTAGAGGTAATGATGCTGATATAACTCAGGCAAGCGAGATGATTAGGGCCGAATATCCATTTGATTGTCATGGTTATACCCTTAAAAAACACATTGAAGAAGAGGCAATTAAATAATTGATGTTCAATAATTTAATTGCTTGTTAGAGAATTCGATAATTTAAGTTTCAATGCTTTGCTTTATTAAATAAATGAATCACCGAAATAGTTTTCGATCGATGTTTATATTCTAATTAAATAAATTCAACCAAAACTATTATCTTGTTTTTGAAGAGTTTGATCTCAGGTCCTAATCCTTCCGCCCATATCATTGAGATATAGGTCTCCACTCTGTCTTTAAGTCAATGTTCTAAGAAAACCACATTCCACCATTCTTGCTTGCTTCTAGGAAACACTTGTTTTGCTCGGCAATATCTTCAATCAGCTTTTTGGACTTGTGCGACTCAATTGTTTGATTGTTGAGGTTTTTTTCTGTCACAGGCCATAGCTTTGATAGTAATGATCTTGTTCTTGCTCTAGCAAATGAAACCATCGATCAATAGTCCTATAGATTAGTGGCAGCTGATTAGCTTCCTATATTTTTATAGCCTTAAAATGGAGATTAGATATTACATATGTTATGAGATAAAGATCAGCTAGAAAGGATTAATGAAATTCTATTTACCTATTTACCAAGACCTTGATGATTACTTTGCTGTAAGAACTAAGACCCTATCTCGTATAGCTATTGCTGACATTATGGATAACAGTATGCTGATCAGGTGGTACAGCAAAATTTTTGATAGCTATTTACTGGTAAAAGACTTGAAGGGTTTTGGATATTTTGAATCTAATTACTCACATGGTTATGTACAAGCTACCTTCCGCTTTAACAAGCTTGCATTGGAGGTGATACGGTTTCAATTAGATCTGCGTGGACTCAATAGAAGAAATACCAGAGAGATTTCTATTATCGAAGAGGCCATGAAATGCAAATAAAATTCACCAACCCATAGTTGTAGAGACGAAGGTATGAATTATCCTGATATCTCAGAAGACCCTGAAGAGAAATTCTTCTGAAGAGAAATTCCAAGGTGATTGTGCAAAACTGTTGAAAAATATCACTAAGTTTTAATGAATACTCTGCTTGTTTCTACCCTTACCTGTTCTTAGAAAGCTTTCGAGAAACTTACTTATGACCTCCCTTAAGAGGAAGGTCATAAGTAAGTCAAAGAATATGATCTCATCAATGTAAATGATGGAAAAAGTCAATTAATATTCAAGTCACTGATCACGATGGTCTTGGTGACGCTACAAGTACTCCAGAGAGGAAGGAGTGGAATAAGGTAAATGGATTCGAAGATACTGTCTATTCTCTTAAGCTTATTGAATAAGAAAAAGTCATGTAGTTTAAAGAGATCGTTTTGCTGGAAAAAACTAATGAATACAATAAAAAATCTGTTCCTATTTATTGCGGTACTTGGAATATTTTTCTTGGCTAGTAATTCGGAGATGCAGAAAAAATGAATCAACATCACTCAATTGATAATAAAATTAAAACTATTTCTGTTGAGGGACTCAAACCGAATGAATGAATTTGAAATTTCCATCTACAATTCAGAGGCGATAATTTTCTTCCTTTGTGATTGACACTAACGATTTAGAAGTAAAGTTCAAACTTTGTACAAGTTTTATAGTTAAAGAAGTTATCGCATTAGATCCACTGGCACGGAGACAATGGCTTTTTACTTACAAAGGGATTATTCAATACGCTGATTCTCACGGAAGCGAACTTACTAAAGAACAGATAGTAGGAGCAAATATCTATAGAGACCTTATTAAGCAAGTAGAAGAATTAATTAAAGAAGAAGATTTTGAAGGGCAGAATTACAACGCATATAAAAGCCGTGATCCAGATTACGAAACTATTTACAAAAAACGTTTAAAACAAATACGAGAGGATTTTCCAATACCTGTTCAATTTAAAGAAAGAACTTCTTAAGACTCCAAAGCATAAATAATAAAAAAAGAGGGCTATCACCTCCTCTCTCCCGCTTAATCCATTGGAGGGTTAACCGTGATTTACTACCGTGAAAACCCCTGGCATCTGAAATTTAGATCTTTTAGAAAATAAATGTAAATCTATCGCTCATTATGACTTCAATTCCTACCTATTCTTTCCCATCTTTCTCACCAATTTTAGTCGTTGGCTTTTTAGGTATAGCTGTTTCTCTGTATACTCTTTATACCGTTAATAAAGCCTACTTTAACTCTCCTTTCAGAAGTTAGTTTTATCTAATAAGATTAAAAAAAATGTGAATAAGAACACTTTAATAATAACCCTTAAAAAATTCACATATTTCATTTGTTCGAGTAGAGAGACTGAAAATTATTTCACTCT
>QCHK01000028.1 GCA_003279635.1 Prochlorococcus sp. AG-402-B05 | reverse complement strand
AATCCTAGAAAGGTTGAAAAAGAATGTAGGACATCCACAAGTTTTAGTTCTTGCTCCAACCCGAGAGTTGGCTATGCAAGTAGCTGAATCATTTCGAACATATTCGGCAGGTTATCCGCATTTTAAAGTGCTTGCAATATATGGAGGCTCTGATTTCCGAAATCAAATCAACACTCTCAGAAGGGGAGTCGATGTAGTCGTAGGGACTCCGGGGCGAGTCATGGATCACATGCGTCAAAAGACTCTAAATACTAGTCATCTGAGTTGTTTAGTTCTAGACGAAGCTGATGAAATGTTAAGGATGGGGTTTATTGATGACGTTGAGTGGATTTTAGAACAATTGCCAGAGGAGAGACAACTAGTTTTATTCTCAGCGACAATGCCATCTGAGATCAGAAGATTATCAAAAAAATATTTAAATAGTCCTGCAGAAATAACTATAAAAGCAACTGAATTGAAAGAAAGGCTTATCAGGCAAAGGTATATAAGCGTTCAAAATGTTTATAAAGTGAATGCACTTCAAAGAGTACTTGAAGCTGTATCAGAAGAAGGGGTAATAATATTTGCAAGAACAAAAGCTATTACAATCGTAGTAGCTGAAAAATTAGAATCATATGGATATAACGTAGCTGTTTTAAATGGAGATATTCCTCAAAATCAAAGGGAACGAACTGTTGAAAGATTAAGACAAGGATCTATAAATATTTTAGTAGCTACAGATGTCGCAGCAAGAGGTCTTGATGTAGATCGAATTGGTTTAGTAATAAATTACGATATGCCATTTGATCGAGAAGCATATGTTCATAGAATTGGCAGAACTGGTCGTGCTGGAAGAAATGGTGAAGCAATTCTTTTTGTTAATCCAAGAGAAAGATCATTTTTAAGTAATCTTGAAAGAGCGGTAGGTCAGCCAATTGAAAAAATGGATATTCCAGACAATGAGCTTATCAACAATAACCGAATTAAGAAATTACAAGAAAAATTAATAAAAGCCGCCTCAACAGAGAGAGACAACCCAGAAGAAACAAATATTTTAGAAGAATTAATAAAAAACGTTGAAAAAGAATTAGATATAGATCCAAAAGACTTAACACTTGCCGCATTAAATTTAGCAGTTGGTTTTAATGCACTCCTTGAGAATGGGAATGAGGATTGGATCAGACAATCAGCTCAAAGGAATACAAGAAATGATCGCAGAGATAATAATAATAAATTCAAGCAACGTAGAAGAGGTGATTTTGATAACAACAGGCTTGAAGATGAAATGGACAGATTCAGGGTTGAAGTTGGACACCGAGATAGGGTTAAACCTGGAAATCTAGTTGGAGCAATTGCCAACGAAGCCGGACTGAAAGGGAGATCGATAGGAAGAATAAGAATATTTGAAAATTACAGCCTAGTAGATCTGCCAAAACAAATGCCTGATAAAGTTTTTCAAGCCCTGAAAAAAGTCAAAGTAATGAATAGAGAACTACAGATAAACAGAGCAGACTAAAAGCCCCAGAAATGCTCTACAAATTAATATTCAGCAGCATAACTACATTACTTATCTTAGAGATGAGTAACCTTTTAGAGATTCAAGCAGAGCACAAAAATACTCTGATTAATAAATTCTGCATTGCATCCTTAAAATCAAAACTTGATTTTAAGGATAAACAAAAAATAGATGAAATTAGTCATTTTACATGTGAATGTTTTTTAAAAAATCTTAATTCCAGTAATTCTATAAAAGACTCTCGTATTTACTGCAAAAATAAAACTGCAGATAAATATAATCTCTAAAAGAATCACACTCTAAATAAGATGTATAAATCTAATTCAAAAAAAGAAAGAAGCCCACTAAAAAGACTTTTAAGTAATCTTAAAAGTCAAAAGCGTCTAATTTATTCAGCTATTATTTGCTCAACATTAAATAAATTTTTTGATCTTGCGCCACCTGTACTAATTGGCATATCTGTTGACGTAGTTGTAAGAAAAGAAAGTTCATGGCTTGGGTCAATTGGCTTTAGTACTGTCCCAGATCAGTTGATTGCACTCTCAATCATTTCCTTTTTGATCTGGACAGCTGAATCATTCTTTGAATATTTATATGGATTAATGTGGAGAAATTTAGCTCAAAAGACACAGCACTATTTAAGAATCAAAGCATATAACCATTTACAAAAATTAGAGATGACATTCTTCGAGTCAGATAATACAGGAAGGCTTATGACTGTACTAAATGATGATATTAATCAACTGGAAAGATTTTTGGATGAAGGAGCTAATAAAATTATTCAATTAATAATTACTGTTTTTATAGTTGGAGGGGCAATGATTTTATTAGCTCCCGGGATTGCATTGTTAGCATTCATACCTATTCCATTTATTCTTTGGGGCTCGATTAAATTCCAGAAGAACCTAGCTCCTCGTTATCGTGAAGTCAGAGATAGGGCTGGAGATCTTGCCTCAAGACTTAATAATAATCTCAGTGGAATGCTAACTATTAAAAGTTTCGCTACTGAAGATTGGGAACTAGAAAGATTAAGGCTAGATAGCAATTTATATCAAGAAAGTAATAGAAAAGCGATTAAGTTATCAGCAGCATTTATCCCCTTAATTAGATTCGCAATACTATTTGCATTTCTTGCAATATTAATTGCTGGGGGCTTCCAATCTTGGAAAGGATTAATGCCTGTGGGAACTTATAGTTTTTTAGTATTTATAACTCAAAGATTATTATGGCCCTTAACAACATTAGGTCATATCCTGGATGATTATCAAAGATCAATGGCCTCAACAAATAGAGTATTAGATTTAATTGACACTCCTATTAAAATCAAAACTGGGAAAGTCAAGTTAGATCGATATAATGTTAAAGGTGCAATCACATTTAACGATATTGATTTCACATATGAAGGACGGTCTCAAGTCATAAAAAACTTTAATTTAGATATTAGTCCTGGAAAAAAAATAGGTATTGTAGGTGCTACTGGTTCTGGCAAAAGTACACTTATAAAACTCTTATTAAGGCTGTATAAAATCAGTAAAGGTTCAATAGAAATTGATAATAATTCAATTGAATCATTAGATTTAAAAAGTCTACGACGTTGTATTGCATTAGTAAGCCAGGAAACATATTTGTTCCAAGGTACAATTGAAGAAAATATTTCTTATGGATCGGAAAATATTGATAAATCAAAAATAAAAAATGCTGCAGATATTGCCGAAGCAACTGAATTTATTAATCAACTTCCACAAGGCTTAAACACAATAGTGGGAGAAAGAGGACAAAAGTTATCTGGTGGCCAAAGACAAAGAATTGCTATCGCAAGAGCAATCTTAAAAAACGCTCCTATTTTAGTATTAGATGAGGCAACAGCCTCTGTAGACAATGAAACTGAAGCAGCGATTCAAAGGTCTCTAAAGAAGATAACAACTAGTTGTACCACAATTGTTATTGCACATCGTTTAAGCACAGTAATAGATGCTGACGAAATTATAGTTTTAGATAAAGGTAAAATTATAGAGAAAGGCACACATCATTCTCTTCTACAAAATAGAGATTTCTATTACCACCTTTGGAAAATTCAAGCTGGTGGAAATAATACTTAAATCATATGAAAAAAGTAAAAGAACTAACTACTCTTTTAAAAGTATCTTGCATTTTTGACCAGCGTTTTTCACTAGTGCTAGCTGCAAGCGTATATAAATAACCTCTATCTACTACCACAGTAGCGAATTCGTGCCTGCTATTTACTTCTGAATCAACAGAGTATTCAAGATCATAGAATTTGCGTTGATCAACTTCTCTCTCTGAAGCATCAATCAACTGAATAGGATTATTACTATTTTTCTCACCGAAAAGTCTTTCCCCTACAGCATCCGCTCCACCCAAATCTTCTAAATCCACTTCATTTTCTAATTTAGAAATAACAAGACTAAGAGTTTCATCGGAGTTGATTAAGTCATGGTAAACAACCTCTGGTCCATTATCGACGGCCACTCTCGTCCACCCTGTTGGGAAAAGAAAACCATATCGTCCATCTTGACTTTTAAAAGGTTCCAAGCCTGCGGCTCCCCCTGTAGAGCAAGCTCCAAGCGTCAAGACCAACGCTATAGCCAAAAGGGATTTAAAGGATGTTCGAAAAAGTTTGATCATTTTGGAGACTCAAGCATCACTATTCTGATATATTCCTAATTTAACTGACGGTAATCTTCTTTAAATTAGTGCAACCCAGATAAAACTCTGACTACATTCAAGTTAATTGCTTCTGAACTCTGAGCGGCTTCACTAAACCATTATCAAAATTAATTGATCAGTTTGAGCAATTGCCCGGTATCGGTCCAAGAACTGCTCAAAGATTAGCTCTTCATCTTTTGCGTCAGCCAGAAGACAAAGTTAGATTGTTTTCAGAGGCTCTACTTAATGCGAAAAGTCAAGTAGGTCAATGTAAGAAGTGCTTTCATTTAACCGCAGGAGAACAATGCGAAATTTGTCTAAACAAGCAAAGAAATCAAGAACTCATTTGCGTTGTTTCTGAGTCAAGAGATTTACTTGCTCTTGAGCGCACTAGAGAGTACAAAGGCCTTTATCATGTAATTGGTGGGTTAATTTCTCCGATGGATGGGATTGGACCTGAAATGCTTGAGATATCAAGTCTTATCAAAAGAGTCGATAAAGCAAATATAAAAGAAGTCATCCTTGCCCTAACACCAAGTATTGAAGGGGATACAACTAGTCTTTATGTGGGTAGATTATTAAAACCATTCACAAAAGTCACACGTATTGCTTATGGACTTCCTGTTGGAAGTGAGTTGGAATATGCCGATGAAGTAACACTCTCACGTGCTTTAGAAGGTCGTAGAGACTTAGATTAACCATCAAACATATGACAACAACAAGAAAAACAACAAAATACAGTAGCCTCCTCCCAGAAGAGCGTTTACCTAATTGGATCAAACCATCGATAGGTAACGCAACTCAACTAGAGAAAGTTCAAAAGCTCGTAAAGGAAAACAGATTACATACGATCTGTGAAGAAGGCAGATGCCCAAACAGAGGGGAATGTTATGCCGCTGGAACGGCTACTTTTTTATTAGGCGGCTCAATATGCACAAGGAGCTGTGCCTTTTGCCAAGTAGAAAAAGGAAAGTCACCCGAGAAAGTAAATATTTTTGAAGCAGAAAAAGTAGCAAATGCTGTTCAGGTATTGAATCTCAAATATGTGGTACTAACTTCAGTCGCAAGAGATGATTTGCCTGATCACGGTGCAAGTCTATTCACGACAACAATGGATGCAATTAGATCATTGAATCCTGGTGTCGCAATTGAAGTACTAACACCAGATTTCTGGGGTGGCAACAACAAGGGCAATGTCGAAAAACAAATAGAGCGACTTAAGCTTGTTCTTTCGGCTAATCCTATTTGCTTCAACCATAATCTTGAAACTGTCAAGAGACTTCAAAGAGAAGTCAGGAGAGGTGCTACTTACGAACGCTCACTCAATCTTCTCAAATTTGCTAAAGAAATTGATCCAAAGATTCCTACAAAATCGGGAATAATGCTTGGACTTGGAGAGAAATTTCATGAAATCATTCAAACCCTTAAAGACCTTAGGAAAGTAGACTGTCAATATTTGACTATCGGTCAATATTTAAGGCCTTCACTGGCTCACATTCCAGTTTCTCATTATTGGTCACCAACAAAATTCGATGATTTTGCAAAAATAGCAAAGAGATTAGGTTTTAAGAAAGTAAACAGCGGTCCTTTAGTAAGAAGCAGTTACCATGCAAATGACACATTAGATTAGTCTCATTAAAAGTTTTTATCTACTCCGACCAACGCTGATAACTTCTTTCGAGTACTTTCTCACAATTACCTACCATAAACGCACCGGCACCTCCCCATACAAGTCTCAAAGGTAAGTCCAAGGGAGAAGAGCCAACTTTACGCACAGTATTAAATCCACGCTTTCGAAAATAACGTTGCAAGATTTTATGCTGATTATTTTCATCATAAATAGCCAATAATCTGGCACTACGACATGGAGTCTCTTCTAAAGCCCAGGCCATAGTTGAAGCCCATATTAAATCACCTATATTAGAGTTGACATTCTTACCAACCTTCATTGTATCAAGCTGTAGCCCTCTAGTATTTTGATATGCCCATCCTTTCATTTCTCCCAACAACTGAATTTTAGTATTATTGATTACTTCTCCAACAACCAGCTTAAACGACCAAATATTGAGAGGTCTCCTGACTTGTATACGCAGCAACAAACCCCTTTCAGATGACTCTTTTTCTAATAAAGTTAAATTAGGTCTAGTCATGAAGATGGCCATATAGAGTTTTCAGGTAGACGTTTCATTATTTCATCAATTTGACGTTGTCTTTCCGCAAATCTAGCTCTATCGCTATCCGTAAATTTGTTAACACAAGCATCACATTGCAAGCCTTTAATATATGTTGGCTTTTTCAAGTCCTCCGGAGAGATGGGTAATCCACAAGCATGACACATCCGATGTGAACCGGGTAATAGCTTATGATCTAAAGACACACGTTGATCAAAAACAAAGCACTCACCATTCCATAAACTATTCTCAGAGGAAACATCTTCTAGATATTTTAGAATTCCACCCTCAAGATGATGTACGTCGGAAAAGCCTTCTTCTATCAAATAAGAGGTAGCTTTTTCGCATCTTATCCCACCCGTACAATACATTCCTATTTTTAAAGAGGGATTCTCTTCGATTAAAGGTTTTAAATGGTTTTGCACCCATGCAGGAAATTCACGAAATGAGTTTGTCTGAGGATTTAGAGCTCCTGCAAAATTTCCAATTTTAATTTCATACTCATTACGAGTATCAATAACGACACTATCAGGATCTTCTAAAAACTCATTCCATTCACCAGCTTTTATATATTTACCAACAGATTTAGTAGGATTAATTTGTTTTAGTCCAATAGTAACAATTTCTTTTTTCTTACGAGCTTTAAATCGGCGAAAAGCCTGTTTTTCACTCCAACTATATTTGACATTAATATCCGATACCTTTAAAAGTTTCTCTAATGTTTCAATGAATTGAACTATCGCATTTTCAGGTCCACAAATCGTACCATTAACTCCTTCAGAAGCTAATAAAATAGTGCCTTTTATTTTTTGATTCGTTGCTAAGTTCGTTAATTCTTCTTTAATTAAAAGAATATCTTGATCGATAATCGATATGAAATTGTAAAATGCAGCAACTTTATATTTACATTTATTTAGGCTATCCTCTGTTTTCATACCTACTTATTCTTTAGAGAAATTAGCCGTAATTCCAGCATCCGCTAAAAGCTTACGGTCTGCTTCTACCTCCGGATTGCTTGTAGTCAAAAGCGTATCTCCATAAAATATAGAATCAGCTCCAGATTGTAGACATAAAATCTGAGCTTCCCTACCTAATTGTTGTCTTCCTGCGCTAAGTCTTATTCGGCTTTTAGGCATAATAACCCTTGCTGTTGCGACCATACGAACCATCTCTAATGGATCAATAGAAGACAAATCCTCCATAGGTGTCCCCTCCACAGCAACTAACGCATTAATAGGTACACTTTCAGGATGCGGGTCTAAAGTTGCTAAAACTTTAAGTAAAGATGCTCTATCGGAAACAGATTCTCCCATGCCAATAATCCCACCACAGCACACTGTAATTCCAGCCATGCGTACTCTTCTCAATGTTTCAAGTCGATCTTGATATGTTCTTGTTGAAATGATTTTAGAATAATGTTCAGGACTAGTATCTAAATTGTGGTTGTAGGCTGTTAAACCCGCCTCTGCCAATCTAGAGGCTTGAGAATCAGTAATCATTCCAGCGGTGACACATGCCTCAAGGCCAAGCGCCCTAACACCTCTTACCATTTCAAGCATTGAATCGAATGCGTTTCCGTCTTTGATCTCACGCCAAGCCCAACCCATACAAAATCTATCTGCTCCTGCATTTTTAGCCGCTCTTGCTCTATCAAGAACTGACTCAACTTCAATTATAGGATTAGGTTGAACCGTTGTTTCATTGTGAACAGATTGGGGACAATATGCACAGTCTTCTGAGCATCCGCCTGTCTTCACACTTAGAAGAGAAGCAAGCTGAACTTTATAACCTGGATTGTAAGACCTATGAACTATTTGAGCTCTCCACAATAAATCCATTAACGGCAAATCAAGTATTTCTTTGATTTCGTCTAAAGACCAATCATGTCTAATATCTCCACCTTTTATGGAATTAAAATCTAAATATGATTCATCTTTGAAATTAATTTTATTAGATTCTTGGATATTAGGATTAATTAGAGTCATAAAAGAATTTGAATATAAAAATTTTAATTGCTATTTAGTTTTAGCCGATAATCTATAAAAAATCATATAACTCAAGATATTCAATTAATATAGTCATACACCACCAAATCTCCTTCTTCTAGATTGATAGTCAAGTAGTGCCTTAGAAAGAGTATCGGCGTTAAAATCCGGCCATAATACGTCTGTGATATGAATTTCAGCATAAGCTAATTGCCACAAAAGAAAATTACTTATCCTTTTTTCTCCACTAGTTCTAATAAGCAAGTCTGGATCAACCTCACTGGCTGTAAACAACTCAGAAGCAAATACATTTTCATCTATCAATGAAGGATCTAATTCGCCTTTTACCGAACGTTCTGCCAACTTTTGAGCAGCTCGTACTAATTCCCGTCTACCTCCATAATTTGTACAAACATTAAAATGAATACCTTTACTATTAGAAGTTGATTCAACCGACTCTTTAATTAAGTCCTTTAAGCCAATAGGCAATGGGTCAAGATCACCCAAGAAATTAATTTTTACTTCTTCGAGTTTTAAATTAGTTAATTCACGCTTGAGAACACTTCCAAAAAGTGTCATCAAGAAATTCACTTCTTCACTAGGTCTGGACCAATTTTCAGTTGAGAAGGCATAAACAGTTAATGTGCCTATTCCCCAATCACTACATAAATGCAAAGTAGTTTTTAAAGCCTCAACCCCAGCGGTATGTCCAATAGTCCTTGGTAAACCCTTTTCTTTTGCCCACCTACCATTTCCATCCATAATTACCGCAATATGATCAGGCATACGAAGACGGTCCAAATCTTTAGGTAATGGTGATACCTTTCTAGAATTATCGGTGCTTATTACAGAAGAGTTGGTCAATTCAAAGACTCCTTGCTGTCATTATTTTTCACAAGATTAACTCTACATTGAGCAACTTTAGTTTCAATATTAGAGGAAGTTGTTTTCAATGAAGAATTAATGCTGTTGGATTTAGATCCAGATGCATTTGAAGGATCCAACAATTCCTTCAAAAGGTCAAGTAATCTACTGCTTGTAATAGGTCTTTCAAGTCGTCCTTGATTAGCTAAGGATAAAGTACCAGATTCTTCTGAAACAACAACACAAATACATCGATCAAATCGTTCCGTTATCCCAAGAGCTGCCAGATGCCTAGTTCCGTATCTACTAATTCCTTGCCTTGAGAGAGGCAAAATCACTCCTGCTGAGATAATTCTATTTCCCTTCACTAAAACGGCTCCATCATGCAAAGGGGTGTCAGCAGCAAAAAGATTTAATAGCAATTCAGACGATAATTGAGCATCAATGGGAACTCCAGAGAAAAGGAAATCTTCTGGGCGCAAGTCACTTCCCATGTCAACAACAATTAATGCTCCTTTTCTATTTTGCGATAAGCGACCTGCGGCTTCAGTTAATTGAGCGAAAGTATTAGAACTTGCCCTAAATTCTTTTTGGGTATTTCCAAGAATCACAGCCAATCGTCCAGTGCCTAACAACTCCATTAATCTCCTCAATTCTCCTTGCCATAAAATTGCTAAAGATAATGAGCAAGCTAGAACCTTCACCTACAAATATTGTAGCAGGTCTAGGAATTCTGTTGTAATTGGAACTCATTGAATAATTGTATGCACCTGTTCCAAACACAGCAAGAAAATCGCCACTTTCACAAGAAGGAAGGAGAAAATCTTTCAATAAAACATCTCCTGACTCACAATGCTTTCCAGCTATTGTGACTTTTTCAAAATTTGTATTCATTGGTTTATCGACTAAACAGGCACTATATAGAGACTGGTAAGTTATTGGACGAGGATTATCACTCATCCCTCCGTCAACAGATAAATAAGTTCTAACACCAGGAACAACTTTTTTAGCTCCAATCTTATAAATAGTGAGTCCAGAATTAGCAACAAGAGATCTGCCAGGTTCACACATTAATCTTGGTAAATCAAGATTTCTTGCCCTGCAGGCCTTATCAACAGCCCTAGAAATAATTTCAACCCATTTTTCAATAGAGGGAGGATTATCTTTTTGAACATATTTAATACCCAAACCGCCTCCTAAATTCAGATCAACAACTGGATGACCAATTTCCTGAGCAAGCTTTAAAGCATCAGCCATAACGCCAGCAAGATCAATATGAGGTTGAACCTCAAAAATTTGAGACCCTATATGTGCATGTAAACCAGTTAAATTTGCCCAGTTATACGTTTTTAATTCTTCTAAAATTGACTTAAGTTCATCGGGATCAAAACCAAATTTGCTATCTAAATGCCCAGTCCTAATATATTCATGAGTATGACATTCAATACCAGGAGTAAACCTCAACATTAACTTTGCTGGCTTGTTATCGGAGGCAATATTTTTTAGTAACTCAATATCATGATGATTATCTAAAACAATCGTCACATTATTACTGTAGGCAAAATTCAATTCATCCTGCGATTTGTTATTTCCATGAAAAACAATATCTTTCGCTTTGACACCTGCATTTATTGCAGTAAGCAATTCACCCTCTGATACGGCATCAAGTCCAAAACCTTCAGAAGCAATAACCGCACAAATAGCTAGCGAGCTATTTGCTTTTGAAGCATATAGAGGAAGTGACTCTCCTGGGTAATGTTTTTTTAAAGAAGAAATGTAAGTTTTGCATGCAGTCCTAAGTGACAACTCATCTAAAACATAAAGAGGTGTGCCATATTTTTTCGCGAGTTCACTAAGTTGACATCCTCCAACAACTAATTTATTACTCTCATTAATTTCTGAAGAAATCGGAGCTATATTTCGATTTGGACTATCTATATCCACATTGGGTTCAAAAGCCTTTGATCCGTGCATAGAAATTTTTTCAAAACAATATCTAATCAATCTAGAGATCAATCAACGAATTAGTATTCTTTTTAAAGAAAGAACGATTGATTAATAGTTAAATATGAATCTTACAATAATTCAACTTAGTGAAATGCATTTAAGTGATTGCGTGGAGCTAGACCAAAATTCATCTAATGGTCTTTGGTCAAAATCTCAATGGAAAAAAGAACTTACTGACCCTAAGAGGATTTGTCTGGGAATCTTAGAGTTGCAAACAAAAAAACTTTTAGGCCTATGTTCCGCTTGGTTAGTGATAGAGGAATTACACATAACATTTATAGCTGTCGATCCCATGAATCAAAGGAAAGGAATAGGAAAATTGCTCTTATCAGACTTAATCAAACGCTCAAAATCACTTCAAATAAATCACATATTTTTAGAAGTTAAACAAAACAATGAGCCCGCTAAAGCTTTTTACAATTCGATGGGGTTCAAAACAGTAGGTAAAAGATCTAATTTTTATCAAGATGGGTGTGATGGTCTTCTTCTTAAGAAAGAACTAATAACAAATTATAAACTCAATAATTAAGTACGGTTAACCGAAATCCAAAAACAAACAAATAGTCGGTTCTTTGCATCAATTAATACTTTTAATTATTTTTCAAAGAACACCGAATATTTACCCTTTATAAAAAAAAACCTAACCGTACACATTTCACACTTAACCCTGATAAATTGGATTAAATAGTTAATGGAAAAAGCTAAATGTTTGAGAGGTTTACAGAAAAGGCTATAAAAGTGATCATGCTTGCCCAAGAAGAGGCAAGACGCCTTGGACATAATTTTGTCGGAACTGAGCAAATCCTTCTTGGGCTAATAGGTGAAGGTACTGGAGTAGCAGCTAAAGTCCTCAAATCAATGGGTGTCAACCTAAAAGATTCAAGGGTAGAAGTTGAAAAGATAATAGGAAGAGGTTCAGGGTTCGTTGCTGTAGAAATCCCCTTTACACCTAGAGCAAAAAGAGTTCTTGAACTTTCATTAGAAGAAGCTCGTCAACTAGGTCACAATTACATTGGTACTGAACATTTATTACTGGGTCTCATACGAGAAGGTGAAGGAGTAGCTGCAAGAGTTCTAGAAAATTTAGGCGTTGATCTAACAAAAGTAAGGACCCAAGTTGTCAGAATGCTTGGTGAAACCGCAGAAGTGACAACAGGATCAGGTTCATCCAAAGGATCAGCGAAAACAGCAACACTTGACGAATTTGGAACAAACCTAACTCAGCTAGCTAGTGATTCAAAGCTTGACCCAGTGGTGGGAAGACATTCAGAGATTGATCGTGTAATTCAAATACTTGGAAGAAGAACAAAAAACAATCCTGTTTTAATAGGAGAGCCAGGGGTAGGGAAAACAGCTATAGCTGAAGGACTTGCTCAGAGAATCCAACAAGGAAATATTCCTGACATACTTGAGGAGAAAAGAGTCTTGACCCTTGACATTGGTTTACTTGTTGCAGGTACCAAATATAGGGGTGAATTTGAAGAAAGATTAAAAAAAATAATGGAAGAAATTAAATCGGCTGGAAATGTAATTCTAGTTATTGATGAAGTTCATACATTGATAGGAGCAGGTGCTGCTGAGGGAGCAATTGATGCTGCAAACATATTAAAACCTGCTTTAGCGAGAGGCGAACTTCAATGTATTGGAGCTACAACTCTTGATGAATATCGAAAGCATATTGAAAGAGATGCCGCATTAGAGCGAAGATTCCAACCTGTAATGATTGGAGAACCTTCAATCAAAGATACAATCGAAATACTTAAAGGATTAAGAGAGAGATATGAGCAACACCACAGACTTAAGATTACGGATGAAGCTTTAGATGCTGCTGCTAATCTAGGCGATAGGTATATATCTGATCGTTTTTTACCTGATAAAGCTATAGACCTTATAGACGAAGCAGGAAGCCGAGTAAGATTACTAAACTCCAAATTGCCTCCTGAAGCAAAAGAAGTCGATAAAGAATTAAGAAAAATACAAAAGATTAAAGAAGAAGCAGTAAGAGATCAAAACTTCACCCAAGCAGGAGAGCTCAGAGAAAAAGAAGTTGAGCTTAGAGATAAAATAAGAAATCTTTTGCAGAACATAAGACAAAAACCTTCATCAAATGAGAATTCCGATCCTAAAAATGTTCAACAGGTAAACAATGAAACGTCTAACCAAAATCTTACTCAGTCTGATGACTTAAAAGTTTCCCAACCGGTAGTTAATGAAGAAGACATTGCTCATATTGTTGCTTCATGGACTGGCGTTCCTGTTCAGAAATTAACTGAAAGTGAATCAGTCAAACTTCTAAACATGGAAGATACATTGCATCAGAGACTGATTGGTCAAGACGAAGCTGTAAAAGCTGTTTCCAAAGCAATTAGGAGAGCCAGAGTAGGCCTAAAGAATCCAAACAGACCAATTGCTAGCTTTATTTTTTCTGGTCCAACAGGAGTTGGTAAAACTGAATTAACTAAAGCTTTAGCGGCCTATTTCTTCGGTAGTGAAGAAGCAATGATACGTTTAGACATGTCTGAATTTATGGAAAGACATACTGTTAGTAAATTAATAGGTTCTCCTCCAGGCTACGTAGGTTTCAATGAAGGTGGACAACTAACAGAAGCTGTAAGAAGAAGGCCCTATACAGTAGTTTTGTTCGATGAAATAGAAAAAGCTCATCCAGATGTGTTCAATCTTCTCCTTCAATTACTGGAAGAAGGAAGATTAACAGACTCAAAAGGAAGAACTGTTGATTTCAAAAACACTCTAATAATAATGACCTCTAATATTGGATCTAAAGTTATAGAGAAAGGCGGTGGCGGATTGGGATTTGAATTCTCTGGTGAAAATTTAGAAGATACTCAATATAATCGAATTAAATCATTAGTAAATGAAGAGCTAAAACAATATTTCCGCCCTGAATTCCTCAATAGATTAGATGAAATAA
>QCHK01000027.1 GCA_003279635.1 Prochlorococcus sp. AG-402-B05 | reverse complement strand
CTCCTATTGGGTGAATGATACCTAGAGAATAATCACTCAAGTATTTATTCTGTTTCAATAATCAATAGTCTTTTTATCAAGATTCGTACATTTTGAGCAACTTATTTCGCTGAAAATTATTTGAAGATTTTAAGTGAGGTATACAACATTTTAATAGTTGCAGGGATTGGTTTTTTTAGATTATTAGGTTTAATGGATTGAAAATTAAGTGGAACTTGATTGATGAGCGGTGATAACCTGCTTTCTCATTTGCCAGTAAAATTTTATTCTGATGAAATGACTGAAACCAAAAAGATTATTTATTTAGAACGAAAATTTCATGAATTAGATGCATCTATTGAAAATATTCCTGAAGTGGCATAATGCTGGACTTATTTTCATCCAAAATACAACTCCTCTGGTCTAGGTGATTGGGCTTGAACAGCACAAATCCCAAACTGTAAACATTCCTGTTCATCGTCCTTTCGTTGTTTTTCAGTTTGAATATTACTGATGAATATTGCTTGGATGTTGTGAATTAGAGGTTTGAATGGATTAAAAGCCATAATTAAACTCCTTAATTACTCTTTACATTCCTACTCTAATCATGTATCAAAAGCTAGAGAGTAAACCCCAAAGTATTTATACGCCTTTACAGGGTGTGAAGAGGCCGTTTTAAGTATCAAATGATGTGCCTAGATTTAACAATATCTAAAGTTACCGAATGATCAAAACAATAATAAGAGCGATGTCTTCTGCTTTTATTTCTATTGTCTTAATCTCAATTATTCTGGCTGGCTGGACTTGTTTTGCATTTATTTCCCAACCCACAAAATCTGGGGAAATAATTAATTTGATACAAGATATGTATGAAGCTCAGAAGTCGGTAATCATAACTGTTGTTGATCTCTCGAAATTACTAGTAAAGGATAATAGTGAAAGAATAGCGAGCGAAGATAATAATCTTTTAACAGAATCAGAATTACTGATTGATCAAGAAGACAAGTCACTATTAGATGAGCCCTCAATTTTAGAAGACAATGGTGATAATCCTCTCGGGATAGTTTCTGAACCATCTTCACCTGAAGTAATCGAAGAAAATTTGCCTAAAATTAGTGAAGTACCATTAGATAATGATCAGAGTGAGGTTTCTATTAATGAAATGGAAATAGAAATGGATATGAATTAACTTAGTTAAACGAACTTTCTGAAAAGGGTTTAATATTGATCTGTTTCTTATTTGTACTTATGAATAAAATTCTTCCATTAATATTAGCCTTTTCTTTTACGACAGCTCCTGTTTTGGCATTGGGTGAAGGTGGATGCTCTTTATCAAATAAGAATAAAGCAAGTCAAGATGAGATTGTTGAGCAAGTTGATAGTTCCGATTCTTCCGATAGGTAATTTCATGAGAATGAATGACTCATTACTATTCAGAATTGTTTCTCTTTCTCTTGGTCTTCTTTTGATTGTCTGTCCTGTTGCTCTTAATGCAGCTGAAATAGATTTATCGCTTAAAGAGTCAGATTCAAGTGAAATTGTTCAAGCTCCTAGCCAAATGACAGAAATGCAGATGAATGATCTTTTTGGTGAAGATCCCTATTTAGGTCAAACTTCATACCTTCAATCTCCTGATGGTTTTACTCAAAGAGATAAATCAAAATAGTTGAACTTTTTATTTATTGAGAAAGCAAGAGAAAAGTGTGGAAAAATAACTTCGCAACAAAAGAACATTTTGTTTTAAACAAAGCACTAGATAATCGACATACATATATTGAATTAGCTTTTCTTGACTGTATAAATACTTGAGTGTTCCTCCCCATAGATTTCTTATACCAAAAAGAGTAGAAAATAAAGACGTTATTTAGTTATCTAACCATGCCATTTTCAAAGCAATTGTTTGATAATTTTTCTGGAGTTCCTATCCAGAAGAATGAAATGTCTGAGTTGTTTTCTACTTACAAGCCAAAATATGATGATGATGTGATGGAGTGTTTGCAATTTGGTATCTGTTCTATGCGTTCAGCGCCTCCTAGAGAAATACCTTACTTTCACTTTTGAATAACCTACATTCCTTATTAAACTTTTCACTTGTGCTAGCAATTAATTATTTTATTTAGCCAATGTAAGCCAGCGTAAAATTATTAAAATCAAAACAGTCGTAACTAAAGGGAATGCTGGGTAACGAGTTTTAAAATTAGCAGGAGGCCAAGGAGACCATGAGATAAGCCTTCCTTTTGGTTCTTTGAGTAACTCCTTCTTTTCTGAAGATTTTGAGGTCTTAGGGGTGAATCCAAGTCTCTTGTTTCTCTTTGCTTCTCCCATAAGTTAATTCATTCAAAATTAAATATTAAAAGGTCAATTTTGACAGTGTGACTTTGAGGAGAACTATATTGGTCTTATTTTTTGATTTTTTTAATATAATTTGTACACGTATATATCCCGAATTTGAATAGTATATTATTAGTAATTTTTGTGCACTCTTCACTAAAGAAGCCTTAGCCTTAAGAATCTCTCGTGCAATGTTTAATGAGAGAAGAAGTATTGAAAGTTTTAATGCTTATCAATGTATTCGTAGCTATCTAGTTGATTTATCAATGCAAGAGTTGATTCAACTTGCTAAAGACTACGGAATCGAAGTAAGTAAAGCTTCTAATGTGAAAAATTTTGGAGGTTAACCCTACACGCGGTTGATAATATCCCTTCGCAGAATGTTTTATAGATAAACTAGAAACCAAGATTTAGTTAAATGAGTAGACACAATGTACGGGTAAAAGCCCGAACCCCGCATGGCTTTATAAAGACTGCATTCAAATCCAAAGTAGACGATCAACATGAAAAGCTTCATATGTTTACCAAAGTTGTCATGGAAAAACAGGTATTGAGAGAAAGGTACATTAAGTTGATGAATGATGCAGAAAGAGCCGTTGGCAGAAAAGAGGCTATTTACCTCTTAAGAGATGCTGAAATTATTTGGCAAAAAATTAACAGTTAAATGGTTGCTTTTGACTTTCCGAAGGATGATCTGATTATTTATGTTTTACTCATATCTACAATTCCAATTCACTTAATTCAATAAATAAATTTAGAGTTTCAAAATTATTTATGGATCCTCTGTTTTTTCTGCCATTAAATCAATAAGGTCACCAATTATCTCGTCTTCATCCTGTCCGATAATTGTCTGGGTCCCGAGGTCAAAGGTAGATGTTAAATCAGAAAGTAATTCTCTATCTTCTTGGTTTAGAGGATTTATTTTGTCGAAGTCTTGCATTATTTATAAACAGAAGGATCGAAGTTGATTTCAAGTTGATTAGTGTTATTGGAAAATTGATCAAGTCCCCACAACTCTCCTCTATTTGAAGCCTCAACTATTGATTCATAAAACTCAGGGATATGTGATGACATAGTACTAAATGGATATTGGTGAGATACCAGCTGAGAGTTGATGGAAATTGATCACTCCAAAAGAAATAAGAGCTGGGATGAACCAACTAAATGGAAGAAAAATTCTGATTTTAGACTTTGTTTCTTCAGACATAGTTTTAAATCAATCAATTAATGATGTTTCA
The DNA here is from genome assembly GCA_003279635.1 of Prochlorococcus sp. AG-402-B05. Classification (GTDB taxonomy): domain Bacteria; phylum Cyanobacteriota; class Cyanobacteriia; order PCC-6307; family Cyanobiaceae; genus Prochlorococcus_B. The sequence continues at coordinate 11,175 of QCHK01000027.1, read as the reverse complement.
ATTATTTATTTAGCGAGAGCTTGTTTTGTTCGGTTACCTATATAAAAAAGCCATCAAAAGAATCTTTTTATGCTTTCTTTTCCTATTGAGGATAATTAAGCTTTTTTTTAATTCACAATCCTTGCTACGTAGAATTTGAAATTTGGTTTAATTTTATGATGAACAGCTGTAATGGGAAACCCCCCCAGCTCCAAAGAATTTCTTGGGCTTAAGTCTGTCATATTTTTTCTGTATTTCTAATGATTGCTCCTCGTAAGGTTCATCTAAAACAGCTTGTAGCTCTTTTATGAGGCCATAATCGCCTTCCTCTGCCTTTTCGTATGCTGGTGTAATGAGCCATTCCCGCCAAGTGTATTTAGGATTAATGCTTTTCATCTTCGCCGAAATTTCATTTTGATCACCTTTGCTTATTACTTGCTCCCGCCATCTTTGTAGCCAACTGATCCACTTGCTCTCAGTCTCTTCTGAAATTGGTAGATAGAAACTATCTTTTAAGTCCGTAAGTTTGTTTGGAATACTTGAAAGTTTTCGGAAAAAGATTGTGTAGTCCACCTTTGTGTGAAGCATGAGCCGTAGCATTTCATTTACTAAAGGTGCGTCATAGGTGACTAGGCCTAGTTTCTTTGCCCACATGTTCTCCATTTTTTGATTCATGACTGTAGTAAATCCATCACGGATACTATCGAGCCTTTTCAGTGACTCTGCGTTGCCATTAAGCAGAGGTCGAAGAGCCCCCAAAAACATTTGATAATTTGCTTCGGCAGCAACTTGTTGGTTAAAGAATGCAAAATGTTCACCACCTCCTGTCCAAGGTTGGAATCTCGGATCGAAGAGTTCGCAAAATCCAAATGGACCGTAATCGAGGGTGAAACCACCTGCAGCACAGTTGTCACTGTTGAAATTACCTTGGCAATAGCCGATCCGCATCCAATTGGCTACTAATGATGTGAGTCGTTCTCGGAATGAATTTGCGAGCTCAACGACTTGATTAGTAAAGCTAAGAGTCGGATCAATTTCTTTCTTATAATTTCTTACCATTAAGTGCTTCACAATCATCTCGAGCTCTTTCATTGCATCTTGATGCTCATTGTTGCGTACTCGACGTGCAAAGAGTTCTATCTGACCAACCCGTAAAAATGATGGTGCAACTCGTGTTGAGATTGCGGCTGGGGTCTCTACCAATATGTCTGGATTGATTGAATTTGAGTCTTTTGAATACCAAGGCCTGCGGACTGTTTCAGATCTAGAGGCATATAGTGTGAGAGATCGTGATGTTGGTACTCCAAGTGACTGCATATAATCCTGCGCCAAAAACTCACGAACACTTGAACGTAGCACTGCTCGTCCGTCAGCTCCTCTACAGTATGGTGTAGGCCCTCCTCCCTTAAGTTGCATCTCCCATCTTTTGCCATTAAATAGACCTTCAAATACTGAAATTGCTCTACCATCTCCATAGCCGTTACCTGTCCCAAATGGACACTGCTGAGTATATTCAGTTCCATAGATCGATAGTGCGTAACCAGTAGCCCAACCAACTGGTCGCATGGGTGCTGTTGCAACGCTTATATCGCCTGAAAATAGACGACGAAATAGTTCATCTAGAGCAAGTTCTTGACTCAGGCCTAATTCGTTAAAGAATGTTTTACTGTGCGTGACATACTCCGGCTTTGAAATCGCTGTTGGAGTGACAGGTACATAGTGACCAGAAAAGACTTCTCGTGTTAGGTGGTCGTCACCATCGTCAGTTGCCTGAGGGTCAGCTTCGAGTGAATCCATGAGTGAGTAATCAGCCTGTTTCGCAAACTCAGAAAAAGTTCTTGTTTTCGGCATGGCTTCAGTACTGCTCATTCAGACCTATTGGTGGTTAGTTAAGTCTTTAAATTTGATGATTCTTTCATTTATATTTCTAGCATAGTTCCGTAGCTTTAATGCTGAAAAATTTTATTTTGAACCAGTAGATAAGACTTAAAAAATTGGGAGTGTAATATTGTTGATTCAGTTATGTCTATTAGAAAGTTGCAAGACATAAAAGTAGATGGCCAATACAATTCGTTTTACAAATTAATTCGTATCAGCTACATTTTTAAAAAACTCACAATAAACCATTAAATCAGATTCTTTTTCTGTCTTGAGATTTAGGTCTGAGATTGCTTTTTCCGTTTCAATTCTGTAGGCATACCAATCTAGGCAAAGATTTCTTTGCCTTTGAGTTTCAGAGATTACATTTGTTTTTAAGGAACTGACTGGAGATGTGTTCTTGGTACAGCCACTCATAAATACAGCAAATACAATAAGAGAAAGAAAGTGTTTCATCTTTTAATTAATTTTTGAGTAACTAGTGATGACGGTTGAATCATAAATGAAGCCGCCTTCCTTAATTAAAGGTCTTCCTTCATGATTGGAAAACATTGTGATTGATTTACTTTCTTCAGCTTGCTCTAATAAATTGGCAGTAAACCGAAACTCTTTCTTTATATCTCTATAAAGACAAATAATTTTTTCTTCTTTCATAAGTTGTTTGTTCTATTCACTTTCATAGACTGCTGTCCATTCATTAGTCCAAAAATCTCGAAGCTGAATAAGGTTGTCTCAAGAGACACTTATTAGATCGAATAATTAGAAATTAAAAAGATTATTCCACATTCTTATTTAGAATTCTGTCGCATTAGTCATATCTTCAGCCTCTTTTTTACAGAACTAAGTTTTTTGAAATATAAACACTTCTCATTTTACGAATTGGTTGATTATCTAAAAAGACCTGTTTTTTTCTTTGGAGTCTTTGACTTAAATTGTTCTTCCACGGCTAATGTTGCTTTCTTATGAGCAATTTTAGCCTCAATCATAGTGGTGATTGAAATCACAAATAAGCCTCCTATTCCAATTAATTGTTCAGATCTTGTTGGTTCTGTATCACCATTCAAAATGGCACCTAAAACGAACCAAGCTGTAGCAGCTACTCCAGTTGCAAAGTAGGGAATCCAGCGACGTTGGTAAAGGTATCCAGCACCTAAGCCTGGAAGAAAATTTAAAGTTGTTGCGACCCATCCATTTGATGAGGCAAGAATTTGTTCCTTCGAGGGATTATCCATGGAAATCTAAAGATTTAATTATGTCAATATCAGTTGTTTTCTGTGGATTGCACTTGCTGATGTGAGTTACATCACACAATTAGAATTTCTTATTTTTTTATTTAAGCGGATGACCAGACTCGAACTGGCGACATTCAGCTTGGGAAGCTGACGTTCTACCACTGAACTACACCCGCAGATCTTTAAGTTAGCGAAGTTGAATGCCCTACTCCTATTTTTAGACACTTTCTGAAATGAGAGTCTAATCAGTTCTTTTAATGCCTATATTTCTGTTTTCTCTGTCTGTTTCTATTTCTTTCTTAATCATTTGATAATAAGCCAATTCTTCTGGATCTTCAGAACCAAGTCCATACCCCATCGTTGCAGCAAGATAAATTTTGTGTTGTCTATGAGAACCTAGACTCATTAGCTTTTAAATAATAAATTACGTTAGGCGTTTAATCATCTTGTCCAAGAAGATAACTGCAAATGTAATTTAAATAAATCACAGGGATCTAGAAGTTGATCAATATCTTATTAAGCAGAAATGATTTCTTTTTTTCTTGATCTCTTTAAAACTGCGTAAAAAGTTAAAACACTTATCGTTCCAGATGGACCTATAAATACATGCCATATTTGTTCACCTGAACTTGAAAGTTGAATTCCGAAAAAAGTAGTAATGATTACTCCCGTGATTGGATAAATAAGCAAGACCCAATCTTTAAAGCGTCTCCACCATTGCGATATAAGTTGAATACTTATCAATACTTGAATTAAAATAGTTGTTGACTTGCCTAGAAACCAATAAGAAAAAACCGCGGCAATTATTAACAAAATATTACTAGTTATGATCGCCTTGTTTTTAGCTACTGAAATAGTAAAGAACGATAATCCAATAGAAAGAAATGAATAAAACAGCCAATTGTATATTGATGAGTGATCTACATATATCCAATCCGTAGTCGTATGATCGAACATCTCAAACATTGAGGCAAGACCTAGTGAGATAAAGGCAAAAGGGGTTAGCAGAGGAAATCTAATTTGCTTGAATTTGTTCCTGGACTTAATTCCAATAATGATTGGGATGAGAAAAGCTTGTAGATGTGCTAATAACAATAATGATCTGAAGGTCAATTAAATTAATTTTGAGCTAATACGAAATTAGCAACTTTATTGAAATCTTCCTAACACGATAGCTAATGTTTTTTAAAGAAACTTACTAGAGATTGAAACTGGGTTTGTTGTTTAGCAGAGAAAATCCGAGGACGGACGAGTCGAATATTTGGACGTTGACCGCACATTCAAAAAATATTAAAGAGAATATGCATATTCAAGCTAATTCTAAGATAAAAGCAACAAGTAAAGCTGCCAGAAGATATGCACTTAATTTCTCCAGATTCACTATCAAGATTATTTGCTGTAATGGCGGTGACAGTTTTTGAGATGATGAGTTGTTTTGCGGTTTTAGATCCTTTAATTAAAGGCTTTATCCAAGTTGCTCTTTTAATTGGACCATTGAGTCTTTTGGGTGTGATTTTGTTTCTTAGAAAAATTGAAAAAGATCATCCAGAACGTATACGCTGGAAGTAATGAGCAAAGAAGACGAATTCAACTCTGATTCGAATTATCCAGAAAACTTTTGGCCGAAGATATTAACTCTTCTCTGCATTGGTGTTTTTATTTATTGGGTTATGACTTCTCAAAATGCTGATAAAATTCTGGATAAATATCTTTTTGACCCAATACACAGACTTTTTGACAGAATAAAAATAAATGGGTTTTCGTAAATGATTAACAGACTTATTTCAAGTGATAGATCAAAATGGATTTTTGTGATTGGAGTGGTTGCTATTGGTGCAGGATTCACGGCAAAGAATGTGATCTCCTATCCAACTGAATGTATGAGTGAAGAAGTTGTACAAGAGTTTGTTACACCTAAAGGAATTACTAGGAATTTCACTATTTTCTAGTTCTTTTTCCTCGATAAGTCCAAAAAGCCTCTACATTTGAAGAAAGAAATTTTAAAATGTTTTTCTTTAATCCTTTTTGGCCTTTAACAGCTTTAAGAATCGCTTCGTTAAAAGCAACTTCAACATTACTTTTACTTCTTTTAATTAAATCAAACCTTCTTCGTTTGAAAGGTGGCCTTATAGGCGGACTTGTTGCACTCACACTTATTTCTGGATTGATTGTCTCCACTACAGTTGCAGGCGGAGCTGCTTACTATATTTTTCAAAATAAAAAATCAAATGATGATGACGTAAACAGGTCTGACGATGATGTAATTAATGCTGAAGCAGTCTCAGTTTGATTTTGTTTTGCAGTTACGTCTCAAAGATTGATAACTACTCAAAACTAACTAATTGTTTTAGCTACCTTTCTAACATATTCAATTTAAGAAATTTTATATAAATATTTTTTTTGGACAATTGAGAAATTTTAAGAATTAAAAATTGAATTATTGAATTATCTACTGGTTTATGAACAAATTTAGGGTTTCATTTTTTAAATTGTCCATCGATTTAATTATCAAGTCTGCACCTGCTTTTTTTAACTCTGCCTCATATCTGAGACGTTTCTCCATACTTGAATCTACATGTAAGTGTGGGGGGGCAATAGCGAGACTGATAAATTTCTGATCAGGGATCTTAATTCGAGCATTTATAACTGTTTTAACGTCTGCAACAGTATCTCCAATATATGCAATTGGAGGATTGGAAAAACCTAAGGGTTCTTTTGAAAGTTTTGATGATAATGAAATAAAACCTGTTGGATCAGGTTTGTCAGGTGCTTCACCCATTGCAATCAAGGGAGCAGAGTCTAAGCCGAGCCTCTGCTCTAAGACGAATTTCGCTGATGGTAATTCAGCTCCACTTACGAAACCCCAACCAATTCTTCGCTGAGTTAATTCCTCAAAAAATGTTTGTTTGACTAATAACGTCTCATCTTTAATAAAGCCTGACCATTCACTAGAGTCATGATTTGGATCTCCACCAAAATAAAAGTTTTCAAAGCATTTAATTAAATATTTTCTAGACGGAGTTGAAAAAGAAAGATTGTTTTTTTGTACATGTCTATTAATCATTTCTAGGCTCAAATCCCAATCGTTGTTCCAACAGCCTTCACTTTTAATAGAATCAATATCTTCTATTGAGGGTCTCCACCCACTAAAAAAGTTTACAGTTTCTTGTATGGCTAATCGATAACTGTTGGTCACGTCACGAATAACCCCATCTATATCAAATAAAATTAGGCCAATATTATTCATCTTATTTTCTCTATAATTACAAAAGTTCAATGGGATTTGTTGTTTAGGTGAAGCTTAAGTTCTAACTCACGATCTTTGAGTCCTTTTTCATTTTTAATAATTCGATTACCAAGCCACGCAATACCAACACCAATTACCGCAGGTAAACCAATTGCCGAAAATCTTGTAATATTATTCATTCGTTTGATAAAAATGTAAGAGATTTTGTTTCAGTCTTCTTTGAAGTTACCAAGCAATTTTAAAAATTAAAAATTTAAGTTAGTTTCAACTTGTTTTGGTTCTTCTTAAATCCCTCCATAAACAAGCCATCAAATAGAAATAACCTGCCATGGAAATTATGTAAAATGATGTCATCAGCTTTGTTCTGCGGTGGACATTTGAAAAATTGAAGCAGAACTAACTACTAAAAGTATTGCGAATAAAATTAAGTGATAAGGCGTGAGCATGAACAGTTGTGTAAGTTTCATTTAACTTATACAACCATTAAAGCCATTGTTGTAGTGCAATGCGAAGTTTTTTATGGTGGTTACACCAATATTTGAGAAAATGAGGTAAAACCATATTGAATAAATTGTATGCAATGGTTAGTTTCCTTTTCTTAATACTTAAGCCAGTGCTCTTTTTGATGTTGAAAAAATTTTTCAAGAAGCAAATGAAAGCTTTTATTATCAGCGCAATTGAATGGCTCGTTCTTCAAACAGATAATGATCTAGACGATAAGATTCTTGCGAAGGTGAAAAGTGGAATGAAATTAGGTGTCGTTTGAGCAAATGCTTGAACATTTGGTAAATGGATTTAATACATTGACTACATGGAAAATACATTTATGGTCTTGTTGTTAGGTGACTGCAAACTATGACTGAAAAATGTGAAACGAAGTGGTCACCCACTGAAGATCAAATCGATAACATCATTATTCCAGCAATGCAGGGAACTGCTCAGCAATACGCTAAGTATGCTAGTGAGCTCCAATGTCCCCCTGCTTTTATCGCGCTAATGCTTCGAGATATTGCTGATACTTTTGAAGAAAATGCAATTACATCCCAAAAAGGTTGTGATTGTTGTTAAAACACCTTCCATTCGTTTCCAAATCAAAAGTCAGTTAGTTAATTATCCAGTTGTCCCTATTAGGCATTGGTTTTGATACTTTTCCTTATTTGCCAATTAAGCACAAGTAACGAGGAATACCCGAACTTTTTTTGTACTCCTGACCTTGTTCCTCGCATTGCGACATGTTTTTCATTTCTATTTTTTCTATTCCGTAAGTGCTGTTTTGAAGGATCAACCAAAAACTTTCAGCTTGTACATTCATAGCTGCAAAAAACAAAGATGATGTGAAAAACAGCAAGTAGCGTTTCATAAATCTTCTTCTAATATTTAACTTTATCTAGAATTGAGCCCTGCTTTAGGGGGGATTTCCTCTTATTTACCCGTACTGGTTAGCCCTACCAGAACCGACCTGTAGTAATGGAAAATTCTTATTAATTTATTATCAATTTCTTGCTTTAAACCAAAAAGATCCCAGGTATGACAGCAATTAACAAAATTACTGCAGCTAAGCTATTAGTCTTAATAAACCTTCCCGTTTTCCTTTTAATAGCTGGTGTTTACCAAATTGCCTCTGCGGTAATAGTTTAGATAACTACTTTCCATAATATTTTTTATTAGTTATGGGCAAATGGATTCCGTCCCAAAAGCAAAAGTCAGGTTTAATTAGCAGAACATTCGATTTCTTTATTCATGAATTGGCTGAATTGCAGGAGGAACTCGATTGCCCAGATGAATTCATATGTGATTTTCTTGAAATTGTTAAAAATCGTTGGTCCCCAGATAGTTGTCATTCAAAGGCAAGACAGCATAAAAGAGATAATCCAAGCTCCTACTAAAAATGCAACATGAAAGTTGGCTTGTGAAGAAAGATCGTGTCTGGGCAATGAGGTTTTTTCAAGACATACACCCTAATGAAGACGGAACTACATACATGAGGGTTCACTACGTTAGCTGTAGGCTTTGATTCCTACACGGTATTACTCCTCATGTTGAGTTACATGAAAGTGAGAAATTAACTCATGAAAAAGCAAGAGACCTATGGAGGTCTTCAGTGGAAATAGAGTGGGAAGTTTTTGAGATACCTTTATGGAAGACCCTTTAGAACTGATGAAAGAAAATTTTTGGTCTAATTCTCCGTTAATTTATCTATGTACCAAAAAATTATTGAAAAATTTGAGTACATATCACTAGATGGTTTTGTATCATGTTGAACTACATGGACTATCCATGCATAACATAATATTTTTTGTAGCAACCGCTACTAAAACGTTCAACTCGCTACATTGCGAGCCGCATCTCGATTTAAGCCAAGGAACGGGGACTTAAATCAACATTCGGAGTATGGATGATGACAACTCTTCTTTATCGTGGACTAAACTATGTCCAGCACAAAGAGCAAAAAGCACCAAAAGATTGTGTTGAGCTCACTTACAGGCGTAATCACTACAACACATGCAGAAGTGATGCTAAATCTGAGATGAATTCTCAATTGGCTTATCGTGGTCACCGATATCAGCACTAGCTTGAAAACTCGTTTTATGAAGCCCTGTTTAGCAGGGCTTTTTTTGCTTAAATTACTCTTCTTCTGATCAAAAAGCTATTAACTTTTACAGCGTTTCCTTTTTGTTAGCCCTCATAAACTTTGCAAGTAGATGCTGTTGGATGGTTTATACATTCTTTGTCCCAAAACTCTTCTCTAGTTTCATGGGGAACCGTGTAAGAGAAGTCATGCATTGTACGAATATCACTTAAAGCATCTCTGATCATATTGAAAGGAGTTCTTAGTTTCATAATCCTCCATGTCTCATATTTACGTTCTAATCGATCTTGCTGATTTTATAAACCTCGGCTTTTACTCAAGTAGAAGTAACTACTACCTGATATAGGGATTTCATAAAATTTTTTGTATCAAAGATTTTGCTTGTAGCTACAATATTTTGATGGTCTATATTTTTTGGTTCATCTCAGTCGAAATAATCTATTAAACCAAATAAAAATGCTCCAAACCGTGAAATGGTCAACTTATATCAGGGCGTAATTTTTTGTTCTGAATGCGGTGGAAATATGCATGTTGCTAAGAAAGAGGGATTTGTTTGTAAAAACCGTAATGAAAAGAATGGAGGAAATTTAAATTAACAATCAGAATATTTATTGCGATACAGCCACTAGTAAAAGGACTTGTAACGCTCCTAATTCAAGTCCATACAAGCAATTACATATGGATATTGATAATGAATTAGTAATGCTTGAAAAGATCGCAAACTTTCGATGGGAGTCTCTATTCACCGATGAAAAACATGAGAAAGAATTAAAAGTTGAAATTGAAAAGAGAACTCGATGTTTAATCAAAGTAATAAGCTTAAGAATCAAATCAAAAATTATCTAAATGCTGAGGGGGAATATTTAGATGCTGGTAGAACTATGCCTGATCAGCTTGAAGATCTAAAAAATAAAGCTACTAATGAATGGGATGAGGCAGATAAAAAATATAGAGCTGCTCAAAATTCCATATAAAATATCAAGAGGAAAAGAACAGGACTTTAGCAGCAAAGAACATATTCAAAAAAGAGTGAAGGATTTAATTTATGGCTTAAAGAAATAGGTATAGCTTTTGAAGTCTCGATAGAGCAGACAGGAAGTAATCCAAAACAGAGAGGAAATACTGTTTATAACTTCTCTACTGGTTTAGGAATGTATGACTTTATAAATGGCAAACACTAAGGTTTAAGTGCTGTCAAAGAGGCTGCAATTGCATTTGGTATGGATCTATAACAAGTAAGGAAAGTTGTAGCTAAACAAGAAGAGTTCTATATGAAACATATTTTGAAAGTTGTCAGAGATATTAGATTCCCTACTGAAGAGCAGAGAAAGCGTAGGGAAGAAGGCAGTTAAAATTTTGAGAAAATATTACTGTTGCTATTAGTCAAGGGCCTGTATTACCGCCTGATTGGAGTGGAGCCCCAGATGATCACGAGGACTATTGGTTCAATGTAGAAAAAGAAGCTGGAAAACTAAATAGATTTAACTTTCCAACTCGGTGGATAAAAAAATACTGAAAAGTAACGGTATAATTTAATACGCCTATGTATGTTTCGGCATCACTTACTACGCTAAAACAGTAGGCCACGACAAAACTTTATGAGATTGCCCCTATATAAATATCATGTTAAAAGCTTTTGAAATCTACAGCGAATTAATCACCGAAGGTCTTCTGTTTGTTGATGGTGCTAATAGTGACCCAAGTAAAGAAAAAAATTATGTCGATGCTCTACAAAAAGCACTAATGTCTTTGTACACGACCAACTTGGAATAAATGGAACAGGGATTAAACCAGCCAGGATTTTTAACTGAATATTTTACTGGTATAGAAAAAGGTGATTTCTACGAAGAACCAGTTCAAGGGGAATATCCAGATTGGTAGTTTCTTAACCTTTAAGCCAAGCTCCACCGCCTGAAAGTAGTAGGACTTACTCCATAAATTCCGGCAATCTTTTTCCAACTCCATCCATAACTTCTATACCTGTTAATTCTTGTTTTCTTAGTATCTAATGCCCAGATAAACAGCATTAGTGGAACCATTAGCACAGCAACAAGCCATGCCATTACGCATGTAAAGATGTCATTAGTTTTTAGAAATGCTTTAATGTCGAGTGAGAACCAACAAGTTCTGCTACTTCGACTTTCGGATTCTATTAATGAAAATAAAAACAATTCTAAGAACTGTTGGATCTCTTCACTTGTTATTGGGCGTACTGCTAATAAACATGTTGATTTTTTCAGTTGATACCA
>QCHK01000026.1 GCA_003279635.1 Prochlorococcus sp. AG-402-B05 | reverse complement strand
AAGTCAGCTTCTGAGGTCTTAAAAAAATTAGGTTTCAAATCAGAATCTGAAACTTTCAGGATGTATAGAGGTTCTCAACCTCCTGTTTCTATGAATGATGTATATGGTTTGGCTTGCTTAGAGTTGGGTTAATATTTTATTTTTTATCCATTAAAATTTAATTTTCTTCTGTGAATTTGTTTTTCTTCATTCAATTGAGTTTCTAATTGGTCAATAAGTGTCGTAACTAATGATTGGAATTCTGGTTGGCATCCTTTGAATGCAGCTTTATGTCTTATTGACTCGTTCCGTGTTCTTAGATCAGTAAGCATTAGCTGCAACGCGTCAATTTTAGCGTTGGTGTTCATAGTGAATTTAGGTTTTTATAATCAAATACTAAACTCCTTTATTGCCTTACTCATATTTGTTTGGGGATTCTCTTCGCTACTAGTAATCTCGATGATTTTTTCTATAGAATCTTTTGTTTTTAAAGCTTCTATACAGGCTTTTGCAACAAGTCTTCTGGGGATCGAGCCTTCTTCTTGAGTTTTTTCACCAGAGAACAAAATATTTTGATTTTTTAAATTAGTTTCATTCTCATTTAGACCTCCAGGACGTATGACAGTCCAATTTAGCCCACTTTTTTGTAGAGATCTTTCACCTAATCTTTTCCATATAAGTATTAGACCAAATAAATTTAGAGGGTGTATCAATTTCCCAGCGCAAAGTGAACTAACAAGAACAACCCTATTTAACTTTTGTCTCTTACAGCTTTCAATTTGTTTTTTGATATTTAGATAGTCTACTTTTGCTGGACCTGTTAAATCGATAGATGGCCTAGCACCTGTTGCTATAACTAGGCTCTCGCAACCTCGCAATGCATAATCAAGGGTGGTTCCATTAGTGTCTGACAAAACGTACCTTTCACAACCTTGAATGGATTCAGGAATCTCAGATTGTGATCTAACGATCAATCTCACTTCATAGCCAGCTGATATAGCTTCCTCTGCTACTCGAAAACCTGTTTTTCCCGAAGCTCCTGTTATGGCTAATTTCATTAGAATTAAATTTCTTTAATATGTTTCTAGCAAGAAATAGTCCTTTTTGTTGCGAAAATAAAATTAATAGATAATTATTAAGCCTTTTTACAAATAATTGCTTTCTTTCGATTAGGGTAAAGTTCTTTGCATAAGTTACAGATTGTGCCATTACATCCTCTCGCTGAGCAATATTCTCTTCCGTAAAAAATAATTTGTAAATGTAACTTATTCCAAAGATTTTTTGGAAATAATTTTTTTAAATCCTTTTCCGTTTGGATAACATTTTTACCTGAAGTTAATCCCCATCTCTGAGATAATCTATGAATGTGTGTATCGACAGGAAATGCTGGGACACCAAATACTTGAGACATAACAACACTAGCTGTCTTATGTCCGACACCAGGGAGTGACTCAAGTTCTTGAAATGAATTTGGAATTATATTATTAAACTTTTCATAAATAATTTTTGATAAGTTATGAGTATTTTTTGCTTTGGTTTTCGCAAGTCCAAGTTGTTTGATGTAATTATATATTTTATGTTCACCTAATTTATACATTTTCTCAGCTGATGGAGCAACCTTGAAAAGTTCTTTAGTTAATTCATTTACTTTCTTATCTGTTGATTGTGCACTTAATACAACTGCTACAAGTAGTGTGAAACCATTTTGATGATGTAAGGGTATCGGTGTCTCAGGATAAATTTCTTCAAGTCTCTTGATTATTATTTTTATTCTTTCATCTTTTTTCATTGCATTATGAATTGTATTGTTTATAAAGCTACTTAATTAAAACCCTTTAACTTGTAGCTATAGACTTTAACAAAAACAAATAGGTATCATTTTATACAATCGAATGTGACTTTTGTCTGTGAATTTTTTCTTTTAAGGTTGGTATGTTTTTAATTGATTTCTAGAGAATAGAATATTCAAAAATAGTTTTGTGAGTACTGAACTAGAAGTCCACAATTTATGGCATAAATTTAATTCTAATAGAAATAATAATTGGATTCTTAAAGATATCAATTTTACTCTAAAAGCTGGAGAATTGATAGGTTTGCTTGGTCCTTCTGGTTGTGGGAAAACTACCCTTTTAAGATTGATAGCAGGTTTTGAAAAGCCTAAGCGTGGATTAATAAAAAAAAATGGGCAAATAATTTCTAATAATCATTATCTTCTCTCCCCAGAGCGAAGGCAAATAGGAATGGTTTTTCAAGACTATGCTCTATTCCCTCATTTGAATGTTTGGGATAATGTTTGCTTTGGTATAAATAAGAAAGAGAAATCTTTTAAAAGAGCAAAGTGGCTATTGAATTTATTGGATATTTATGAGTTTAAAAATAGATATCCTCACGAACTTTCAGGTGGACAGAGCCAAAGAGTTGCATTGGCTCGTGCTCTAGCCCCTGGTACTTCTTTGCTCTTGCTTGACGAACCTTTTTGCTCTTTAGATGTTGAAGTGAGATCTAGATTGAGGTCGGAACTTTCTTCGGTTTTAAAATCCTGCTCAGCATCCGCAATTTTAGTAACTCACGATCCTCATGAAGCATTGGCTATTTGTGATCGGGTGGCTGTCTTAAGAAGTGGTGAAATTCAACAATACTCAACTCCTTTTGAGATGGTTTCAAACCCATCAAATGATTTTGTAGGTCAATTTGTATTGCAAAAAAATATTTTGCCAATTAAATATATTGAGGATTCCTTTTCAACATGTATTGGTAAATTGAGTTTACCTTCCGATATATCGATTTCATCAAAATCTGTTTGTATGTTCGATAAGAATGCTATTCGGATCGAACCTTGTTTAAATGGTTTTTTTACAGTTATATCAAAAGAATACCGTATTAATCATTATGTCTATACTGTGATCTGTGAGAGTTTAAAATTAAAATCAGAGATGGGCTTGGATACATCTTTATCTATAGGAGATAAATGTAAAGTCGAAGCAATTCACTCAAAAAACTTTCTAGTTCTACCAGAAACTATTAAATGTAAATTCTAATTAGTTATTTTGCTTAGAAAATTATATTTAATCTTGTGACGCAATTGAGATTCATTATCAATTAGATAAAATTTTATATTTTAATCTCTTGTCGTCGAAATGATACAAAATGAGTTATCATTTAATTGAACAAAAAATTAGTTTTTGCGTTCTATTACTTAGCTTTTTTTTTGTTATGCAATTGTCTACCTCCAGTTCAATAGGTCTTAACGTTGGTCCTTCAGGGCGTGCAATTGCACAGCCAATGGATGTTGACCTGCTTGAGGCCCTTTATCAGCATACCTCTCTTGAAAGAGTTTCAAGCGCACAATATTTGGCGATGTCCCTATGGTTTCTAGAAAGAGAATTAAGAGGATTCTCTTCATTTTTCAAGAAAGAGTCTTTATCTGAGCAAGAGCATGGATTTAACTTCGCTAAATACATGATTGCTCGAGGTCAAACTGTTGAACTCGAAGAAGTAACTAAACCAATACAAGAATGGAAAACAGTTCAGGAATTAGTAAATTTGTCTTTCCAAATGGAGGCTGACGTTACAACCTCTGTTCAGCAGCTTTATTCATTAGCAGAAAGATCAAATGACACACGTACTACGGTATTCCTTGATCCAGTTATAGACGAGCAAATTAAATCAGAAGATGAAATGGCTTATTTACTTGGTAAAGTAAAATTTGCTAATAATGATCCTTCAGCATTGTTGATTATTGATAATGAATTAAATACTAATTAAATTTATCTTTTATTTGAACTTATATTTGTTGAAAAGAATTAGATCTTTTGGTTATTTCTAATAAGAATTCTAAGGATAAATCCTTAGAGTTTATTTTAAACATGCTTTCAGATATGGATAATATTTTTAGTCTATTTTCATTTAGCTTATCTAATTCTATCTTTAATCTTTTTGATAATGACTTATTATGACAAGTCTTAAGTGAGCTATGAATGTTTTTGGATCTAATCTTTATAAATTCTATCTCTTTGCAGAGTGAAAAAACAATAGATTCGGAATAGGAAAATAGATCTTGATTCATTATCTATTACGCGGATAAAGGCGATGACTCTATAAAATCCGGTGAAAGACTTAGCGTCGGATCACCTGATGGCGCTTTTAGTAAATCTGCTGTTCTCAGTCTTGAAATTAAACGAGTAGAAGTAACCCTTGTTGATCCAATTAACTCTCCAATTCTTTCATGAGTAAGTCTGAATGGTAATTGGCACCAATCACCGCATCTCCTTCCAAGTCGGTTAACTAATAAAGCTAATAAAGCTTGTAGTCTTTGTTCGGCATTACCTAGATGTCTAATCCTAAGTAGCTGAAGAGTCCACTCGTTGACAGCGTCGTACCCTCCAGATTCAATTGACGTTTCTGCATCACTTACGAAGTAAAGAGGTGTTAAAGCTTCTACGCATACACCTTCACTGCAAAGCCGGTCGGTTCTTAATTGATCACCTGACTGCAAGAAAGCCAATGTCATGCCCTCTGTTTCTTCACACGGGCAATAAACACGTGCTACTCCCTCTAAAACCTCCAAGCAAGTATCTTTTTTTCTTGAGGAAGGATCTATCAAAACAGATTGACCGGTTGCCATTCGGACAGCTGATGAGGGAGTTTCTGTATAGTTTCTAAAGCTCATTAAAAATGAAAGGAGCTTGGTGGATCTCTAATTTACACAAAAACCAAAGCTTTTTGCAACCGATTCTCAATAGCAACAAGCTCTTGAGATTTTTTGCCAACGGATGTATAAAAAATCACATCAACTGGCAATTTTTTGATCACTTAATGGGCTTTGAGTTAGTCAATTTTGACATTAGTGTTATCAGCTTTGTGTTTATTTCTACCGAAGGTTTTCATTAAAAAAAGGCCCGCATGGGGGCCTTTTTTTAATTCACTAATTGAATTAAGAAATTAAATTAATAATTAACCGTTAGTGATTTTTGCGTTTTCCATATTGTCGAACGCTTTACCTACGCGTCTGAAGTCAAATCCCATAGCTCTTAGTGCATGCCAGAGATGCCCCTGGATGAAGAAGAAACCAAGATAGAAGTGAACATTAGCTAACCAAGCTCTAGCTGTGTGAGCGCCAGTTGCAAGTGATGGGTCAGTATCAACAAAATAAGGAGCGAAATCAAACTTAAGTTGCAGTACGTCTCCGAAGAATTCTGTCGAGTAAACAGTTGTGTTTGTTGAACTCCAGAAAGCTGCAACAAGTGCACAATAGCCAACACCAGCTAGAGAGTAAGAAAGCACAGCTTCAGCGGAAAGAAGTCCTTTCCCTTTGAATTCTGTGTACTCACCAAATTGCTTAGTGATGATATGGAATGCACCACCAATAATTTGGAAAAATGCTAAGAAAGCATGACCGCCCATAACATCTTCCAAACTTGTGATTTGAAGGAAATCAGCTTGGTGATTCCATATCATTCCTAAATCTAGGTTGTAAGAAACTGTACGAGTAGCTCCTAAAGCAGTATCCCAAATACCATGATATTGAGCCCATTCAACGAATTGAATGTTTGCCAAACCTAGAAAAATAAGGTGGTGACCAAGAATAAATGTAAGTTTGTCTGGATCGTCCCACTCGAAGTCAAACTTTTTAGGACGACTTCCTTCAGGATAGTTTCCTAAATCACCGTCATATCTTGTTGAGTGAAGAATTCCACCAGCACCAAGAACACCAGAGAAAATTAGGTGAAGTACAGCAATAACTGTGCAACCGTAAGGTTCAGTTATTACTCCGTTTTCAATTCCACCTATTCCAAGTTGTGCAAGGTGAGGCAAGCATATCAAGTTTTGATTACCCATCGCAACGGATGAGTCATAACGAGCTAGCTCAAATAAAGTGAACGCACCTGCCCAGAACATCATCAAACCAGCATGGGCAGCATGCGCAGCGATGAATTTTCCGGAGCGATTGGCCGTCCCTGAATTACCCGCGTACCAGTCATAGGTAACGCTAGGATTCCCGTAGGTCTGCACGAGAAATAAACAAAGAACAGTAAGAGGATATATTTATAGGTCTGTAAGTTCCATATCCCTTCACATTGCTTATTGAAATTGTAGGTTTTGTACATATTTCTCGAACATCTGCTACTAAATATAATCTTCGTGTTATGGAAGGATTTTATGCTTAAAGTCATTGGGATAACTATGATATTTGCTATTGATCAAAGTGAAAGCTTATATTCCTCGTGTTGACTTTGTTATTTTGAAAACAAATCCATAATAAATTAATGAACTATAAAAATGTCATTAAAGATTTTTTTGGAAAAGAGAGAATTTTTCTCGATCAAAGAAAAAGCCTAATAGTTTTTCTTGGTTCTTTTGCTGATTTCGATAGTTTTGAATACTCTCAACAATTATCAGCTCAATCAAATTGGTTAGCAAAGCACTCAGTTGATTTGATTTTGATAGGTATTGGGAGTGAAAAGTCTAAAGAATATTTTTGCAAGTTCAATAAAATTGATATTAATAATGTTATTGCCGTAAAGAATGCTGACCTTCATGAAAAACTTAATCTGAATGCTGGACTTGTCACACAAATGCCTGCAATTATTAATCTATTGATTATGTGCACAGGTATAAATTCCAAAGGTACGATCAAGGAAGTTTTAAGGGGTTATTTTGGGGATAAAAATGCAAGGAGTTTATTCACTTTTGATGAGCAAATAAATTTAGGTCCTTTTTCTTTGTTTAAAGGAAGTATGTTTGATATTTTTTCTAAAAAACAAAATTTACGCCCTTTTGAGCTTGCTACCAGGAGACTTATGAATATGATTGAGATTCTTTCGAATTGGAATACTTATGTACCTGATTCTGCATTTTTAACGCAAAGAGGAGCAACAATTTTATTGAATGAAAAAGATGAGGTCTTATATGAATTTATTTCTGAAAGTCTTTTAGGGTATGCAAGTAAAATGAGTGCTCCATTATCATTCTTAGATGATCTTTTGAATTAATT
Source organism: Prochlorococcus sp. AG-402-B05 (assembly GCA_003279635.1). Taxonomy (GTDB): domain Bacteria; phylum Cyanobacteriota; class Cyanobacteriia; order PCC-6307; family Cyanobiaceae; genus Prochlorococcus_B. The sequence goes on along the minus strand of QCHK01000026.1, from coordinate 10,010 downwards.
CACCTATTATGATCGGAAATAAATGCCTAGTATGTGGAAGCTCTAATATGAGAGCTGATCGCGCATTATCCGGAAGATTAGTATGTAATTCATGTGGAACTCCTTTTGGAGTTGGTAGACGAGTAAATAATAGAACAACTATTTACAGTAAGTTTTCATTTAATAATAAATATATTCTCTTTATATGTATATTAATAGTTGCATTTATTCTTGTAGTTGTTTAGTTGCTCAATGGGAGCATTCTCCAGTATCCTTTTTGTTCTATTACTTTGATTGATATATTAAAAAGATCGCTAAGTGTTCTTGTGTTAATTAAATCATAAGGACTTCCATCATTTATTATTTTACCTTCTTTTATTAAAAGAACTCTATTTGTTTTAGGTAAAATAGATTCAATGCTATGTGTGACATAAATTATATTTACTGATTGCTTAATTAATTTATTTAGGTTTTGATTTAAGATAAAATTTGATTTTATATCTAAATTGCTAAAAGGCTCATCCAGTACTAGTATACTAGGCTCGTAAACCAATGCTCTTGCGAGTAATGCTCTTCTTTTTTGACCATCAGATAATGATTGAAACTCATTGTATATAATATTATTTAGCTCCCATTTATTTATTAGATTATCAATTTTAATTTTTTCTCTTTTAGAAAGTAAGTTTGTATTTCTAGAATTAAATATTCCTGAGAATCCTGAACTAATTACATCATATAAATTGACCCCATTATTTACCCTTTGCTCCATTTCTTTAAATAAAAAACCAATCTTTTTTCTTAATTCCCAAATATTTATGTTTTCTTTGTTAAACAACTTAAATGAACTATCATTAGATTTGATTGGATAAATTGACCTATTTAATAACTTTAGAAAAGTAGATTTACCAGATCCATTTGGTCCTAATATCAGTATATTTTCCCCATAACGAAGATTTATATTTATGTCTGATAGGATTTTGATTTGATCAATATATACATTTATATTTTTCAAAATTGCCCAGTTTATTTCATCTTTATGATTTTCCTTACTCATTTATATAATAATTTAAATTTATAATCTATTTTAAATTATATTAATAGCAGAATAAAACTTATTGGGAACAATAATCTAGTTAGAAGTTTTATAATTATCTTTCTATTGTTCTTTATAGCCATATAAGGATTTTCTGGAGGATATTGCATTCCTCTATCCTCATGAACAGAGTTGGTTAATGAATTCTTTGGATGTAAGTCCCATGGCTTTTCTTTATTTAAAGCATTTTGAAGCCAATCCCAGTAATACTGAACCATTTTATCTTCACCTAATAGCTTTACATTATCTTTCTGTATGTAACCCATTTGATCATTAAATGTTTGGGTTTTTAAAACTAAATAATCTTCAGTGAAAATCTTATAAAATGTCCTTCTTTGTAGATGACTAAATAAAACTAGATTTGTGAAGAATTTATTTTTGAGGAATTTTCTATAATGCCTTACAATAACTCTTGCTTTATTATTTCCTAATGGAATATGATCAAGAACTTGAATATATCTTGTACTTTCAGGTGAGCCTTTATATATAAATATTCTGCCCGGAGGTACGAATTTTATTCTTATAAATTCTTCCTGTCCATTTGTTTTATAGGAATATATACTTTCTATTTGTCTAGTATCTCTTTTTATTTTTTGATTGAAACTGGTTATAGTTTTTCTGTTTACATTTTTGTCAGGGATCGTGTCTCCGTGCATCCAGAAGACATGAAGTATATCCAGATGATTTTCTATGATTCTTGCCCAATCTGCTTTGAAATCTACATAAACTTCTTCATATTCATATTCTAAAGATGGAAACCCATATGAATCAGGAAGAAGGCTATTGATTGAAGATTTAATTTGAAAGTCTTCAATGTTTGCTAGTGGTGTCCCTGTATAATAAATATAAATATAGCCCTCTTTCTCTACACATGGATATTGAAAGAGTTTTATACTTTTTGCATAGTTATCGTAATTAGAATCAATAATATGTTGACAGGTTATTCTATCTAAGTTTGTGCAACTTCCTTGCGATGAGAACCTAGCACCGTGATAAGGACAAACAAGTTGTCCGTTTATTACTTCACCCCCTAGAAATGAAGCTCCTCTGTGAGGACATACATCTTTTACACATCTAACAATACCCTCTCTATCGCGATACAAAACAAGAGGTTCATTATAAATCGTAAAGTGATTTAATTTACCCTCTTTTATTGACTCGCTACTCGATACCGAATACCAACCTAATAGTCCATTAGTTAGTTGATTAGAAGGCTTTGGAGCAGTACTCTCTAGATCTTTTACACTTTCTTTCTCATTAAAAGTAGATCTAATGAGATTATTAGTCTCATATTCATATGAATTATTGTTTTTGTCATTTTCTTCGTTCATAGCCGAGCAGCTCTTTTTAGTGAGATAAAATTTGGCTCATTTAAAGAGTGTTCTCCTGATATGGTTAAAGTCTCAAAAAAATAGCACCTAATGCCTTCCAGTATTGATTAAATTTACATAAAAAAACCTCAACGTTTTTTCCACGTTGAAGTTAATTGGTTTAAGTCATTATTAAGGTTTAGAAATTCCTTTTTTAAAAGGGTTTTGGTAGAGATCTCAATTCTTGATACAAATTCTGATGCTTCGTGAATGCCATTGCAAAATTTACATGTTCCTAGATAGGAACCTAGGTATCGAATGAAGGAAGTTTCCCCGCCTGAAAGTTGATATTTATGAATAGTACTTCCCTGAGCGGGTGCCCTTAACAAGTTGAGGTAAGGTAGCCATTAACGAATTACTTTCTTCTAACTTGCTTGATAAATTAATAAATCGCAATGAGTATATTTACGAAAACAGTTAAGGTCTTAAAGTCTTTTGCTTTTCTATACTTTTTATCGGCCCAAATGAGAGATTTAATCCGCGTAACCATCATCGTCTTCTCTATTGATTATCCTAGGGCTGTTCTTGACATGTTCGTCCCATGGATGAACATAGGAATCTTTATCTGAGTAGACCTCACTCTTCAACTCTTCTATCAAAGTCTCAAATTTTTTAATGATTTTCTTTAGATTGTCTTTTTTCATTTATATAGTTTATGATTTATGAAATTGTTTATTTATTATAATAGTTTATTTAATACATTAGTGCTTACTTAATTATTTTGAACCTTTCTCAATGCTAACTTTAATAAATTTTCTCATCTATTGCGTAGTTAAGCCCGAAAGCATATATATTAGTCTTTCCGAATTCAAAACTTTCTTTAAAACTTTTATTTCCACTTATTGGTATATATCTATTACTATTCTTAAATTCTAAGATCAAATTCTTCAAATAATAGAAAATTTATTTTTAATTTTCCCGTTATTAGCAACGGTGGAGGAGGAATCAGAGGGAGTTGGCTAAAATCGGGTTTATAATAAACTAAGCTATTTTTTGTATAACTTTCATCGAATAGTTTAGAAGTAAATTCTGAACAAGTATGGAGTGAATCAACCATACTAAGAAGATTGAGATAACCAATACTTTCTTGATCAATTATCGAGAGTATTTTTGAACATATATCTTTGCAAGAAGTTCCATTCGCTTGACTTTTGACTAAAGTCGAAGCTATTAATGAATCTGAATTTTTTTGGAAAGAAGTAATTTGACTGATACTTAAAGTATGATTTCTTGAATCTTCGTTTGAAGTCGATTTGACTTCGATAGGTGGATTATGATTAGAACCTGATATGTCAATTGTTCCAGATCCACTTACACCCCAAAAATTAACAATAGATGGAAATTTATTTACTAGAGAATATACAACTACTGCCTCGCAGAAAAAGGAAGATGCTATGAATTTTTGTGCCTTATACTTGCTTCTTGAAGTAAATCAAAAAATGAATTTATCTTATCTATATAATAATTTTTTTTAAGAAGGTCATTAATTGCAACCAGCAATCTGAATTGGGAATTTATATTTCTTAATTCATAAACTAAGGGACAGCCATAAATAGGCTTTTGATAATTATTTGAGATGAATTCCTCAGGCTCAGATAATGTATATAAATTTCCAATACTGAAATTAGTTCAGTATATTTCTTTGGGTAAAAAAATAACTAAATGCCCTTCTTTATTTGCTAATTGGTTTGAAGTGTATCAATCCAGTGATTTGGAATATATGCCATAAACGACTGTGAAATTATTGGCCTAAACTTACCTTACTTTTTCCAACAAGGCCCAACTATTTAGTTAAAGGTTGACATCTTGTTTCTCTAAAAAGCCTGTCAGACATAAAAAAAGCCCATGAGGGCTTTGTTTTTATTTGGTGGCGGGGGCAAGATTTGAACTTGCGACCTTCGGGTTGTGAGTCCGAACTAATTTTCTATAATCCATTGTCATAGTGATTAACTCCTTGAGTAATGTTTGCGCATCCTTTCTACTATCAAATAATTCTTAAATAGAAATGATTAAAGGTTGTTTTGGTTGTGTATTTGATTTACTGAAGATCGGTCTAGGTGGACTTGTTGTAATTCTTGGAATTAACTATTTCACCAATAAGAATAATTTAGTTACTATCAAAAGTTGTTATGACGGGGATACGTGTACAACAATTAAAGGCGAGAAGATAAGATTAGCTTGTATTGATACCCCCGAATTAAAAGGATCTAGATCTGATCCAGTCCCCGCCAAAGCTGCAAGGGACTATCTCAATAGTTTGGTTGCTGGACAAGAGGTTTCTATTCGTAGGATTACCAAGGATCGTTACGGCAGAACAGTTGCAGAGTTATCTAAAGGAAGAATGAATATTCAAAAAAGACTTGTAGGGAAAGGGTACGCAAAGATATATCAGCGTTACGCTGATCAATGTAGGTGGTCTAGGTAATGAGTAAGACGCGGACATCATTACGTTTTTTTCTGCCTATATTTCTGATTGGAATTGCCTGGGTTCAAGAGATAGTTGATCAAATTTTCTTTAATGGAAATTGGAATTTACTAATGGGTGGAGGCTATCCATGGTGGGGACTTTTCACTGCTCCTTTTAGCCATAGCGGATTTACTCATCTGATTCCAAATACTCTCTTATTCCTTCCTTTGAGTTGGTTTGTGTTAACCAAAGGATTGCGGGATTACATCTCGGTATGGGCTTGCGTTTTATTTATCGGCTTTTTTGAGATGTTGTTTTGGTCTACTCCCTCTCATGGTATTTCAGGAGTGATTTTTGGCTTGCTTGGCTATTTACTAATTATTGGTTTTCTAGAAAAAAGATTTCTTGCAATTATTCTCTCTTTTATTTGCTTTTGGCTTTATGGACATTACCTTCCATCCTTATTGCCATGGAATGTTCAGCAAGGAGTCAGCTGGATAGGTCATTTTGGAGGTTTTATTGGTGGTCTTTTAGGTGCGTTGATGATATTTAGAGAATAATTTAATAAATTCAAATGCAAAACATATATGCTTATGAAAATCCCATAAAAATGAAAAGTGAATGTTGGTGGATTAGTTACTGTACTCATTATTCTTATTCCCTTTATTGCTGGAACGGGTGGATCACAAAGTCTATTAACTATTTTCGCTATAGCAATGATTCCTATAACTGTAGAATTAGTTAAATATATAAGGACTAAACACAATAAACTTAAGGATAATTACGATAATTATAGTTCATCAAATAAAAGTACTATCTTCAAAAATTTTGTTGGACAAGTTGGTATTTATTCCTCTTACAGCATTAATCTGGAAAGGAAAGCCTTTACTCCAAATCATACATTTTTTTGTTTTAAAATTAAAAAGATTCATCTTGAAACTAAAAGTGGAATTCGTTATTTAATTCTTGAAGGAGATAAGATTTCAGTTCATAATGATGATTTTAGTAATTACATTTTTAAGGAGTTTACAACTATAGCAAGAATTTCACTTCAGTATGAAATCGGAAGATGGCTTCCAAAGGATCTTAAGAAATTACTGAGATCCTCTTTAGATCAAAATATTAATTTTATTGATTTGGATAGTTTTGATTATAAATTATTTGAGTTAGTAATTTCTAATTTAAAAGAAGAAAATTGGGCATTGGATTCAATTGAAGAAGCAAAATATTCAGTCGAACAAATCAAAAAGATACAGTATCTTTCAAATAATAATCAGTTTTTAAAAGATAATATTCTTTCTTTAATAAAAGCAGAAAATGCATTTATTAAAGAACTTAATTCCTTACCAGAATTTATTGAAGAATTACGAAACTCAACCAGGCAATGCCTAGAATTACTCAGTGTTCCACCTAGTTTACGGCCAGTAATTAACTATGAACCAAGTATGTTGGATATTAGAAGTCGTTCATTAAAAGCACATCAAAATTTTGAGGATTTACTTGCTATCAAACAATCATATGACGAAGTTAGTAAATTAATAAAAGGAAGAGATAGCAATTGGGATTTAAAGGGGTAGATTTTTTGATTTTTTTCTGATTACCCTTTATTTATTTTAAATTGAGAGTGATTCAACTCAAGTAGAAACTGATAATAAAGGGGAGAACTCGAATGATCTTTTGGGTCCTTCTTAGCCATGAACTCACGAGTAGTTTCGATGCGCAAACCTCGACTAGGCACCGACTCAAAAAGTTTGTTACATGTTAATGATTTACTAATTCTTATAAAGCTTTGAAGTGTCTTGGATATTGAGGAACAAGTGGTGTAACAGTTTTAACAAAAGAGTAGATGTCTCGTTTCTACGTAATAAAAAATTATTTTTCTGAATCAGAGTTAAACAGCCATTTTATTGATTTCATTATTAGAGAATTATTTTGATTAGTTTCTTTATCCACAATTCCACTTACCCATTCTGGGTTATCGGTCTTTTGCCAGTCTTTTATAGTCTCATCTATTCTTTCAACTTTTTCTTTGTTCACTTTTTTTCGTATGAGATCTGAATTTAAAATTGCAGATTCAGTATGTGTAAATTTAATATCTCTAAAAATTGTTAAAAGTTCATCTATAGGTGCTTTTGTTATTTCCTCATTCAATTTCTTAATACTTATATCTCCAGAATAAAATTGAAAAAATAATTTTGCGATTTTGGCATAGTTAATATCTCCTAAATAATTTTTCAATTTATATACATTTTCCCAATATTCAATGAAATATCCTGCCTTTATCTTATTTGATGAATAATTATCTATTTCTTTTATCTCTTCCCAAATTGCCAACCTTTTATTTAACTCATAATCTATTTTAAATTTCTTTTCCTTTCTTTCGAACTCAAGATTTCTATCTCTTATCTTTTGTTGAAATTCCATTTGTTGTTTTTCATATTCAAGATTTAAATCTCTATATTTTTTTTCTATATTTTTTTGCATTATCTGATATTTAGAATTAAATTCATCCTTAAATAATTGACATCTTCTGTTTATTTCATCCTCAATTTCTTGTTCTTTTTTTTGCTGTTTCCTAAGCATCTGTTTCTCTGGGGCAGCAGCTTTTTCTACAGACTCCAGGAAAGCTAATGATTTAAGTACTGAATTTAAATAATCATAAAAATTTCTTGCCAATGATTCATTGGTTAATCCATTTGTTATTCCATATTCATCATATTCATATTCCTCTTCGAAATCTCTATCTCTCAATTCTCCTAAAAACTTTTCATACAAAATACACTCTTCCTCACTATAAAACTGATTACCATCATCTGATTCCCAAACTTGCTTAGGCATTACTCAAGAATCTTCCTTTATACCTTTCTAGCTAATCTAGTTAAACTCTTCAGGCAAGTTTAAGTTCGCTCTAATATTTTTTGCTTCTGAAGAATCTTTAGGCAACTGACTAAGGTGCCGCAGAAGCGCCTTTCTTAGTAATGCATTTTTAGGATTATTAATCATCTCCCAAGACTCTTTTATTTTTTGTTCTTTTGATTTTGAATCTTCTATTTTCTTTTGTTTGATGAAATGATCTATATCAAGTGGATTTCCATCCTCATCTGCATAAGTGAACCCGTCACTAATCAATGATGAAATATCTTCAAGAGCCGTATCTAGTTCAACTAAACGATTGTTTTCTACTTTCCCAAGACCTACTTCAAAAGAACCAGTTTTGAGATCCATTGAAATCACAAGACCCATTTCAAGGAACCAACGATAAAATTCTTTTCTAGCTGCAATATCTTCTCTTCCACTTTTTATAAAATCCTTGACTCTTTTTTTATTTTTCTTTCTTGCTGAAAACCTGTCTCTTTTTGCTTCTCTGTTTCGTGTTGACTTTTTGCAAATCTATATTCATCCATTGCCTTTTCATATTCTTCTAGATCTTTTTCAAATCTCTCTTCAATACGAATTGGAACCGCTCTACCAGCGTTAATATATTCATCTTCTGCCTTTTTATTCTGTTCGATTCTCTCCTCAAGCTTATTTGCGACATTTAGCAACCTCATCATTTTGCTCTTAGCCATTTTGAGTTTGGCTGAGTGTCTTTTGTTATTAAATAGTTCTGCCCAATGAAATGTTTGAAGTCTCTTTAAAATTTCAAGCTCACCATCAACACCTACTTTTTTTGTAGTAAGCCTTGTCTTAACTGTGCAAATATCAACAGCACCACGAAACCCAGAACTGCAATAGAGATATTGATAATGACTGTATTCTCCAGATTTTTTCAATCTACGATTTTGTGCAGGGTTGATTTTTGAATTACAGCAAGCGCAAAATATTGAACCTCTAAATAAGTTATGAATCTTGGGAGTAGGTGGAACTCCGTAATCTTGATTTCTAAATCTGCTTTTTCTTTTTTGTTGAATAGTCTCCCATAATTCAGGCGTGATCAGTGGCGGCCATACACCCTTAACAGCAGGCGCTCTGGGGTTGCCACCGTCACTTTGAGGTTGCCACTCACCAAGAACCGCTCTTGATTTTAAATAACCTCCAATAGTTGATCTACATAGACGGCGTTTTGGATTATTTATTGCTGGGCGTCCTTCGGCAAAAAGTATTTTTGAAATCTCCTCATTACCAACCTCCAATGCCAAATCAAACATCCTTACCATGTATTTAGCTTGATCATTATGGACAAAGTAATTTTTTGACCGATCATCCATTTCAATAAGATCTAGCCAAAAGGGATAATCAACTCTTTGCCTGTCTTTTGTTCTTGGATGGAAATCGCATAAATTCCCATTTTTTATTCTTTCAAGTTTGTCCTCGTTATATTCATTGATCCTTGCGCTCTTGTCGTCCCACTCAAATTGAGCAGCTCCTAAAGCCTTAACCAAGTCATCCCAAACTCCTCTTCCTTTTTTATCTAATACTTCTCCACCCCATTGAGTGAAAGCCAATCTGTGACCTAGCTCAAAAATTTCAATACATAGTTTTAAACCGTCAAAAACGTTATCTCGTGTAAATCGAGAAACACTTTCAATGACAAGGCATGTTTCTGGAGGGAACTCATCTGCTCGAGCTTATTCCAAGAATTGGAATAAGGCTCCCTCTGTTCTGTTTTTACCTCGACCAGACACGCCAAGATCTACAAATTTTCTATCCCAAGGTGTGTATTCAGGATGTTCTTCTAACCATTTAATCCATGCCTTTTCTTGTCGATTAATTCCTGTTTTCCATTCTTTTGTTTGCTTACCTGTACTAACTCGAGTGTATGAAACCGCAAATTTGACCAGAACGTCATCTGTCTGTTTTTTGCTGAAATATTCTGCTTTCTTCCTTGAAGCAACCACCCCAAATTGGCTCAGCTGCCTTCTTATAATTGATTACTTATGAATGTGCAACCGTGAATGTTAACTCATGATCATTGCAATACAACAAAAAAACGATTTAAAAAAAACGCATTCTTAAAGAGCTAGGCAAAACCAAATGAGGTTACAAACAATTAGATCCTTACTTGAGAGGTAAATTACATAAAATTTTTATCTTTTCTAAAAAAATTATTTTTGCTAATTAAATTATTATCGGTAAATGGTAGTGGTTTTCCCTTACTATGGATTAATTTATTTTTTAATTATTGATTTGATAGTCTATTGCCCTTTTATTATTTTAATTA
>QCHK01000025.1 GCA_003279635.1 Prochlorococcus sp. AG-402-B05 | reverse complement strand
ACTTGTTTATTCATTTTGATAACTTCTTTATCATTAAAACTGGTTTTACATCCCACTCAACAACAAATTTCGCTCTCCAATTAGCAAAATGTTCAGTTATCTTAAAATGATCATCAGCCTTGAATGTGACATAGACTTCTCCAGTTTGTGGACATGAACCCTACTAATTAGTTCAAAACCATCAAAGTTATCTTTGGCGCACGACTTTCAATGTATTGCTCGCATAGTTTATATCCCCCTGATTGAGCAAGTTTGTCAGGATTAAACTAAACCGTGAAGGTGATAGTAAGCCATCGAATTGAGAGAACTGAAGATGATGGCATATATTAGAAATTTATAGTGAAAACAGTTTAAATTTAGTGTAGGGAACATCCAAGAATGAAACACTTACTTCTTCCCCTTATTTCTGCTTTTGTATTACCGGTCACCGTAAGGGCTGAAGTCTCAGAAGAGATTCACAAACGTTGCCTTGAAGCTAGAGATTACTCAGGTTGTGTAATAACTAACCAAGGGGCAATCACTAGATTCAAAAGGGAAATGACTGGTATTGGTGTAACACTCTTTTTGAATAGTGATACTGCAGAGTTAACAATTCAATCAGTTTTTAATAGCTCTCCTGCTAGTGATGCCGATATGGAATCAGGTGATGTAATCCTAAAGATAGATCGAAAGTCTACGAAGGGAATGGGTTTAAAAGAGGCAATTAAATTAATCAAAGGTCCTAAAGATAAGCCAATTAAATTAGTCATTGGTAGAACTAACGAAAAAGGTAAAAGGAAAAAAATTGAGGTGAACTTGATTCGAGATACATTTATTATTCCTGAAAGAGAATCTTTGAATCAATTAAACATAAGAGAATTTTTTAATTATGGTTTTCCACGGGATCTACAGCCAATCAATCCACAAGGGAATTACCCTCCTGAGTCAACAAAAGAAATATTCCCTAATAATCATATTTAATTCTATTACCAATACCCTTTTGCATTAATTGATAGAAAAGAGTTGTGATGAATACTTATTAGTAATCTATCGGTATACCGAACCTAGTAGTATTTGCAGTTAATCTTCGTCGTTGAGACCGTATAAAGTTCTACGGTTTAAAAGATTTTAAATTCTATATGGTCGAGTCAAAGTAGATATATTTTTTGAAATAAATATAATGTATTCCTCTTTATTTAAGGAGTATTTGCTGATTCTTTGTTCTCTCCAATGAAAATTGTTAATGTTGTCTCTTATAGTGAGTTAAAAGAACTAAAGCGTAAATAACATCTTGGGAAGATATACCTTATTGCTTCTAAATTCGGTCATAGAAAGATGTTTAATACTATTAATTTAAATAATTTTTCTAAAATAAGCTTCCTAGCAGTTAATAAATTTGAAATCTAGATTAACTCTCTCTAAATAAGTTAATATCAGTCTATCTGAAGAATGAGAGACACAACTGTCCCTATCTTATAAAGCTTAAGGCTAAATAATTATCACGCCTTCCAATAAACCACAGGATACCTATAGAAAGAACCTAGGATAGAGATGAGTTATTTACATCTTTGATCTAGGGCTTTCATTAAAAGATCAACACCATTTTTTTGTCCTTGAAGTGAAAAGGCTTCTTTCTCAAGCATGTATTGCTTACTGTCATAGTTTTTAAATAGAATTGCTTGGATTTCATTTCTTATAAATGGACTGATTGTTAAGTCTAAACCGATAGGAGTTAGTGATCCATAAGGACAACTTTGAGCTGCATGTGTTGCTTCATGAAGAATAGTCTGACGACCAATCCCTAACTCAAAAGATATAGGTGAAATCCAAAGAGTTTTACTTTTACTCTGAAATAATCCATAAACACCTTTTCTTGGTGGAATTTCGAACTTAAGATTAAATCCTTTCCCTTTCAAAAGATCTAATAAAGGTTTTAACTCATCTGAAATTTGAATTGATATATCGTCTACAGATGGTTGCTGATCAGCAATAACTATCTTAGGTGACAAAAATGTGAATATTAAATGTGCTAGTAGTAAGAGTTTCATTTATTCTGTACTAAAGCATTTGTTATGAGAAAGTTTGTAGTTGATTTTTTTTGCTTTTTTTTGTTCTTCTCTTTTAATTTTGAAACATTCTTTTTTTGTTATACCAACTTCTTTTCTTTGCATGATATCACTTTCACTTCTTGCCAGATAAACCCAGTCTCCAGCATTAGCCGCAACAGGTGACAAAACACCAAAAAGGAATGGAAGTATTAGAAGGCGGCACATAAGATGAGTAAGTCGAAGTCGTCGAACTTTTTAGCTCACATTTGGCATTAAATCATTTATTTATTCAACAAGATCAAGAGCATAAACGACGATTAAAGCTCAACATGGTGCAGTGGCATATTCATTCCGCCATTCCTACAGCAAAAGAGCTCATCAAATATACAAATTAAGTGATACCGAAGTTGCAGCTTTTATGGGACATAGCATTCCAGTTCACAAATCCACCTATGCTCAGTGGAGCACTGAATCAATGCTGGGAAATTCAATAGAACGTGCATCAAACTTAGAGATTAGATTTAAATAGATAATGTAAGAACTAAAATTCTCTGGGCCTTTATTAGTAGATTCTGAGCAAGGAAAGCAGGTTTAAAAAGCATTAGTGGAATCATGAGCACAGCAAAAAACCATGCGAAAGAAAAAGTGAATGACATTAGTTTTTTAAATACTTTTGTTAGAAGAGCTTGAAGAGGTGGACCTTCCTTATTGAAACCTTAATGCAAAAATGCAATGGTAGATTTCAACTGAAATAAATTAATGTCATTCGGAGCCGATACGCCCTTTATTCTTCTTGCTCGTATTCAAGTAAAGCCAGACAAAATGCAAGAATATTTAGAACTTGCCGACAAAACTGATAAAGCAGTTGAGGCTGCTGAACCAGGAATGTTGCACCATACTTTCGATCAAGATCCAGAGAATCCACTATGTTTTACTTGGTCTGAAGTTTATAAAAACGATGAGGCCTTTATCGCTCATCTGGCTAATCCCGCAATAGGTGAATATTTAAAAGAGCATCCAAAACTTGCTGATGATTTCACAGTAGAGGTTTATGGAACTGTAGGAGATAAGTGTCTTGAAGTTATGAACGGAACTGGTGTTCCCTTTAAAGTTTTCACCACAAAACTCGGATACAGCAGGGTCTAATAAATAATAGATAAACGTCTTTTCTGAACTGAAACTTTATAAGAAATATGCAATAATTCCATATACTTGTTTTTATTTTTGATGTCTCTAGAAACAACAATATTCACTTTTAAGATTTCAGTTCCCTTTGAAGAATGGGCAAAAGTTTTTGATGGTCCAGACGTTGTCGGATTGCACAAGGCCAATGCAGTTACACCTTTATATCGTGGAGTTAGTAAAGATGATCCTCAATCTGTAGTAGTAGTCCATCAGGCAGAAGAGGGAGTTGCAAAAGCAATGTTTGAAGGCGCAAGAGAACCAATAGAAGCTGGCGGTCACATTTGGGATTCAACCGTTATAACCAGTTACTTGTCAGAATAAGAAACGTCTATTACTTCTTTTGGGTCCTTTCTTAATTAAATCGATGGGGGTCACACATTCAAAGTTCACTTAAAAAGTTATTCCAGATTTATTCCAGACGGAACTACTGATTGATAGGCTAAAAAGAATAAAGCCGCCAAAATTACAGTTTGAGTGCTCCTTTATTTTCAAGTGTTAGGTCTGGAGAAACCATTCTGGTTGGCGAGAATGAAATCTGCAAAGTTCTTTCATTTACTGGAGGTTTTAGAGATCCAGAAGCTCCCTCACTATTCCAAGTGGCGAATGTAGATATAGGAGAAGTTAAGCACGTTCATGCTGCTGAAGTGAAAGAGATAGTTTGCAGAGGGGAGAATGAAAGACTGAATCTCCCTGCTGAATTGCCACCAAGTAACTTCCTTTCAACGGTTGAAAAGTATGAGAAAAAAGTAAGTAAAAAGAAATCAAGAGGCAATAAGGTAAAGCAAAACTTGGAAACCCCTACCTCATATGACTGAACCTGAAGTCCATCCAAAAAAATATTTTGACCAGATAGAGGTGTTTGGATCCATGGAGAAGCGTTCATGGATCCATGGTCCAAAGTCACCAAAGAGATTCTTTATAAATGAATCAAAATGCCCTGTAAGAAACCCCTTCGACAGAATCGATGGAGTTGTAAGGGAAGAGGGAATAAAACTATTCGATAATTTAGTTTGGCAGCAATGGCATGAAGATCGACAAATGCCTAAGAGTGCAAAAAAGTGGTTTGAAGCAAGAGTAAAAGAGTTTAAAGCTGGAACAGATATTGATCTCGTTTGTAATTGTCGAAGATTTAGAGGCCAAGATGATGCTGTAGGTCTACAAGCTAAATACCCTTGCGATTGTCATGGCTATACATTGAAAAAATATATTAAATTTTTAGCTAACAATTAGAAACACTAATTTCTATTACTTAGTATTCAAGAAATAGACCACGGACTGACAGTTGCAGGTCAGTCGAAAACGAAATCAAATCTATGCGTGTAAAGCTCTCTAAAAAGGTTATCTAAGAATAGATTCTGAACTTCTTTTCTTTTTTTAGTTTTAATTCTGCAAAGGTCGCAATTGTCTTTTTTTGTGATAGTGAAGGGAGTAAATAGTTTCATAAGCCTCCTTTAGCTATACCTATGGTCTACTCCTTCTTTGTTCTGGTTAGGAGCAGGAGAACACTACTAAAATGTGAATAAAAGATTAACTCTTTAAGCCCTAGACCAGCTTCGAAAAGAAATTGAAACAGATCTTTAGATCAGTTGGAAAGGTTTTAGGAAACTCTCATCACTTCAATCATATTTTTACAAAAACTCCATAAACTCAAAAACTTCTCAATAAGAGGATAATATTTTTGGGATTATTCTAGAAATTTGATTTATCCAAAGACATTACAACTTGAAACTGGAAGTGATCTTCTTAATAGTCTACAATCTCTGGCGATAAAAGAAAATAAATCCGGATATGTTTTGAGTGTAGTAGGTAATTTATCTATAGCTAAATTTCAATGTCCGGGAAAAAGACAAGCTACTACAGTTAAAAATAATCTAGAAATAATAGGCTTGAATGGAACAATCTCTCCAAACAAATGTCATCTTCATATAAGTCTCTCAGATGGAGAATGCAAGGTATGGGCCGGTCATCTAGAGGAGGGAACGATAATACTTAAAGGCGCTGACTTGTTAATAGGATTTCTTGATGAGACTAAAAGTAAAAAAGAAGTCAATACTAATCAGCAAGCAGTTGAAATATTTATACTTCCAGATTGTCCATGGTCCTCGAGAGCTGTTCGGATGCTAAGAACATTACAAATTCCACATGAAATAAGAGTGATCGAAAATGATGAAGATTTTAATTCCCTTCATATAAGAAGTAATTATTCGAGCTTTCCTCAAATTTTCATAGACGAAGAATTTATCGGTGGCTACACAGAATTATCTGAACTTCATGCTTCAGGCAAATTAAGCAGTTTTTAATGATGAAGAAGTTATCAAAAGGAATAAGCAAGTTTCAGAAGAAATAGCAGCTATGGAAGTTATGCCTGGACTGGAGCAATATTGCAAATAATTATGGCGCTAGTACTACTTCTGTTAGTCGGAGATCTATGGCCTAGAAAGTTTATTGATAGCCTTATCAGACTTTTTTAAAATTTTTAGAGCCTCTTTTCTTGAGGTACAAGCATCAGCCTTTGCTTGAAGTTTTAAAAGTTTGGAGTGTTGTTTTTCTAAGTTCATCCAACGATAGGATAAAAACTAAGATGGAAAGCTAACAACTTTTATCATTAACCGAGAGAGGTCGAATCGTAAAGTTCTCTAATTTGTATATTTTGAGCAAGACAATAGAAAACCCCCTTGTTTAAGAGGGGGTTTTCTAACTTTAATAGTTACTCAAAGTTCCTAATAGTGTCTCAAAGAGGTGACGCCTAGAGTAGGAAATGAGGCTAATCAACCTTTCTGGAAGACTTTAGGTTTTTTTATCAGAAGTACAGGCCTACTTTTGATGAATTTCGAAGAGAGGACAGGATTTCACCAACTGTCCCCCGATCTAAATCGATTTGGTGATGCTCACGTATCACGCCATCAATGTTTAAACATTTTAAGAAGAACTTCTCCACTCATGATGTTCGGTTGAGGTAGGGCTTTCCAAGCTTTGCTTGTTTTCTAAGTTGATTTCGCCTATAAATTAATTCAGGTCAAACCTCATCAAGACATAAATTGACTTCATATAGTACGAGTCAATTTAATAACCCCTTTAGTTATTGGAATTTCTAGAGGGGTTTCTTGTTTTAACCTTTTTAATTGGATCCATAAAATGGGGGGCAATGCCCCCAAGACAAATCGATTGTCAACCGAATTTTTACATTAACTGCTAGGCGGTGGTCTTTGGCCTAAATGTATCGAAGGATGCGGCAGCCTAAAAATACGTGCGATAAAAATAAATCAAGAGTTACTTCTCCACAATGGCAAAAGAACTTAAGGTTTCTTCGTCCTTGCTAACTGTTGGTGTAAGCGTACTTCTGATGCTGGAGCAGCTACATTCTCTAACTATTTAAATTCCTTTACTGGGATAGGTTTGACTTCGTTTTCGACTGACGGCTTTTGATTCATTTGTTTCCACATAGGTGAGTTACTAGCTAAGAAGAACACTCCAATAGCAGCGATAAAAGGGAATAGATTTTTAAAATGCTTCATTGCTGCTGCTGTCGCTTTTGGACTTCTTCCTCATAAGTGGAAACTATCTCTTTCACTTCAGCAGCATGAACGTGCTTAACTTCTCCTATATCTACATTCGCCACTTGGAATAGTGAGGGAGCTTCTGGATCTCTAAAACCTCCAGTAAATGAAAGAACTTTGCAGATTTCATTCTCGCCAACCAGAACGGTATCTCTGGATTTGACCTTTAAAAATAGTGGCTCTTCGTTTATTTCAGGATTTTTTTGATCCATAAAAATGGAGGCTAATGCCCCCAAGATAAATCGACTGTCAACAATTCAATTCTGAATTAAGAATCCATTGATGCGACTTCTTCACGAGCTTACTTTTGTCTTTCTTAAAAAACTGATGGTTTGTAAGAAGTAAATACTCCTTTTTTAAACGTTGCAAGTTGAACAGCATGAAGCATTTCAGCTTTCTTGATTCGCTTTTTGGTTAGTACTAGGATGTTCATGACCTTATCAATTACTGGAAATCCAGATCCCTACTTCCATTTGATGCACCGCATTAGCTGAGGCGAACGTATTAATAATCCTACAAGCTAATTAAAAAGAATAAAATAAACCTCGAGTACAGTTTCTTAGATAATCACCAGTCCGATAAATCCCCTCACATCCCTTTATTTTATAAAGTTCATGGACGCATTATAAATGCAATGAAAATAAGCATTAAAAAAGACAATGATTCAATTAGAAGTCAGATATTTGATGATTGAGAGAAGTATGATGGTGATTATTCCGTAGGTCCAAATAGAACTGCTATTTCTAGATAAGTTATCCATCCAATTTGGAAGTCCCTTGTTCTCCACGATAAACACGAAGAGGAGTCCAATAATCAGGATTGGGATAGTGAAAGCAAGAATGAGATTCATTAATCAGTTTTCATTTATGAGATAAATAGTTATCCACAGAAGCTCTAAAAAACTATTGGTAAATTTTAGCTATTACAACCTTTTTCAATAAAAAAGACCCTAGGTATGGTGTCCTACGGCCTAGATGATGGGAGTACTATTTCTAGCCCCATTCCTTCAAAGAAGCAACCCCTGCTATATGTAGTGCCTAATGGTGAAGTTTTGTTATATAAATCTTTATATGGTGTTATGAGATCTTGAAAGATTCTGGGTCCTTACTAAGGTTTCTATGACTGGGTGATGGGTCTCAGTCTTTTGGTTCATAAAGGTCCAAGCATCGTTAACACAACTTGAGGCTTGACCTTTACTTCTTTCAAATTAATACTATGAATCTTGGATTGCTTTTTCTTAAATCAATTTCAACTGGAGTGATTACTTCAGATGAAATGAATTGGCTGACATCAAATCAGCCTCACTTTTCACGAGTTGAAGAAGCGACAGCTTTGAAGCTTGGTCGACTACTAGATCGAGGCTTAATTCAAGTTGGTTGTCGTATTGATCACAATTAAATATTCATTCGACTACTAAATACAGAATCAAATCAATATTGAACAAAATTAGCGCATAAAGAAAAGACCAATAAGATACTTAATTTCAGGAAGTATCTGCAAATCAAATGAAAGAAAAACTTTTAGACAAAAGGATTGATTGATTGATTCACTCAAAAAAGTATAGAAATATGGATAGAGCTAAAGAAATAGCTGATCTATACGAAGTACTCCTACAACTAAGAGACGTTGGCCTAAGTCAATCTTACAAATTTGATACCCAAATCATTTGTACATTGACCATGATTATCGTTTTAGCGAGGTTGTCTGCATCGATCCTTACTTCGACTATAGATTCTTATGCCAAAGATATGCATAGATATGCTTTCGCAATGGTTAAGGCCGAAAGGTCTATGCCAGCCGATATTGCAGAAAGGCTTAATCACATAAAGCAATTAAGATTTAACGTTCAATTACAGGTATTAAGAAAAATAATCAACAGACGTATCACGTAGAAATTAACTTTTTATTCAACTCTTTGTAGTGTTCTCCCACTTTTGACGAGAAAAAGATGGATTAGACCAGAGGCTAGCAAGGAGGGTTTATGAAACTTTTTACTCCATTCACCAACCCTAAAAAGGAGAATTGCGACCTTTTCAGGGTTGGCAAAACTTATGCTAAGCGGGGCAAATAGCCACTCTTTTATCTTGTTGCTGATAATTACTGTGTGAGTACTTCTATTGTTAAGCGGTTTAGTAATTAAATTTCATTTTTAGTCAGGTTTTCTTGATCGAGTAAACATGTAATCTTCCCATGCATCATAGTCGTGATTGCATAACGATCTTATAGCCTGATTCTTTAAACCTTCTTCGTAGTTCTCAGCATCATTAAGCGAGTCAAATCTTGTACCGTCAAAAGATTCGTAGATAGTAATTTCTTTGACCACATTTTCAAATCACTCTTCTATATCTATAAACAAATAATTGAATAATGACAAGTTATAGGTGAGACCTGAAAAGTAAAAAATACCAAATAAAAACAATTGCATTTAAGCCAAATGTCACTGAAATCCCAATGATCTTGAATTTCATTCCAACATCATCTGAACCAGAATTTAATTTCACATCAGGCATCGTTATTCTCCTTTGATTGATTTGAGGCCTTCTCGAGGAACTCGATAAATTCTTTTTGCTTTGGAGTAAGTTCCTCGTTCTCTTTCTTCCTTTTTTTGATTAATGGAGTGTTTGGAAAAAAGAATGTAACTAGTCGCCCAAAGTAAAAAGCTCCTAATAAAACAAAACCACCACCACATATATAAATCAGCAGGTTGATTTGTGTAGAAGTTGCAAAAATTGGAACCATTAATCCTTTTTCCCGTAAACGAATATTGGAAAAGGACTGATCTAAATCAGTCCTTATTATTCAGAGGGCCATCGACTGTCGACCTTCTTTATTTAATCAGAAAGCGTTTATTTACTCCGTCGGGACAGTGGTCTTTTTACCCTTTGCTCCTGCTGAGGCGCTAAAAACAACCATCTCTTCATTGCCATTGTTTTGACAATAATGAGCAGTATCTTGGGATGAAGCGAAGCTTTCACCAGCGCCTAATGTCAGTGATTGTCCGTCACTGGTTTCACAATAAAGGGTTCCTTTCTCTACATAAATAATTCCAGGCTGTGGATGTAAATGAAGAGGTGTTTTAAAACCAGGTTGAGCAGTTATTTTTTCAAGTTTCATTTCTGCTTTCCCTCTAGGGTACCTAAAAGAATCTCCATTCCACGATTCAGTTGCACTGATAAGAGTTTCTACTACTACTAGTTCAAGGGATGTTTGCTTCTTTGGACTACAGGCAACTATTGGGATAGCAATTCCTGCTGTTAATGCAAGAAGTAAAATGCGTCGCATAAAGCTATAAAAATACCAACTCTTTATAGCTGATCTAGATCAACCAGACATCTATTAAAAAAGTGATGACATAAAAACCTGAACTGGTTAGCCCTAACTGAACAGGCCTATAGGAATATGGGCATTGCACTTATGTTGTACACATCCTCACACATCATCAAAAATAGCTTTTAGTCATGCTTGCACTAAACAAATCTACCGCAGCTAAACTTTTAGTTCTCTGGAATCTTCCTGTACTTCTTCTATTGGCGGGTGCTTTTGAAGTTGAATCTAAAGTAATGTTTTAAGCTGGTAATTATTTTTTACTTCTACGATTTGCTTTTCGGGCTCCGTCGTATTTATATTCCTAAGTTTTAGTAAATTCTTGCCAACAATTCTTAAAAGTAAAGATCCAATCTTTTTGTTGAGCATTGACTACTCGATATTGCCTAGACCGTTGTTTCTACAAATATCGCAAAACTTTTTACGGTTAGATTCGGTTAACCAGAATTAAAAGCTGTGGATAAGTTAGATGATAAATATTTAATTTGTCTAAGATAGTTATACGTCAGACAACTTTTAATCGAGAACGATAACTAGTTGGCTTCTGGGGAGGAGTACTGACGTTTTAAATTCACAGATCCACTCTTTAAAGCTCAGTAATAAAAAGAGTGGACATGTGAGTTCTGAAAATAGTAAGAACTAAAACTATTCAACTGTGTAGAGAAAAATACTCATTCGGAATAAACTTTATGTTCTTTATAGGAAGTAGTTAGTTGATGAAGAAATTCATAAAGACTTTATCGTTATGTTTTTATATAGAAACTCTCTAAGGTGCTTTTATAAGTAATTAATTTTTGGATGCCTAACCCATTATTTGCAGTACCACTCAATATGGGTACAGGTACTTGGATTGTAACGATTGTTGCTGGTTTAAGTTTTGTCGTAATGTTTGGTATTGCTTCTGCCTTTGGCGACTTCCAAGGGTTGATCAATACAACATTAGAAAATGATTCAATTGCAAGAGAGAAAAGGCAAAACAAAAAATAAAAAGGACTGAACCAAGTCACTACCAATTTTCTAGAGAAACCTTCTTCTTTTATGTTATGCATCATTGAACTAGCACCAAAAAGAGGCATGATGATGATGATGATGATGATGATGATGATGAAAATACTCTTTTTGTAGAAATGGTCTTAATGAGATTGATTAAGGCGGATAAACGATTAGCCAGCGTATTCAAAAAAATTAAATATCAGCAACTATCAAATGCTTTGCCTTAGTTGTGCAATCGGTTTAGTAATGGGAATAGCTATTGCAATTCTCTTTTTCTAAATCATCGTGAAAAAAGACAATACGTTTAAGTGGTTCTTAATCACCTATTTAGCAATTCCAATCTTTCTCATAATTACTGTTTACGTATATTTAATTCTTAGGTGATGGATGATTAGCGTTTAAGAGTTAAATTTTCAGTTTAGTTTTAAAGCCATTAGCACGCTGTAAGAACAAGAATTAATTACTATCACTCCCACAGGTGGAGTTGTAAAAAGATTGGAAAATATATGTAGTTGCAACTACAACTGTTAGGCAGTGATATATGGCTTAGTAGCGAGCGTAAAAATTAAAAAAATACCACCAATAAATTCCCCCAGTCTGAACAAAGACTTTTTATTAATTTTAGTGAGAGTAGATGTAGTCATTACATGCACTGACGAAGTCTATTAACGAGGATTGTTGAAAATCCAATAAATAACCCAGTGAGTATTGCCAAGCTTGCAATAATTACTCCTTCGTTAACTCCGTACATAGTTATACCTAGAAAATTTTCACGAAGAGAGGACAGGATTGAACCAACTGTCCTCCGATCTAATTTGATGATGCTTCCGTATCACTCCATCAAAGCCAATTAACTTGAGAAGAACTTTTCTCACCTTGATGTTCGGTTGAGGTAGAGCTTTCCTATCTATTTTTTTGTTGTTTTACTGAGAGTTCTAAATTGATTAGAAATTTTATGTTTTTTCAATTGGCGCCATTGTTAATCCTTTGCTGATCAGTTGCTGATGATATAACTCTGCCTGTTCAAAGGGGCCTCTCCATACTACCGCCAAACCTTCCCTATCTACTTCGACTGCAAGTTCCCATGATCTTTTTTCACTCATTCCTGGGATGATTGTCACAAGACAATTTGCCACATATTCAAACGTATTAAAATTATCATCCAGCACTATTATCCTTGCTTCTGGATATTTTATTTTTGTTGTCTTTGGATCTAAGACTGTAGTAGTTGAATTAGTTGAAAATTTCATAGCTGTTGCTGTGTTAAGTACAAAACATCCTTCAACATTTAGGTAGTGGTCTAAGGGTTAAAAAGGTCTTTATTCTTCCCTTTTCCACTCCCTATACCATTGGCGATCATCAAGCCATCTAATGAGAGGCCAATTAATGAGTATGGATGCAAACAGAACTCCAAAAGTAGAAAATCTACCTGAATTAATAACAAATAGAAGAGTTGGAGGTATGGACATGATTACTGCTGTAAGGCATGCTCTTCTAGTGGACATTTTTGTTCTCATAACAAGATCTTATCCTTTTTAAGACCTACAACTATTCGGATTGAGCAATAAGTAAATAACCTGACAGCGTTAATACTCAACTTCCAGTTTTTTCTAGACAAATACTGTTTGATGTGACCAAAATACCGTTAAAGGTCCTTACTTCGAATATGGATTCTCATAAAGAAACTCATAGGTATGCTTTCGAGCTAGTAAAAGCAGCAAGGTCAATGCCAGTTGATCGGGCTGAAAAACAACCTCATATTCAAGAAATAAGAACTCAATATCAAAAACAAGCTTTAAAACTTAGAACAAATAAAAAGTTCAGCTAATCGTTTATTAATTCTGACTTCCCGAATTTTCTACAGAGGAAAAGAGCTCAACATAAATCGAAGATACTCAATAGTGTCCTAGAAATTTTGATTGAAAAGTAAGAAAACTAAGCTTGCGTCTACTTATTTAGAGATTTTAAATATCTCTTTCTTTGACCACTTCCTTCTAATTCAAAATGTCATGTAGGCATCTTTCCTGTCGGATGTTTTCAAATAGTCTTTAGACTAGGACGAGCTTGACTCCTTCTTAAAAGAAATACACATAATTATAATTATGCATATTTTCGGATAATCTGCAGTTCGGATAACATCTCAGTCCTGTTTTAAGTAATACTCGAAGTAGCTAGATCTTCTCCTTCTTTGTTCTACAGCTGCTCAGCGGTGGAGTAATTAAATTCTGAATCAGGATTTAATTTGACGTCAGCCATAGGTCCCTTTTCTATTAATACTTTATAACTCTTCTCTATTTAAGGAACCGCTATAAAGCCAAAGCGGTATTTCTACACATGCGATCTTAACTCACTGCAGCTAGAACTAGAATGTAAAGGAAACATAAAGTCAACTGCTTCTCTTGGTGCTCTTAAGTCCGACAGGTCAGATCTTCCTTCAGGAGCGAGTGAAGTTCCTGCTAAGAAAACTCATTAATCATGTCACTAACAACAATTAAATACATAATCAAACCCGACGGGAATGTAGAGGAAGAAGTTCAAGGGGTATTCGGTCATGACTGCCAACGCATTACTAAGTCAATTGAGAGCGAAGTAGGAGAGCTTGTTAGCCGCGATTATCTGGCATCATTCTTTGTTACTGATTCCAATCCAACCGAAGCGAACATTCAAAACCTTGAAGATGAAGACTGGCGTGGATGCTGTACTTCCTGGGAGTGTGCTGTATAAATTACTTTATTAGCAAAAATCACCCATTAGAGAAAGCTATTTAAAATATCTTCTTAATCATTCTTCTAAGCTTTTATTTTTAAATTCAATCTTTGGCTTTCGTAACTTATAACCAAAATCAATAAGTTGATGACATGTCAATTTGATTTGTATAGCGTTAATAGATAGACGTTTATCTTCATCCTTTTGAAGGAAGAAAAAGCCTTTATTCTCTTTGTCTTTTTCAATAGTTATATATTCCTTTCCTTTCTTCAAAATCAATGGCTCTATTTGATAGTTTTCATCTTCAATTGAATATTCCCACGGAACTATTCCTCTACCTTTGTTTTTTTGACGGCAAATTTAAAGCCTAATTCTTGTTACGATTTGAACCTACTATACCTTTAGCTTTTTTTGAATTGATTTTATTTATCTAGTTCGTTTTGAATTATCTCTGCTGAGATTGCCAAAACTTCATTATCAAGTTTCTCCTAGCCACTCCTTGTATTCTTTGAATACGCAGCGACGATTGGAAGGACTTCTTAAAATTTTCATTCTTGAAAGAGCATTATTCACTGCCATATGCAAGATTTCTTTTAGCTGCTTATCAGCATTCATTCGTCTATGAAATTATCTATTAATTAATAGTTAGCTGGAAATCTCCATTTTGAAATTGGATTTAATACTGTTTGTCTATATATTAGGACCTTGGATAATATATAAACTGATTTAACTCAACTAGAAATACAAGATTACTGACGTATAAAAAGATTTCCTCTCGCGTAACAAATAAGCCATAATAGGCCAAGGTTCGACTTGGCTAAAGTGTCTGATCTTTTATTCAAGATAAACATAGAGATTGATCAAGTTCAGAAAAGTTTTAATTGCAAGTCAGACCAGACCGTATTAGAAGCTGCTGCAGATGCAAATATTGAGCTACCGAGTTCTTGCCTTGTAGGGATGTGTTGTACATGTGCCGCCTTTCTCAAAGAAGGTTCAGTCGATATGGAAGCAATGGGGTTAAAGAGTGAATTGCAAGAACAAGGTTATGTCCTTTTATGTCAGGCCTATCCCAAATCAGATTTAAAAATAGTTGCGAATCAATTTGATACTGTTTGGGATCAACGATAAATTTAAAAAACATCCTAAATTGAATTTCAGGATACAAAAAAGTTCTTTCATAAAATGACTGTTCATCCAGATTACGAAATTAAAATCAACATTAATGAGTTGATAGAAAAAAGAATTCCTTGCTGTGATTTACTTCATCCTGATCAATGTTTAACAGCGCAACAGGTTTCGGAGATAGCACATGCTGTTAGTAAAGACTTAAATCTACATGACATTTATAAACAAGTTGATCAGCACATTATGAATTATGCAACTGCGACTGGTGTTGATAATAAATCTCATTGGATAGAGCCAAATCTTCCCGACCTAGATAGGGATATAAAAGAAGAAGTGGAGATTGATTTTGAATAGTTAATCTGATTGCGTAGTCATCAATGCAATCAAATAATTAATACGATTATATAAAAGAGAAATACCTTGCAAATTTTTTAATAAGTGGAGACAATCAGTATGATTCTCAGCCTTTGAAGTTCTATATAGAAGAAATGACAGAAACAAAAAGAATTGCTATGGCTCACTTTGAAAAGAAATTTTTTCCTGTCGCTAACTCTGTAATTTATTTAGACCAAAAACGCAAGGAATCAAGAGTTACTGAAGCTGCATAGCATTAAAAGGTAAAGTTCTTATGAGAGATAGAACTTTCATTGGATTCAATTGTGAGGAGTTGTATCTAGCGAAAAATCAATTCAATTCGATTAGATGAATCTCTGGCTTTTTGTAATTGACCAAGGAACTGGTATTTCTTTTTCCACCGGAACATCATTAGATGGTGTTCCGATTTGTGAGTTGGTTCCTGATGGTGAGATATCTTGATCTGCCTGGCAAAAATTTGAATGTACTAATTTTTTGAAAAGGTCAACCTTTTTATGTCTCAACGTATTGTTTAATACTGCAGAAATTAATTGAGCTATTAGATTTACTAGAATTATTTAAATCATATGAATTCTGATCTTACTACAGCGAGAAATATCAAGTTAAAGAAATTCTCCAAGATTGCGCTTACTTTGACCTCCTCAACTTTTTTTCTTTACGGATTAGGTCAAGCACCGATATTTAAGAATTTCCTTGCTAGTGCTTTCTCTTGCTCGGGTGCAGGTTAATCAAACTTGCGATCTCAAATCAAATAGTGACTTGGGCTGACTTAGGTCAGTCCTTTTTTATGAGATCAATCAGAAATTCTAAATGTCAATTTCTAAGGAGAAGAATCATATTCCTTAGTCCTTTGCCATGATGTAAAGATGAACTTCGCTGATAACTGGGCACGGGTTTTTGTTGTGATTACTTTCCTGACTCTTGGAGAAGCCCAGATCATTGGAGGCATCGTCCCAAACCTAATTGCATTTGGATTGTTTCTTGGAGCAATTGGATACTTTGTTTTAACTGGAAAAATGGCTGAGATGTTCTGCTGGAAAAGGAAATAAAACAATCAGCTTTGAGCTCATTAATGACACAAAAACCTTTGTCAGAGCAAAGACATTAAAAAAGACAGGTTGGCAAACCTGTCTATAACTTGTAGGGGAGCACAGGATTGGAGCCTGCTACCAAATGCTCCTAAAGCACCGACCAGCATCTTGGTAATACTAGGTTTTTAAGCTATAGTAACTCCACTAAATATTGCTTTATTTGTCCGCAATTTATCCGTATATTTAAAAAGATAAAAGGTAACTTTGACAAAATGGCTACCAGAATTAATAAATATTTAAGTGAAGTCGGTTACTGTTCTAGAAGAGTCGCAGATAGACTAATTGAAGAAGGAAAAGTAGTCATTAATGGTAAAATTCCAAAAAAGGGTACCAAGGTAGAGGAAGGTGATCAAGTAAAAGTTGACGGTCAAAGAATAGAAAAACCAACAAAACAAAAGAATATATACTTAGCCTTTAATAAACCTGTTGGGATTGTTTGCACAACCGATAGAAGAGTAGAACACGACAACATTATAGATTTTATTAAATATCCTACAAGAATTTTTCCTATTGGAAGATTGGATAAGCCCAGTGAGGGATTAATTTTTTTAACTAACGATGGAGATATCGTAAATAAAATACTCAGAGCAAGAAATCATCATGAAAAAGAATACATCGTAAGCGTTAATCGTCCGATTAATAGAGACTTTATTCAAAGTATGAGTAATGGAGTTGAAATATTAGAAACCATAACTAAGAAATGTTTCGTAAAACAATTGGGGAAAGGGGAATTTAAAATCATACTCACTCAAGGACTTAACCGTCAGATCAGGAGAATGTGTGAGTCCTTGGGCTACAGAGTAAAATCATTAAAGAGGGTAAGAATTATGAATATTAAGTTAGACGTACCAATAGGAAAATATCGCGAATTTACCAAAGAAGAACTTTTAGAATTAAATGGCTTACTCGAAAACTCCTCAAAAACATTTGACTAATCAAATATCCCCTCTTTTTTAGCTTAATAAGATTACGTTTGTCTTTTTCTGTCAGCTTTCGTTGCGGACAGAATTTA
>QCHK01000024.1 GCA_003279635.1 Prochlorococcus sp. AG-402-B05 | reverse complement strand
GTTTTCGAAGATATCGTAAATCCCCATTTTGAGTAATCAGCAATTCTCTCTGGCGCAGCCTCTAAACCAATACAGGGCAAATCACTTAAATGACTTAAAGCCTTTTTCCAAAGCTGAAGACCAAAACCTCTACCCCTATACTCCTCAATTACTAAAAACAATCCAAGAAATCCGTAATATTGATTATATCGAACACCTGCAATACAACCAATAGGATTGTTATCCAACCAACCAACCCAAAGTCCCTGGTTGTCAGTATTTTGATAAATTCTTAAATCACCAACGCCCGGCGCAAATCCTTCTTTTCGAGATATTTCAGTAACAAAATCAATATCTTCATCACAAAGAGATTTAATAGATAAAAGGTTATCCATAAATTATATTTTCTATTAATAACCTTAATAAAAACGAATTATAAATCTATAAATATGAGCAAAAAAAAACATCTAGTTAAAACATATATATAATATTTATTGATAAATATATATTCTTTGATATGTTATTAATATAGTACAAAGGGATTAGAAAAATTAAATAATCAACAAAACAGGAAATATTACCATTATTAGATAGATTTAATAGCTCAGAATAATCACAGATAAACTGTTTATAATAAATAATCAAGAGGCATAAGCTTTAACCAGTTAAACTTATTTGAGGAAATGAATCAGTTGATTATATGAAACAACTTAAAGTTATTATGTAAAATTCCTATTCCAAAATTACTGGTTTAAAATTTAAGGAGAGTTTGTTTGAAGCTTTTAAAAGATCACCATTAGCGCTTATCAAGAATAATAAGTTATAAATTCTATATAATTCATTTAATGAATTATATACATCTACTACTGAAGAAAATTATAAAAAGAATTTTCGTTCAAATTAATGTTATTAGTAATTAAAACTTTTAGTTATTCTTGCTCTAATTTCTTTACAATAAATGCCATTGAGCCTAATGATAAGAAAAACATGAAAATAAGAAACGTGGTCATAATTTTTCTCTATTAAATCTTATTATAATATAATAGGCCCCTTAGAGGCTATGCTTTAGTATTTTTAAACAATTAAACTACATAAAATTTTAGATGAAATGAACAAAAGAATTATGAACGCAAAAAGATTTATGACTTGGCCGAGGATTATAAATGGACTTACAATTTCAAGAATATTACTTGGATTACCAATAATTATTTCACTGAAAAATAATAACAATGAAATTTTTATTTTTCTAATCCTGATAGCTGGACTTACTGATTATCTAGACGGATATTTTGCACGTAAATATGATCATAAATCTGCTTTTGGCGCTAAACTAGATCCTCTAGCAGACAAAATCCTTCTTATTGGTCCAATGATTTGGTTGGTTCAAGAGAATCTAGTGCCATTATGGGCTATATGGTTAATAATATCGAGAGAACTGTTAATAACTAGTTGGCGATCAGTTAAAACCTCAGGTGTTCCAGCGTCAATTCAGGGTAAATATAAAACTACATTTCAGTTTGCAAGTATAATTCTATTATTATGGCCAAAAAACTGGGGTACAATTTATACAATCAATATTATTAATAAAATAGGCTATATCTCATTCTGGATAGCATTGTTTCTGACTTTAAGTTCTGCTATCAAGTATATATTCAATCAAAAAGAAACTCATCAGAACTAAAATCAACTTGTTCGTGATTAGCTAATAGATAATCATTCTTATAGCTATCAATTAAACCATTTAACAAATCGAATTTGGGCTCCCAAGATAAATCTTTTTCAATTTTAGAAGTATCAGTAAAGAAATTAATTAACCGTAGAGGGAAAAGTTTTCTTGCTTTAGGATCAAGTTTTGATGGATCGAAAGAACGCAAATCAAAATCAGTGATTTTATTTCCAGTAGCTAAAATTGCCGTTTCAATTAAACCTTTAAAAGTTACTGCTTTTCTTCCTGAACAGTTATAAATTTGATTATTCGCTTTATCTGTTTCAAGAGATTTCGCAATAGCCTCGGCCAAATCAGAAACATGTCCTAATTGCGTGATCGCTTGACCATCAAGAGGAACCGGAATAGATCGACCATTAGTTATACGATCAAAAAACCATTTTTCAATAGGGTTGTAGTTGCCTGGGCCATAAATATATGTCGGGCGAAAACTCGTAAAAGGAATACCTTCAGCCTTGAGCCAAGACTCTGTTTTTGCTTTACCTATATGACGGCTTTCAAGATCTATTGGACTATCTTCACCAACAGGAAATAATTGTGTGTTGTCATATACGCCTGCAGAACTTATGTAAATAAATCTGTAACTAGGAAGACCTGAAAATTTAAGAAGTCTTTGCGTATCCTCCAACTTTCGTCCAGAGCTATCAACAATCAGATCAAATGAATGATCAGATAGTTTTTTTAGATCCTCATCATTTGACCTGTCTCCCTTTAAGTGAGTTATATTTTCTGGTACTGGTAAACTTCCACGTGTAAAAACAAATATCTCATGTCCTTTTGATAACAAGTTCGAGACAAGGGCTTTCCCTACAAACCTTGTTCCACCGTAAAAAAGAACTTTCAAGATCATTTATTAAAAAAATTATATTAAAGCCTATAGATAATCTCCCAGAGCTACATAAATGATGTTAGATGAATAGTAATAATTTTTTTCTTAATGGATATCATACCTGCAATAGATCTACTTAATGGTAAATGTGTTCGACTAAATCAAGGAAATTATAATGAAGTTACTAAGTTCAATAGTGATCCTGTAAAACAAGCTCAAATTTGGGAAAGCAAGGGAGCAAAACGACTACATCTTGTAGATCTTGATGGTGCTAAGACAGGTGAGCCCATAAATGATCTAACTATAAAAGAGATAAAAAAATCTATTACAATACCCATTCAACTTGGCGGTGGAATTAGGAGTATTGATCGTGCGAAAGAATTATTCGACATTGGAATAGACAGAATTATTTTAGGAACAATTGCGATAGAGAAGCCCGAATTAGTTAAAGACCTATCTAAAGAATATCCAAAAAGAGTTGCAGTAGGAATTGATGCCAAAGAGGGAATGGTAGCCACTCGAGGTTGGTTAAAACAAAGCGAAATATCTTCTCTAGACTTAGCAAAACAACTTAACGATCTTGACTTAGCGGCAATCATATCAACTGACATTGCTACCGATGGCACTCTAAAAGGACCTAATGTTCAGGCCTTGAGAGAGATAGCTGAGATAAGTATTAATCCAGTAATTGCCTCAGGGGGGATAGGTTCAATAGCTGATTTAATTTCTCTAGCAGATTTCGCTGATGAAGGTATTGAAGGAATAATCGTAGGCAGAGCCCTATATGATGGCTCAATAGATTTAAAGGAAGCGATTTTAACTCTAAAAAATCTTCTTCTGCAAGATGCATTCAATGCTAAAGATAAATTTCTTGTCTAAAATTTAAAAAAATGTTCAATCCTTTGGATTTTTGGGATAGGGCTGGAAGTATTTTTAAATCAAGTTATCTTAAAAAGGATAGGTTCTAGATTTAAAATTGATCGAAGAAAGAGCAAAACAAATTTTAATGATAGCGCCTTCACTGTTAGGCGAGTCATTAGCATTACAGCTAACATCACAAGATGATAATTTAGAAATAATCCTAGACAAAAAAGATATAAATGGGTTACCTAAACTTATTCTATTCTGCCTTGAAGAAGTAGAACTCTCAAACTCAATCAAACTAGAAATTCATAAGTTAAAAGAAAGATGGGATCAATCTCCTGTCCTAATTGTAATACCAAAAAACATTAAATTATCTTCTAATGATTTGATGACTTTTGGCAGTGAAGGAGTTATTCAAGATCCTACTGTTGAACTTTTAAAAGATACAATCAATATTTTGATTGGCGGCGGCAGAGTATTTAAAATTAATAATGAAACAAATTACAACGCTGACTCAATTCATAATTCATATGGCCTAGGACATTGGTTATTAACAAGTGGTTTATCACAAATAAATAAAGATCTATACACTATAGATCAATTGATAGCAAAGAAATCAATAAATACATTTTATCTTTTCATACTAATAGGTAGAAGAAGAGAACTATTAACAGCGAAGAGATTAATTATCTGGTTATGGGGACCGCTAGATGTGTTAATAGAGTCTCCAATTAAAAGTAATAAAAATAATAATATAATTAACAAATACAATACTGACATAACAATAAAAAATACCTCAACTAATGAATTATGGAATGTCATTTATAAACGGTTAAAGGAGAGACTTCAAGATGACCTGACAAATTCTACAGACGAGCTAGCAGCTCTTTATTCATTAAATAAAAGCAAACGATGTAATCTTTTAAAGACTCTTCTGAAAGAATTTTCAACTATTATCATCAAACTTGATTCTAAAAATAATCGCGAAAAAGGATTAGAAGAGATTTTACAATCAATTACACCTGAATTACGAGCTAATACATTGCGCAATTTCATAGATTCATATGACCGTCTAAAAAAGGATGGTGTTGAAGTCTTTATTTCAGACTTTCTAGTACATAATGCAGATCTTGGAATACTTGATGATGAACTACCTTCAATAGCTTTAATAATAGATCCAATATTAAATAATAAACCAATTCTTCTCGATGGAGACTATTTATCGATAGAAGACCCTCGATCTATTATTCAATTAGAAACATTTATTCTAAATTGGATATTTAGGACAGCCGAAATAGTTAGTGAAGAGATTATATCTTCATGTTCTGAATGGCCAGAATTACGTAAATACTTTCTGAATAAAGAATTAGTTTCAACAAGGGAACTTGAACGTAAACGAAATCATATAAATACAAATAATCAACTTCAAAATCTATTCAAAAAGCCAATTAGATTATATGAAAGCAAAAGATTATATTATACAGTCAAAAATAATAAAATTGAAAAGATTATCACTCTTGAACCTAGAGATGATGAATTAAAGAAACTTGACTGGGCGCAAAGGCAAATAGCATTTATAATAGAACTAAGAGATGCCTTAGCACCACAAGTACAGGCAATAATTCAATACTTAGGTGATTTAATAGTTCTAATCCTCACGAAAGTTGTGGGAAGATCTATAGGATTAATTGGTAGAGGTATCGCTCAAGGTATGGGAAGAAACTTATCCAAAGGATAATTGATTTATTAATAAATATAGCTATATTAGCTCTAAGACTTTAGAATTTTAAAACAGTACTTTACATTTATTTTGTTAAGAATATTCTCCTCACTGCTTATACTTTTTTTCCTATTTGTTAATCCAGTATATTCTGCTAGGGATACTGATAGTTATGATGGAAATATATACCCAATCTATGCTGGTAACGGATCATTAGTTCCTCCGCAAAGCACATTATCAGAATCATTGAAGAACGAAAGAACAAGTGTTTTAGTTTTTTATCTAGACGATAGTAGTACTAGTAAACAATTTGCACCTGTAGTTTCAGGTATTAAGTTATTATGGAGCTCATCTATTGATTTAATTCCTCTTTCAATTGATGAATTAGACAATGATGACCAGAAAACTTTTACGGACCCAGGCTATTACTGGCATGGAAAGATACCTCAAACAGTGGTTCTTGACGGAAAAGGTAATGTTCTCCTAGACGAAGAAGGTCAGGTATCTTTCGATCAACTTAATGATGCAATATCTAAAGGGACAGGTCTAGAGAAACCTGATTTTGATCTAGAAGTAAAAAGCTTTAACGAATACAATAGTGAGCCCTCTAAAGAAGGTTATAATAAACCTAGAGGCACCTAAAAATATAATAAAAGTACTAACAATTATTTATTAAATTATCAAATATTCACACTAAAAATGTTATTAAACTCTCTTTTTACCATAATAACCATATTTTTTTTAATTGAAATAAATCATTTTTTCAGACAATATTCGCCATTAGTTCTGAAACCCAAAGAATTTAAAAAAATCATATTCAATTCTAAGCACAAATATATTACTCGTGTTGAAATTAAAAATTCAAAGCAAAGAATGGAAGTTATGATTCCTTCTTTTAATGTTCATCCTCAGCTAATTGGTATAGATAAAAATGAGATAATAAAGATTCAGACAAAAATCAAACCACTTCACCCAGATGAAGAAGAAAAACAAAATAATGACTATTGGACTGCATATATTTTAAAAGGGAAAAAATCGACATTTGTCGAAATTGAAATTGAATATGAAATTAAAAGTACAGCTATAGATAAGATTAAATGTTTGTGGCTAGATATAGAATGGAGTAATTACGGACCATTCGGTTCTTTCAAAAGATTCGATAGTTTTGTATTACCTAATTCTTTAGATATATCCAAAGCAAATTCTTCTAGTACTAATCTAGTAGATCCAATAAAAACTCATATTCTTGGCAGTTTAGATGATCCTATTGGAGTATTAGAATCCTACATACCACCAAATTACTTGCCTACAGATATTCTTACAATTGGAGAGTCACCTCTAGCAGTAATGCAAGGAAGATACATAGATTATAGAAACGTAAAATCAAATCTAATTTCAAGGATACTTTGCAAAGGATTTCACCCGACTAGTAGTTTAGCTACAGCTTCCGGAATGCAAACACTAATAAATATTTCTGGTCCAACACGCGTAATAATTTCATGGTTAATTGGAGGAATATTAAAATTATTTGGTGTTAAGGGTATATTTTATCGTTTAGCAGGTGAACAAGCAAGATTGATTGATGACATCACTGGTACAACGCCGCCCTATGACAAAAGTATAGTTTTAGGGCCTAAAGATACTAAAACTTTTTGTATTAATGCCGCAAAAAAACTAAACGTTAATGTTGCTGTTGTAGATGTAAATGATTTAGGAAGAGTTAAAATTCTATCAACAAGTAATGTTAATAATGCTGAAATAATCAAAAGATCTTTAACATCAAATCCAGCAGGTAATGCTAACCAACAAACACCATTAGTACTCATCAGATCAGATGAACCAGGTTAATAGTCACATGAAAGTTAAAAATATAATAAAATAATAAAATGAAAAATGATGAATCATTATCTTCGGATTTAATAATTGAGCCACTTAAGCTCAAGCATTTGTCTATGCTTAGAGCTGACAATAATTCAAAATATCTTGGTATATTTCAAATTCTATTATGCAAAAAATGGTTTTCTTCATTAGAATCAAGTTTAACTAATTTAATTCCTACTCGGAACTCAACATGTTTAGTAGCAGTAGAAAGATATAATGTAATTGCATACATTTTAGCGACTCCAATTAATCGGAGAGGCACTTGTTGGTGCATATCAGAGCCATACTTTATAGGAGAATCTATATCCTTCAGTCGTTATAACTTATTACAGAATTTATTAAGAAAAGTTCTTTATAAAAGCAATATTAATACTCAAAGTTTTTTAATTTCTATAAAAACAAATGACAATCAAAATTTATCTGTTATTAGACAATCTGGTTTTCAACCGCTAAGAATAATAAAATATTGGAATAGAAAAGAAGATATTAAACATAGAAAAAAAGAGTATAAAGATAATTTCATCTGGGAAAAACTAAATGAAGAAAATAGTCAACAAATATGGAGACTTGAACAAGCTAAAGAGTCAATTAACTTTAGATCAATTTTTGATAGGCAGTGGCATGATATTTATGAAAAAAGAAATACACTAACTGGTGTTATTAAATCAAAAGAAAATAATATCATCGCTGGGTTAATCCCATCTGTTTGCCCCCAAAATAATTATTCATTAGAACTAATAAGAGGATTAGCTTGGGATGAAAGACTAAATCAATCTATTCCAAATAGAATTAATGATATGAAAGCTGGCAAAAGTAATTGTTATATAGAAACAACAAGTGAAGACAATAAATTGAATGACATTTTACATAAAAGTGACTGGGAAATTTCAGAGGAGAGAGTTCTTCTTGGAAGAAGTGTTTGGAAAAGACAAAATCGATATAAATTAAAATCTATCGAAACTGAACTATTAACTAATCTTGTAGGCAATTTACAACAACAACCTGAATTACCTTCAACTATTCATATTGAAAATAACAAATGATTCAGCCAAAACCCTGTTCAGTTTTAAGTCTTGATATTGGAGATAAAAGGATTGGTATTGCAGGTTGTGATCCACTTGGAATATCAATAACTCATCTCCCCGCAATTTTTAGAGATAGCTTTGAAAAAGATCTAAAAGAATTCGAGAAAATATGTTTAGACCGAAGAGTTGAAGGGCTCATTTGTGGTATTCCTCTTGATATGAATGGCATGGAAACGAAACAATCTATTCGATGTAAAAAATATGGGATTAAATTAGCTAAATGTTTAAAGCTTCCTTTGGCTTTTATCAATGAACATTGTTCAACCGTAGAGGCTAAAGAAAAGTTCTCTTTAAAAAATGACAAGACTGGAAGAATAGATAGTGCAGCTGCCGCTATACTTTTACAACAATGGCTCATTGAGGGACCTGATCTGGATGACTCAAATTAAATTTTGAATATGATGTAAAAACATAATCAAATAAAACTAGACACAGATTAATAAGAACTCAACTATGTCAACAACAAATAAAAACGACGAAGTACCGACTCTTTTAGTTAAAGATTCTCAAGGTTCAGATCTCCTGTGTTTTCTTGAACAAGTAGTACCTCTTGAAGGCAATGAATATGCCCTGTTAACTCCAGTAGATACTCCTGTATCTCTATTTCAATTGATTGACGATCAAGATCCCAAGCTAATAGAAACAATTGAAAAGAATGAGCCAATACTTGAAGTAGCTGATGTTGTTCTTCAAGAACATGATCTTAGACTTGTTCGCTCAGCCATCACACTTACAGTCTCAGGCGAATTAGATGAGCCTGAACCAGAAGAAATTGAGGAAGAAGACATTGATGACGAGTCAGAAACCTACGAGCTACTTGTCAATTTTAGAGTTGAAAGTAATGAGTATGGTCTATACATTCCTCTTGACCCCTTCTTCATAGTCGGAAAGCTAGAAGATGGAGAAGTAAAGCTTGTTGAAGGTGAAGAGTTTGACAAGATACAATCAGGAATTGAAGCTGAACTTGAGGAAAGGGGATTATCAGAATAAACATTAAAGAATTACTTATTCCAAATTGGAAGGTAAACGATAAAATTTCAAAGATCTCGATAAATGATTTATCATCGAAAAACGTCAAAGCACTAATACTTGATGTAGATGGAACATTAATTTCTGGGAAAAAGCCGGTACTTTCAAGTGACATAAAAAATTGGATTGATAATTCAAAAAAATACTTTTACATTTACTTATTCAGCAATAATCCATCTAAAAGCAGAATAAAATTAATTGCTGATGAATTAGATTTAGAATTTACATACTCTGGTGGCAAACCAAGTAAAAAAAAGTTAAATAAGATCATAGACAAAATTCCTTATTCATCAAATGAAGTTGCAATAATTGGAGATAGAGTTTTTACAGATATTCTTGTAGGCAATAGATTAGGAATGTATACAATATTGGTAGATTCGGTAGATTATTATGGAAAAAGAATTGAAAAAAATAATTTTCAATCCATAGAAAGATACTTAGCAAGAATTATAACTGGAGGATTTTCATGACAACCTGGGTAATCAAGATTGGCACAAGCCTTTTAAGAGGAAGCCATGAATATACAACTTTAGATATCATTAATAATTATTGTTCATATATATCAAAAGCTCAAAGAAATGGCGATAAAGTTATATTGGTATCTAGTGGTGCAGTAGGACTTGGATGTCATAAAATGAGCTTCAAGACAAGACCAAACGAAATAATCTCTCTTCAAGCTTCTGCCGCAATAGGCCAACTTCATTTAATGGCTTTATATGAAAAGGCTATGAGCAGTTTTGGATATAAAGTCGCACAAATATTATTAACTAGATCAGAATTAGGCTCAAGAAATAGTTATAAATCAGCTTCGCAAACATTAAAAAGATTGATCGAATGGGATGTTATACCAATAGTAAATGAGAATGATATAACCTCAGATGAAGAATTAAAATATGGTGATAATGATACTTTATCTGCATTAGTTGCAACAGCTATATCTGCTGATCAACTAATATTGTTAACTGATATTGACCATCTCTACTCCTCTGATCCAAAAACTAACAATAAAGCTAAGCCAATCAAAGATATTAATAATTCAAAAGAATTAACTAAATTAGAATTTGCAAATGAACAAACTTCTTGGGGCACTGGAGGAATAAAAACAAAACTAACTGCTGCAAAGATCGCAACTGAAAGTGGGATAAAAGTTCATTTAGCAGATGGCAGAGCTCCTAAAATATTAGGTGATTTGCTTGATGGAAAAAGAATAGGAACTATTTTCCACCCACATCCAAACCCTGTCGGGAATAAAAAAAGTTGGTTGGCACATGCAATTAAACCAGTTGGAGAAATACAGTTAGATGATGGTGCTAGTGAAGCTATCAAAAACAAAGGGGCTTCACTATTATTAGTTGGAGTGAAAAAAGTTAGTGGAGATTTTATTGCTAATCAACCTGTAAAAGTTATTAACAATGAAGGAGAGGAAATTGCTAAAGGAATTTCCTCGATGAGCAGTGATGCTATAAAGATAGGAATTAAATCAAGATCCGATACATCAGGGTCTCCCTTAGTTATTCACCGCGATGTTCTGGTTCTAACAAGTGAATAGCTCAGACAAAATAGTAATTTTCACTTCCAAATCAAATCATGCAATTCAATGAAATTGTCGAAAGACTAAAGCAAGGTCAATCTGGTGTAGTTGACTTTAAGATAAGAAGCAATCCAGTTATTTTATCTGCAGCTTCTATAGAAAAAGCGAAGGAAAATGACATAAGTTTTCTAGACAATAATAGTCAATTAAATCTTAGGAATCTCATCAAAACTTCAAAAGCATCTGCT
Organism: Prochlorococcus sp. AG-402-B05; assembly: GCA_003279635.1. Classification (GTDB taxonomy): domain Bacteria; phylum Cyanobacteriota; class Cyanobacteriia; order PCC-6307; family Cyanobiaceae; genus Prochlorococcus_B. The sequence continues at coordinate 7,668 of QCHK01000024.1, read as the reverse complement.
CTATTATTGCCAGCAAATGATAATTATATTGTTGAAATGGCAAAGAAGATTTCTGTTGATTGGATCCTACTTAAAGAACCCAAGATCGCTTTTGCAGAAACACTAGAGTTTCTTTATCCTTCTGAGATAGAAAGAGAAGGTATACATAAAAGTGCTGTCATCGGGGAGAATGTAAAAATTGCTCTTGGCGTTTCAATCGGTGCTAATGTTTGTATTGGAGATAATACAGAAATTGGAGCTGGGACCACTGTTCATGCAGGAGCTGTGATCTATAAAAATGTAAGCATCGGTGCTAAAAATTTAATTCACGCAAATAGTGTTATTCATTCTGGATCGACACTTGGCGACGAATGTGTAATTAATGCTAATGCCGTCATTGGTGGTGAAGGGTTTGGATTCGTACCAACATCAAGTGGATGGAAGAAAATGCCTCAAGTTGGAATAGTTATTTTAAAAAACAAAGTAGAAGTGGGCAGTGGATCAACCATTGATAGGCCTTCAGTAGGAGAGACAATAATTGGTGAAGATACAAAAATTGATAACCTAGTTCAAATTGGTCATGGAGTTACTACCGGAAAAGGATGCGCTATGGCTGCTCAAGTTGGTATTGCTGGAGGAGCACAGATTGGAAACGCAGTTGTACTTGCTGGACAAGTTGGCGTGAGCAATAAAATTAAAATTGGAGATGGCGTGATAGCAAGTTCAAAAACAGGAATAGTATCAAATATCGAGGCAGGAACTGTTGTTAGCGGCTTCCCAGCTATTCCAAATAAATTATGGTTGAGATGCTCTGCTAATTTCAAAAAACTACCTGAGATAGCAAAAGCTATTCGACAATTAGATCGAAAAAAATCCAGGTAAGTTTTCTTCTTGATTAAGAACACAAAATGAAGTCTTACAAAATAACATTATTGCCAGGAGATGGAATTGGTCCAGAGATAACAAACGTCACTCATAAAATCCTTGACCTAGTCTCAAGGCAATTTGGCTTTGAAATTAAATTTAAAGAAATGCCTTTTGGTGGATCAGCAATAGATTCAGATGGTATCCCCTTCCCAGATAGAACTCTTCAAGAATGTAAGAACTCTGATGCTGTTTTGTTAGCGGCAATAGGAGACCCAAAGTATGACGAATTACCTAGAGAGAAAAGGCCTGAAACAGGCCTACTCAATCTCAGATCTTCTTTGGATCTTTTTGCAAATATAAGGCCAGTAAAAATAATTCCATCCTTAACAAAAGCAAGTAGCTTGAAAGAAGACTTTGTTAAAGAAGTTGATTTAGTAGTAGTTAGAGAACTTACCAGCGGTATTTACTTTGGAGAACCAAAAGGAAGGATAAAAACAGATAAAGGAGAAAGGGCATTTAACACGATGACATACACCTCCGAGGAAGTGAATCGAATAGCAGAAATTGCTTTTAAATTAGCCAAACAAAGAAATCAAAAAGTTTGCTCAGTTGATAAAGCTAATGTTTTAGATGTAAGTCAACTATGGAGAGAGGAAACAATATTGGTGTCTAACAAATACAAAGATATAAAACTTACGCATCAATATGTAGATAATGCCGCAATGCAACTTGTTAGAAATCCAAGCCAATTTGATGTGATTCTTACAGGTAATTTATTTGGAGATATTCTTAGCGACATTGCAGCCATGCTGACAGGATCAATTGGCATGCTTCCTTCTGCTTCGTTAACCACTGATGGGCCAGGTGTCTTTGAACCTGTTCATGGCTCAGCCCCTGACATCGCAGGAAAAGATATAGCTAATCCAATAGCAATGCTCTTATCTGCTGCAATGATGTTAAAAATTGCCCTTAATGAAACAGAAGCAGCAACTTTTTTAGAAAATGCAATTAACGAAATTCTTAATAACGGTTATAGAACTTCTGACTTAATGAGCAATCAGACGACTAAACAGGTTGGTTGCTCTCAAATGGGTGAACTATTGGCGGAAAAATTAAAATAATTAGTTCACAAATTAAAAAACTCTTCGAATAGTTTCACTTTGAGGGTCAGTTGACCTGTAAAAATGAAAGTCAATACATAAGCGTCGATGTCAAAGCTTCACCCAGTAGTAGCTGTAACTGGTTCATCAGGAGCAGGAACAAGCACCGTTAAAAGAGCATTTGAGCATATATTTGCTCGGGAAAAGATTGTTCCTGCAGTTGTTGAAGGAGATAGTTATCACCGTTTTGAAAGAATGCCTATGAAAAAGGCAATGTCTGAGGCACTTTCAAGAGGTGAAAACTTTTCTCATTTTGGACCAGAGGCAAATTTATTCGACAAATTAGAAGACCTATTCAGTCAATATGGAAAAACTGGCGGAGGTCAGAAAAGATATTATTTACATAGCCCAGAAGAAGCCGATGAACACAACACTCGTTTAGGAACAAAATTAGATCCAGGTCAATTCACTCCCTGGGAAGATATTCCAACAGGAACCGACCTTTTGTTTTACGAGGGACTACATGGTGGAGTAGTAGGAAAAGATTATGATGTGGCCTCATTCGCTGATTTACTTGTTGGTGTAGTACCAATTACCAATCTCGAATGGATACAAAAAATCCATAGAGATAACGCAGAAAGGGGATACTCAGCCGAAACTATCGTAGATACGATTCTGAGAAGAATGCCTGATTACATTAATCACATATGTCCGCAATTTAGCCTTACAGATATTAACTTCCAGAGAGTACCGACCATTGATACGTCCAACCCATTTATCTGCAGAAACATTCCAACACCTGACGAAAGCTTTGTAATTATTCATTTCAGAAAAGGTTCAAGAGAAAAATGGGGAATTGACTTCCAGTACTTATTAGGAATGATTCACGATTCCTTCATGTCAAGTCCTACAAGTATTGTTGTTAACGGAGGGAAAATGGGATTTGCTATGGAGCTTATTCTTACACCTATTATTCATAAAATGATAGAAGAAAAAAAGGCGGCAGGATAACAAATTCAATCAATCAAAGTTAATATTGATTTTCATATCCTTTACTTTTATACTTTTATATATTTTATTTTCTATATCGGTAGAAGATATAAACACAATGCTAATAAGTGAAAGTAAATTAATAATCTTTGCCCTATCAGGTATTATTTACTTGGCATGCCTAGGCTTGTCAAACGACAAAATAGATATTAAAGACTTAATAACAAATAATTCTTTATCAATGATTATTATCTTCATAATAATGTATTCAATAAGTTATATAAGCTATAAAATATTTGGAATAAATTCATTAGGCCTGGGTGATATAAAACTCTCTTCCATTAGTACAATATGGCTTGGTATTGAATTCAGCTTTTTGTCATTGTGTATTTCATTTTTACTTTCAGCTATATATAGTTTACATGGAAAAATTACTAAAAGATTTATACCATTTGAACAGTATCCATTTGCGCCTTTTCTATCAATTGGGATATTTTCTTCATGGATTATAGATAAGATTCAAACTTTGTAATCCCTTTAAGGGGACTCAAGGTATTAAATTAATTTCAATCACAAAATAGCAGTGTCATTATTCGACTGGTTTGCTGATAGAAGGAAAGGCCAATTTGTAGGCAAAGTCACTCAGGAATCTGAAGAAAGTGATGGACTATGGGAGAAATGTCCAGAATGCGGACAAGTCGTTTACAGAAAAGATTTAGTTGATAATTGCAGTGTTTGTAGTAACTGTGGGCATCACAATCGAATAGATGGTAAAGAGAGAATAAGACTGATTTCTGATCCAAATACATTCAAATCAATCAATAATCATTTAACTCCAGTTGACCCTCTTGGTTTTAAAGATCGACGAGCTTACGCAGACAGGCTAAGAGAAAGTCAAGCTAGCACTGGTCTTAAAGATGGTGTTTTAACAGGGACCTGCGAAGTTAATTCTATTCCTATGGCACTAGCCGTAATGGACTTCAGATTTATGGGTGGCTCAATGGGATCTGTTGTAGGAGAGAAGATCACAAGGCTTATCGAACATTCAACCAAAGAAAAGCTGCCATTGCTAATTGTTTGCGCTTCGGGTGGTGCGCGAATGCAAGAAGGGATGTTAAGTCTGATGCAAATGGCAAAAATTTCAGGGGCGCTTGAACGACATAGAGATGCAAAGTTGCTCTATATGCCTTTACTTACACATCCCACCACTGGAGGAGTTACAGCTAGTTTTGCAATGCTTGGAGATTTAATACTTGCAGAACCCAAAGCTCTTATTGGATTTGCAGGGAGAAGAGTAATTGAACAAACACTTAGAGAAAAACTTCCTGATAATTTTCAAACAGCAGAATATCTTCAAGATCATGGTTTCGTAGATACCATTGTACCAAGAACAGAACTTAAAGAAACTTTGGCAAAGATACTTCGATTACATAAGACACAAGAAGTAAAATTACAAACTAATGCTTAAAATAAATCAAAAAATAAAAAATAAATTTGATTTACTCTTGAATATATTAGTGTTAATATTATTAATTTTTTTCAATAGTACCAATATAGTATATGGAGCCAATACTAATTGGGTTGAAGTTAGTCAAATGCCTACAGGAGTTCAATATTTAGATAGAGATAGTATTAATATTGAAGAAAAAGGAATAATAGAACTAACTACAAAATACATAAAAATCGCCCCTAGTACTTCAAAGGAAATAGAGGAGAATATTTATATAATGAAAATCAATTGTATGACTAATAAATTCAAAGATATTTCAGTAAATGGTAAAAAAAATTTATCCACAAAATGGGAAGACCCTAATGGGGATAAACTATTAGATGATGTGATTTCAGATAGCTGCGAAAATGTTTAAACTCATAAATTACTTAAAAGAATGATCAATACAGATCATCCGATTCGCATAGCAATTGCAGGGCTAGGTTTCGGTGAAAGTGTTCATATTCCTGCATCATTATCTAATAAGAATATTGAGCTTGTGGGATTGTGGCATCCTCGGCCAGAAAGGCTTAAAGAAGCCTGCAATAAGCACAATCTTCGTGCCTACGAGACCTGGGAGGATTTAGTAAATGATTCCAAAGTAGATGGAATAATCATAGCTACTCCGCCAGCACCCAGATACGAGCTTGCACTAGAGGCAATAAAAGCAGGCAAACATCTTTTACTTGAAAAGCCAACTTGCTTAAATTCTGATGAGGTAATGGAGCTTCAAAGAAACGCTCTAAAAAGAAATTTAAAAATAACTGTGGATTACGAATATCGAGCGGTTCCGCTATTCATGCAAGCAAAGCGAATAATTACCGAGAAAAAACTAGATGAACCATATTTTGTAAAGCTTGATTGGCTAATGAGTAGTAGGGCTAATCCAGATAGGCCATGGAATTGGTATTCAGATGAAGATTCTGGTGGAGGGGTATTGGGAGCCTTAGGGACCCATGCTTTTGACATGATTCATTGGCTAATTGGTCCTACTCATTCTTTAAGTGCAATAAATTCAACTTCAATTAAAGAAAGAGTTTGTCCAATATCAAAAAACAATAAAAAAGTGACAAGTGAAGATGTAAGTATTTCTCAAATGCAACTAAAAAGCATTAATAACAATTTAATTCCAGCCCAAGTAAATTTATCTGCAGTAACAAAACAAAGCAGGGGTTTTAGTCTAGAAATTTATGGAAGCAACGGAACTCTTATTCTTAGCAGCGAAAACCAGAACGATTATGTCCACGGATTTGGGCTGTGGTACTCAGATAAAGGAGATGTTCTTAAAAATATCCAACCTGACTCGGACCTTACTTTTTCAAAAATATGGACAGATGGTCGAATAGCTCCAGTAGCAAGAATCCAAAACTGGTGGGCTCAAAGCATTATAGATAGAACTCCAGTAATTCCAGGCTTAGTTGAGGGATTAGCCAGCCAAATAGTTTGTGATAAGGTAAAGGAATCAAACTCAACAGGAATGAAGGTAGAAATCAATTGAAGTATTCATTTCACCTCAAGTAAAAAATAATTTTTAGAATTAATTATTAGATAAAAAAATAAAAAAATTTTTTTTAGGTGTAATAAGCAACAAAAGGGGCCTTCAATATGGAATAATCTTAATGAAATTTTTGTTGCATAAATGGCACTCTCGTACTACGCAGAAGAACTAAAGAAGACCGCAAGTGCCATAGCCCAGCCAGGCAAAGGGATTCTTGCTGTTGATGAGTCAACGAAAACAGTAGGTAAAAGGCTTGCTTCAATTGGTGTTGAGAACTCTGAAGACAACAGAAAAGCTTATAGAGGTATGCTTTTCACAACAGAAGGTCTTGGAAACTTCATAAGTGGAGCAATTCTTTTTGAAGAAACTCTTTTCCAAAACCATCCTGATGGTGAGCCAATGGTTAAGAAGCTTGAAAAATTAGGCATTATCCCAGGAATCAAGGTTGATAAAGGTCTAAGACCATTATCTGGTGGCCATGATGTTGAGACCTTCTGCTCAGGATTAGATGGACTTGTTGAAAGAGCTGCTGACTACTACGAGCAAGGTGCAAGATTCGCAAAATGGAGAGCAGTACTTCAAATAACAGATGATGGTTGTCCTTCTAAACTTTCTATAAGGGAAAATGCTTGGGGTTTAGCTAGATACGCTAGATCAGTACAAGAATCTGGCTTAGTTCCAATTATTGAACCAGAAATCCTAATGGACGGTTCACATTCAATTGAAAAGACTGCAGCAGTTCAAGAAGAAGTAATCAAGGAAGTTTATCTAGCTTGCCAAGTAAACGGAGTACTTCTAGAAGGAACTCTCCTAAAGCCATCAATGACAGTACAAGGTGCTGACAGCTCAACAAAAGCTGATCCACAGCAAGTCGCTGAGATGACAATACGTACAATGGAACGCTGCGTACCAGCAAGTGTACCTGGTATTACTTTCCTTTCAGGTGGCTTGAGCGAGGAAGCAGCATCAGTTTATTTAAATCTGATGAATAAGATCGACAGAAAGGCTAAGTGGAATGTTTCATTCTCATATGGTCGTGCTTTGCAACATTCATGTCTAAAAGCATGGAAAGGCAGCAATACTGCTGATGGACAAAAAGCACTTATTGCAAGGGCTCAAGCAAACTCTGAGGCATCAAAAGGATTGTATGTTGCAGGTTCTCAGCCTTCTTCTGATGAACAGTTATTTGTAGCTGGATACAAGTACTAAACCAGATCTGCTAAAAAAGCTGCTATCTCTTTTTGATAGCAGCTTTTTTAATGCTTAGATTTGTAAATTCAAGAAAGGAGAGTACTAAGTATTGATTTACCATCAATACCGCCTAAAGCCTCATCACATGCTCTTTCAGGATGTGGCATCATCCCCAAAACATTCCCCTTTTTATTCGTGATTCCAGCAATATCATGAATTGATCCATTTGGATTATCTGCGTATCTAAGAGCAACCGAATCATCATCCTGCAATTTTTTTAAGACGTCAGAACTACATTGATATCTCCCCTCTCCATGTGCAATAGGTAGTGAAATAGAATCATGTTTTTTATAGTTTTTCATCCAAGTAGATTTTGTACTTTCAATAGATAAATTTGCTCTATCACAAATAAAATGAAGGTTCTTATTTCTTGTCAAAGCTCCTTGCAAGAGTCCTAGTTCAGTAAGTATTTGAAACCCATTGCAAATACCAAGAACTTTTCCACCTTTATCAACAAAAGAGATTAAAGAATTTAAAACAGGGGCAAACCTTGC
>QCHK01000023.1 GCA_003279635.1 Prochlorococcus sp. AG-402-B05 | reverse complement strand
TTGGTTGGTTGAAGCCTTGGAACTGAGACATAAGGCAACTCAGGTTATACCTATAATTTCAACCCTGTTAGCTAGACGCAATTAGAACGGCGGATACATAAACCTCTCCAAAGTGAAAAGACAACTTAAGAAGGTAAAACACAGGACGTATAAGGCGGCGCCAACCGTTTAAGACGGTTGGAGAAACTTCCATTTACATCCAAGTGAATACCTTCTATTAACTCAGGTTTAAGCCTGAGGTGGTTGTCTCTTCCGTAAGTCAGGACAAGTTACCAACCTCGGAAGTAAGACGTCTTATTTCCCTAGGGAAACAAATACACAGATATAAATAATGTCAGATCTAACAAGAATATTTACACCAACAAACGATGATGGAAAACCTGATCAACGCTTTAGAGAAGATGTTGAGTGGGTCTTTAATCGAGTTGGGAGTGAGGTATTAGAAGGACTAAAGAAGTTTGAACAGCAGACCGATTCAGTCAATACAAACTATGCAAAGTACGCTTACTCATTAGTTAAGGCATTCCTAGAAAGGAATACTGAGATTGATCACTGGGAGAGTTCAACACCTTCTAATCAATACAAATGGAGATCTAAGAAAATCAGCAAATCTCTTCAACCAAGTCTTCAAAAGCTTGGTTTTAAAAAGGTATTTATTAGCAAGATTATTGGAGCTGCTGAGTTAATTCATAACTTAGAAAAGCTAATTAAAGAACAACCTAAGAACAAAAGATTGAAAAAGCAGCTCGAATGTTTTCAGTCTTTTCCCCTTAGCTCTCAATACGTTTTAAACAATATGAGTAGTATGGGCTTTAGTGAAGTCATTGCTCTATCAGCTCGTAAACAATGGAACCGAGAGACAGACACTTACGATCCAATACCACTCACCAAAAAAGATCTCGAAGAGATTCAAAGGGAATACCCAAAGAATCCAAATGAGACCAGAGGAAAGAACAAAGCTAAATCTCCAACAACTCTCCGACTATTGGATGAACCGTCGAAGACAACTACTGAGGCGATAACGGAACCAAAGACAAACTACGAACGTCTTCATGAGTGGGTCTTATTAGCTAAGGCAATAGATACTGAAGATGCCTACCAAGATGAACTATTCCACGAGATCTTGCAAGAAAGTAAAGAAGAAATCACAAGGCTCTACCACCTAGCAATTACTCCAATACCAACTCCACAATCATCAACTGTCTAACCACCAAAACAAAATCAATGAACACACACGCAAAAAGACAAACAAAGAACATCAGATTTTGGTCTGAGGGTGAGATGTCTAATGATGCTTATAAACGCATTAAGAGTCATTGGTCACAGGGTGAAAGACAAAACGCTGAGTCCATACTCAGTGAGTGGGTATTAAGCCCTCAAAACTCTTTAATTTAAAAATACGCCATGACTAAAACATCATTCAAACCAACTAAAAACTCTTTGAAACTAATGATTTCAGCGGGTGAACCCCTTATCAGAACTAGGAATCACGAGATGAGTATCTCTAATCGAGTCACCAAAAAAACACTAAAAATCAAATGAATGATTTGTATGTAGACAAGAAGAGGAAAGAGGCATTTAAGTTCAATGCCAACCTCTCAGATAGAGATATCAGACAAATAAGAGCATCAGCTCAAGGCATGACGACTTACCAATATGAGTCCTTTCTCCGAGAGATAAGAATCGAGTACGAATGATGTCTTGACCAAAAGGTGATGTCATTAAAAGCTTCCTATCAGACATAAAAAAAGCCGTCTTACATCCTAAGTCCGAAGGGATATGGATAGACGAGAAGTATTGCTTTGGATTAGAGGCGGACTTGTGACCCGTCTTCTAGTCCTCTAAAAATTTCAAAAAAAATAAATAAATGAAAAAGAGTAGAACCGACTTATTACAAGAGACCCACGGATTGACTTTAGATGAGGCTGTGAAAGTGCTCGCCTATTACCAACAAGGAACACAATGGATCCAAGGATTAGAGCATGACAAGCTACAAGCTTCAATGGATGAGTTTACTGAACTACTTCTAAAGACACCAAGAGATAAGGTTCAAGCCTTCACCACATATGTCAGAGAGAAGTATTGTGCTAAGGCGGAGGAAGACATGAACAAGGCGGAATTTGAGAAACGATGGACTGGAGGACAAGCAATTCTCAACTCCAAATAACTCAGAAAATCCGACAGAAATGTGAGAGGGGTTATATCGATGTAGGGATGGACAGATTCACCCCATACGGGGTCTTCCAGTTCAAGCAAAAGCCAATCAAAACAACCTCTAAACACCCTGTCCAATCCTTGCATACCTGTTCTAAAAGCAGTTACGCAACGTTACAAGAAGCTAGTCATAGCCTAAACTAATCTCGCGTTATCCCACCGAATGGTTCTTAGCACATGTATTTGGACACAGATTGGACAAGAATTTGGACATAAACAGGCGTTTTCCTCACCATTTCCAGCTCGAGAGGAATCGGGTTTAAGCCATCCAAATATTTATAAGTCGATGCCTAGCGATCAGTTTTATTAGTTTCAAAAGTTAGGTAATCTTGAGAAGGAACAGACTAAACAGACCTAATTCTGTTCACACTCTGTTCACACCCCGCATTTTCCGCGAGAATCATGTCAAAGAAAGAAATCATTTACTGGTCAATGAAATAGTATCTCTTATCTATAATCAATTGACATGAGATTAATCTAAAGGATTTGACAGATATTTATTTTCAATCTACACTAACTTTACACTAACTAGTTTCTACACTAACCTCGTTATAACCTGATAACAGAGTCAACCATTTTTTGATGGCTAAGCTGCTAGAAAAAGCAAAGATAGAAGGATTAAAAGGAGATATTGTAACCTTTATAGATCGTGCTGTCGGTCAATACTTCTACAGAGAAAAAGTAGAGGGAGCTAAGAGATACAGATCCAAGCTCATTGCTGGAGCTAACAACATGGAGCAAGCAAAAGCAGGTGCAATAGAAGCTGCTTTGCATTTAAGGACTGAAGATCCGCACCATCACTCCACACTCATCAAAGTCCCTACAGCCATCATTCAAAGGGGAGAAACACCTGATGAGCTAACCGTCTTAGAGAGAGAAGAGAAACTACAAAAGAGAAAAGAGAAGTTTGAAAAGATCAAACAAAAGAAAGCCCAAAGCAAATTCATAAATGCTTCTGATGCTGTAGATGGCTGGATCAAAGTTCAACGCAAAAGAGTACGAGCTGGTTCACTGGAAGAGAACAGCTACTCACACAAAGAGATTATTCTTAGAGTTCACCTGAAGGGCTATCTCGACCACAAGAAGATCACTAGAACAAGCCAGATCAACAAGCAAACATTCGACGACTACCTACTCTTCAGGAGCAATACAACTCGCATAAATCAAGCAAGAGAGATCAGCGTAATTAGTGAATGGATAAGAGATTACCTAATGGATAACGAATACATCTCAGATACGAACTGGATAAAAAAGGGCTGGATGCCAAGAGTGATCGTAAGGCAGATCGACAGAATGGCTAACCCAGCTATCAACCCTATTGATTGGCAAGAGATCCTCAAATATGTAAGAGGTCCTTGGCTAAAAGAAGCAAACGCAAAGTCACTTCCATACCACTCAGAACAGAGAAGGTACTTTAGATATTTATTCTGGCATTGGATATTAGTAGCCAAGTTGAGTGGCATGTCTCCTGAAGAGATCTGCAAGCTCAAAATAAAGAATGTAGAGATAAGAGATGTAGGGAGAATTTCTCAATCAAAAGCACAAGAAGAGATTGAAGAAATCCAAGCTGCTGGAATAGATATCGAGGGCTTAGATGATGAGTTTGATCCGTCAGCATGGGCTACCAATCAAAACGAAATAGGAAGGGAAGAACGTCTCATTGCCTACATCAATACCATCAGGAATAAAACCTGCGAAGCAAGAGAGATACCTACCAACCTCGGAAAAGTATTCAAACGACTAATGAAGTTCCAAGTTGAATTCCTAAAAGAAAAAGGTTTTAACTATACGATCAAGCCTGACAGCTATGTCTTCTTCAATCCTTACAACGGCTACAAGCCAATCAATCAAGCACGTATTGGACAGAACTGGAGAGCTATCAGAGAGCACCTGACTAAGGAAGGTCTACTCAAGGGTCACAAGTTTTCGGAGAAGCCTTACACTTTATATAGCTGCCGCTCCAGCTTTGTCGAAGATCATTTATTAAGAGGAACTGACATATTTCTACTTGCTCGAATGACTGGACACGACGTAAAGACGCTTCAACAGTCTTACGAAAGAATGGATATTAGAGAAAGAAGTAAAGAGATAACGGATATTAGATACGATAAAAAGAAAGAAGAAGCTAAAGTAATAAATCTCGTAGCAGACCTACAAGACAATTAAAGGTAGTACAAACTTACCAAGAGTATTGGACGGTCCGTCCAGTTAAGTTTACAAAACTAGGTCAGCTTGCTTGAATTAACTCAGTAAATACAAGAAGTCTGTGTCGCTAGCACAATCCGTTACTGACCTGTCTCCCCTGTCAGAAGATATTGAACTACCTGAAGCGTGCATTAAAGGACTAGAAAGCTATCAGATAAGGGATATGCAGGAGTGCGTCCTGAATATCAGAGAAGGTACGGGAATCTATCTGGCAGCATGCGCAAACAACTTATACGAGCTGAGGAACTCACTGAAGGGAAACAAGAAAGGCAACCCAAGGCAATGGACTCAATTCAAGAAGTCTGAGCTAGTACCTTTCAAACCAAGAGAAATTACCGACCTAGTGGCAGCTTGGGAGGGATGGTTTAGTACTACGACTCTATCTCCAGACACTTTCAATCTCGTCGGAATCAGGACAGCAGCCAAGATCGCTGGAGCTAGTGACAGAATCAAAGCTGTAATCGAAGCCGATCTTGAGAGAGGTACTAGGGTTACAGAGAAGATGGTTGACGAACTCATCGCACCATCCTCCAAGGTAGGCAAGATTCAAAACCCATCTTGGCTGGAAATCAAGAAAGGCTACGAAGCGAAGCTCAAGAAAATGGATGAAAAGAAGCTTATGGCAGAAGCGCTTAGTCAGAGAGAGATGGTCTTCAAGTTGTCGGAGGAGCTAAAAAACAAAGCGATGCTCAAATCAGAAGTCGTAGTCAAAAAGAAAGCGAAAGCCAAGGTATAAGAAACCAGCATCTCAATCCTCACACCTACAATTAAATATCATGTCCAAACCTTCACGGCATAATTCCGAGGCAGTAGAAAGCAGCATACCTAACTGGGTTGTCTACGCTCTTCTTGTAGTAGTTAGCTTATTGATAGCAAAGGCTGTACATGGAGCACTTGTCACTCTGGTTGCATCAGGAACACTGGCTATGCTTGCCTTGTTCTACATATCCAAACCAGTCGCAGAAATAGAACCTATCAGAGAGAAGAGCGAAGAGGATCAATTAAATATATTTCACAAAAAATATAAGATAGGTAAGAAGTATTCAAACAGTAAACCAAGCACGACTGAACATAGTGGACAGAGAAAGAGATATTTGAAGACACTTAGCGAAGAAGATAAGAGGGCTGCTTAGATGAAACGGTTACTACTTCTTCTCCCGTTACTGCTCTTAGTTGGTTGTCAGAGCAAAAGAGATATTTGTGCTGACTACGCAGGAGGGCGAATTACACAAGAAACTGTAGCAAAGAAGTTAGGAGTCAGAAAGGATGGATACGCTATAAAAGGTTACTGTGATTACTACAAGAAATAGATTATGAAACGCTTACTACTCAACCCCTTCAAAAAGCTTTCACGGGGTAGACGTCAGGACGAGACTCGAAGGCAAGCACCCTGATCAACAACAGAGAACTAGTTCAAGGTGATACATTTCAAGTGGACACTCTCACATCTGATCAATCATCCTCATCAAGTAATTGACAAGCATTTCATAAGTGTAAATATAAATACATAACCTTTTCTGCGTGAGGACTTTAATGGTTACTCTTTGCTGCCTGCTCTGTTTACAGGTGCTTATCATCACTGCAACAAGTATTTAACTGCATGACCAAACTTGAACAAGCTCGTCTTGAACTGACTGAAGCCCAGCTACTTTCGACTAAAGATCGAATAAAGAACTGGAAAAACAAGGATCAGGTGATAGACATGATGAGGTATAGGTATGGTCAAGCTGCTTAACAACTAAAACCAATCAACTAAGCACTCAGAAATGGGTGCTTTTTAATGCTTTATATTAAAACTAAGTAAGAAATTTATAGCATACGCAAAAAAGCTGCTATAAAGATCATGTCTTTGATTCATAGAGCATCACTTCAAGCTCTTATCAACGACAAAAGCTTTCGCTTGATAGCAGCCAGTAGCACAGACAGGCTGTGGAGATATACCTCAATAGTAAATACTGGCATTGCCAAGCAATGAGCTTGGTTTATTGGTTCAATGTCTAACAATGTAAATTCAAGATCCACTAAAGCTGAAATTATTGAAGCATCCGCTGAGGTGATTGGGACTTTAGAAAACAAGCTAGAAGTAGAAGAGAGGTTAAAGACGATTAGAAAGGAAGAAAGGGACTCAGTGATTTATCTACTGATTGCTAGCTCTGTTTATTCAGTACTTTTCTAATTCACTTACCCAGCTTAACGGCTGGTTTCTTTATGGCTTTATTGACAAAGAGACCTAAGAATTAGCTATTGATAAAGCTCGTCTAATTGTTTTAAGTAAAAGGAAACAAGTATCTATAGAAGATGGCAACCTTTACAAAAGCTAGTGGATAGGTAAGTTGGTATGTACGAGCCTTTGACTTGGATTACATACCCACCCCGATTGAAGACACACTGGCTGATGGTTTGGAACATGTCTTAAGAAGGTTTGAAATACTTAATGATGCTGATCAATATGCTATTGCTAGCGAATATAAAGAATGGATAGAGTGTATACATAATAAAAAATTTAGAACACAAGATATACTCTTCATCAATAAAAATAACTTTGGGAGGTAAATCAAATAGGTCTTAGAAGCAGATAAATACTAGATTAGTCCACTTTTCTAATTAAATTGTTTCATAATGTAAAGCAATACAGGCATATTTGATTCACTTGTGCTATAGTAAATCCACTTGATCCCCTAATGCTGAGTACAGCAAGCCGATTAGAAACTCAAGTAAATAGCTTTAAGAAGCAACGACATATCTCTAGAACAAGCAGACCTTAGAAATCAGTACCGCTGTAGGTATAGAACAATAATCGTGCGTTAGTTCACTCGAAGTAGTCAACCCGCCACAGCGTTCTAGATGAGTTTAATAACACGATCAGACGAACTCAGACCGTCTTAAAACCCACTTGGGAACTGAGTTAAAACATACATACATTATTAAATGACTATCCAAACAACAACTACACACAAAATAATTATCCCACTTGAGTTTGAATTTACTGAAGAAGATTTAACTATTGAATGCTTTGGACCAGATGAAAACACTGAGGAAATAGTTGAAGAACCACTACAACACCTTTATGGCTGGTGTGAATCAGATTTTAAAAGGTTTTCAATTAGTGTTGGAGAAATGATTTCAGAAATATTAGAGAAAGAAATTAAGAAAAGAGAAGTAAAAGAAATCACGCCAAAACAACTAGAACTTATTAAGTAGTAATCTAATTAATGAATTTATGAATGATGATGAACTGATACAGAAACAAATTGAACGAGAAAAGAATCAAAGAGAATCTGCCTAATGTAAATTCAAAAAGGATATAAGAGAGCAGACGCAAAGAAATGATGGTAGCAATGCACCTTATGCAAGACAATGGAAGTCATATACTTTTGCACAATTACTAGATGGATTACAAAACGAAATAGATAATCCAAGCAATTTCATAAGGTCTAGTAGAGCTACTGATGCAGTTAGGAATTGCCTAGGGACACCTCTAGTCATCAAAAGGGATAAATATGGAGGTCCAGATGAAGTAAAAGTCAAGCAACAGAAAAACTATTTTGACCTTGAGAGATGCTCATTCATTGCTTTTCAAATCACTTTAGATAATGCTCAGTCATCTATAGTCCCTACCAAAATAATAGATAGGAAAACTGGAAAGCCCAAAAGAAATAGAGATCGAAAAGATAAAGATAGCCTGATCAATGAAATAGGAAAAGCTATTGAAATTGATTTAGAGTTTAATTACATATCAAAGATCTATCCTCAATACTTTGATGCCTTAGATAAATCTGCACAAGGTGGGAAAGATGGAACTGCTAGAAGTTCTACTTACTATTGGCGAGACAATATAAGAAGGGCTTTAAAGAAAAAAAAAAAAAAAAAAAAATTGGAGTTCAGAAGACAAGGTAGAGAGATAGAAGCTGATGCACTTGATTGGAGACCTTTTAGTCCTGCGAATAGAAAGATCGTTGGTAGCTGGTTACTAGATGGGCTACTCAAGTACACGCGACTATTCAAGGAAGAAAGGGTTGGTTATGTCGATACCCAACGAGTCTTTATCGTTCTATCTGATGAAGCTGAGAAGCATAAAGAGGAGTACATAAGAGATCACGAACCATTCCTGATGGATCCTCTTCCGATGATATGTAAACCAGTCCCAGCAACTAAAACTTCTTTTGGATCTTGGCTGACCACCCTAGATACATCTCAATCAGACTGCACATTTGAGGGGAGTTTTGAGATAAGTGAAGAGCACTTGGCTTATATCAACAAGCTTCAAGATGTCCCATATCGAATCAATCCTTTTGTAGCTGATGTCTTAAACGAACTTGTAGGACGTGGAATAAAGCTAGGTAAGTTTATACCACATTTTTATCAAGATCCTCCTGAATTATCACGTCGGCTAGTGCTAACACATTTGCATGACCATGATGAATTAAACAAAGCTTTATCTAATCATCCAAATCTCAAGCAAGCCAAGAAGGAAAGAGCAAAAGAGCTCAGCCAACAAATAGCGTTAGTTGAGAAAGGGTTTAACTCAAAAACAATTTGGTTAAATACAAATAAACTAAGAGATTGCAAGGAACTTTATTATCCTTGCTCATGGGATTTCAGAGGTAGAGCATACGTTAGATGTTCAAATACTCCTTCCCCACAAGGAACAGATTTCCAGAAAGCAATTCTACTGTTTGCGAACCCAAAACCGATAGATGATAGAAGTAAATTCCATATGTCCATAGAGCTAGCAAATCATGCGGGACAAAATAATTGCAACTTTGATGATCGCCTTAAATGGACAGAATCAAACCAACACAACATCAAATTAGTCGCAACATTATTAGAACCTCATAGAGATTTCAATAAGGAAATTTCTTTTCTTGAAACCACTGATAATCCGTTTCAATTCCTTGCAGCCACAAAGGAGTATTACCACTGTTTCATCAGACAAGATCAATCAACTACTTCCCTTAGATGTAGCGTGGATACAACGTATTCAGGAGCCGCCGCAATGGCTACCATACGCCTCTGCAAGACGTCTACAAAAAGGGTGAAGTATGCCGTCGACTGAGCCTCAAGACCTCTACAGAGTCTGTTGGATGTCACTCGTAGAGGACAACTCAAAGGGGACAATAACTCCCATAAGAACACAATTACTTGCTTATTGGAGTCGAAATAAGCTGGGTAGAAAGGCAGCTAAAAAGATCATCATGGTTGCACAGTATGGAGCTGGAGAACAAAGGATGATGGAAGAGTTTTGGGAGTTCCATGATAGTGAAGTTCCTAAACGATATAGGCTTAACAGAGATGAGATGAAAGCATTTAGAAAGCTTTGGATGCCAGCAATGAATAAGGTCTGCTCATTCAAGTTTATCTTAGATTGGTTTCAGCAAAGAGCACAAGAAATCCATAACTCAGGTAAGAAAAAGATTCTTGTTCCAACGCCTTCGGGTTCAACTCAGATAATGAAATACCCTATCTATGATCGCAAGAGAATTAAAACATTCCATTATGGAAGTTTAAATTATAAGATCTCAGATTACATACCAACTAAAGAAGCTGATTTAAAGGATTGGCGACGGGCTATTACAGCTAACACAATTCATTCTATTGATGCTTCAGTAATGGTTAAGGCATTCAGAAACTTTAATCATAACTTCTCAACTATCCACGATGCAGCTCATACATATGCAAGCAAAGTAATGGATGAAATGACAGATAGGTTAAAAGAAGTATTTATAGAGGCTTGTAGCTTTAGCATCTGGGATGAGTTTAGAAAAGCAAACGAGCTAAACATAGACAATAAAAACACCCCTCCAATAGTCGGGAACTTAGACCTAAAAGACGTAAAACATTCAGATTACATCTTCTCCTAAGACCTCAGTTATAGCTTAAATCTCTAAGACTTACGCTAAAGGTCCCATAATAGAGGAAAGAGAATGAGAAATCCAAAATAAAGACAACAATTAACTAGTACTGGTACAAGAAATTTCGACGTTAGGAGAAATTTCTTGTACCTACTTAATAAAGCATACGCTAAGTAACGTATGCTTATTAGCTACTAGTTAACTTAAATCTTCTCATCTTTAAAGTACTAACTTTATTCACACGAATAACTTATTTAATTATCTTCTATCTCACAAACTCAACTTGCTAACCACCTAGCAGTAACTAAAAAGACATAAGTCAAGGATGGTTATATCTT
The DNA here is from genome assembly GCA_003279635.1 of Prochlorococcus sp. AG-402-B05. Taxonomy (GTDB): domain Bacteria; phylum Cyanobacteriota; class Cyanobacteriia; order PCC-6307; family Cyanobiaceae; genus Prochlorococcus_B. The sequence goes on along the minus strand of QCHK01000023.1, from coordinate 9,328 downwards.
TGTACTTAAACTACACAATGGTCAGCTAGTAATAGGTCAAGCATCTAATCCATGTAGACGTATTGCAGCCATTAATAGTGGAATGAAGAGAGCTATCAAAGAGTCTCTACAAATCAATAAGATTATTGGAGTCAAGAAAATAACCAGCACAAGAAACCTAATGACTGTTGTCAAAAAGTTCTGTGATAGGTATGGAAGTGAAAGAATAATAACTGTATAAACACCAACTAATTGATTAAAAAGAATTAAACATGATAGACCGCAGTCTCGTTAAATCGTCAGAGATAGATCCACAATCTACAAGTATTAGATTTGATTGTCATATCCTTGATGAGATAGTGAAAAAACAAATCACTTTTAAGTCAGATAATTATCAAACAAATGCTCCTATCCGTTATGAGTATTTATTTGAGTTTCAACCACTCACCATGAATGACCACTACAGATTAGAAGAACATATTGAGGATGCTTTAAGAATTTTCAGTAATGTTAATTATCGCAAGCATGAAGATAGTAGTTATGAGTTAAAGGATGGAACAGGAATCCTAACGAACAGAACTAATATCATTGCCTCTCAACTATTTGAACCAAAGATAGCTTTTGGGAAGAGTGCTAATGATTCAATCTACCACAAAGATGGTCGCATCAAAGCACATCTAAGAGCTGATCCATATGGTTACATTCAACTTCAAGTTGACTATATAGATATCATTTATCATCCAACCACAGAAGAATTACAAGCCGAGTACAAGGCTAAATATCCCAACGACGACATTGATGATGACTGGTAAAACTTGGCTTTAGATAAGTATTCTGCTTTCGTATTTATTTAAGCAATTAACAAATGTAAATTTGCTCATACCAAATGATTCCTAACGAATAACAATTAAACATCAATGACAACAGCAACACGCAAAAACTTCAAAGTCAATCACCGACCTATACTTGTTAGTTCAAGAATACGTCTCAGCAATCAAGAAAGAGCAGAAATCTTAACTGCTTATAAACATGCAAAAGAAGATAACGAATGTGAATATGTTCAATATGAATTAACTGATTATCTAGGAATGTCAGAACCAATTTTCTTTGACATCGTAAATAATAGAGATTCTGTCCCTGTGCATATTCTGATCTCTATTCAAAAAACACTTGGAGTAGAGATAATCAACCGCCAAAGAATGATTGATACATGCACTAGCTATATCGACTATCTATTCAAAACACCAATAACAAAGGAGATTAAATAAATGTCTATAACTGTTAATCCTCCTGTTGAAGTAAATCAAATAACAGGACAAGAAGTTGCCGTTGATCCAGCCACTAGAGTGATCCAGACAGGAATAAATGCAACTCAGAATACTGAGACATTCAACCTAGAAGAACAAGGATCAGCATTTGATCCAGACTTCAAGAGAACGCCTAGAGGTCTAACTGATCCAGCCTTTACTGAAGGAGCTACAGAGCAAGACTTACTTATAACTTCTGGAGCAGCAAGAGACCATTGAACAAGATGAGATTGAATATCTACAAGAGCAATACATTAGAGGACAAGATGATGAGTTAGCCAAGTTATTCAATTATCGAATGACTGGCAATACTTCAGAGCTATCAACACAACAAATGGAAGACTTAGGTCTAACTGAGGAGAGTGACGGTAATGATAGGTTCTCAACTGATAAGAGTTTTGGTCTAGATGATTTCACAGATGAAGAAACTCAAGAGATAGACAATTTCATCCTTACATCTGAAGATAGGCCAAGTCCTGAGCTGGCTCAACAAGTAGTTACTGCTGACATAGGTAAGAGTGATGCTGCTGTTGTTCAACATTTAGCAGAACAGTTTTATAGTGGTCAGATGTCTCTACAGGAGGCGTATTACAAAGCAGGAACTTCTGGCATATCTCAACAGAAGTTATATAAAGCATTCGCTGCATTAAATAACAAATTGCAGAGGAGCTAGATGAATAGGAACTTAGAACTATTGAAGAGAAAAGAAGAGGTAGGAGATGGTGTCTTTATGAGACCCCAAGAAATACTAAACATATCTATGGACTCTTCACTCAGTGTTGAAGAGAAGAAAGGTTTGTTCAGCGGTAAGTATAAATCTAAAGATCAAATCCTTAGAGACAAAGCTAAGAGGATTGAGGAGGAAAGGAAGAACCAACCTAAGAAACCTGCAATGACTGATCAAGAGATAATGGATCTAAACCCTGTATTTATTGATCCAAAGATTGAAGCAATCAAACATCTACACCCTGAGCAATTAGATATCAAAAATTAAAGTTTTACCCTTGCAATTCCAGAACTAACCTCTTCAGGACTCGGCTCTATATTAAATAATGGGGAGAAAGATATAGACTCACCGTCTCCTAACTTTTTGATTTGCTCTATCGCTTTAGTTAGATTTTGTGAAGCTTTGGAAGCCTCATCTCTAGTTGCTGTTAAACGATATAACTCTCCATCGACATAAACACCCCATAACTTTGAGATCTTTGTTTGATCGTCAATATGAAAACCACAGTTAGCATATATAGTGGCATCGCCTGTATAAGTTTGAGCTACATTTTCAACATCAAAACTAGCCATGATTGCGAGTTCAGGTGTAGTTGAATAATGTCTATCTATACCATTTGTGAATTCATAAACCTCAGTTACAGCAATTGCCATGTGGTTAATTTATAAGAATTTTATATGTGTATTTTAGCTAGTTGAAATATATAAACAACAGGACCAATGACCTAACGTCTTTAAACTTTGTAGATCTATGTTATTTCAGAATGAAATGATTTTATAATTGTTTCCTTCAATCATAAAAGGACTAAAAAGTTGTAATTTAATTTGCTTGAGACGATAGTAAGTACGCTTACTACAAGCAAGTTAAACGATATTAGCTAGTTCTTTTAGTGTCTTCTATTAATAATCTAAGTTACCCAACTACAGAGCTACGGCAAACCAGCTGGATACTAGCTGATGTTTATTAATAGAAGATACACAAGACCAAGTAGGAACCAGATGTGTGGGTGGCACGTAATCTGACAAGGTTCGAATCCTTGTTTGGTCGTTTACTGAAGATTCTTTTATTTAATATCTGGTAATAATACTTAGATAAGTTTTATTTATAAGAACTTGTCTACCTATTTCTTAGCAGTTTTACTGGTTTAGCTAGTTAAACTATTAATGGATTCCGCAAGTCAAATCGAAAATCTTGTAGACAAGGTAGAGAATGACCCTAACTACGAAATTACCGAGAAGGAAGCAAAAGGATTCATTTCTGAAATTAGACGGATAACAAAAGAGGACAAAACAAACATGCCTCCAATAATTGCTGTGATTATGGCTTATATAAATATTCTATTTCCTGAAATGATATACGATTATGAAGCTGGTAAAAAAACTGCAGAAATTTCTGAAGCCTGATTACGTATAGTACAAGGATTAAAATACCCCTCCATATCCCCTCTTAATTCTCATATATAGCCTTGGAGGGGTTGAAACTTGGTATTTTTGCATATTTATTTAATTTAAAGCCGCTTCTAGAGCCATTTGAGAGCCTTTTACGCATTAATTGCTTGACTTAGTAAGACCCATAACACAATGAGGAAGCCTCCTGCTTTGATTAAGACTTCCTGCATCATGCAAGAAAAAGAAGAAGGACTATAACTCCTTGATCTCTAGTTGAGGGATTGACTCCTCATAATGCTTATATTCTCAGCAAATAAACAGCAAACTGTGTGTCATACAATGTTCGGTTATCACTTACATCTATTCCCACTGAGGACTGACACGAATCCAGCCAGACGCTAACAAGTCACGCCATAAGACTATGGCTAGATTTCTTCTCATCCTCTTCCTACTCTTTAATAAAGGGATGGCACTGGGTATGAGCCTACCTTTATCTATTAATACCTTTGGATTCTGCTCCCAACTATCCCAGTCGTATCTAAACCTCAGTATCCATACGCCACTTGGTTCCTTCAGCCAACCATCCCTCTTCATAATTACTTGAATTAGTTCTAGGGTGCAATTCCTTAGTTGGTAATTACTTTAGAACTGGAATAGTCAATAATTGATCAATAGATACACCTTCTTTTAACCATTCTCTAAGCTCTTGTCCAATAGATCTTTGATCCTTAAGGCTGAGGTTTTTCGATCTTTCCATAAGCAATGACATTGAATCAGAGATTATGTCTTCCATATCAGGAATATGAGTATTCACCACATTCAAGATAAATATTGTTTTACAACCATAAACATTTAAAAATGGAACCGTCTTAGTGAGTGCTGATATAAATACAATCTTGAATCCTTTAATTTTCAAAAGAAATTTCTTAATCCTAATAACGAATATACAAGGACTTTTTTACCCCTCCAGTGGGGTCCTAATCATGCATATAAAAGAATCAATTAATGATAAATGGAGCTTGGACTTTGTTGTGCTTCCACTCTGCTGCCGTATGCCAACTCAACATCTTTTAGATCTGCATTTCTTTTTTTATCTAATCTCTTTGCAGCTTTAGCTAATTCTACATTTAAATCAAATTTATAGCCAGATCCTTTCATGTCGAAGTAAATAAAGAAAGTAACTAGAACTCAAAGCAATCGTGGATCGCTAGTTAAAGTAGTACTCATACTTGTCTAACAACCCGCACTTAGCTGTAGCAAAAAGCACTATGTCAGACTGTCCCAACAAAACTGAAATCTCGAATATAACTTAACAGAAAAAGGGAGCTGTCTTAAACAACTCCCGATCCCTCTGTTTTCAAGAAAAGAAACTCACATCACTGAAGCTTCTTTGCTCTAGCTGGCACTGACTCCAACATTTGAACATACTGGCTAAGGAGACCTATGAACGTGCTAAAGAGCAGTACGGTTCCCCTGTGAAATTATTATTTAGTTCTAATGCCAGTATGAAAGAGCGACTCACAACTGCTTTGCGTATGCAAGTTAGTGTAAATAACCTGAATAGTTAGCGTAGAGATAGGCTGCTTGACACGTAGCAATACGATTGTACTATTATAATATTCAGTCAGACTTGAAGAATCCTGACTGGATAATCCCCATCACCCAGATCATTAACTAAATTATATACACAAAGAATGATTTGGCAGTATAAAAATGGGATTCTTCACTTCTATATCAAAAGCAACAAGAGGAATAGTAAATGACATCATCAGACACGCAGAGCTGGGAAGCAACAATGACAAGAAAGCTTTCAGAAGAACACGAAACGAACAGAAGAGAATTAAAAAGAAATTCTTCTATGACAGCAAAAACTGATCAAAAAGCAGCAGATATCATTGCAACTTATTGGTGGGCTCAGAAGCGTTACAGAAGGGGTTATGCAGGTTTCCCATCCGAGGTAAGATAGAAAGGTAATTAAGCTGCAATCAAAACCCCCAGACGCTAGTGATAGCAACTAATTTGAGGATTCTCTACTGCGACAAGCGATCCTCGAGAGCCACTCACTCGCTATCTGTATCGTTCGCTGATTGTTTCAATTACACTAACTTTACACTAACCCCAGTAAAATGGTAGAAACTCAGTCAAAGAAAGAGATTAACTACTGGCTAATGAAAAGTTAAACTTGATTGTCTGAAAAGGATTTTACGGATTTGCTATAATTTACCCAAACTTTACCCAAACTTTTTAGATGCCACGCATCAAGGAAAAGGAAAGAGTCTTGAATGGTCGTGGCATCGTTTTCACCTATGAAGATGACAATATTGGTAAATATTTCTACAGAGAGCTGAAAGAGGGAACCAAGTTATACCGAACGAAACTGATAGAAGATGCAACAACACTAGAAGAAGCAAAAGAAAAAGCTCTAGATGTTGCTATGGAAATGAGAGAGGATGATCCTCACTATCTCTCTCAAGAGGCAATTCCAAAAGAGAAAGCTTCAGCCAGTTCAACTCAAGCCCTCACATTGGTTCAAAGAGAAGAGAAGTCAATCAGCAGGAAAGAGCGGTTAGCCAGAGAAGAGAGAAAGATAGAGCAACCAAAGATGACGGTTGAGAAAGCCTTGGATAATTGGCTAAAGGGTCAAAGGAAATAGTTGATGCTGGAACCTTTGAGGAAAGTAGCTACTCACATAAATTCCATTGTTGCCTACATCTGAGAAAGTATCTGAAGTACAAAAAAGTATTTCTCACCTCTCAAATAAAGACAGATACCTTTGATGAATACATAGAGTTCAGATACCAAAGCACCCAACGAAGGCAAGTAATCCACAGGGAACTAGCAGTCATTGGTGAATGGATAAAAAGCTACCTAGTCAGATTCAAATACATTCCAGCTCATCTATGGCTTGATGGTCAGTTTCTACCAAGAATTGAGATTAGACCCATAGATAAAGATGCCAATCCAGCTATTAACGCTGACGACTGGAAAATGATTTTGGATTACACGAGAGATGTCTGGAGGCAAGAAGCTTATGAAACAACAACTCAAAAAACAATGGAACAAAAGTCGAGAGGAAACCAGAAAAAAAACAGTCTGGTTCAGGAATATGTTTTGGACGTGGATCAGAGTTGCAAAGAATACAGGCATGAGTCCAGAAGAGATCTGCAAACTCAAGTGGAAGAACATTGAAATCAGAGATGTAGGAAGATACAGCTCAAGGAAAGCAGAAGAGGAAATATATGAATTCCAAAAGGAGGGTATTGATGTCATTAATGATTCCCCTGAGCCAAAGGAAGGGGATTGGGTTCCACAAGCCACAATGATGGGAAGGGAGGAGAGACTTATTTCTTATATCTCAACAATTAGAAAGAAGACATCCGCACCAAGAGAGATTCCATGCAACCTTGCCTATCTCTTCCAGCGTTGGATGAAATTCTTAAAGGATCTAAATGCTGAGGTAAATCCTGACGACTATGTGTTCGCACAAATCTATAACGAAAAAAAGGAACCTAGCCAAGCAAGAATTAGACAGACTTGGAGAAAGATCGTTGATCAGTTATCGAGTGAAGGGAAACTCAAAGGTCATAAGTTCTCAGATCGGAAGTACACCCTTTACAGCATGAGATCTACTTTCATTGAAGATCATTTGCTGAGGCGTACAGATATCTTTCTACTTGCCAGAGTGTCGGGTCATAGCGTTAAGACCTTAATGGATACCTATGAAAGACTCGACATAAGACAACGTGCTCAAGAGCTAACGAGTATTGAATATGGCAAGCAGAAAGTCCCTGAACCTCAAGTCGTAAACCTATTTGATAGTTAGTAAATGTTTCCTAACTCGATACACAGATACACCCAGCCTCTTACTAATCCACTTATATGATCTTCCGTCTCTTCTCAACCGACATATAGTCTCATCTTCAGACTCGCAGAAGCGAACCAAGACAATGAAAGGCACAAGCAGTACTACGACTACCCATGCAGCGATGCATGTGTAAGACATTTGATTTGATGAGTGTGTTAAATGCTTTTGTGATTGGTTCAGTGAAGGGAACGAACCAATACATCACCAGAATTACATATCCAACAAAGCAAGTAAACTAACTACATGAACAACAGACAAATACAGCATGAAATAAAGAGGAATACATTACATTCATTTCAAAGGACATATCTACTTTGACTCGACCACCAAGAATTTAAAATGTTGCAAACCGAAGAATTTGCTACGGTCTCCACGACCAAGATCGGTTGCTACTACTACTTAGTTGGGTATACCGATAACAACTACTTAGTTGAGCTGATTAGTAAGGAAGATAATATTATCAAAGAATTTAATGCTAAATCACTACTGTGGATAATCAATAAGATGGAATTTAACAAGATTTTCTATATTTTTAACTACAAAATTCAAAAAATCATGATAAATATATTAAACTATTAATATATTTAATTAAAAGTTTAGTTGGATACATATTTTATCATGATTGTAGCGATCTCATTTGATTATGTATCAAGTACTACATAATATCTTTCAAGCAAGGTCCTCGCTATTTATTAACTTGTATCATTGTGAACATATTATCGTATGAAATAATAATTATTACATCATTTAAATTTTAAGAAATAAGAAATTATATATAATTTACTTTCAGATAAATAACAAATTGATTAATTATTTTATTACTAAATGAGTGCTTTATATAATGATGGTATTTTATATATCACAATAGATTCTCCAACATGGGAAGCAGGAGAAGCTACAGCTCAAGGTCTTGGAGGCCATTTAGTATCAATCAATAGTCAAGAAGAAGATAATTTTGTTAAAAAATTAGTTAAAGACTCATGGAATGGCGTATGGATAGGAGCAAATGATAAACAAATAGAAGGTCAATGGGAATGGAGTGATGGTTCACCTTTTGTTTTTTCAAACTGGCGTAGCGGACAACCAAATAACCTTAACGGAAATCAAGATCATGGATTTTATAGAGAACAATATGATGCATGGGGTGACTTTTCAATAGGATTTTCTGGAGATCAATATGCAGTAGCTGAAATAATAATCAACTCTGAGACATTACAATCTCTAGCTCCTGTTTTTGATGATAAAGCTTATTTCCTTGTTGAATCTCCAACATGGGAAGCTGGAGAAGCTACAGCTCAAAGTCTTGGAGGCCATTTAGTATCAATCAATAGTCAAGAAGAAGATGATTTTGTTTATGAGAACTTTATTGAAGATTCACCAAAAGGCGCATGGATAGGAGCAAATGATAAAGGTATAGAAGATCAATGGAGATGGAGTGATGGATCACCTTTTATATTTACAAACTGGCGTAGCGGACAGCCAAATGACCTGAACGATAATCAAGATCATGGATTTTATAGAGAAAAATATGCTGCATGGGGTGACTTTTCAATAGGATTATCTGGAGATCAATATGCAGTAGCTGAAATAGACATATCTGGGACAAATAAAACATTTACTCCCACAGATCTGAATCTTGCTGATACGAGTGACTCTCTAATTTCTGATAGGACACCAAAGATTGAAGGTTTTGCAGAAGCAGGTAGTACAGTCAAACTTTGGGATGGCAGAAATGAACTAGGGACAGATGTTGCTGATAATGATAGTGGATATTGGACAATAACACCTACATTGGGTGATGGTGTTTATCAACTTACGACTACTGCGATAGGTATAAACAATAGAGAATCAGATCCTTCAAATTCAATTGATCTATCTTTCACAATTGACACGACTGATCCAACGATTAGTATCAGCTCAACAGGTGGAGCCAGTGGATTTAGTAGCTATGACAATACGATTGATCTAACGTTTACGGCATCAGAAGAAATCACTGATTTAACCAAAGACGATATAACGATAACCGGTGGTGGATCCATTAGCGATCTTACTAAAGATGGTA
>QCHK01000022.1 GCA_003279635.1 Prochlorococcus sp. AG-402-B05 | reverse complement strand
AGCCTTTTTTCTCAAGTTGGTTAAGAGTATTTAGAGCTTTGTTTTGATGATTCCATTCCTCTGGATAAGTATCCATTAAATCTTTTGCGGTGATTCCTTTAAAAGTTTTTATATGTTGTTCTCTTATTTCTGTAAGAGCTAAGGATTGCCGATCATTTAGTTTTGCCTCGATCTTTTCCATCTCCTCCTGTTCTCGAATTGAGTCTGCAGAGCCGAGGTTTTCCCATAGACCCCGCTCATATTGTCTAAAGACATAATCAACAGGTTTGGAATTTCTTCCTTCGGTCGAGACCATAATTCTTTGATCTCTTTTGTTTTTTGGATCTAACCAATTCAGTTGAATAATTTGTGAAGCTTCAGCAGGAAGAGCGTTGTTTCCCCTTGAAGCATTAGAAGCTCTTTCTCCATCCCTGCTTTTGCTGGCATGGTGTAAAAGAATCGGAGTTGCTCTTGTTTCTGCTAACGCCTCACTTAATGCGCTAATAGGTTCAACTGCCTCTGGTTTGTATTCGTCTAGTCCTGTTGGTCTTATTAAAGAAGAGAAAGCATCTAATAAAACAATCGAATTTAAATTTTCTCTTGCAACTTCAGAAACAGTCTCGATACCCTCTTCATCTAGGTGGAGAGGGTTTCCTTTATGCCATAAGCGAACTATGGGAGGAAGCCAAATAACTTCCTTCTCGTTGACTCTCTTAGCAAGTCCACAAGGTATCAAAATGTTTGCCCAATCACTTTGTGGTTGATCGGTTCCAACAATGATTAATGGTCTTTTGCCTCCTTTAAGTTCTTGCCCTAGGTAGTCGGTTAAGCCATGACCCAAGGCAGCTAAGAAAGCACTAATAAGAGAACTTTTTCCAACCTTTTGAAGAGCGACAACTAAGTTCAGTTGCTCCTGAGAAATCAGCGTTTCCCATATCCATTTTTCCTCTTCAATTTCTATTGGAACATTGGGTAAATCGCCAACAGACCTTCCTTTTGTTGCTTGCCTAACTTTGCGTTCGATCCTAAATAAATCACCATCAGGAACATATAAACCAAGATCCTTGCAATGATTTCGCAAGATAGTTCTACGTTCAAGAAAAGGTTTTTTATCTTCAATCAAACCTTTAATAAATAGCTCCAGTTCTTGGTAAAGCTCCGCAATAGAAGGTTCATTTTCTTTTGACATTGGCATTAGTAAGCCCTCCTAGTGTTTCTTTTTGGTCTTGTAGTTCTATGAGGTCTATAAGTTCGTCTTTCTTGATGAGGTTTGAAGGTAGTGCAAGCAGCGCTGATTGATGCGACTGCATATTTGCCAGAACTCGTATTAACAACTTGGGTGATAGTTAGAGGACCATGAGATTTTTCTGCTGAGAATGTTGAGCCATTCATGCAAAAAATTGATCCATCTGGATTTTTACTGCACCAGAGCCGCTCATCCCGTGAGCAAATTGGGCAAGGGTTTAGGCGTTTACTGTTGGTACTTAAATAGGAGTTGCTTGGAGCTGGTTTCTCTTTATGTGCGATCTCAAGAACAAGATCCCAAACTTCTTTTGGAGGTGGTGCTAATGCAGTTACATCATGTCCTTTACGAGAAAAATAATGACCATTGCCATCCTCATGCTCCCCTAAAAAAATTATGTATGAGTCATTAGATAGGAATACGTCTAAATTCGTTCCTAGATAATTGACTGTCCTTTTAATCTTTCCGTTTGGAAGTTCTAAGAGCTTTTCATCGCTGACAAAATAATTAATTTTAAATTTTTGATCGTTGTCAGTTCTCTCGATATACCAACAAGAAGGATACGAGAGGTCGATGCCTCTCTCTTCTGCTGCATAGTTGTAAGCATCTATGCTGTCGAAATCAAGGGTAAGTAAGTTCCGAGATCTAATTGCAAGCGCAGCAGGTTTCTTCCTGAGAGCTGCAAGCAAAGGAGAATGAGGCTTGTTTTTGTAGCAAACCATTGGAGCCTTAGATCCTTTTTTGATTGGTAAAAAACCGCAAAAAGACTCTAGTTGCACCAATTTCTGCACCACTATGGGCAGCTCTTCAAAGGTAAAGCGAGGCCACGACACGCCTAAAGGGTTTACCCAGTACTGCTTATTAGGCAGTAGTGCGGCTATCATCGGAGCAAGCGTTTCCCGATGGCCTTCAGTTTTGGAGGTCATTTTTTTTTAGACCTCTGCTAGTACTTTGTCTGCTTGAACTCGAACTAATCCTCGATGAATAAATTCTTCTTCAACTGCTTCTAAGTCCCAAAGAATTGAAGAATTAGAGTGCAGACCACTTCGGTAATGCTTGCCTTCAAGAAGAAAACCACCTTCATTGATTGAGCGGTATCTCTTTAATGTTTGTGCCGATACATTCAGGAAATTGATTGCAACAGCAGTTTTGACCCAAGCTTTTTTTTGCTTGTGCGCTCTTTTTGAGTCCATTTTTAAAAAAACAGAGGTTTAGATTGCCAATCCCAATGCCCTAGCCATTTGTTGATAGCAAAGAGGTTTATCAGACATATCCCATTTCACTTTCTTCCCTTTATCTAATCGCAAAATTTCTTCCTTCATCTCTTTGGCAGTCATGCCCAGAGATTTAGGGACAACAATCCGAGATCCATTGATTCTGATCTGATAGGGATCGGCGTATTTATCAGTAGACATAGATGGAGCGTGGAGTCGTCTTTGCGAGAAAACCTTTCATCAGCTCCATTCCTTTCTTTATTTTCGGGAATGAATACGACAGAAACTTAGTTTCTGGGCTGTCGTTGGCGGCCTTCAATCCGCTTCCTAAGCTCTTAGCTACCATTATTTATAAACATTTTTTTTGATAAGTCAAGATATTTACCGTTCTATCAATGAGGCATTAAACCGTTTGACCTCGGCATCCATAGTTTCAGAATCCAGCCAAGCACTATAAATATTGGAATGAACAGAGACCGAATGACCCATTAGTTTTGCAGCCGTTTCTCTGGTGATTGTTCTCTCAGCTCCATGATGCGCTCTGTATGCGAAAGAGTGCCTCAAAGAGTAAGGAGTGATTGATTTGTTTGCTGCTACCAGTTCATTCCAAGGTTTATATCTTTCCAAGATTCCTGAATAAGCATCACCAACATTTTTATAAAATCCTTTCTCTTCAACTCTGTCTATTTGGGTGCGAACAGCATAAGGAAGTTTTTCTAGCCCAGTTTTATACATGTGCATCACTCTTGCCCCTTCACCTTCTCGACCATGAATGTCTAGTGGAGAAATATCTCTGGGTTTTTTCTTAGTGCCTTTTTTAGATCTTTTTATATCAATAACTTTGGGTCGATCATCTTCAAAAATAATTGCAGCTAATTCACTAAGTCTTAAACCATAAAGTCCTATAAGTGCGGTTGCTAAATATAAATCTCCTCTCCCATCCTCTTTCATTTTGTCGAGCAAATTTGCCAAGTCTTTGGGATAAACAGCAGGGGTTAATTTCTCATCTAGAGTTACTTCTTCAACTCCAATTAAGTCCTCACGTTGTTCAGGTGTTAATGGTTTCCAATCATTATCAAGAACATGTTGGTCGATCCAGTAAGTAAAAAAAGCAGCAACATTCTGAAGAGATTTTTTCCTTTCTGTTCCTCCGATTCTTGCTTTTGCCCAATGCTGTTTTGAGTATTGAATCATCGCTTCTCTTCCTGACCTTGGCGTTGGCTTCCCTGAAAGAGTCCTCAATAAATTGTTTAGTCTTCTACTTGTGTCGTAGTCAGTTGTTGCTCTTATCCCTTTTGCTTTTCTTGTCGCCAAGTATTCATCTTTTAAAGTTTCCCAATTCACCACTCCAGCTTGAACAGGGCTTTTGGTTTCAATTTTGGCTTGAGCTTCTTTGAGTGAAAGAGGATTATCTGCGTTTCTTGTTAGGTCATTAAGTCGTTTAACTGTGTCTCTGATAAGTGGTGCATTTTCTTGTTTAAAAGGTATGTCCAGATTGCAACAGCTCCTTGGATTGTTAGCTCCGAGTCCTTTTGCAAGTCTTCTCCAGACTTTTGTTTTGCGACCTTGAGGAGTAACTAGCCATCCACGTCCACATTCAATCTTGATATTTTGGTGCAGAAGTTCAATCCAATCGGCCATTTCCTTGGTATGACTAAATGCTTATGGTGCATATTTTGGTGCAGAATTGCTATATCAGCAAGTATTACGACATATCAAGATGACTCAGAGAATTTCACAGATCTCTGAGGTCTATTGGTATCACTATGTTTTGAGTACGCTCCCTGCAAGATTCGAACTTGCGGCCCACTGCTTAGAAGGCAGTTGCTCTATCCAGCTGAGCTAAGGGAGCAGAGTGATTCTTTGGTGGTTTGGTCACTCAGCTGGTCACTGAGAAAACAAATCAACAAAAATCAACTAACTAACACTACATAGTCACGTAACCATCTTCAAGAGTAAAACCTCATTCAGATACATCAATGATTTGAGCAGTTCTTCCTGCTTCTTGACCCTCTAAAAGTTCTCTTGCTTTTGCTAGTTCTTTACGCATAAAATCAAGCTCATCAAATTTCATTGCTTTATCCAATAACGCACATGCAGAATTTGATCGAGCATATGGTCGTGCTGTTTTATCTTCCATAATTTCAACTAAAACCTCTACAGCCCGTTTCGAGTGGGATATAGCAGTATGTTTTGCACAAAGTAGATTTTCCTTCACCTCTCTCAAGGAAAGGTTGAGTGTCAGGATGCTTTCGCCACTTCCGCAGTGCTTCTGATGTCATGTTTACTTCAGCTGCTGCATCAGACCAGATCATGCCTAAGCAAGGCTTAATGCAGTCATTACTTTGGTAGTCAACTTGCTTTTATAGCAAGGTGTCCTCCCGTTCTTTCTAACTGAAGCAAGACTCATTTGTTATTCAGTAATTCCATAAGCTGCTTTATTTCGTGCAATTTTTTCTGGTGTTAACGCACCAGACATTGTAAGTCTTTCACCAAAAGATGCGTTACTAAATTGTTCTGCTGCTTTCTTCTCGGCTAAGTATTGTTTTCGACCTAATTCAATATTATTTTGTAGTACTTTTGCTTCTAATTGTTCACCTCTTACTCTTGCAGCTGTAGCAGCTTGAGTTAGTCCTGCATCAATTAACTTTGGTTCATCCTGAGGAATACTTTGCCCTGCTTCATGTCGCAGTAAGACATCAACAGGAAGACTCTCAGGCTTGCCAAACATGCTTTAGAATAATTCACCATTGTTATAGTTTTCAAGACATATTCTGTCTGACAATGGTAAGTCTTCTGGCTTCTTTGGATATGTTGGACAATCCAAAGTATTCATCTCCTGCCTCCAGAAAGTAGCAAATTCAGCTAGATACATAAATCCTCTTAATTGTTGTAATTAATTCTTGGCAAGTGAGGTTCGTGAGCTTGGTAAATATTTGGTGCTTGTTTTAGCATTTGTTTCCTTGGATTCTCGCCAGTTTCGTTCCAACGATAAAAAGCTCTGAGTTCCCAAGCATATTGATCTGCTGCACTATATGGATAAAGCATCTCAGCAAATTTGCTTCGCTTCATTTGCATCATATACTCAGCATTACTTGTATTCCATTCAGAGTTTCTCAAAGGATTAAGTAATTCTTTGGCAAAAATAATACTAAATACTATGTTATTGATATTTTGTCTTGCATTGTTGTTAAATAATAATGTTATTCTGTTTAGCTTGTTTAGCTTGTTTAGGATCTATCTAAGGTAAACAAGGTAAAAAGGATAAACAAGCACTTAATTGGTATGAGACTACTGCTATGGAAAGAGTAGCTCAATGCTCTCAAAAAGACTAGAAATAGGTCATTTATAGTTGAGAATCAGGTCTGAATGGGACAGAAACAGGTGCAGAATGTTGATTTTTAGCTTTTTTGGGGTCATGCTTGAATTATGAATAACAGGTTTAAAGACATAAATGTTGGCTAAAAAAAGCCTGATCCTGACGACAAAAGAACAACCGAGGAAGTTCTGGAAGATTTGAAAAAGCTAGGAGTCGAGGTGATTGAATGTGATAAAAAACCTCCCGAAGCTTTCTTTTAAGCCATAGAGCACCGCCTAAAAGTTGTAGGACTTACGCCATAAATAGAGGAGATTTTCTTCCAGCTCCATCAATAGTTTCTATATCTGTCTTCGCTATTCCAAAAAGCTAAAAGTATTTCCAAGTATTTTATTTATTCTTATCGTTTTTTCTCTTCCCCAGAGAATCCTTCTACCAATCCTTTGCTAGCTCCTCGAAGCAATCTACCTATAATATTCCCTGCTTCATTTGCATTAGTTTCAATCTCAGAATGTGTACAACCTGACAATACAATTAAAGCAGATAAGAAAGATATGATTAGAAAATTCTTTTTCATTAAATTTTGAGCGACTTGGTTATGATAAAAATAGAATATCGAAATACAATTGGTAATATACTTCTATTAAAAAAAATAACTTTCCAGATAAATAATATTACAATAAATATCTATCTTATTATATAGAAACTCTTTCATAGTTTAACAGTAACTATAAACATTATGAAACGAGGAGGTCTATATGGACTCAAATAAGGGCAGGTGTAACTATGACAAATTATTATACTAATATCTTTATTAATGTTTGACTAACAATTAAGCTCTATTAAAGAACTATTTTTTCAATGCAAAGGCTTATCAAAATCTCAATTTTAATTGCTACAACAATAATAATTGGAGGTTGCTCTAGCTCAGACAAAGATGATTTAAAACCTCAAGATATCGAATCTGAAACAATCAAACCACAGATAATAAAGGAATCTAAAACTCTATTTTTACCGATAGGAGGATTTACAAGTGGATTTATTTATTGTGGCTTTGATGGTGATAAAACCCTCCTTGATGAAATGACTAGAGAGGGATGGGAAGTAAAAAATATTACACCTCAGAATTTTCAAACATCGAAGAGAAATGGAGACATTGTCTTATGTAATGGTAGCTTGTATCTCTTAGAAAGATAATTGGTGATGTTTAATCAATATAAATGCTTTAAATAATACTTCTATTTTGTTGAATATTTATATTTATAAAGGATATTTAAGTTGTTTAATAATTAAATAATCTTATTAACAATATAATTTCTTTATAGCATCATTCACTCCTCCAACTCTTCCGCGCTTGGGATTCAACCATTCGCCATTAACTGAGTTACTAGGTTGAAAGAAAACCGAACGAAGGTTTTCAATGCAACTAGTATTTACCCAAAGATAGGGAGTTTTAGTTCGAGATTTTGAAAAATAAGCATAGATAATTGAATTTTTAGTTTTTCTAATACCAGTGTTATACCAACCTAATCCATCTGAATGTTGTATCCATTTTCCAGAAGAATCTGATGGCTTAGCCATTGGTGTTTCATGATCCCAAAGATAAGATGTTCTTTGCGTATAACCCCATTTATCTCTTGCTTCGGTTCTCTTGCATAAATATTTTGACAATATTTCAATACCTGATCCTTTGGGAATGCTTGCCCATGTTGCCCTTTGAGACATTACACCAGTAGGCCTAATGTAATAATCCTTATTTTCACAATTTAGATCTAATTTTCCTTCAATTTCTTCATTATTTTCATTTGTAAATTTAGATTTTAATCTGAAAGAATTTTTATTTAACTTCTTATAACTTAAAAGTTGAACAAAATTAACTGCATTACCAGTTTTGTCAAAACCAAAAGGAATCCAATTACCATATTGAATAGATTTTTTGTTGGATTCTTTTTGTTCACAAAATTCATGGTTTCTCCAAACTGGAGAATCACAATTTATATCCATCGCTATTAAAGGGAGATGAATAGATACACCTAGTAAAGGTAAAATAGTTAGAGAGAATATAGAAAGGCGCATCTAAATTTAATTCAATTTCAAGTTTAGGAAATTCATATAAGATATTTCAATACATTGAATTTTGAAATAATTCATAATACTAATTATTCCTATAAAGAATTATAGAAAAGATCTTAATAGATTTAGTTCTTTTATTCAAGATTAATTCTCAGAAATGGGTTATTTTATTAAGAGATCGATAAAAATCTTAAATATTTATTTTTAAATTTATTAAGTATCATTCTGCTTAAAGAAAGGATTGTATCCTTGTATAAAATAAAACATTTTCATACAAATTATTTAAAGGTAAATTACAGAAAATCATAGTAGATAGAAATAAAATAAAATCCTTATAAAGTGTCATGTAAAATTAAAAAATAATTAAATATCAAGCATGAAATTCTTACAAAAAAGTTGTGCTATCGCAGGCATACTTTTTTTCTCATTTCAATCATCTGTTTTAGCTTCACCAACCGTATCAGTACCAGATTTTAAAAATAATGCTGACAATATTCCTTGGTGGAGTAATCGAACGGCTAAGCAACTTTCAGATGTACTTTCGAATGAACTTTCGAATGCTGGACTAAAAATAGTTGAGAGGGGAAATGTCGATGCAGTTTTGTCTGAACAGGAACTTGCCGACTTAGGAATAGTTTCTAAAACAGCAAGAAATAATAACACTGCCAAAAGAGGGAATATGAGAGGGGCTCAATTTATTATTCTTGGAGGTGTTAGTTCTTATGAAGAAGGCGTATCTGAAAAGGCAAGTAAAAGCTCTTCATCTTTCATGGGTGCATCTTCTGGAGGAGGAACAATAGAAAGCAGTGCGTATATTGCCGTTGATCTTCGTGTCGTAAATTCGACAACTGGTGAAGTAGTAGCTTCACGAACCGTAGAAGGAACTGCAACAAGTACTTCTAAGAAGAAATCCTCAAGTTTTGATGGAAGTGGAATTGGAAACTTGGCTAATTCTATGGGCGGTGGTTCCCGCCAGTCAAAAATGTTTGGATCTATTGCTGGAACAATGAAATCAGAGAAATCAGAGGTTGAAGTTAACAAAGTTCCAAAAGAAAAAGCTATTCGAGCTGCATTGATAAGTGCTTCTGATTATGTAAATTGCGTATTAGTTGTAAGGGGTAGTTGTCTTGCAGAATTTGAAGCGGCAGAACGGAAAAGAAGAAACAAAACTTTAGGAGTTTTAAACTTTGACTAAATCAAAAATAAGTTAATACAAAAGCTGATCATTATTTAATGATCAGCTTTTGTATTTTTATTAGTCAATATAAGTTATTTTTATTTCTGAAAGTTCATTAAATATTTCAAAGTTATCGACATTAAATGCTAGCCAAAAATTTCTTTTAGAGATTATTTGAGTCTCGCATAACTCAAAATCTTTTGAGTTTGTATTAGCCAAGCATTCATCAGTTCTTGTATAGAGTGACATCCAGGGTATTGCACTGATTGGATTATTATGTAGGTTTTTGGGTGGAGATTCAAATATTTTGAAATTACCTTTTGAAGAAGAACTTAAGCATGATGGATTAATTCTTAGAATGGTATTTTCATCTTCATCTAAAAAACGAATTTCGAGGGTTTTATTCTTTACATCAGAAAGGTCTTTTGTTCTACAAGAAATACCATATAAAAGGACTTCATCGTTACTTTTTTTATTTTTTGACCCACCTTTAACCTTATATAATGTTGCCTTTGCTTCATTTAAAACATATTTTCTAATGATAGGATTTCTTCCATTTAAATCAATAATAGAAATAATATGGTCCTGAGTTGGATCAAAATCTGAAAAATTATAATAACTAAATGGAGAAGGATCTATTGTAATCTTTTCACTACTTATTTTGCTTAGTTTCTTTTCTGTATCTTCTAAATATCTAGGCTTTAGAGTTATTTCAAAAGGAATTAATATTGTTTTATCTGGAACTAATTTATCTTTAGTAAAAAAGCTGAAGTCTTTATTACATACATCATCATATCCAAATGTCCTCATGCATAAACTATCAGAATAAGATCCCACATTGGATCCAAAGGCCAATATGTCATTAAGATAGGTTTGAAAGTTATCTAATCCAACCGTTACATTTACTTTTATCTTATAAATCTCATCTTCTTTGCTTTCATTAATTATCTGAAATAGTGTAATAGATCCTTTTGAGTACTCTTGTACGTCATACCTGAAACTCTCTGATTGTTTAACTATTGCATTTGTGATTTCTTCCTTATATGTAAAATATGATTCTGCATCCATAAAAGATCCTACAACTTGAGTAAGTGCATTAAATGCTGCATTTTTGACTGCATTATCAACTGTCTCTCCAAAACCATTTACAGTTACAGTCTCTTGATCTTTTCTAGATGGTGAAATAAATGATTTTAGTGTAATAAGTTCGCCAAAATTTATATCTATTACATCAGCTTCATTTATTGGCCTAACAATTTTTTTAAAGAAACCAATTTTACTATCAGATTCTTTATTTTCACTAGAGAGTGTGGCAAACAATCCTTTTTTAATTTTCTTTGATCCAGATCCTGATTTTTTTACATATGGTTTAAATTCCTCAATCTTTATATCAAATTTTACTTTGACTTTGTATTCTGAACCTACTTTTTTAGTGCTTATAACTTCATAAGATTTAATTGAACCTTGTGAGCTTGATCTTATCTTTTCTTTAAAGGTCTCGGTTTCATTAGTTAAACCACCGTTCAAACTATATTTATTTTTATATGAAGTCTCTTCATCAATAAAAGTTCCAGATACTAGCTTTAAAGCATTAATTGATGCATCTTTTACTGCAGCTTCAATATTTATTCCAAAGCCTATTGTCTCTACTGTTTCAATTTCGCTTTCGTTGTTTTTTGGCTTTTCTGAAATTAAAAAATTATTATTTTTTTCAATTGCTTTTATAGGGAATAACGTAAAGAAAAATATAATAAATAAAAAACTAATAATATTTTTAAAATTATTAGTTTTCATTTCTATTATATTTGGGTGAATTTTAGATTTAACATTAATATTTTATCTTGCACTAATATTTTAGAAATCAGCTTCAAACCCTGAGTACCCAGGTGCAGAATTAAATGGCTGCATCTCTCTTACTTGAGATGATGTACCGTCTTCAGCTAAACCATTACTATTGATTTGGTTAGAAGAACCTTCAGTTGAAGTACTATATCCAGAAGCAGGCTTATTAAAAGTTGCAGAAGTGTTAATTGCAGCAGAAATTGTTTCTGGTTTAATGCCAACCGTTACTCGTACATATTTACCTGGTTCATAGCAACTCCCAATTGGAATTATTCCACTAATTAGGTTTTTAGAGGAGGCTGCGACAGTTTCTATGAATGTTGTAGCTTCTTCAATATTCCAATCTACACCGTTCGAATTCTCAACTGAATTTTCAACAGCTTCTGTTGAAAATTCATCTTTTCCTTCAAGTTCTTGTTTGATAAACTTTGAAATTGATTGCTCTGCTCTAAGTTGAGCTATTTTAAGTGCCCTAGACTTCTGACTTTGACTATCAGCTCTAACGCTAGCCTCTTGGGTCATTTGTAAACTAAAAGTTCCATCTTCTTTAGGTATGAATTTTGTTTGCATAGGAACATATGGATAATCAACGCAACTAGATTTAACAGCCTCTGCTGTTAAAAATGATAGAGATGCAGAGAAGATCAGCATTGAAATTACTTTGAATTTATCCATCAATTAAATTACTTAGATCATAAAAAGAAACTATCACTAAATAGGCTACATATTATAGATCTTATATACTCTGAAATTTTTTAGGGGTTTATACCTATATAATTAGCGTCACGAATTGATTTATTTGTTATCTCTAGCGTTACCATTACATAATCACTAGAGTTTTTGCAAATTGCTTTTTGACTTACTCCCTTTATGTATGAAGATGATTGAATTAATCCTTTTTTAAGTTTATTTTCTAGTTGATTATTTGTTCTAATTATTCTTCCATTTATACGTATTGGAAAACCAATATCTCTGAACTCTTTATTTCTGGTCCCATTAGTTAATTGAAGGAAATGAGAGATGTTTAGTTTCGCTCTTAAATTGGCCTTTCTTAATGCTTTGGATACGATAATTGAATTACCTGTTTTTATATTCACAACAGATGTTGATAAAAGCTGAAAAGAACCGCTTCGCATTTGTCTGAGATTTATTCCTAAATCGTAGGGGTAATTTCGACAAGATTTCAATGAACTCTCAGCTCTTATTGGTTTACTTCCTTCTAAATTCAAAGGTAAGAGGAAGAAAAGTCCATAAGTAAAAGAAATTAATAAGCGTTTCATAAACTCATCATGCATATTTATCTAAGTCCTTCAACTGCCATAATCTATTCATATATTTTGCTTTATCCAGAAACTATTACTTGATATTTGAGAAGATATGACTTTTTTCTTTATACAAATGACATTATTTCCTTAATTTCCAAGAACATTTATAATAAATTCCGAAATTGCTTAAAAAACTTGTTAATTTCTAATGGTTACGGCCTAAATCGCATAAATTGTAAAAATTAAAAATAGTTGTAACTGATAAGCCGGATTTAAGATTTCAGATGAGTGGAGAAATTAATTTATAAAAATATATGTTACATTAGTTTTTGGTATAGATTCTGGTGGAGTTTATAAAGTTTTATATTTTTGCGGTCTAAGTAGCAGAAAGAAGTGGTTAGGTAGAATAAGTAAATTTGAATAGTCTCAAAGGCATATTGCATTAAGATATATAAATTGTAGAGGTAGTATTGTTCCAAGATTACCGATTCCTTTATCAGTCAAATATAAAAAACTATAGATAAACTTTTTAATTTAATTAAATTGCTTTCTTTACTATTATTCTCTTTATTTTTTTCTTGATAAGTATTTATGGATAAACTCTCTAGTATTTTTCTTATTAATTTTATCTATCCTAGTTCTAATATTTTTATATTTTAAAAGTAAACAATAGTTTGCATACAATTAATATTCCGATTATACATAGCAGTCCACATCTCTTAGCTAAAGTTTCTCCTTCCTATTGAGTTGTATTTAGAGTCAGCAGCCAAACCAGCCAGTGAAATTATTTGTCTTGCACAGGCAGCAACGCCACTGGATTGGTTATTAATAAGTCCTTTTTGCATACCTTGTTCAAGATTTACGAGTAGTTTTGCCACTATTTGCGGCCGCTCAATATTGATCTCTTCAAAGTCTTGAACGATCAAGTCCATTGCCTTCGCTGTAATTCGCCTAGCTTGCCTTCTACTTAAGCCGTATTTTTCGGACATTTCGGTCGTTGTAACGGTGCAACTATGACCTTGAGCAAGCATCGAAGCAGCTTCACCCGTCCTTAATTCCATCATTTGTTTATTAGCTTTTTTCATATTCCAGCTCGATGAAATGTAGATTCAGTTCCTTCTGGAGCATGTGAAAACAAAGTGCCAACTCAGGAACCAAAGAAGGCATTAGATCCCAAGATTGATTCTTTTCTATTGCAGAGAAAGCGGAAGTCATTGCTTCTGCGACTGTTAAAAAATCAGAGTGAATGACTTTAGTCATTTGAGATGTTCTAGGCGTTGCTATTTGGCGTGAGCTTATAAATTTATCAATCATATAAGCAACCAAAGCAATAACAAAAGTAGCTTAAAACTATAGTAATTTCAATTAAAAACGACCTCTTGTCTTTATGGCATTTATTATTTGGGCTGCCTTTAGAGGCTCTTTTTTATATTATTTAGCAGGAGTTATTAAAGACAAAAAATGATACAATACAATTGCCAGACTGAAGAGTTACAATAAATAGCTAATACATCAATTCTGCACCTAAAAATGTCCCACTTAAATATATTTTCCTAAATTTTTCAGTGGCAGAAGGTGTTTTCAAAAGCGAATCAACTGCCTTCTAAGCAGTGGGCCGCTGGTTCGAATCCAGCAGGGAGCGTACTCAAACTCAAGTGATACCAAGAGATTACAGTAATTCCACCAAGAGCTACTGCATAGCTGGCTATGGCTAGATATGGCTGATTATTGCTATTCTGCGAACAGTTCTGCGAACGCAAACTCCAGATGGCGACTGATTGGGAAGCAAATCTTCGAACACTTATAAAAAATACTGAAAAAGACGCTGATTTCTTAAGGCGTGGAAGCTCTTGGAAAGTTCGTGGCGTAAGGGGTAAAACTCAAGTCACTATGAGACTTCAAGAGGGGTTAGGCGAGAACAATCCTAGATCGAGCTGCATGTTGGATATTGAGTGGAAAAAGGGCAATAATATTGCAATTTTGAACGCAATTCAGGACTTAAAACGGCTCGTAAATGAGAGAAATTTATCTCTAACTGAGGCTAAAAATTTACTGTTTGCACCCGTAAATCAGGTCGATTCAAGCGGAGAACATTGGGAAGCTTTGAAGGCTTCATACCTTGAAAGCAAGTCCGATCGCAGAAGCACAACGCTCAAGGATATAAACACCCGATTGAATAATTTACTAATCACTCTGGAAAAGAATCCAAAGCCTCGAACTGGTCGAGATGCGATGAGAGCTTATTCAAAACATTGGCTGAAGAAAGCTCCACAAGGAGGTCAAGGTCGGAAGAGGTCATTGCAAGACGTTGCCAGTTTCTTTCGTTTCGCTGTCACCAGATGCGGTAAAGAGGAGCGTTGGTTGCCTCTTGATGCCGAAGAACTTAGAGAATTAGTTGGAGTCAGACAAACAACTTCAGAGTCACATTTAACGGCTGCTGTTTTACCAAAAGACCTTGCTAATTTGCTCGACCAAATGAAAGAAGATGGAAGAGAAGATTTATATTTAGCGACCGCATTAATTAGTTTGTATGGTCTTCGACTTGGAGAATTAGCCAAATTAAATATTATTGACGGTGAATTATTTGTCGGACATATCAAGCAAAACACCCAAACACTTAGCCAAGAAGAAAAGCCACCAAGAGAAGTTCTTGGAGTTGATATTGCTGGAAGGGAAGGTGAAGCTGCAAAAGTTCTACAGCTCTATCAATCGGCTCTGGTGAAACTACCAATAGCTGTTCTAAACCAAATCAAAATGGTTGAGCAGAAAGGGCATTTCAAAAATGTTGGAACTGCTTTCTCAGGAATTTTGAAAAGATATAAGCCTTGGATTTCATTGGTCAAAAAGAATAAAGGCGTAAGTCCTTATAGCTTGAGACACTCATGGGCTTATCGAGTACATAAGGCAACCGAATCCCCAGTGGATTCAAGCGTTGCTGCTTCATTAATGGGTCACAGCATCGAAGTCCATAACCGTGTTTACTCAACATGGATCGACAAGAAGACCAAGAAAGAAGCAATCGCTAGAGCAAACAAATCACTTATAAAAGTATGAATATCAAAGAACCATCTGTTAGTAGAAAGCTTGCAAAAGTGTTTGAAATAATGCAACCAAAGTTCAAACCAAAATGTTTAAAGCTCGCTAAAAAAACCAAAGATTTCTCTGATTTATTTGCGGCAATCGGTTCAAAAGATCAAACCATTTATGAGTTCATGCGCTATCGAACATTGCATGAACGATGGGGAAGTGAAAACGGAGATGAAATAAAAAGGTGTACCTGTGAAGGATGCCAAAAGATTCGAAAGGATTATATCGAACGAGTTAATCGAGTTCAAAAGACACTAAAAGATCACCAAACATTGAAAACTGCTTTACGAAAAGATCACGAACGTTCAAAGAAACCGACCGAAGCTTTTGAAAAATAAGATTGTCTTTAAATTAATTTTTTAAATAACTTTTTTCATAGTTTTTCTGTAATTTCTCCAACCAAGTCAAAAGGTGTTGATACCTTTTCTTTGAGGCTACTGAATTGTCTGGATCTATTAAATCAAATCTTACGTCCAATAGAAACTTTAAAAAATCTTTTGGCTCACAACTTTCTCCACCTTTCCATGCATGAAATTGTATATGTATTTGATTTTCGACAACTAAGATATTTTCTTGAAGATCAGCAAGGTCTGGGCGTGTATGTCTATCAAAAAGATGGTGTCCAATTAATTGCACAGAATTAACATTGTTTTTTTTCTTCCCACTTACTTGGCATGTGTAATTCGTGGCTTTCTTTGCATTAATAATTACCTTATCAATTCGATTAGAAGCAGCATTCAATCTTTTGATCTCTTGCTTAAAACAATCCTCTACGACATCTCCAACTGTCTCTACCCAAACTTTACGAGATTTTTTGATCCTTGAATTTTGAGACATATCAATTGCAAGACGAGCAATACCTCTTTGACTCCACATCCTTTCTTCTGTCTCTTCTGAACGAATAAAATCTTTATCAATTTCAAGTCCTTCTTGACCATCTAAAGAACCAGAATTAATTAAACGCTGTTCGCTATTGTTAAACCCTTTTCCATTTGTCTCAAGAATATTTATAGTAGTTTTCTTGGTAACGAATGCGAACTCTCCTCTTATTTCTAGAGGTACTTCAGACGAAACAAACTGCTTCA
Source organism: Prochlorococcus sp. AG-402-B05 (assembly GCA_003279635.1). Lineage (GTDB taxonomy): Bacteria > Cyanobacteriota > Cyanobacteriia > PCC-6307 > Cyanobiaceae > Prochlorococcus_B. The sequence continues at coordinate 3,701 of QCHK01000022.1, read as the reverse complement.
CAATTTTTCTTGAGACAAGCATTTTCTTTCTTTTAAGGCGCCTTCTTAACAAGGCATCTAAAACACGATTAACAAAATTTATTTCACCTTTTTCTTCATAATAACGAGCCAAAATAGCAACAGCTTCTTCAGTAAATCGTCGTGGGCGAAGATGAAGCGGACCACTCTTAATTAGAAACTCAAAATGTTCTCCTTCTTCTAAATCCCATTCGTCATCATCATGAGCATCAAAAAATTTAATTGTATTTGTTAATTGCGTAGTAGTTTTATTGAGAATTTTCGCCACTTCATGATGACTTAATAAAGCTGGACCAAGTTTTTTTGAAATTTTATCAGTCATCACATCAACCCTAAAATTGAATCTCTCATTTTTGTTAGCCGTTCCATGACTCTTGGATCTCCGCCATGATCTGGGTGATGAACCTTTGCAAGAGAGTTAAATGCTTTTTTTACATCTTCTTTTGTTGCGGTTGAGCTATCTAATCCAAAAACATGCCATGGACGAAAATTTTCTAGAATATCGATTCCATTAATACAAGTTGCACCTTCCTTCGTTCTCTCATCTGCAGGTACGCCAACCCATCTTCTATAAAGCTTCATCCAATCATCTGTTGACTTAAATGAAATTTTTTCTCCAGTCATCGCCATACTAAAAGTTTTATTTTTTCTTAATTCAGTAGCCGTTTTACAACTAAATTGAGCTAAGACGGCCTTCCTTGCTGCTGCCATTGTCATTGTTTTCGGCTTCTTAGGTTTAGGAGTAGTAAAAGGTCCACCATTAATTTTCTCTGCAAACCCATATAACAATTCTTCTGAAATATCTCCTTGTGAAGTTAAGTCGCTTATTAATGCAACAACTTCAGGCTTAGTAAGTCGCTTACGCCTTGCTGGCATAACAATTGATCGAGAAGAAGATACTTTCTTTGTAAATCCCAACCTAGATCAATCAATACCCAAAAGCTTTTGATTGAACAATATTCGAAAGACTTTCTAATGGTTGTATTGATTATGCGCTTGGTGGATGCATGGAGAATAAGCAGCTAATCCATATAAAGGCTGGAAAGAAAGTTATTCATCATTCAACGGGACCTCCCAACACTTCTTAGAGCAAACCATTACTTGCCATAGAGGACAATAGTGTTAATAATATTGAAAATGCTGAGATGGGCTTCGGACTTAGTTACCGTCTGCACAGTCTCTGAAGGTCATAAGGGAAACCAAATGACGGCTAAATATCACCCCTAAGTTGAGAGGTTGATTTTATGGCTGTCCGTAAACCACCAAAAGGTAAGAAGGGCACACACCCAGATCAGATCCCTGCAACTCTTGATTTCATCAAGAGACGAATTGCTAATGGTGAAACTGGCGTAATAGAAAGATGGAAGCAAAAGTATTCCGATTTTCCTAAGCCATTAAAAGAAGCCTTGAAGCAAGAGGGAATATCTGGCCTGTTAAATGGAAAAGACAAGACCTTGGTGGAGAACACCTGAGGCTGCGGATCACCTTCGTTGTTCTACAGATCACTTAAAAAGAAGTCGAGATATTTATGGCGGGCCACTCTTAGCTGGTAAACATTACCGACTTGGACGCTCATCAAATTCTGCAATCTTGTGGGATGTTGAAGCCATAAAAGAGAGCTTTCACTATCACGGTGATCTAATCAGAAGAGGAGAAAAAGCACTTCAAGAGGCCAAATAAAATGGTCTCCAAAATTGAAGACCACGGTGCCGAACACACCCGTAGGTTAGCCGTCACACTGCCTAGTGAGAAGTCGGACAAGATACGAAAGTATCAAGTCATAGAAGGAACAACTAAAGAGGGAAACCACAAAAATTCGCAGATACGTTCGCAAAACAACGAAATTTGCCGAAAAACGTACCTTTTGCACATTCTTGGGGCAATGCTTAATTGGGAGTTTTTGCCTGTTAAAGGTAAAAGACCCATTGATTTAGACGGGACTTTTTTGAAGGATTGGACTAATAAAAAGTTCTCAATCAAAGAGTGCTTGAGTGCTAAAGGTGCAACAGGCATTGGAGTTAAAACAGGACTCCATTTTTTATGTCTGGACTTTGATGGTGCATCTGCTTTTGATCTTGCACTTGAAGAGGGTATTAATTGGCCAATGAATGAAGGTTGGGAAGTCCGCCGAGATGATGAACCTTGGAGGATTAAACAACTATTCACTCCAACTCCAGAGCAAATTGCATTACTTCCTAATGGTGAATTTCAAGGGAAAGCCAAAGGAAAAAATGGAGAAGCTTTAGAGGTTTTTCTTACTCACAAAAGACAAGTTGTTATTCATGGCAAGCACCCAGATGGAGGGAATTACATTTGGTCTACTTCAAATCAGCCTGAGATTTTAAAACCTTTAGAACCTCCAACAGATGAGATTTGGAACTTTGTTTTAAAGCTGGCTAATCAAAAGCCAACCAAATCAACAAAGAGCAATTCACTTAGTTGCAATGATGAATGGGTAGCAGCTCTACCTTGTCCTGTTTGCGGTAGGGACAAAGATGACGACTGTCGAACTAATAGAGCTGGAGATGTAATTCTCTGCCACAGAGGTAATACTTTTCATCCTCCGAGTATGGAATTAGGTGAGATTATTTCTGGTACTAAATGGGCTTATTGCGGCTCTGGTGAAGACTGCATAGGGACATTCTCAAAGTTCATAATCCATCGGCCAACTTCATTACAAGAACTGAATAGACAACTAGCGGAGAAGGCAAATGCTCGAACTTAAACTCGGTTTTATTACGCAAAAGAATGGTGAGATGAAGCATCAAACCATCAAAGCGGGACAACTTACCCAGATCCTAGAGAATGAGCTAGGAAAGGATCTTGAGTTCAACCTACTAACAGGTGAAGTTGAAGTCAAAAGGGATCCTGTTGATACTTCCATAGTTGAAAACTTCTATGTCCAACTAAGCGAATGGGGCTATACGATCAATAAAACTGCTGCAACTGATTCTCTACTTGTTGCCTCACAAAAGAACAGCTACCACCCAGTAGTTGATGATCTAAAACGCATTGAAAATGATGAATTAATTCAACCTATTGAATTAAATAAAGTTGCTACCAATTACTTAGCAACCAATGATCGACTTTATGATGCAATGTTTGCTTGTTGGCTAACAGGACTAGTTGCAAGAGCATTTCACAATGGATGTAAGTTCGATACTTGTCTCGTCTTACAAGGTAAGGAAGGTCTTAGAAAAAGCTCTCTCTTAAAAGCTTTGGCAGGTAATGATGATTGGGTTTGCGATACATGGCAAGAAGTACAAAAACAGTTGTATATGGCAATCAATCAATGCTGGATTTATGAATTAGCAGAGTTGGATCATATGACAACCAAACACCATCAAGGTGCACTTAAGGCATTGTTTTCAACTGCAATTGATAGTTATCCTCCACCTTATGCAAGAGGTATTGGCAAGTTTCCAAGACCTAGTGTATTTGTAGCCACCTGCAATCGTCTTGACTTCTTAAGTGATCCTTCAGCAGACCATCGAAGATATTGGATTATTCCACTTAATCAGGATCCAGAGAAAGAAGAATACTTAGATATTGAAAAACTAAAAGTTGATAGGGATGCAATTTTAAAAGCTGCAATTATTGCTTATAGAAAAGGTCGAAAAGCATATCTTCCCCAGAAGCTACAAAACGAATCCAATATGAGAAATCAAAATTTCTTAGCGGAG
>QCHK01000021.1 GCA_003279635.1 Prochlorococcus sp. AG-402-B05 | reverse complement strand
GTCAGATAAGAACCAATCAAAACTTCCATGGTGGGTTGAACTCTTGTTTGTTCAAATCGGTTTACCTGATTCATGGCTTTCTAAATATCTCAAGAAGAAAAAACAAGCAGCAAATTTCATTCATGAAAATAAAAAAAATATAGTTTATTCCGCGATAATAATTGCAGGCATTTTATATATATATCCAGTAGTAAGGTATGCATCGTCAAGTGCATCATGCATAGACAAAACCACAAGGTATCTAAAATCAAATAATATAAATAAATCTCAACATGCAATGGACATAAATTCTCTAGCAGTAGGATATTGTCATGGTGGTTCCTTACCAAAATAATCACATGTTAATCATTTAGATTTCCACCATCAATATCAAATGTTGGTGGTTTCTCTGGAGTTCTTCCCTCAACGATAGGAATCAATTTAGAAATAAATCTGCCCATAACCGGAACCCAAAATTTCGTGTAGGCGTATTTAAGCATCTTATTCATTTTATATGTTGAATAATAATAATTATTATATTCGCCAATATTCATTAATAATAAGTGATTGTCAAATTTTTTAACAGGAATAAAGAATTGATATAAATTTAATTTTTTTATTAAATTTGAATTAGAAGTAATTACATACTTATATTTAATAATCACTTCATTATCATCTACAATCCTAGAGGAAGGCAAATAATAAGATAGTAAAGTCTGAATCTTACTGTCAAAACTAAATAAGTAAATGGTTTTTGAGTTTATAATTGATTAAACATCAGCGTCTTTCAAGAAAAGTTTTGTATTATGGTTTGGATTTCCTAGTACACCAAAGTTAAACAATAATTATAAAGAAATATATTGAGGTATGATTATATTATAAAAGAAATTAATTAGATTAGAATTTTGATATTTAATATCAAATAGAACTCGAACTGAAGTAATATAAGATAACAATATTAATGATATAGGAATATAAATTAATAAAGGATTACCTTTTGAATAAAGAAATACTAAATCTTTATATCTTAGAATAGAAAATAATAGAATAAATGATATTAATAAAAGTATAATAAAGACTAAATATCTAATACTAGAGAATGAAAACGAGTATCTCAATGAATTAGATGTTATGTAGTTAGCAAAAATAAGCGATAAGGGAGGTAAGAGAAAAAGATAATAATGCGGATATGATGTAGACATGCATAATAATATGATTAAAGATAAAAGAGGATAACAATAAATCAATAATGGATATCTGGTCATAACAATAGATCTAGTAAATACAAAAAGGATAAGAAGTAATATTCCAATCGGAAATGTTAAATAAATAAACTTCAATGGTACAAGGATTAAATTATTAAAACCAAAGTGACCAATAGCCTGTTTCTTTGCAAAATCAAAAAGGCTTGTAATTCAGGAGATGCCAAACTTTTGAACTGAAAAATACAGATTTAGAAACGTGGGTCTAAACCCAACAGCTACTCCACTACAAAAGAAAAGTTTAAAAGTAAATTCTTTTCTAAATAAATGATAAAAATTAAAAGGAGTTAATCCTATAAAAGGAACAAAGGCCATATAACTTCTAATAAAAAAAGAAGTAGAAATAAAAAGACCAGAAAAAAATAAATTAAAATACTGACTTATATATTCTGAAGAATCTAGTGATTTAAGGAAAAATAATAGAACTAACAGAATACACAGTACAAATGGTAAGTCTGGACTCGCATATCTTGAATATTGAATCCATAATGGCATTGATGAAAGTGAGAACAAAGAAATCAATGCAGACTTACTATTTGTAATTTTTAATGCTATTAAGTATGAGGTTATCAATCAAAGGAAAGAAGAAAGAATACTTGGGAGCCTTAGAGCTAGTTCACTATTTCCAAACAACTTATAGATAATGCTATAAACCAATAACTTCCTAATGTCTTATGGAGAGGGGATATGAATGGGGGAAAACAATTAGCAGAGGACTCAATCAATCTTGCTCTTCTTGCATAAAGTCCCTCATCATGAGCGACAAGACTTTGACTAGAAAAATTGATAACGAAATAAAGTGCTATAAAAAAAAGAACAGCAAAGACAAATAAAATAATTTTTTGGTTCTTTAAGAAAAAATTTATAACTACCACTTTAATCATCATATAGTTAATAACATCAGATAAAGAAATTTGAATAGTTTAATATGACTAGAAACTCAAACGATCATTTTTAATAAACTAGACTTAGGTAAATTATATACTTAGTAATCTGATTTGGGAATCTAAAAAGTGTGAATTAATAACATCATGTATAATGAAAGATATTATAAGACTTAGAAAAGATGGCTACCGCTAAGGAAAAAAAGGAAGAAGTAAAAGCATCTCTGAAAATCTTACGAGCCGAACTGAGAAAAATGCATTTAGGAGTTACAGAAGAGTTAGCTCTCCCAGAGCCAACAGAAGTAAAAAAATTAATGACCCAAATGGAGGAGCTTTTAGTAGTAATTGAACCAAAGTCATCTAGAAAAGCAAAAAAATAAAAACGACTCATTTCCTTTTTAAACGAGTTAGTAATAATTAAAAGTTAGTAAATATAGAATCATATGTCAGTTTCTATCATTAGAATTATCTAATGTTTTCAAAAGAGAGGGACTTGTAATCAGTATCGTAATTGCTAAAGGGTGTTCAGAAAAAGTATAATAAAGAGTCGAAAAAGTAAAAAAATCAATTAAAATTCTAAGGTCAATTCTTAAATCATATATTGAAAGTATAATTAAAAGAATTTGTAGCCAATTATATCTTAAATAAATAAATAATCTACCAATTGAAATTAATCCCATATCTTATTAATCAAGCTTTTTTGTACTGGTTATTGATAACAATGAGGGTGCCAAAGCTATACTCGACCAAGAACCAGTTACAACTCCGATTATTAAAGCAAATGCAAACCAATATAGTGTTGACCCCCCCCAAATTAATATACATATTAATGGGAGCAGTGTGGTAAGACTTGTATATAGGGTTCTGGTTAAAGTTGCCCCAACAGCTTTATCAATCTGATATTTAAAACTTAATTGATTCTCTATTAAACTTTTTTCTCTAATCCTATCAAAAACAACAACAGTATTGTTTACTGAATAACCTGCAATTGTCAAAAGAGAAACAGCAAACAAGGAATCGACCTCTACATTAAAAAAGTACCCTAACCATGCAAATGCACCACAAACAATAATTATGTCATGCAACAGAGCAAATAAAGCTAAGAATGAGTATCTTCGATCATATCTAAAGTTGATATATAAAGCTATTCCAAAAAAAGCAAAGAGAAGAGAAATTATACTACTTTTAAGTAACTGCTTCCCAAGACTTGGGCCAATAATTTCAACTGAAGTATTTTCATTGTTAAATGGGCCAAAAGATTTATCAACCTCAGCAACTACAGACTCAGATTGATCTGCAGATAAAAATGGCAGCCTTATTGATATTAAGTTTGAATTATCGAGTAATTGTATTTGTGATCTAGTTAAATTAGGAGATGTATTTGAACTAAAATTTTTATCTTGGTTTTTTAAAGCGATTATATTATTAGAAATGTCACTTGTATTTAAGGTAATACATTGATCAATACAACTCCTCTCTAAAGTTATTTGAGTTCCTCCGGTATAATCTAAACCAAGATTCAAAGGTGCCTTAATCGAAGTACTTTTAAGGCAGATTAACATCCCAATTATTGATATTAAACATAAAGAAAATGAAACAAGCCAAACATTTTTTCTATTTTTATAGAGTTGAACATTAAAATTAGCTTTCATAATTAAATTGATTTGAGTTGGTTGTTACTGAACGTTGATAGATGGTGATGAAATCTGATTAGGGTTAATAAAATTAGAAATTTTTCTAAGACCTTGATAACTCATTAGGAACTTCAATATTGCTTTTGTACATGTTAAGGCGGTAAACAAGCTCAACACAACACCAATACCCAAGGTAGCGGCAAAACCTTTTACAAATCCAGTGCCCAAATAAAATAACGTAATACAGCTTATTAAAGTAGTTAAATGACCATCAATTATTGATGAAAAAGCGTTTTTAAAACTTGCGTCTATTGAACGAATCAAAGTATTTCCATTGCGTAATTCTTCCTTTAATCTTTCAAAAATAAGAACATTAGCGTCAACAGCCATTCCTATGCTTAAGATAAACCCAGCGATACCTGGAAGAGTAAGAGTCACTGGGAGTAGTGCATAAATAGAGAGGGTGAAAAGCGCGTAAAAAGACAATGCCAAGACGGCAACAAATCCAGCTAGTTTATAGATAAAGATCATAAAAATACCTACAAAAAGCAAGCCTGTGAGAGCAGCAAAAAGACTGAGAAGAATATTTTGGGTCCCTAGAGAAGGTCCTATAGTTCTTATCTGAATAATTTCAATAGGTAGAGGCAATGCTCCTCCCCTTAATTGAACTTCTAAATTTCTAGCATCATCAGCAGTAAAATTGCCACTAATTGTCGCAGCACCGCCAGTGATACCGGCAGTTTCAAATTGCTTTCCAACACTTGCTTCGCTATATGAAATACCATCAACAACGATTCCAAGCAATCGAGGGGTGCCAGCGATGGATTTTGTAAGGTCTGCAAATAATTCACCTCCCTCATTATTGAAGCTTAAAGTAACTTCCCAATTATTAGTATTTTGATCTTGTCGTCTGCCTGCATTTGTCAAATATTGTCCAGTTAATGATGTCGGTTCAAATAGACCTGCAATGTCAGTACTTATTTTATTCCTTAAAAGTTTGAATTGATCTACATCTAATATCTGATCGGATTGAATATTATATTTTTCGAATAATTGATTAATTTCATCATTAATATTGATCTCCTTTATTAATTGAGCTGAATTATTATTCTCTTCTAATAATTTAACAATAGATTCAACGCTATTTCGTTGAGTTTGTAAAACTCTTAATTGCGCAGCCGTACCAATTTTTTGAATTCTGAATTCTAATAAAGCAGTTTCCCCTAATACTTTAGCGGCACCGGATGGATCTTGCTCCCCTGGAAGTTCTAATAACAATTGATTTGTTCCTACAGTTTGAAGTTGTGAATCTGAAACTCCTAATCCGTTTACCCTCTTATCAAGAACAGCTTTAACTCCTTCTATTTCATTTGGGGTGATTTTTTTGATTTCCTGGGTAGTCTGAACCTCTAGAGTTAGTTGACTGCCTCCTCGTAAATCCAATCCTAATTGGAAAGGGATATTAGTACATATAAAAATACTTAATACTGCAAAAATGATGACTACAAGAAACCAATAGTTCTTTCTACCCATTATTAATCTACTCCACCATTATTAATAATTTTTTCAGCAGCATCTACTATCTGATGAGGTTGAATAATAGTTAAGTTTTCTAAGTTTCCATTGTAAGGAGTCGGAATATCCTGACTGCTTAAACGAACAGGAGGAGAATCTAAATCATCGAAGCAATTCTCAGTAATCAAAGACATTAACTCGGCCGCAATACCACCTGTTTTCATACATTCTTCAACAATAATTACTCTATGTGTTTTTCTTATAGATTTAGATATAGTTTCCATATCAAAAGGCTTAAGACTAATTAAATCAATCAATTCAACATCAATTCCTTTCCCTTCAAGAAGCTCAACTGCTTTCAAGCAGTGGTGTCGCATTCTCGAATAAGTCAAAATCGTAATGTCACTTCCCTGCTTTACAAGATCGGCTTGATCTAAGGCACAGACATAATCACCCTGAGGCAGTTCCTCAGTGAGGTTATATAGAAGAACATGTTCAAAGAAAAGAACAGGATTATTGTCTCTAATAGCAGCTTTCATTAGACCTTTAGCATTCGTGGGAGTACTACAAGCCACAATTTTGATGCCAGGAACTGCATGAAAATAGGCTTCAAGTCTTTGACTGTGTTCTGCGCCTAATTGCCTTCCAACGCCACCAGGTCCTCGAACAACTGTTGGAATCGTAAAATTTCCACCGCTCGTGTATCTAAGCATTCCCATATTGTTGGATATTTGATTAAAAGCAAGTAACAAAAACCCCATATTCATCCCTTCCACGATTGGTCTTAAACCTGTCATGGCAGCACCAACAGCCATACCAGTAAAACTATTTTCAGCAATTGGTGTATCTAAGACTCTGAACTCTCCATATTTTTCATACAAATCTTTTGTAACTTTATAAGAGCCGCCATATTGTCCAACGTCCTCACCCATTACGCAGACCAAAGGATCTCTGTCCATTTCTTCATCAATTGCTTCACGAAGAGCATTAAATAAAAGAGTCCCTTTCACAGAATTAACAGATCGTCCGGATTACCGGTTTGTTATTCCAAACTATCTCAAACAGTGCCTAATTACCCACCTGCTGCAAAAGTCGATAACAGCAATATGGAAAGCAACATTCCAGGAGAGAGTAATAAAACGAGAAGTCCTAAATCATGAAGAGTCATAGAAAGATCTAAATATGACAATTTAATAGTTAAATGCTAGTCAGTTTTGTCCTTGTTGCCTTCAATCAAACTTCGAATAAATACTAAAAACAAACCAAGTCCAATAAACCCAAATGTAAAAGTTGCAAGAAAACTAATTCCAATAATTAGTGTTTTAAAACCCGAAGCTATACTCTGGGCTATTGGTGAAGAATAATTCGGAGTATGAATAGAAAAATATAAAACTATTTTTTTACTAATAAAAAGGCTTAACAAGCTAAAAGATAAACTGGTAATCGACCCTGAGAGAAAGCTTAAGGGGCCTTTCTTTGGTTCAGAACTAGCGTTAACTAATATGCTTGCTGATGAATTAGCTAATTCATCAGATTCATTTTTAAACCCATTACTAGGTGAATTCATTTTCTAATTTAACTCCATTGGACTTCATTGAGCATGCCCAAGCTGATAAACCAGCTCTTTCAAATTCATTAACATGTTCTTTTAGTACTTTATTTGCTTGGTTATAATTTTGAAATAATGCAAAACAACTTGGACCAGAACCACTCATCGAAACAAGGCGGGAATGTGGTAAACGAGACAATATATTTAAAGATTTTTCAACTTCTGGTGTCATAGGGCGAACGATTTTTTGTAAATCATTTTGTATTTTTTGTCGATTTTCTAAAAACGACTGATCAGACCAATCATTAGATCTGATGATGTTTCTCTTGATTTCAAAATCCCTATTATCTAAAAGATAGCTATCACCATAGTTCTCTTTATATGATTTATATGCAACTGGAGTAGAAACTTGAATTGAAGGGTCTTTAACCAAAATAAGACCCAAATCAAACCGATCATATTTTAATTTTTCTAAAATTTCACCTCTGCCAAAACATATCTGCCTACCTCCTGATATGCAAAATGGGATATCTGAGCCTATTTCTTTTGATAAGTCCTCTAATTCCTCAGTCTTAAGATTTAATTTCCAGAGTTTATTTAAACCAACTAATGTTGCAGCTGCATCTGTAGATCCTCCTGCTAATCCTGCACCAATAGGAATATTTTTTTCAAGTACAATATCCACACCTAATCTATTATTTCCTACTTTATTTCTCAACAGTTTTGCGGCTTTTATTATTAAATTATCCTCACCATTACTAATCTCGTTATTATTAGATTTAAGATTAATATTATGATCTGAACTATTTATCATCTTCAATTGATCACTTAAATTAATACTTTGCATGACCATTGCTAATTCATGAAAGCCATCGTTCCTAATACCTAAAACCTCTAAATGTAGATTAATTTTTGCATGTGCTTGTGCAATAAGAAAATCATCATTTGCTTTGGAGGGGACCATTTTCAATAACACAAGTTTCTTTTAAAGCTTTTGCCAAGGCAAACCAATTGGAAGGTGAAATTTCCTGTGGTCTTTGATCAAGACTAATACCTCTGCAGTCGAAAAATTCCTTTATCTGATCGTTGGAAGTAACAAAACTTCCAATCGTGTTTCGTAATTTCTTTCTTCTACCAGCAAAAGCATGCTTCAAAAGTTTCTCTAATAAATTCCCTATCTCATGAAAATCAGGCTCACTTGAAACAAAGGGCTTAATCATGACTACTTTGGAATCTACCTTCGGTGCTGGTTGAAAACATTTAGAAGGCACATCACATACGTCCTGACATTTAGCTAGCAGCTGGATCCGAACACTTAAAGCACTAAAATTACTAGTCCCAGGTATAGCTAAAAGTCTTTGTGCAACTTCTTTTTGCATAAGTAAAACTAAAGTTTCAAAACTATTTTCAGGCGCTTTTCTTAATTCGCCAATCAATCTTTTTAATAGTGGACCCGTGATGTTGTATGGAATATTAGCTACAACTTTGTTGATAGTGAGCCCATTCTCAGCATCCAGTGGGGCAGATAAGATATCTCCCTCTCTCAAACTAAATTTATTTTGATGACTAAAACGTTTTTTCAAACCAATGACTAAATCTCTATCTAACTCAATTGCCTGGATAAACCTCGCTTGGGATTCTATTAATTTTTCAGTTAAAGCACCTTTACCAGGACCAACTTCTAATACGCAATCTTCAGGATTCAATTCGGCCGCCTTGACTATTTGATTCAAAACGCCCTGATCTTTCAACCAATGTTGTCCAAAGCGTTTTCTTGGGATGTGCCTAAAATCATTCAAAGTGCTATAACCACCCATACGCATAAACTCCAAACCACATTAGAAAAGATCACATATTTCGCTCAAATAAAAATAAATTATTTAAAATATACTCACAAGAAGATCTACAATCAATATACATTTTTTTAAATGACTTTTGATAGCCATAGCCTTGAGCGCTTAAAAGAGCTAGGACGTAAACTTCCCAAAGAGATATCAAAACCTCAATCAAATGAATTAAAAAATCTCAAAGAGACAAAAAATCAAAAATTACACCCTGTTGAGACCGAAACCAACCCTGAACAACTTTTTCGAGAGTTAATGGAAATAAGTCCAGATGGAAACGTACCATCTCATTTATTAGAAAGACTAAAAAAACTTGAATCAAATAATATAAGAATTTCTTCCAATTCAGATTCACAGATTAATGAAAATTCGAAAGATCTTTCAGCAGAAGATGCCCTAAACCTATATACACAATTTCAACAATTTCTACTCGAAGATGATATCGATTAGAAAAAAATTATTATGCTTAATCTTTCACACTATAAAATCATTGCTATAGGAAAAATAAGAAAAAAGTGGATTCAAGAAGGTATAGAAATGTATCTAAAAAGATTACCTGGTTTAGAAGTTAAAGAAATTAAAGATAGCACACAATTAAAAGAAGAACATACGATCAAAGAAATTATCAGCAAAAATGAATTTCTCGTAACTCTTAACGAAAATGGGCAATCATTTACATCAAAACAACTAGCAACAAAACTTCTAAATTCTCACAATCAAAATATTACTTTTGTTATTGGAGGTGCTTCAGGTCTTACCTCTTCCCTTAACAATTTAGCCTCTTGGCAATTAAGTCTTTCACCTCTAACTTTTCCGCATGAAATAGCTCGCCTATTACTAATAGAACAGATCTACCGCGCAAAAACAATCACCCAAGGAGGCCCTTACCACAAGGAATAAGCAGGCCCAAAGAGACAATTATAGTTCAAATGTACTATACTGCATTGTATTGATCTGGTTCTATGGATTCAAGTCGCCCTTGCTCTTCATCAACAGAAGACTTGTCGTCACTATTAATTCCATTAGTAAAAGAAACAATTTCTGCAGGCTTTCCTTCCCCTGCGGAAGACTACATAGAGCTCGGTATCGATCTAAACAAATACTTAATCAAGAATCCAATAAGTACCTTCTTTCTACGTGTAAGCGGTAATTCAATGAATAACGCAGGAATTTATAACAACGATTTATTAATCATAGATCGCAGTATAAATCCAAATCCTGGACATATTGTAGTTGCTCTCTTGGATGGAGAATTCACATTAAAAAGACTTATCAAAAAGCAAGATAGTTATTATCTGAAAGCAGATAAAGAAAATTATCCAGCAATAAACTTATATGAATATATAGATATACAAATATGGGGAGTAGCGATTTATTCGATACATGAACTACAACAATCAAAAGTCTAATTATGTCCAAAGTAATACTTCAAATTGATGGGAATAATTTCTATGCTTCGTGTGAACAAATGATCGATCCTTCCATAAAAGGAAAGGGATTAGTAGTACTTTCTAATAATGATGGATGTATAATAGCTCGCAGTTCAGAGGCTAGAAGAATGGGAATTCCTATGGGACAGCCTTATTTCAAGTTAAAGAATAAACTAAATCAATTAAATATAAATGTGAGAAGTTCAAATTACGAACTGTACGGTGATATAAGTAATCGATTAATGCAGCTACTAAGAAAAAATTGTGAAGAACTGGAAATTTACTCTATAGATGAAGCATTTGGAACTATAAAACGTCCAAAAGAAAAGTGCTTATACAAATGGGGAAAAGATTTAAGGGCTTTGGTTTATCAAAACATAGGAATACCAATATCTATTGGTATTGGTGAGACAAAAGTTCTATCAAAAATTTCTAATCAACTAGCAAAAAAGATACAAACGAATTCAGGTATATTTGATATAGGTCTTGTAGAAAAAAAAGATCATTATCTTGATCTAATTAATGTAGATAAAGTTTGGGGTATCGGCAAAAGAATGTCTAAATGGCTAAAAGACAGAGGTATAACTAATGCAAGAGAACTTAGAGATATGTCAAGCGACCAAATCAAAGGAAAGTATGGTGTGGTTGGTCTACGCATTCAAAATGAATTAAAAGGAAACCTCTGTATCCCTATAAAAGAGAACTCATCAGATCGAAAAGAAATCTGCGTAAGCAGGAGTTTTTCATATCCCATAGATAGCTTAGATGATTTGAACCAAGCAGTTATTAAATACGTTTTAATTGCAAGTGCTAAGTTGCGAAAATACAATCAATTATCTTCAGCTATTACGGTTTTTACGAATACAAATACTCATTCAAAAGATTTTTTTAGGAGTGAAGCAACAGAAAAAATAAGCGTTCCAACTTCTAACTCAAAGATCATGATTGAAAAAAGCCTATCACTAACAAAAGAAATTTTTAAACCATATAAAAAATTTATAAAAGCAGGTGTAATATTGCATAAACTTCAAAGCAATCAATATAAACAAAACCTAATATTTGATGCACAGAATATTAAAGAAGAATTATATCTACAGAGACTGGATAATGTAATAGATAATATTAATTTGAAAAATGGTATAGATACAATAAATTGGGGATCATCAATGATGGATACAGAATGGAGACCCCGAAGAAAAAATCTATCTAGTATAAAAACAACAAATATAGAAAATATTCCAACTATATATGCTAATTAGAAGTTAGTATAATATTTAACAATGATGCTACATATTAAAATTCAAACTGAGTGTCATGCTACATTTAAAAGAATAGAAGTCCTAGAAAAAAATATAGTGGAGTTCATAGAATTTATAGATAGAACAGAAGTAGAAATAATAAGGATGATTGAAAAGGCGGGATATAAGACAGAAGAAAATACAAAACTATGTTTATTAGGTGAGAACTATGTAGGTTTTTTTAATCGTGCAAGAAAGGAAATTATTATTTGTACAAATAACGCAAAGAAGCGAGAAGGATATACGCATCTAAGAAAGAAAAATAAGGATGTCTTTGAAAGGACAGCCTTACATATAAAAAAAGCTTTAAGGCATGAAGCTGTACATGTCGCACAAGAGTGCAATAATGGAAAGTTATTAAAAATAGATAGAAAGCTATCAATGAATCCATCGAAGATCAATGCTTTTAATGGATCTATTAGAATTTCCAGAGAGGAAGAAAAAGAAAGACAAGCATATATATTAGAAGATAAACCAAGATTAGTAAAAAATGAATTAATAAAATATTGTCTATAATATTTTATTAATTGTCTCTAAGTAACTGAATAGCGTTTAATTTACTACTGAAAATTAAAACCATTCCTTGCTCCAAATATGAAAGACCAATACAAGTCTTAACGGCTTCAGAATTCACCAAAGCAGTTCCACATGTTTCAAGAATAAGTACAGGTAGAGTGGAAGTCGATCCCTGCATTCTCTGAAGATCGAGAGATTGTCGTACAGCAAAATTTGCCTTAATAAGACCAATTTTATTGATAAAATCGGGCCATAGATCATTAGATAAAGAACATTGATCCAAATTAAAAGGTGAGATATTTTTCATTGATAAAAACTATATAAAATTATTTATAACATCTCTGTTGATCTAGATTTAGTATGTGTTTTCTTTCCGCGTAATAAAGTTGTTGAAAATTAATAGCATCATTATTTAAGTCTTCAAACATGCTAATAACTCTCTGTTCCATATCAGATGAATCGCTAGACTCAGATTTTTCCTGAACAATAAGAGAGGCTATACAGTTCTCAAGAGTTTGCAATCTCTGTGAACTCCATGCATCAATTAAATGTCTACAACGTTTTAAGGATTTTTGCTTTTCAAGAGCAGCCAGAGCCCCACGGATGAGCGACTCGGGGTCATTTAATGTTGCCAAACGAAGTTCATTAACATCTAGTAAAGGAGTAAGTTTAGGAAGATGCTCATTATCACTGGATAGGAAATTATCTAACAACATTTTAATTAAATCAACATCAGCTAAAATATTATTAGAATCATTAAAACGATTAATCTTCTCAACAATTTCAGGACCAAACATATTTTCCTCAATGTTACTTATTGTAGACCATATTGCACGATGATGATTAATCGCAAAATCATCAATATCCCTTAAGCGAAGTTCATAACGAATAAAAGATCTGTAATTAGGACAGTGAATATAAGTAAAAAGTATATCTGCCTCACTTCTTTCTCTGAGACTAATTTCTTGAGGCTTATCAAGTTTTTTCGATCGACCGTGCCATCTTTGACCACTTATTTGATTACGTAAATCCTCCTCTAGTTGTAGAGCGAATCTACCTTGACCTCCACTAAGACGCTGAGCAACCTTCTGTAGATAATGAGTTCTTATTGCAGTTTGAGGAAGCTTTCCAAGGAGACATACTAATCTGCTAACGGCTTGCTGAAATTGATCAGATTTACTTAAATCTAAATCCTTCAATGATTGATCAATTTGCCAATCCATCCAAAGAGGTGATTTTGCCGCTAATGCTTCATATTCGGATGGAGAATTATCCTTAAGAAATTCATCTGGATCTTTACCTGAAGGTAATTGAAGGACTCGTAAATCTAGTTGACCTTGAATAGCAAGGTTTTCTACTTCACTAATGGCTCTATTAGCCGCACGAATTCCAGCATTATCTGAGTCAAAATTTAAGAGGATCTTTTTACTATCGGTGGCACGAGAAAGAAGCGTTATTTGATTGCGACTTAATGCTGTTCCTAAAGAAGCGACAACATTTGTAATACCCGAATCATGAAGTGCCATCACATCAAAATATCCCTCTACAACAACTGCATAATCTTTTTTCCTAATGGAAAGTGTGGATTTATCAAAACCAAAAAGATTTTTTCCTTTTTCAAAGATTTCAGTCTCAGGTGAATTTAAATACTTAGGTTCTGAACCATCAAGACTTCGTCCGCCGAAACCAATAACTCTTTTTTGCCTGTCGTGAATAGGAACAATTATTCGATTGCGAAATCTGTCATAGAAACCATTACCACCCTTTCGAGGAACAATCAATCCCGCCGATTCAAGGATTTCAACACTGACTTTTTCTATGTCTACAAAATATTTAAGTAGTGAATCCCAATTATCTGGAGCAAAACCAAGTTCAAAATTGATTAAAGTTCCATCACTTAAATTACGCTTATTCTTAAGGTAATTAAGTGCATTTTCTCCACATGGAGAATTCAATTGATTTCTAAACCAACCAGTAGCGGTTTTTAAAACACGATAAAGGGTATCTCTACGTGAAAGCTGTTGCTTGAGTCTTTCCTGTTGAGGTCCTTCAAACGTATCAATTGGTACTTGATATTTCTTAGCCAGCTCAAGAACAACATCACTAAAACTTTGTCTCTGAAACTCCATTAAGAATTTAATTGCATTTCCACCAGCTCCACATGAAAAACAATAATAAAATTGCTTGCCAGGAATTACTGACATTGAAGGTTTACTATCATCATGAAAAGGACATATTCCAACATATTCTTTACCTTTTTTCTTTAAAACGACGTGTTCACCAACAACATCAACAATATCTACGCGCTCTTTTACAGACTCAATTGTCTTAGGATGTAGTCGAGCAGAAGCCATATGATAATTTTAATTGATATTTAAATATTTAGTTAAGAGATTTAGGAATTGAGAGAAAAACTACTTACCAATAAATTAAATATAGAAAAAAATTTTAAAGGGATCAGATTTTTAATAGGAAGCGGCTTTGCATTTAGCCTTATGACTGTTTGTGTGAAGGCGATTGGGGGAAGGATCCCTATTTCAGAACTTGTATTTGCTCGAGCTACAATAAGTATAATAATAACAAGATTTTACTTATACAAAAATAACATTAACCCTTGGGGATATCAGAAAAGATTATTAATTATAAGGGGTTTACTAGGAACAGTTGCACTATTTTGTATTTTCAAAGCTCTTACAATATTACCTATTGCAACAGCAACAGTAATACAATACATTTATCCAACTTTTACAGTGATATGTGCTTACATAATTTTAAAGGAATTTATATTAAGAAGAATAGTATATTCAATCATTATTGGTTGGATAGGAATTGTTTTAGTTAGTCAGCCGGAATTCACCAGCAACAGTAATATTCAAGAGACAATATTAGCAATAATCATTGCAATAGTTGGTGCACTGATGACATCATTGGCATATATATGTGTAAGAAAGCTTTCTTCCAAAGAACACCCTCTTGTAATTATTTACTACTTTCCTTTGGTCTCTATCCCCTTATCTATTCCTTTTATTATTAATGATTTTGTATTACCTTCTGATACAGATTGGTTCTGGATAATAGGTATTGGTATTTTTACACAGATTGGACAACTCTGTATAACAGAGGGATTAAGACTACTACCAGCTGGCCAAGCAACTTCACTAAATTATTCACAAGTTATATTTGCAAGTATATGGGGAGTAGTGATATTTCAAGAAAAAATAACAAGTTCAATATACTTAGGTGGATTTTGCGTTCTTATTTCTACTATTATTAGTATTAGTGCATCCAAGAGAACACAATCAAAAATATGAATTGTAAATCTTTAATTTTTTCAATAGTTTTTATTTGCACTGGATCAACATCGATTCATGCAGATGAATATCAGCGAGGCTACTCTTCTAGTAAAACTTGCACGAGAAACGAATATAGAGAAGAATATATTCCAGGGACAAGAAAAGATCCTGGATATGTCAAAAAATGGGAGGAAACAGTTGAAGTTCCTTGCCCAGGTGCTGGATTAACATTCGATAACAATGATTGCTCTGAAGGCAAAATTGCAGGAGGGATTTTAGGCGCTGGCTTAGCTACAGCAATATCCAGAGGAAAAGATCGTTGGTGGGCAATTCCTGCTGGTTTGGTAGGAGGGTCAATGGTTGGATGTCAGATTGATGGTGGTTGAGAATATTTTATATTTTCAAAAATTTAATCAAAATAAATAATGATTAGCTGGTTAAAAGGCGAAAAAGTTCATACTTGGAAAATATCCTCAAGAAAAGGAGTCGTTCTAAATGTTGGTGGTGTTGGCTATGAAATACAACTATTACCAAAACAAATAGATAAAGCTGAAGTTTTAAATGAGTTTGAATTATGGATTCATCAAATAAATCGTGAAGATGGAACAAGTTTATATGGTTTTATAGAGGTTAATCAAAGAGATCTATTTCGAGAAATCATCAGTGTAAATGGAATAGGCCCCCAAATAGGTATGGCTATGTTAGAGGAATTTGAAGTTCCTCAATTAGTTAATGCAATAGAAAATAAAGAATCTAATTTATTAACAAAAACCCAAGGCATAGGTAAAAGAATCGCAGAGAGATTAATAGTTGAGCTTAGAAATAAACTCCAAAGATTTACAGATAATGATAAAACAATTCATAAAAACAAAAATGACATAGAGGCTAATCAATTCTCCAAATATATTGATGAAATATATTTAATTCTAAATTCACTTGGCTATGTAGATAATGAAATAAAAGAATCAATTAAAATAATCACAATCAATGAAAAAGAAAATTCTTTGTTATTGAATTCTTCATCTGCAGAAGAAAAAGCAGAGCTAATGGATAAACATCTCAAAGAGATTCTTATGAAATTAAGTGAAAAGAGTACTTGATAGAAGGCTAGGGATTAAATTAGAATTCATGAATAAGAAAAGCTAAACAAATGTCACTTGGCACAGAAGAGAAACAAAATCTAATCAACACACATCAAGTACATCCAACTGATACTGGCTCAGCAGAAGTTCAAGTTGCGATGCTTACCACAAGGATCTCAAAATTAAGCACACATCTTCAAGGCAATATCCATGATTTCTCCTCAAGACAAGGATTGCTCAAAATGATTGGGCAGAGAAAAAGACTTTTAGGTTATGTACGTTCTAAAAGTGAAAAAAGATATACAGAGCTCATTGAAAAATTAGCTATTAGAGGATAATGGCTGGTACTAGATTGCTAGAAGCTAATGAAAGGTTCAAAGAAAAACAAAAAGGACCAACCTAAAGAAGTAAAAATAGGATTCTCCAGCAATAACTCAGCTCCAAAAATAGTTTCAAAGAAATCTTCAAAAAGTAGTAGCAAAAAATCAGGAATACCAAGCTATGTTGCAAATAGAATGGCAAGAAGAATAGCTTTTACGACAGGCATTCCAACCCTAAGTGGCATGGGAGTATTTATTGGAAGTTATTTTTTAATAAGCAAAGGTATTGCCGAAATATCTCCAACAGTCACTCTTGTAAGTTCAGCGCTTTGTTTCCTTATAGGTTTATTAGGATTAAGTTATGGAATACTCTCAGCTAGTTGGGATTTAAATACTGGAAGTTTTCTTGGTTTTGAAAACATAAAGCCAAACATCAATAGGATGAAAGATGCATTCAAAACAAGTCAAAAAGATATTTCAAGTTGAAAATAAGTTTAAATTACAAGGCTTTTACTTGATCTTGCAATGAAGGAATTCTTAGATAGTGCCTCCAAAGCCAGGTCAGCATCCTTAACACAAAATTGATCGCCCAACCTTACATACCTAGTATTAGTTTTGTCCTTTAGACATGCTACTACTGGGATACGTACACCTAATTCATTTCTGTTAGGTCTGTTTTTAGAAAGGCATTCTCTTAATTTATGCTGAATATTTATATCTATAGCTTGATCAGGACGAAGATCAATCAAGAGAAATCTTAAGTCATCAATTTCACGACAATCATCAATAAGCAATTGAACAGTTTCATCTCTCTTGTCTACGCTGCCCCATATCAATAACCTCGTTTCAACCATCAAATGATCTGATAATCGTTCATAGCTTTTTGGGAAAACAACAGCATCACAAGAACCAGTTAAATCCTCTAGTTGAATAATTGCCATCCTGTCACCTTTTCTAGTTGTGACTTCTCTCATCTCTGGAATCATTGCAATAACACTAACCTTTGACTTATCTTTTTGATCTTCTAAAGAACTAAGGCTGATAGGAGCAATCAATTTTGCTGGTTCTGAAAGTTGCTTCAAAGGATGATCAGATAGATAGAATCCAACATGCTCTTTTTCTAATTTAAGTTTGTCTGAAGGAAGATACTCTTGGACTTCTTTCGCCTTTGGAGCTGATGAATAATCATCAGTCGGTGATGATTCATTATTTGTGGAATTAGATAAATCGAAGAGATTACCTTGACCGCTCGTTCTATCTTTTGCTCTAGAAGAAGCCCATTCAATAGTTAAATCCAAATCAGCAATAAGCTGAGCGCGATTTGCATTTTTTTCAAGACAATCAAGCGCTCCACTATGTATCAACGCCTCAAGTCCTCTTCGGTTAACGGAACCAAGTGAAATTCGATCACAGAATTGTGCTAAAGAAGTAAATTCGCCATCTTCATCTCTAGAGGTGATAATTTTTCTAATTGCACCATCACCTAAATTTTTGACAGCCGAAAAACCAAAAAGAATTGAATTATCTTTTGGAGTGAAATCAACACCAGAGGTATTGATATTTGGAGGCATTACGTTTATGCCCATTGAATTACAGTTGGAAATATATCTTTGAATCTTGTCAGCCGATCCAGCATTAACAGTAAGCAATGCCGCCATATAAGCGACAGGATAATGTGCTTTTAAATAAGCAGTCTGATAAGTAACCGCTCCATAAGCAGTTGAATGACTTTTGTTAAAGCAGTATTCAGCAAATAAAACCATTTGATCAAATAACTGTTCAGCGATGACATCTGTGACACCATTTTCAACAGCTCCATCAACAAAGAGCGTTCTATGGCGCTGCATCTCGGATACTTTTTTCTTACCCATTGCCCTTCTCAATAAATCTGCTTGCCCAAGTGAATATCCGGCTAAATCCTGTGCAATCTTCATGATCTGCTCTTGATAAACCATGATTCCATAAGTCTCACTTAAAATTGGCTCAAGTGATTGATGTTGAAAATCAATACTCTCCTTCCCATGTTTTCTGTTTATAAATTTAGGAATCAATCCTGCATCAAGAGGACCTGGACGATAAAGAGCAAGAATTGAAGAAATATCCTCAAGAGATGAGGGCTTTAGATCTTTTACTATTTGTCTCATTCCACTAGATTCAAGTTGGAAAATTCCTTCTAAATCACCCTTGGAAAGTAGTTCGAATGTTTTTTCATCTGTAAAAGGCAAAGAATCAGGATCTAATCTCTTACCAATTGATTTCTCAACTAAATTAATTGTCTTTTCGATCATTGTAAGATTTCTAAGTCCTAAAAAGTCCATCTTCAAAAGACCGAGTGATTCAATATCTTCCATAAAATATTGAGTAATTATTTGTCCATCATTGTTTCTTTGAAGAGGAACTAAATTATCAAGTGAATTAGCCGCAATAACCACACCTGCTGCATGAACACCAAAAGTCTTATTTGTCCCTTCTATCCTCATTGCCATATCAACCCATTTCTTTACTTTTGAATCATTGTTGTATTTTTCATAAAATTCTTTATTGGGCGATTCTGTTGAAATCATGGCTGACAATTTTGCAGGCTTACCCCTTACAACTGGAATTAATTTCGCTAAGCGGTCTGCATCTCCATAGGGAATATCAAGTACTCGGGCAACATCTTTCAAAACAGCCTTAGATGTCATTCTGTTAAATGTAATTATCTGTGCAACTTTATCTTCACCATACTTTTTAGTTACATAATCTATAACTTCGCCACGCCTTTCAATACAAAAATCAGTGTCAATATCAGGCATTGACTTTCTCTCAGGATTGAGAAATCTTTCAAACAACAAACCATTTTCTACTGGATCAATATTTGTTATGTGAAGAGAAAAAGCGACTAAAGAGCCTGCTGCTGAACCTCTACCTGGACCTACAGGAATATTTTGCTCTCTTGCAAATCTTATATAATCCCACACAACAAGAAAATAGGTTGGGAAGCCCATTTGTTCTATTACTTTTAACTCATAATCAAGTCGTTCTTTATATTCGATTGGAAAATGTTCCAATTTAGTAATATCTAAAATTTCTTTCAAACCGTTGATAGTTATCTCTTTAAGATATTCTATTGGTTGATAACCATCAGGTATAGGAAAATTAGGCATCTTATAAGTCCCTAATATCGTATATTCTTCAACCTTATTTGATAGTTTAACTGTATTTTCTATTGCACTATTTATGACATGCTTGTCTAAATGATCAGTAAATAAACTTCTCATTTCCTCCTCAGATTTAATATATTCAGTCCCTGTATATCTTAATCTCTTGTGATCACTTATTAGTTTTCCAGTCAAAACACAAATCAATGCATCATGAGCTTCAATATCATTCTTTGATACATAATGTGCATCATTGGTAGCGATGATTTGGATATCAAGTTCTTCGGATATTTTAACTATTTCACTATTAACAATTCTATCCTCAATTGATCCATGGTCTTGAATTTCAAGATAAAAATCATCACCCAACACCTCTTTATACCAAGCTGCTACTTCTCTAGCAACGTCATTTCTTCCTTTTAAAATCGCTTGTGGAATTTCACCACCTAAGCAAGCTGTTGAACAAATCAATCCCTCGCTATATTTTTTGAATAAATACTTATCTATGCAAGGTCTTGAAAATATCCCTCTTCCTCTAACACCGTTTAAATGACTAAGCGTAGTTAACTTTACGAGATTTTCATAACCAATTTGGTTTTTAGCTACGACAACAAGATGATATCTTTTTTCCTTTTTGGGCTGAGGGTCATCAATTGAACCATTTATAACGTACATCTCATTCCCAATAATTGGCTTTATATTCGCGGCCTTACATAACTTCAATAATTCGATCGCGCCATACATTACTCCATGATCAGTCAGAGCCAGAGCTGGCATCCCCAATTCCTTTGCCCTTTGAACCAT
>QCHK01000020.1 GCA_003279635.1 Prochlorococcus sp. AG-402-B05 | reverse complement strand
ATATATTGAATATTTAAATCAATTAATTCATGGAAATTTAGGAATCTCATTAAACACACAAGAACCTGTAAAAGTAATTATTTCAAAGGCTCTTCCAGCAAGTTTGGAATTAGCTATATTTTCAATATTAATAGCATCATTAGTAGGTTATTTAATTGGTTTTTTAGGAGCAGTTAAGCCAGAAAGCAAAATAGATTTTTCAGGAAGGATTTTTGGCATTGGTACCTATGCTCTCCCCCCTTTCTGGGCAGCAATGTTAATTCAAATTATCTTCGCTGTTTTTTTAGGTTGGTTACCCATTGGTGGAAGATTACCTCCCGGAGCTATTCCTCCGCCTTCAATCACTGGTTTCTTACTTTTAGATAGTATTTTAGATAAAAACGTTGAAATCATTTTTAGTTCTATTCAACATTTAATATTACCCTCCGTCACTCTAGGGATCTTATTAAGCGGAATATTCAGTCGAGCATTAAAATTAAATCTAGAAGAAGTATTAAAAAAAGATTACATTGAAGCCGCTAAAAGTAGAGGTATAAATAACACCAGAGTATTAGTTAAACATGCCTTGCCAAATACTCTGCTCCCAATATTGACAATTACTGGCTTAACAGTTTCTTCTTTAGTTGGTGGAGCACTTTTAATTGAAATAACATTCTCATGGCCTGGAATAGCTCTTGGACTTCAAGAAGCTATAAATCAGAGAGATTATCCTCTTGTGCAAGGAATAGTTGTTGTAATATCTAGCCTTGTTGTAATGATTAGTGTTTGCATAGATATCGCTATTGCATATATTGATCCAAGGGTTAGTTATTGAATATTGATAAGTTGTTCAATTATATTACTGTCTAAAATATGAAATTTAAGCTCGCCTTTAGTTAAATTCGTATTCAAAGGGACTGTTTTATTCTCTTCTAATTTTTCTAGAAAGTTGATGATCTCAAAAGCTAATAAGCTCTGAACAGAAAGTGGATGATATCCAACTATTGATTCTCCGAGATTAAATAAATCCTTACCTTTAGACTGATTCATTTGTCCCTCTACTCTAATAGGTGAAAAATGGCTAGCTCTCTCAATTAAAAGGACTCTACTTAATGGGCTTGAACTTAAAGCAAGCATTAATCCTAGTTGTTCACTAATAGATGGAGTAACTAAATCAAAAGTTCCTCCTGTGAGGAAAAGAGGAATATTTATTTTATTTTCTAAATTATTTGGCCACAAAAAACTCCCAAAACTGTTCATACCAACAATAGCTGAAAGATTTTCTATACCTTTAGTATCTGACAAAGTAATATCTATTAGTTGACATTGTAAAAGTGAAGATAAATTAGAAAGAGAAAGATTATCAAGTACCTTCTGACATCTATTTTCAAGCTTATCCTCTATTTTAACTCCTGAAGCCAAAATAGCTGTGAGAGCTCCTAACGAATGTCCCATCAAGACAACATTCTCTGCCGATAAATCAATTGCTCCTGATTTTCTTGCCTTGAGGATGCTATCTATATCGTTCAAACGATCAGGGATTATTTCAGCACCTGGTAGAGGTAGTTTTCCTTTTACCAAGGCTTCCAATGCTAATGAGTCACTACCTGGATGATCCAAGACAACAACAGGCCAACCATTGTGACTAAGACTTCTTGCAAGCCAATTAAAATGATTACGATCTCCTCCTAAACCAGGCATTAAAAGAACCCAATTTTTTCTATTTTTCTTCCTAAAAGATGGGTTCCAAACCTCTAAAATCAAAGGCTCTTTTCGATGAGAAACAGTTAAGGAAATCAATTCATATTCGGTTTCTTTTATTTCAAGAGGTAAAACATTCATTTCCTCTCTCTTAACTGATAAATCATTAATTGAGACTAAATCAGTTATGAGTTTCTGTTGTTTGTTTAATTCACTTCTCCAATTATTAGCTACTTCAATCCACCCATCCAAATCAATGTGAATTGCTTTAACAGAGAGAGAATTGAGAAGATCAAAAGTTGTCACCTCATCTTTTTCATTTAAAAGTTTTTCTAGGGTATTGAGAACACTTTCGCCAGAGCTGTCTTCATCCATAAGTATTAGATCACTTACTTCACCAAGCAATTTTCGTCCTGACCAACTTCTCAAAATTTGTCTTGCCATACTTTTATCTCTCACCAACGGTGTACTTAAAAACCTTGCTAAACCTTTCCTTTCCTTAAAGCCAAGTAAATTAAGCCAGCTAGCTAATTCTGAATTTTTTTCCTCTGCACCTTTACTCCAATCAATCAATTCTTTTATCGAAATTGGGATAGACATTCCATCCAAATGAATTTCAAATCTATCTGCTGCCTGAAGTTTTGGATAAAAACAATAAGGAGCTAGTAAGCTTCCAACTGTTCCAAGAACAACTAATTTTTTAATGAATGAATTTGTTCTCAACTTCCAGCGTTAGAAATTATTGGGAGAAATTCCCTGTATCACTAAGACT
Organism: Prochlorococcus sp. AG-402-B05; assembly: GCA_003279635.1. Classification (GTDB taxonomy): domain Bacteria; phylum Cyanobacteriota; class Cyanobacteriia; order PCC-6307; family Cyanobiaceae; genus Prochlorococcus_B. The sequence goes on along the minus strand of QCHK01000020.1, from coordinate 22,672 downwards.
AATCATAAAAGCTCGTTTATGGACAGCATTAGGAGCAGGAGGGGTATTGTATTTAAGTCCGATAATTTTCAATAGTTTAGGGTTTTCAGCAGAGCAAATCGGCAGAGGAATAACCACAGCTGCATTTGCTGGAATAACGACAAGATTTGGAACAGGATATTTACTTGACAAAAAATTTAGCTCTATTAAAGCAATTAAAGTTGCATGTTTATTTGCAATTTTATCGGATTTTATACTTTTTTATTCGCAAAATTTCTTAGCTTTCCTTTATGGTCAGTTTTTCTTAGGAGCTGCTGCTGGAATATATTGGCCTTCTGCAGAATTAGCTGTTCCACTAAATTGCAATACCAAAATAAAATCAAGTGAAGGTTATTCACTTGCAAGAAGTGCTGATGCAATTGGAGTCACATTAGGAGTCTTGCTAGGTACTGTAGGATCTTATTTTGAATTCACAAGAATAATATATTTAATAGATATTTTATGCATGTTATATGTATTAATTATATTATTAAATAAGCTAGGCATAAGTAGAAACAAAATCGCTTTCAAGATCAAAGACAATTTAGAAGTTAAATATAAATCTTTAGAAAAAAGATATAATCTAAAATGGATAATAAATTTATTACCTTTATTATTAATAACTCTATTTGTAACAGGAATAATGAGTTTATTGCAAAGCATACTTCCGATAGATTTAGCGAAAGGAGGTATAATAAGGCCGCCATTCACAGACCAAAAAGTAGCTACATTATTAACAATTAAACTAATTTTACTTGCTTTTTTTCAATGGCCAGTTGGTTATACATTAAGGAATAAAGATTCACCTTTTAAATTCAGATTATGCTTAATATCGCTACTCATAGGTTTTATTTTTTTATCACTTTCAAATTTCTTACTTGACGGATATCTTTCAATTCTTATAGCTTTCATACCACTAACAATATCTCTATGTATATTTCTACCATCTGCTTCAGATGCAATTATAAATTCTGCTCCAATTAAATATCAAGGTTCAGCAATAGCCTTATATTCTCAATGTTTTGGCATTAGTTCTTTAACATTGCCTTGGATGGCTGGCAAATTAATTGATATATATAATACAGCTTTTCCATTATGGTTGATTGCTAGTCTTATTTGTATAATTTTACTACCTATTTGTAAGATTATTAAATAAATTATCTAATTTTTAAATAATTTAATTTCTATTCATTTCTTCAATTCTTAATTCCCTCAGAAATAAAAACAGAGGAGCTGAAAAAGCAAATGCGATAGTAAATGTTGTTAATATTACAATCCATAGATTTTTCATCTCTAGTCTCTTTGATTCGGAAATTATCCAAACTAATACAGCTGATGAGCCTATAAAAAGATCTCGAGACAGAGACTGGGCCGCTGGATTATTATTAGCTAACTCTATAAATAATTGAATATCAAAAGCAGGTCCATAGCTTTTTACAAATTCAATATTTGCAAGTGTAGGTAAAACAGCTCCTAATATAGCCAAAAACAAATAAACCCATTTCAACCATTCAATCTGTCTAATCATGATAAATCTTTATTTAATAAGAACTAATATATCAGAACTATTATAAAGCTTGTCTATTTCATGACTAAATAAATTTCATAGTTTACCTATGAACATAACTAATTATATTAGAAATAACATAGTTAATCAAGAATGAAAATTGACACAAAAAAAGAAATACTTGGCCTTCCTAACCTTAAATTAGCGGTGATCGGTCATGTTGAATGGGTAACATTTTTAAAGGTTGATCAGCTCCCATTAGCGGGAGAAATTTCGCATGCAAAAGATTGCTTTGAAGAAGCAGCAGGGGGTGCGGCAGTCGCAGCTGTTCAGATGGCAAAGCTAATAAATAACCCTGTTGACTTAATCACATCATTAGGCAAAGACAATTATGGTGAAAAATGCTACGAAAGACTCACTAAACTTGGTTTAAATTTAAAAGTAGCTTGGCGTGAGAAACCAACTAGAAAAGGTATTAGCCTAATCAGCAAAGATGGAGAGAGAGCAATTACAGTTATTGGAGAAAGATTACAGCCAATCGGTTCTGATGATCTACCTTGGAGTGATATGAAAAATTACGATGGTGTTTTTGTTACCGCTACAGACAAAGAAGGAATAAAATTTGCCAGGAAAGCTAAATTCCTTTCTGCAACTCCCAGAACAGGTCAACAAACCCTAAAGAATTCAAAAGTAAAACTCAATGCATTGATTGGCAGTGGTCTTGATCCTGGTGAAAAAATAAATTACGAAGAACTTGAACCTAAACCAGACATATACATTTCAACAAAAGGTGAATCAGGTGGAACAATTTTTCCTGAAAATATTAAATACAAACCCATTAAGCCTAGTTCTAAAGAAATAGATACCTATGGTTGCGGGGACAGTTTCGCGGGGGCTGTTACTACTGCACTCTCAGCAAAACTAAATTTAGAGAAAGCGATTAATATAGGTGCATATTGTGGTGCTGAATGCTCAACTCATTACGGGCCTTACTAAAATGAAAAAGCAAGAGTATAAAGATTCAAAAAAAAACAATCATAATTCTATTACTAATAATTTTATAATTCTAATTTTTTCAATTATTTCTCTTTTTATTGAGTCAATAATAACCATTATAGGTTTATTTAAAAAAGGTATTTTAAAAAAAGAAATACTTTCAAAGAATACAGATCTAGGTTTCGACTTGATAATCAAGAGAAAATAAAAAAACAAATTCAAGACAACTCAATTTGAAAATCATCAATTAACTGGCTTTATTCCTAGAAGTTGCTTTAATTAGATAAGATCATACTTACTTAATAGTGAAATTGATTCCAATATTAATAATAGTACTCTTTTTTTGTATATTCTTAACTTTAAAAAAGAGAAAAAAATTTTCGAATAGAAAGACTTTAATAGAAAGATTCAAGAAAAGGTTCAAGAATATCAATGTTCGTCGAAAAAGGATATCTGAAGAATTTACAAATTCTCTTTTACTTGATCCTTGCAAAAACATCCCTTTGGGTACATGGTATTCAGAGGTTGAGCTAAGAGAAAAAGCAGATATTCATAGATCTAGATTAAGTAAATTTGGTAAATCAAAAATTAATGGCGAAATGCTATTTGTTGGACCAAAAGGAGGTATTTACAAGATAAGTGGAGATGGAAAGAAAAAATATGTTTAAATCTTGAAAGACGAAAAATAATAAAAAAAAAATCTAATTATTGCTAAAATAAAAAAGATAAATCTTGAGTAAATTGAATTTTTACCTAACAGTCTCATTTGGTGAATTAGAGCTATCTAATCTAACTTATTGGAGCCTTGTTGCTATTACAGTATTTTTCGTAGTGTCTTTTGTTTTATCAACAATTCCTCTTACAAAAAATATTTCTTCAAAAAAATAAAATTCAAGCAACCTCCTTATATTCTGAAAAATCCCTATTCGCCCAATGTATTTTTTTGATAGATAGATTAGCAATCGAGTTCTTTCCACCTTCTACTTTCATAGATATTAAATTACTTTCAACAATAAGTTGATTTGAAGGCTCATTTAAAGAAACGCAGGAGCTGGAGATGTTTAAACGATATTAACTAGCAAGGTTTTTAATAGAGAAGCCTTTTGCCCTAGATCGATGTGGCCAAAAATTCTTCACAATAAATCAAGTCTCTTTTTTATTAACAAATAATTTCAATCGATTCTTAGATTTCACGCTGCAGGTATAGAAGGTTTATCTCCTTTACATTCAAGACTAGCCCTAGTAGAAACTCCTGTAGTTGGATTCACACCTTCAGCTATTTTACAGAGATTTCTTTGATCTTCACTATCAAGAATCGCAAATGTAAAATCAGCTCCTTCAATTTGAGCACCAGCAAAACTGCTACCTGATGCAATCATATTTACTAAAATGGAATTTCTAAGATCGGTCTTCTGAAAATTAACCCTGTCCGAAAGAGTATCAGTAAGATCTACACCATTAAGGTTGGAACCTTTGAGGTCTGACAAAGTTAGTGTTGTTCCATGAAGATCGACGTTACTGAAATCAGCATCTCTTGCCATTGCACCAGCGATGGAGGAAAGATGTAAGTCTTCACCATGAAAATCGAATCCAGTGATATCAGAACGAACATAACTTGGAACTTCGTCTCCTTCACCCTTAACTGCCACATTGGCACCAGCAAATACTGGATTCACACCAAAAAATATGATTAAAAAGCTGAGTACATATTTGATAATTTTTGAAAAAAGAAGATCAAATTTCATGAGTAAAAATGATAACCCACCTGATTAATGCAATTATCTCTCCTATTAAAGAATTTTATGTACATTGATAAGACAAATTAATGTAAGAGTGATTATCTACTGGTTATTACAAAAGAGGTCTTCCAGAGATAAATTCATGCATTACTGGGTTCATCCAATATAGACCTACAAATAACATGACAAACAAATTAAATAATATCAAAACACCACCGAGCAAAAAGGTCTGATCATTCGAAGTATTTTCATCTATTCTGTTTTGAACAATTGCTTGAAAATTCTGGTTCATTTTTCTAAGAAAGACCAAACTAAATTACAGGAAAAACAGAAATAATGAGGTTCTAACAGGAGAATTAACAGGATCTTTCTATTTATTTAAGATTTGAAAAATATTTCTGTTGATAATTTTGGAGAAAGGATGCCTAGATCTTTCTATCTTTTTAAAAATCAATCTCCCATTCAAGTATTAATATCTGACAAAGACTGATTCACTTATGCCATTCATTCAAATCATCACATCCTCCAAAAGTGTTGTAGAAAATGATGATTTGCTCCAAAAAGATATTTCAAAAATGATTGCTGATTTAACCGGAAAACCAGAAAATTACGTAATGACAATGATCCAAAGAGATGCAAAGATGACATTTGCTGGATCCGTTGAACCATGCTGTTTTATCAAGGTTCAATCAATTGGCTCACTAAAGCCTTCCTCGATGAGCAAGGCTTTGTGCGAGTTAATTGCATCTAAAACCAATATAAATACGAATAGAATTTATATTGAATTTTTCGACGTTAAAGCCTCAAATTGGGGATTCAATGGTTCAACATTTGGATAGTAAATTTATTATCTTTTGTAATAATTGTTGAAAATATTTTAATTGAATCTACCAACTATTCATTTAAATAAGAGAGTTCACAACCCTTTTCAGTACATAATTTCTCAATAGAACGTCGAAAAGTTAATTTTAATCTGTATTTTGCCCATATCCCATAAATAAACTCAATAAATTTATAGAAAATGGGCAATTTTGTTGGGGCATAAATCCAACCTAAGCCAATCAAAGTATAAGCCTCTTGAAAAACCTTAATATCCTTAATTATTGAACCATCACTTTTCAAAGCATGTATTCTCTCCATAGCTTGTTTATAGGTAACTTCATATTTAAGATCTAAATAAAAATCAGAAGTATTTATGTCAATAAAACTTAGTTATCCCTTTTGATTTCTTGATTGCAAGAAATCAACCTCTCTTTTGCATAAGGGGCATCCTCCATCAAAAAAAACAGTAAGCTTGGTTGTATTCATAAAAAATTTAAATACTTTTAAGAGCTTTATTTAAGAAATAAAGGCTATTTTCGTTGTTCAATGTAAATAAACACTTGATAGCAACACAAATAAGAGCGATCTTAATGATATCTAACTGATAAAAAAAATGGGTGCACTATTTATTTTCATATTAATCTCAGTATCAGTAATTTCCGCCTTGCTTTTTTTGAATAAAGGGGAGAAAGCTCAAGAGATCAAAAGTACTCTCAAAAACATATATGAAAATTTTAAAGAGCTCTTCTCGAATTTTAAAAAGCTTTTTTTGATAGTTAAAGATTTAATTCAATCAAAATTAGATCAAGGACCAACTCAGCTGAAAGATGAATCAACAGAGTCGCAACCTGAGGCAACTCCTGAACCTGAGGCAACTCCTGAACCTGAGGAAACTCCTGAACCTGAGATAACTCCTGAACCTGAAATAACTCCTGAACCTGAGATAACTCCTGAACCTGAGCAAACTCCTGAACCTGAGAAAACTCTTGAACCTGAAATAACTCCTGAACCTGAAATCATCCCAACTAGCGAATTAGAAAAAACTTCTGAAAATTCAATTGATGACGAAAATATTGATATAAAAACGGAGTAATTTTTAATTAAATATTTTTTCAAAGAAAAAAGCCTCATCAAATTTGATGAGGCTTTTTGTTTGAAATTTGAGTTTGAATCTACTAACTCTCAGTTGTTGCGAGAGAAGCTACTGATCCAACAACACGACGGAAATCAAAGCCCATGGCTCTAAGAGCATGCCAAATATGACCTTGAATAAAGAAAAATCCAAAGTAATAATGAACATTTGACAATGCTGCTCTAGTTGTATGGCCTAAAAACGCAGTGCTATCTGAGACATCTCCCGTGTCTACCCAATAAGGAGAAATTCCAAATTTCAAAGCTAAAGGCTCTCCATACCAGTCAATTGGATACACAGTTGTATTTTGTGCGCACCAGAATGCAGCAACAATTGCCATCCAGCCAATACCAGCAAGAGACCATGAAAGGACAGCCTCAGCTGAAAGCAATCCTTTACCTTTGAACTCAGTGTATTCGCCTAGTTGTTTTGTAGCTATGTGCCATGCACCACCACTTATTTGAACGAATGCTAAGAATGCATGACCGCTCATTACTTCTTCAAGGCTGTCAATGGTAAGGAAGTCGAACTGATGCCCGTAAACCATTCCAAAATCACCATATCCAGGGAAGATTGTTCTGATTTCACCTATGGCTGGATCATAAATTCCATGCCATCTTGCCCACTCTACGAACCAAATATTTGCAACCCCAAAGAAAATCAAGTGATGTCCAAGAATGAATGTCAAATTATCTGGGTTGTCCCATTCAAGTTTGAATTTCTTAGTGGTAGGAATTGGACCATCTTTCAAGTCCGGATCAAATAAGAGTGAGTGAGCTAATCCAGCTGTTCCATATACAGCTGAAAAAATCAAATGGAAAATAGCAATTGTTGCTACACCAGCTCCTGTCCATACTCCAGCTTCATCAAAGCCGAGGCCAAGAGATGCTAGATGAGCAAGAAAAATGGAACTTTGATGTCCCATTGGTATTTCTGGATTGTAGCGAGCAAGCTCCCAAAGGGTACTTCCACCAGCTGCAAAGCAAATCAGGCCTGTGTGTCCGATATGTGACCCTATGAATCGACCAGCGCGATTGGTCACCACAGAATTGCCAACCCACCACCCGTAGGTGACGTCTGGGTTTCCGTAGGTCTGCATAATTAAGGAATTAAAGTCGAAATTTTGGCTACCTTACACTTTTTGGAATTGTTTTTACCAGAATAGTTAGAGGTCTTTATAGGTCTCTCTCTTTTTTACCAAAAAAGCTCTATTTATTTAAAAATAGACAAAAAAAATACCCCCCATAATGGAGGGATATTTTTGTTTTTTTTTAATCTATCTTGGAGCTCTTCCATTGAAACCAGCGCCTTCAACCCTGACTGTTGCGCCTTCAGTATTACCAATTGCCTCGGAAACCTTCTTGAAGTCAAACCCTAAAGCACGTAAAGCATGCCAGAAATGACCCTGTAAGAAGAAAAATCCAAAGTAATAATGAACATTAACTAAAGCAGCCCTAGTTGTGTGACCAAAGAAAGCTGTTATGCCAGTGCTATCTGCTGTATCAATCCAATATGGAGCAACTGAGAACTGTAACTTCAAAGGCTCACCAAACCACTCAATTGGATAAACGGTTGTATTGGTAGCAGCCCAAAATGCTGCAACAATTGCCATCCAACCTATACCTGCAAGAGACCATGAAAGGACTGCCTCTGCAGAAAGCAATTCAGCTCCTTTGTACTTACTCCACTCACCAAGTCTCTTGTTTTCCCATTGAGTTGAACCTGCAACCATATGAATAGTTGCGCCGGTCAATTCTGCAAAAGCAAGAAATGCATGACCACCCATTACATCTTCGAGACTATCAATTCCGATGAAATCAAATTGACGATTCCATATCATCGTCAAATCAAGATTGTAATTGACCTGTCTTACCGCACCAATAGCTGGATCATATATGCCGTGGATTCTTGCCCATTCAACAAAGGCTATGCAAGCCATTCCAAAGAAAAATAAATGATGGCCCAAGATAAACGTCTGATTATCTGGATTATTCCATTCCAATTTAAACTTTCTAGCTCTTGGAACCTCGCTATCTGCAACATCAGCTTCAAAATAAACTGCATGCAATAAAGCACCACCTCCGTAAACCATTGACAAAACCAAGTGGACAATGGCTACGGCTGCTACACCAACACCTGTCCAAGCTCCAGCCTCGTCAAAACCTACGCCAAAGGCGGCAAGATGCCCCAAAAACAAGGAGCTTTGATGCCCCATAGGGATCTCTGGATTGTAGCGAGCAAGTTCCCAAAGGGTACTTCCTCCAGCCGCGAATGCGATCAAGCCTGTATGCCCAATATGGGAGGCGATGAATCGACCAGAACGACTTGTGACCACAGAATTACCAGCCCACCACTCGTAAGTAACGTCTGGATTTCCATAGCTCTGCATAATGTCTAAGCGAATCAGGGAAATATGGGTGCAGATTACACTCTGTTCAATTGATATGTGCAGAATAGTTAAAGGTCGTTATGTTTGAAAATTTTTTTCCAGACATAAAAAGAGACATTAAGTCTTAATTAGCTTTATCAAATCAATGCTTCGAAAGAATTTATTCGACCAAGTAAAAAAAAAAAAAAAAAAAAGAGAGGATTAAATCCTCTCTTTTTTAAATCAATTTTGTTAGAAATCAGTAAAGCTGAGCAGGAAGAGGCTCTTTTAGAACTTTCTTAAAGTCAAATCCCATAGCCCTTAAAGCATGCCATAGATGACCTTGAAGGAAGAAAAATCCAAAATAATAATGAACATTTGCTAGAGCCGCCCTAGTCGTATGACCAAAGAAAGCTGGACCTCCTGAAAGATCAACGCTATCTATCCAATAAGGAGCAATACCAAACTTCAAGATCAATGCTTCGCCATACCAAGCTTCTGGGTAAACGGTTGTGTTCTGTGCACACCAGAAAGCTGCAACAACAGCCATCCAACCAAGTCCAGCACAAGAGAAAGAAAGAATTGCTTCTGCAGAAAGGAGACCAGCACCTTTGAACTTGGTATATTCACCAACTTGCTTAGTGGCGATATGGAAAGCTCCACCTGTTATTTCCAAGAAAGCCAAGAAAGCATGGCCTCCCAAAACATCTTCAAGACTATCAATAGCCAAGAAATCAAACTGATGGTTCCAAATATGGGTCAAGTTAAGGTTGTACTCAACTTGTCGAACAGCTCCTATAGCAGGATCATAAATTCCGTGGATTCTTGCCCATTCAACGAACCAAATACATGCAACACCAAAGAAAAGTAAATGGTGACCAAGTATAAAAGTCTGATTATCTGGGTTGTCCCACTCAAGTTTGAACTTTCTAGCTTGAGGGACCTCTGAATCTTGCATATCGCCAACGAATAGAACCGAGTGCAATAAGCCACCGGCTCCATAAACCATGGAAAGAACCAAATGTACGATTGCAATAGAGGCAACTCCTGCCCCTGTCCAAGCACCAGCCTCATCAAAGCCGATACCAATTGAAGCTAAATGACCAAGAAAGATCGAACTCTGATGTCCCATTGGAATCTCAGGGTTGTATCTCGCTAGTTCCCAAAGGGTACTTCCACCTGCTGCAAAGGCTATCAAGCCAGTATGAGCAATGTGTGCAGCAATGAATTTACCTGATTTGTTTGTAACCCCAGCATTTCCAGCCCACCAACCATAGGTGACATCCGGGTTTCCGTAGGTCTGCATGATTTAAGTTTTTTGGCGTAATACGGTGAGCACACCTTACAGGCACCTGAATTCAAAAACTACCAATAGTCATAAGGCGTATAAAGAAGTAGTAAAGTTTTTTTTCTTCAAATTGGCTTAACCCCCAACTAAACTAGGTTTTCATGGAAATGCTCAAGAAAAATTTAAATATCAAAAATGAAATCTGCTTTACAACTTGAATTACAAGACCTTCATGGACTTCCTTACATAGCAACAATAATTTGGTTTGTTCTGCTTGGAGTTTCTCTTTTAGCTGTGGTTTTTTATCTTTTTCAGAAAAATTCACCATCCAAAAGAAAAGTTGATGAGGTTTCTCCCACCGAGAAGAAATCTCGTGCAAAAGGGTTTTAAATGACTAAGAAAATTTTGTTTTTCAATGTTAGTTCTCAAATTAATGTAATATCCTCAAACACGGGTTAGGCATAGTGGCCACCTGGGTTAACTATAAAAACAATTTTTTTATTCAATGATTGATTTTTCTCACCTTCTTGATTTTGCCACTCAGCTTCCACACCCATCAGATATTGGTTTAATCAAACCATCCGGTGGATTTAATATAGCCGCAGCTCTTTGTGGACTTGGAGCAGTTTTTGGAGCGTCTCAATTCTTCTACTATTCTGATGATTCAAAAAGGATCGATCCTTGGGCTAAGCCTGACAACTATAAAAACTAAAGAAAGTTAAAACCTCTTTAATTTTTTTAAATAAAAAAAAGAGTCTCGTCAAAAGACGAGACTCTTTTTTAATGCTGAAAGACTCAGACAATCAATCAGTGAGAGTAACTCTTGCTCCATCAAGATTACTAATTGCATCAGTAACCTTTTTAAAATCAAAGCCTAGAGCACGTATTGCATGCCAAAGGTGTCCTTGAATAAAGAAGAAACCAAGATAGTAATGAACGTTCGCAAGCCAAGCTCTTGAAGTATGACCACTAACCACACCAGTCATATCAGCAGTATCAATCCAATAAGGAGAGATTCCAAACTTAAGAGCTAATGTTTCTCCGTACCAAGCCTCTGGATAAACAGTTGTATTGGTTGCACACCAGAAAGCGGCAATAATTGCCATCCAACCTATACCTGCAAGAGACCAGGAAAGAACTGCTTCAGCAGAAAGAATATTCTTTCCTTTGAATTCTGTGTATTCCCCAGTCTGCTTCGTAGCGATATGGAAAGCACCACCTGTGATTTCAACAAAAGCTAAAAACGCATGGCCTCCCATTACGTCCTCAAGGCTGTCAATAGACAAGAAATCAAACTGATGATTCCAAATATTGGTCAAATTAAGGTTGTACTCAACTTGTCGAACAGCCCCTATTGCTGGGTCATAAATTCCGTGAATTCTGGCCCATTCAACAAACCATATACATGCAACACCAAAGAAAATTAAATGATGCCCAAGAATAAAAGTTTGATTATCTGGGTTATCCCATTCAAGTTTGTATCTAGATGCCTGACGATGTTCAGGACGATCATCTGCCCACAAACCTGAACTATTTTGAGTGTCTTCACTAAAAAGAAGTGAATGCAAAAGCCCAGCCCCTGCATATACCATTGAGCAAATCAAATGGAATACACCGATAAAAGCAATTGATGTTCCATCGAACACTGTTCCGGTTGGATCAAAACCAATACCAATAGAAGCAAGATGCGGAATGCTTACCATTCCTTGATGACCCATTGGGATATCTGGGTTGTATCTAGCGAGCTCCCAAAGTGTGTTTGCACCCGCTGCGAAACAAATCAATCCTGTATGAGCAACATGCGAGCCAATAAATCGGCTTGACTTATTTGTTACAACAGAATTACCAACCCACCACCCGTAGGTGACGTCTGGGTTTCCGTAGGTCTGCATAATTGAGGAAATTAAAGTCGAAATTCGACCTACCTTACATTTAGTGCAATAAATTTGCTTGAAATCGTAAAAGGTCTTTATTTAATGGTCAAAGATCATTAATAAAAGAGTGGCTATTATTTAGTTAATTTTCCTCAGGAAATAAGTTTTAGAAAGGATTTGAGAATCCTTAATAAATTTCAGTAAATTTTTTACCAACAAAAAGCCCCGGAAAAATTACGGGGCTTTTATTAAATATGTTATGTAATTGAATCAGTTAGTCATTAAGAGTGATTTGTGCCCTATCTAAACCAGCAACAGCATTTGTAACCCTCCTAAAGTCAAAGCCTAATGCACGAATAGCGTGCCATAAATGACCTTGTAAGAAAAAGAATCCAAAATAATAATGGACATTTGTTAATGCAGCTCTTGTGGTGTGACCTGCTAATGCAGTGCTCTCAGTTACCTCAACAGTATCGATCCAATAAGGCGAAATTCCAAATTTCAAAGCCAAAGGCTCTCCAAACCAAGCTTCAGGATAAACAGTTGTATTGGTTGCACACCAGAATGCCGCGACAATCGCCATCCAACCAATACCTGCCAATGAGAAAGATAAAACAGCCTCGGCAGAAAGGATTCTAGCTCCTTTAAATTCTGTATATTCTCCTACCTGCTTAGTTGCGATATGGAAAGCACCACCTGTGATTTCAACAAATGCTAAAAACGCATGGCCGCCCAAAACGTCTTCAAGATTATCTATAGCTAAGAAATCAAACTGATGGTTCCAAATATTTGTCAAATTAAGGTTGTACTCAACTTGTCGAACAGCTCCTATTGCTGGGTCATAAATTCCGTGAATTCTGGCCCATTCAACAAAAGCAATACAAGCGACCCCAAAGAAAATAAGATGGTGACCCAAAATAAATGTCAAATTATCGGGGTTGTCCCATTCAAGCTTGAATTTTTGAGTAGTAGGTCCTGGCCCATCAGCCAAATCCCCATCAAAGAGCAGAGAGTGAGAAAGAGCTCCTCCTGCATAAACAAGAGAAGCAATAATATGGACAATTGCTACTGAAGCAACATTCGCTCCAGTCCAAACACCTGCATCATCAAATCCAATTCCAATAGATGCAAGATGAGCTAGAAAGATAGAGCTTTGGTGCCCCATGGCTATAGAAGGATCAAACCTAGCTAGCTCCCAAAGAGTGCTAGCTCCTGCAGCAAATGAAATTAGGCCCGTATGACCTGCATGGGCTGCAATAAACTTTCCAGCGCGGTTAGTAACCCTTGAATTACCAGCCCACCACCCGTAGGTGACATCTGGATTTCCATAGGTCTGCATATAAAACAGGGGAATATATATATTTTACAGACTACAAGTTAGTAGACTTTTTAACTATAAAAAACTAAAACAAACAAGCATTGATTAATAATCTAACATCATTACATACTCGTGTATAAGTAAAACTAAACAGTACGATTAGTGACTGATTATACAAAAAATATTGACTATAAGTTTGGTATCTCGAAATACAAAAACAGATAAGTTCTACTTAACTATTAATACCTTTTTTGTTGCTGGAAGAGCGCAAGCACTCTTCCGATGTTGACAGAGAAACGAACTTCGACTTCAATTACTATCAACATTCACTGTCATAACAAAAATCAATCATGAGTGTGAGAACAAATAATTCATTTCATACATACAAAACAAATTGATTGGCAATGGAGTTTTATAAATCAAAGAAAATTCTTAGGGATAAACGTACCAATACTAATGAAAATCTCTTCTAAGGTTGGTCCAGTTTCTCGGCAATACAAATCGTACTTAAAAGGCTAACTTCAGCTGAGGTTGATCGCATTGTCGAAATGGCATGGGAGGATAGGACACCTTTTGATGCGATCGACTTTCAATTCAATCTCAAGGAGAAAGAAGTTATTCATTTAATGCGGACTAATTTAAAAACATCTTCTTTTAAAATGTGGAGAAAAAGGGTTACTGGAAGGAAACTTAAGCATGGCTTCCCTGACAAGAAGACAAGGTTCAAGTCAGCCAATCAGAAGTGAAATTCAAATTGATAAAAAATTGTCCGATTTGCTTGAGAGATTTTCAATGGAGAAAAAAATGGGCTAAAGAATGGGATAACGTTATTTACTGTTCAGAAAGATGTAGAAGAAGGAAAAATCAAAATTAACCATGTTGAGTTTTTTCGCACTTAAAATAGAATCCAGTTATTTTATAAAATTAACTTCTTAAATTTTTTTGAGAAGTAACAAATCTATTAATCGACTAAATTGAGAAAGATTTTCCTGATTTTTCCAAATCAATTATTCAAAATAAAAAAACAATTTACTGACGTTAATCATATTGCTCTGATTCAAGATAACTTGTATTTTGGTTGTGATTCTCAATGGCAACAAAAGTTTCATTGTCAAAAAATAATTTTCCATAAAGCTACTATGGACTCTTACGAAGAAGATCTCAAATCTCAGGGGTTCAATGTAATTTATATAAAGCATCAAAGAGAAAGCAGAACAGAAGATAATCTCAATTATCTCTTAGAAAAAGGTTTTAATTATTTCATCACTTATGAAGCGTTTGATTGGTCGCTAGAAAAAAGAATTAAGGATTTCTCTTTGAAAAATAATATAAAGTTGGAAACAAGAAAAAATGATATGTTTTTAACTTGTCCAGATATATCTAAAGAAATACTTAATCAAAAAAAAATTTATGGAATGCAGAAATTTTATAAGATTCAAAGAAAAAGCCTAAATATACTTATCGAAAAAGATGGTTCGCCAACAGGGGGGACATGGAGTTTTGACAAAATGAATAGAAAGAAGCTCCCAAATTCAATTGAATTTCCTAGAACACCAACTATAAAAACAAGCAGATTACTAGATAAAGCCAAGAAAGAAGTTTCTATCAATTATAAAGATTATTATGGCAGCGCAGAAAACTTTAATTATCCATTGTCTCATAAAGATGCTGAAGAATGGTTAGATAATTTTTTAATTGAAAGATTTAATTTATTTGGAGATTATGAAGATGCAATACATTCAAATCATAGGACACTTTGGCATAGTGTTCTTTCTCCTTTAATTAATTCCGGATTACTTACTCCGAGACAAATAATAGATAAATCTTGGGAGTTTTATCAATCAAACAATATTGGGATTAATTCCTATGAAGGATTTGTTAGACAAATTATTGGCTGGCGTGAATTTATCCTATTAATGTATAAACAAAATAGTTTAGAACTAAGAAATGGAAATTTCTGGGAGTTTGAGGACAAACCAATACCCTTAAGTTTTTACACGGGTCAAACAGGAATAAAGCCTTTAGATGACTCAATAAAAAATATTTTAGAGACAGGTTACGCACATCATATAGAAAGACTAATGATAGTTGGAAATTTAATGCTTCTATGCAGATTTCATCCAAATCAAGTATACAAATGGTTTATGGAATTATTTATAGATTCATATGATTGGGTTATGGTTCCAAATATTTATGGAATGAGTCAATTTTCAGATGGAGGACTATTTACAACCAAACCATATATTTCTGGCTCTAATTATATTCGAAAAATGTCTAACTATAAATCTGATGATTGGTGCTCAATTTGGGATAGTCTTTTTTGGACATTTATAGATGATTATAAAAATAAGTTCAAGGACCAATATCGTTTGTCGATGATTTTAAGGAATTTAGAAAAAATGGACCCTAATAAAAAAATGAACCACAGACATAATGCTAATGAATTCATGTCTAAACTAACTTAATAATTTCAACTCAGATATTTAGAACAAAAAATTTCTATAAACTTTGTCTAGGTGTTGTTTTTACCCCATAAGAGCACTCTCGAAAAGCAGTGAATTGAGTATAATTATGAT
The DNA here is from genome assembly GCA_003279635.1 of Prochlorococcus sp. AG-402-B05. Classification (GTDB taxonomy): domain Bacteria; phylum Cyanobacteriota; class Cyanobacteriia; order PCC-6307; family Cyanobiaceae; genus Prochlorococcus_B. The sequence continues at coordinate 7,034 of QCHK01000020.1, read as the reverse complement.
TTAATTAGTCAGAGTGAAGCTGAAAATTGGTGATCAGATTCCATCATTTTCTTTAAAAGATCAAAAGGGGAATATCAGAACATCAAATAATTTGAAAAAGTCTCTGGTTTTGTTTTTTTACCCGAAAGACGATACACCTGGTTGCACTATCGAAGCTTGTGGCTTCCGAGACAAATATGATCTATTCAAAATTCTAGGTGCTGAGGTGTGGGGAATAAGTAATGGTAGTGCTAAAAGTCATCTAGGATTTGCAAATAAAAATAAACTTCAGTATCCATTACTTTGCGACCAAAATAATATTCTTAGAAATCAATTTGGAGTGCCGAAAAAACTAGGATTCATAGAAGGAAGAGTAACTTACATAATAAATTCTGAAGGAGTAATAAAACATATATTTGAAGACCTTCTAAATGGTCCAGCTCATATAAAAGAAGCCATAAAAGCATTAAAAAAACTTCAATAATAAATTAAATAATCATATGAATATTTTTGATGAGGCTCATGATTTATTAGATAATTTCATTTTCAATCACCTTAATTCATACCATCAACTAAGAAATTACGATTATGGGATCGAAGACAGGAATAACGTTTCTCTGATTTCTAAATATACATCACATAGAATCCTTTACGAATTTGACATAATTGAAAAATTAAAAAAGTATGATAAGAAACAAAAGTACACTGAGGAAATCCTTTGGAGGATCTATTGGAAAGGTTACCTTGAAAATTACAAATCCATATGGTTTGAATATATAAATTTCAAAGAAAACTCAAATAATTCATACTTAATAAGTTCTGCTATGAATAGTAAGACAGGTATAGATTGCTTTAATACATGGATAGAGGAGCTTAGAGAAAATAACTATTTGCATAATCACGCAAGAATGTGGTTCGCAAGTATATGGATTTTCACTCTGGGACTTCCATGGCAATTAGGAGCGAGGCTTTTCATGAAACATCTACTAGATGGGGATGCTGCATCAAACACCCTTAGCTGGAGATGGGTGGCTTGTATACACACGAATAAGAAGTCTTACTTAGCATCTAAAGAAAACATCAATAAGTACACAGCTAATCGATTTAGAGATACTCCCATTAGTATCTCGAGCAAAATTAAAATCATAAAACATAGTCAACATCAATCAAATAAACTTCCAGTTCAAAGAAGTTTCCCTAATAGTAATATTCTAATAATGTTTGATAATGATATGGATATCATGAACAGATCTACGTTATTTAATTCATACTCAAAAGTTTATATATTGCGTAATATAGCCATAAATAATGAATTTGATCTAAGTGAGAACGTGAGTCAATTCAAACGAGGTTTAATTGATAAAATAAACAAGTTAATCCCTAACTCAGAAGTATTAAAATCAACTGACCTAGGAATTATTTTGTCTGGTCACAGTTTTATTGATGTTATCTACCCAGGAGTTGGGCATAATCTAGATTTAATAAATAAATTCGCCAATAAAAATCAAATCATGCTTAATTATATATATAGAGAAGAGGACCTTAAATATTGGAATTATGCAAATTCAGGATTTTACAAATTTAAGACTTCATTTAATAGAATTAATATGATCTAAACTCTTATTAATTTTATTAAATCAATACAAACAGATCATCCACGTCTACCACAATTAAATCAAATCATAATTATAGTAAATAAACATTTTCAAAGGGTTATGGTTAGATTAAATGAAATCAAGATGCAAGAGGGAAAAGTATTCTTAATCACCGGAGCCAATAGTGGACTTGGCTATGAAACATCAAAATTCCTTTTAGAAAGGGGGGCAACAGTAATCATGTCTTGCAGAGACTTGATCAAAGGAGAGAAAGCCAAGCAAGAACTTTTAAAATATAATTTTCCTGGAAAGATCGAACTAGTTGAATTAGATTTATCCGATTTAATAAACGTTAAAAAATTTACTGAATTTATAAAAAATAAATTTGATTACTTAGATGTTTTAATCAATAATGCTGGGATAATGGCTCCACCAAAGACTTTTAGCAAGCAAGGTTTTGAAATACAGTTTGCGGTTAATCATCTTGCACATATGTTTTTAACGTTAGAACTATTACCCATGCTTGAAGAAAAAAATAATTCTAGAGTTGTCACAGTAACCTCAGGTGTCCAATATTTTGGAAAGATTCAGTGGGCGGATTTACAAGGAAATCTTAAATACGATCGTTGGGCTTCATATGCGCAGAGCAAGCTTGCAAACGTAATGTTTGGATTGGAACTTGATTCAAAACTTAAAGAAAGCAATTCAAAAACTTCTTCACTACTAGCTCATCCAGGCTTTGCACGTACAAATTTACAGCCAAAATCTGTTGAGGCTAATCAATCATGGCAAGAAGGAATTGCTTATAAATTGATGGATCCCATGTTTCAAAGCGCGAAAATGGGTGCCTTGCCTCAAATATCAGCCGCTACATTATCAAGCGCTATGGGAGGAGAACAGTATGGTCCTAGATTTAACTTCAGAGGGTTCCCAAAAATCTGTAGAAATGCTCCAAAAGCATTAAATCAAACTTCAAGAAGAAAATTGTGGGAATTAAGCGAAAAGCTCATAAAAGATCATTGATATCAATCAAAACAACGGAAGTAATTCTTCTCCTTTATCACATATTTCCTGTTGTGAAGGGCATTCTATTTTTCCAGTCCAATGAATCAAGCCTTTTCTAATTGAACAATTACATTTATCCTCACCGGTTAATTCATTGAGTTCTCTACCTGTCCAAGGAGATGGTTTATCGCTAAGCATTATTTCTTTCAATCGACCAGAAAAAGACTTATTTAACTCGTCATAAACTTGAACTGACTGAAGAAAATCATCAAATGCTTCGGATTTATCTTCATAATTTCTTTTTTTTAATTCATTATCAAAAACAGCTCTCATAAATTTAGTACAATTAATTGCTTCAGAATTAGTAAATGGTTTTAACTTTTGACTTAAGTATTCACGATTACTCACTATTGATTCAAGAGACAATAACCTTCTTTCTAAATCTTTTATCTTGTCAACTGAAGACAAATCAATATTTTGGATATCATTTTCAGATAAGGAGTTAGTAATTAAATCAGTAATATGTTCGGTTAGACTTTTGCCAGACATCATTGCCTGTCTCTTAATTCTAATCAATAAATCTTTTGAGATTTTTATATTAAACTGACTTTTAGTCATTAATACATAAACATGACTGGGCTAACTATAATCAATTGTTTAACAATAGCAAGAACATTAAGAGGGAAAAGGATCCTATTCGAACAATAAAAATAGCTTACCAAGCTTACTAGTGAAAATAGTTTAAATAGTTTAAATAGTTTAAATAGTAAGTTATTTTATTCTAAATTAAGTAATCTCAATATTCCACTCTAGTTCACTTTTTAAGTTAGAAGGTCCAACGAAACTTCCTCTTACTGGTGCTACATTTTCAGACTTTGAAGAAGAGGCCAAAGCAACATAATTATGATTAATCAGTCCGCAACCACTGGGGTCAAAACCTCTCCATCCAAAGCCAGGTATGAAGACCTCTGTCCATGCATGTAGTTCATACTTGTCAGGAGCTTGATCCATGAATTGATATCCGCTAACAAAACGACTAGGTATACCAACACATCTACAAGCTTCCATTAACAATATTGCTAAATCTCGGCAAGAACCAACTCTCTCGCTCAGAGTCCTTTCAGAAGTCCATGCTGGTCCAATATGCCTTGGAGTATATTTAACTCTATCTTTAATTAATTCAATCAACTGATATAAAAAATCCAATACATTATTATTTATTCCTGCCAAAGCCTCTTGGGCAATTTTAATAGCGGCAGGATCATGCTGACCATTAGGGAACCATCCTTGAATAAATCCAATTAATGAATTATTAGATTCAATCTTTAAAGGCAAACTTAAATCAAAATCATTTTTCAACTGATATAAATCTGGGTGGATTTTTGTTTCTATATCACTTTCTGACTTTATCTTAAAAGAATTTGTAGACCCAGTAAAAACCACTTTAAAAATATCATCTCCATTCTCTGAAAGCAAAGGGAAAATAGTATATGGAGACGGAAAGATTTTTAGCTGAAAATTAGATAATTCCTGAAAGCTATTAGATCTTGGCTTAAGACAAATAAAATGCTCGTCAAGTGATACATGATTTTCATAAGTATAAACTAATGTATGAATTATTTTCTTTTTCATTCTTGTAAAGATTCAAAATCAAATCTTTTATCATTTATAAAATAAATACCATGTATAAGATCATGCAACTTATTTAAATCAATTTGAAGGCTATCAATAGCCTCATGTAAACCATCTTTAATTAGGTGATCGATTCTTACAAAGCTCCATTTCGAAAGCAATAATCCTATTAAACATTCAAGATCATTTGGTTTTGTAGAAATGGGAGAGTTTTGAATTTTCCCCAAAGATTCTTTAATACCTTCGAGGCAAAATCTAACTGATCTTGGGAAGATAGGATCCAACAACAAAAAGCTAGCAATTGCATTTGGAGTTATTGAACCTTGCTCAGATATCCTAAACATTTGATAAGCTCCGGCTGACCGTAATAAAGAAATCCACTGAAGCTCATCCAAGGCTCCTCCAAGTTCTTTAAGATTTGGTAAAAGTAAAAAATATTTTACATCTAATATCCTAGAAGTTTTATCAGCTCTCTCAATTAGCCTTCCTAATTTACTAAAATCCCATGCTATATCATGACTAAAAGTAGCATCAGTAACTCCATAAAATAATTGACAACCTCTTCTAATTTCGAATAATTGTTCTTGAGCAGGTTGATGCCAAATGACCTCACCTTCTTGAATACTCCAATATAAACTATTAATTTGTTCCCACATTTCAGAAGTAATAACATCTCTTATTTGACGAGCATTTTCTCTTGCCATACAAATACAGCTTAAAATGCTATTAGGATTTTCTCTATCTCTAATAAGGAAATTTGTTACATCACTAGGACTTTTATTTACATAGCTTTCATCAAACTTTTCTCTATCTCCACTAGCGTCGACCAAAGGCAACCAAGGCTCAGCACTCCCAGGAGGACAATCTAGTGCCATAGACTCACTCACCTCAACAAATCTAGAAATATTTTCTGCACGTTCAAGATATCTGTTGATCCAATAAAGTGATTCAGCGACCCTGCTAAGTAACATTTTAATTATTTACTAACAACCCAAGTATCCTTACAGCCTCCACCTTGAGAGGAATTAACAATCAAAGAATCTCTTTTTAAGGCTACTCTTGTTAATCCTCCAGGGCTTACCCAAGTATTCTTTCCTCTTAGAACATAGGGTCTCAAATCAACATGACAGGGATAAACTTCACCATCACTAAGGGATGGAACTGTAGACAAGTCTAATGTTGGTTGAGCTATATAATTTCTTGGATTAGCTTTTATCTTTGCTGAAAATTTATCAATATCTATTTGAGATGAGTGTGGGCCAATTAACATTCCATAACCGCCTGCTTCAGAGACACTTTTAACAACTAACTTATCAAGGTTTTCCAGTACAAAACTAAGGTCACTTGATCTTGCACAAACATATGTTTTTACATTGTTAATTCTTGGTTCCTCTTTTAAATAATACCTAATCATATCAGGTACAAAAGTATAAATTAATTTATCATCTGCTAGCCCTGTACCAGGTGCATTTGCAATAGCCACTCGGCCTTTTCTCAATACCTCAATAAGACCGGGTACTCCAAGCATTGAATCTTTTCTGAAAAACTTAGGGTCCAAATAATCATCATCTATTCGACGATAAATTACATCAACTTTTTTAATACCAGAAGTAGTTTTCAAATAAACATTTTGGTTCTGACAAACTAAATCACTTCCTTCTACTAGTTGAATACCCATTTGTTGAGCTAAGTAACTGTGCTCAAAATATGCACTATTAAAAACTCCAGGAGTCAGTAGAACAACTTTTGGTGTATCCGTCCAGACTGCTAATTCCTGTAGTGATTTCAGTAAAAATGAAGGGTAGTCATCAATAGGCCTCACAACTCTTCCATTAAAAAGGCTAGGAAAAATCCTTTTCATTACTAATCTGTTTTCTAAGAAATAAGCAACACCTGAAGGGCAGCGAAGATTATCCTCTAAAACGAGCCACTCGCCTTTGCCATCTCTAATAAGATCTAGACCAGAGACATGACACCATTTTCCTAGGGGTAGCACAAAGCCCTTCATCTCAGGTCGCCATCCATCAGAACTCTCAATTAGATCTATTGGAATAATCCCATCTTTAATTATTTGTTGTTTTCCATATACGTCGGCTAAAAATAAATCTATCGCTTCAAGTCTTTGTATTAGTCCCCTCTCTAAATCCAACCATTCTGAAGCACCAATCACTCGTGGGAGAGGGTCAAATGGAAGAATCCGTTCAGAACCTTTATTACCAGAGTCATTTAGACGGAAAGTTGCTCCATGTCGAAGAAGAAGCTTTCTTGCTATTTCATGACTTATGTTCAATTGATCTAAGCCCATCTCTCCTAAGGAAGTAAGTAAAGGCTCTAATGATGATCTCGGTAAATAATCATCAGAAGAAAAGTATTCATCGTATCCCTTTTTAGGTTGATAATCTTTAAACATATCAACCCGAAAAACTTTATAAAATATGAATCAAGATACTCATAACTAAGGTATCTAAAAATACAAAAAGAGACCAAGAAACTATAAGTTAAGAACAAGTGTATTTATCAATACACTTTCCCGTAAATCATAAGTATCAAAAAACTGTTCTTGAATCAATTACAAAACGAAAATTTGAGAAATAAAGATCTAACGAATCAATTTTGAAATAACAAATAAAACCTATCCAATCAAACAAATTGATTATTGTTGGAACTTATCAATCGATCTACTAGTCATAAGGGAACTTATCGGATAAGAAAAATTTATTCATACCAGTAGATTTACTAATTTCCTTTAGCCAAATCTTGGTGAGTTTACCCATCCAATATATCTGATTTAGAAGCTAAATTCCGTTTGTCAGATTTTTTATC
>QCHK01000019.1 GCA_003279635.1 Prochlorococcus sp. AG-402-B05 | reverse complement strand
TACAAATCCAGGAAGAATTCCTTTGGTATTGATCGAAGTTCAAAGTGGTTCATATTTGAGTGAAGATGATATTATTAGATTTGATGATATTTATGGAAGAATTAATATAAAATAATGTTACTTTTAGCAGATTTATATTAATTTATCGTTTTTAAAATTTTCTATAGATGATTTTTTCTGTTTAATTAAAATGAGATATTTTTAAGTTCAAATTTTTGTAATCTTTACTTACATAGAATATTATTAACATAAAAAACTTTTTAAATGAACACATTTTTAGTTACAGGTGCTGCTGGTTTTATTGGGGCTGCATTAGCTATCCGATTAATAAAAAATGGAGAAAATGTTATCGGCTTAGATGATTTAAATTCATATTATGACCCTAATCTAAAAGAATCACGCCTAAAAAAAATTGAAACATTTTCAGTTAGTGCAGCTGGTAAATGGAAATTTTATAAGTCAGCACTTGAAAATCAATCTGATCTAAAGGATATTTTTATTTCGCATGCTCCTGAAATTGTAATTAATCTTGCTGCACAGGCTGGAGTTAGGTATTCAATAAATAACCCATCTGCTTATATTCAAAGTAATTTGGTTGGATTTTCGAATTTACTTGAGCAATGTAGACATCATCAAGTTGAAAATTTGATTTTTGCATCTAGCAGTTCGGTCTATGGAGGGAATAAGAAATTACCTTTTTCTGAAGATCAGTCTGTAGATCATCCTGTCAGCCTATACGCTGCCACCAAAAAAGCTAATGAATTAATGGCACATTCATACAGCCATCTCTATGGTATTCCTTCTATTGGTTTAAGATTTTTCACTGTTTATGGTCCTTTCGGAAGACCTGATATGGCACCAATGATTTTTGCAAAATCAATTATCAATAGAGAACCAATTGATATTTTTAATTTTGGAAAAATGAAAAGAGATTTTACTTATATTGATGACATAGTCGAAGGGATTTATAGATGTTGCTATAAGCCTGCTTACTCGAATAAGGAATTTGATGCTCTAAATCCAAAACCATTCAATTCTTTTGCTCCTTTTAGAATATTTAATATTGGAAATAGTCAGCCAATTGAACTTCTTGATTTTATTGAATTACTGGAAGATAATTTGGGCGTAAAAGCTATAAGAAATTTTCAGCCTATGCAGCCTGGTGATGTTGAGTCAACAGCTGCGAATACAGATTTATTAGAGAATTGGATAGATTTTAAGCCATCAACAACAATTGAAACTGGTGTTAAAAGATTTGCTAAATGGTATCTAGATTATTATAAGATTTAACTTAAAACTTTAATTTTTATAAGTATTTTATCTTTGCTAAGATTTTTTTGATTGTGAGGTTTTTATAATATTTTTTATGAGTTAAACTTTTTTTCACCTTTTTTGAAGATGAAGTCTTATCTTAGGTGTAAAAAAATAAAGATGATTTCAAGTAGATTGACTAAGACACAAAAAGCTGAAATTCTTGAAGCCTATAGATCTGGAGAAAAAGCTAGTTCAATAGCAGAAAAATATGGTTGCACCACGAATACTATTAATCGAACAGTCAAGACTCTATTATCAGATAGTGAATATAGCTTGTTAAAGAAAAAAAGATCAAATATTAAAAATACAAAAAGAAAAGTTGTTGATAATCTAAATGAAAAAAAAGAATATCTAGAATCCACAAATTCTTTTGTTTCATTGAATCAGAAAGTTGAATATGAAGAGACAATTATAAAATTAGATGAGATTTCGGATAATACTCAGGTTGATAAAATATCATCTCTTTCAATTGAGGATGATGAAAATAATCAGAATTCTCATGATGATTTTGAGCTAATAGCTCCTCTAGATTCTAATTTTGATTTTGATCATGATAAATATGAATCAAAATTTAAGGTTCTAAATTTTGACGATCTTCCGAAAACTGTTTATATGATTGTAGATAAAAAAGTTGAACTGGATATTCAGCTTATTTCTGATTTACCAGAATGGAGCTTTTTATCAGAAGATGAATTACAACGCAATGCAATCATATTATTTCCTATACAAAGAACTGCTAAAAGAAGTTGTTCAAGAAATCAAAGAGTTATTAAAATACCTAACACAAATATTTTTAAGCTTTTAAAATCATATTTAATATCAAAAGGAATTACTAGATTAATTTTTGAGAACTCAATAATTGCTTTAGATGACTATTCCTGATTAAAGTTCTCTTTATCGTGATTATTTGCAATTAGAACTGTCGTTAAGCCTCCAGAAATAAAACCGAAAGTAAATGATGAACCTATAATAAATCCAATTGGAAGAGGTACAGTTTTATTTATCATGAAATTTAAAGTATATCTCTTACTTAGGTTTTGAGATCCAAGGCAAAGGAAGAAAATTAATAATATTGCTGAAGCAATATTAAAAGTTAAAAGTTGTAATTTGAAAAACATTTTTTAGATAAATATAATTAATATTAACATTTTAATTATATTTATCTAAAAAAAACTATTTGTCAAATTTTTTATGTAATTTAGAATAAAGCCAATTTTTCTTGTAACCTGTTTCTTCGGATATATTTCTTGCTGCAATATTAGGTTTTTCTCCTTGTTTAACTAATCTATTTAATTTTTCTAAAGCTTCTATCTCGCTAATTTCGCTTTCCTTCTGGTTATTCTCATTTCCTCCAAGAACTAATGTAAATTCTCCTCTTGGCTTATTAGTAATAAAATATGAATGTGCTTGTTCTATAGTTTCCCCAATTGAATCTTCGTATCTTTTTGTAAGTTCTCTAGAGATTTGTATAGGGCGATCTTTTCCACAAACAATTAATAAATCTTCTAAAAGTTTTATTAGTTTATGTGGTGATTCGTAGATGATTGTAGTTCTATTTTCTTGAGAGATATCTTTTAACCGTTTTTTCCTGATACTTTGTTTTTTAGGTAAAAAGCCTTCAAAGCAAAATCTTTGTGACGGCAATCCACTTATTACTAATGCTGTTGTGGCAGCGCAGGGGCCAGGGATACAAATCACTTCATGATTGTTTGACCTTGCTGCATGCACAAGGTCTTCCCCGGGGTCACTTATTCCTGGCAAGCCAGCATCACTAATTAGAGCAATACTTTTATTGTTTTCTAACATTTCTAATAACTGGGATTGCCTACTCTTGAAATTATGTTTTTGATAGCTAATAAGAGGTGCTTTAGATTCAATCTTTTTCATTAGTTGCCTACTCCTTCGAGTGTCTTCACAGGCTACTAGTGATACATTCATTAGAATGTACTTTGCCCTTAGAGATAAATCACCTAAGTTACCTATTGGTGTGCCTACTAGGTAAAGAGTCCCTGGGCAAGGTTCTGATCTTTCTTGTTGTGGCTGGTGATCATCAGTCGAATACATTATGTTAATTGATTTTGTTGTACCAAAAGATGTCGAATTATCGACTTTATTGGATGAACTTAGAAAGCTTAGCTGGGCTGCCGCTGATGTTTTGATGGCATATGCCCGAGGGGAAGAACCTCCTTATGGGTTCCCAAAATCTTTAACTGTAGAACAAGGTGGCGATGGACCAGTATCAGCAGCTGACATGGCAGTAAATGAATTATTGATCTCTGGTTTGAAGGATAATCTCACTTATAAAGAATGGGACATTTTAAGTGAGGAAACTTCTAAAGAAAAAACTTGTGAAGGATCTCATTACGAAAAAGATTGGTGTTGGATCCTGGATCCACTCGATGGGACAAAAGATTTTCTTCAAGGATCTGAAAACTATGCAGTCCATATTGCTTTGGCATACAAACAAAAGCCAAAGATAGGGATTGTTCTGATACCTGAGAGAAATGAACTATGGTTTGGAATTATTGGAAGTAGCACATGGTGTGAAAATCGTGAAGGCATAAAAACGCCTGTTTCTTTTAGTAAAAGGATAGATATATCAGAATTGGTTCTGGTTTCAAGCAAAAATCATCAACAATCAAAACTTTTAAATCTTCTTTCAACTATGTGCTTTGCTGAAACAAAGAGAATAGGTAGTGTCGGTTGTAAAGTCGCATCAATTTTGAGAGGAGAAGCAGATGTTTATATCTCTATGTCTGGAAAAACTTCACCAAAAGATTGGGATATGGCCGCTCCTCATGCATTGATTGAGGCGGCTGGTGGAATGTTTACTCATGCAGATGGTTCAAATTTGATTTACCAAAATAAAAATTATTCTCAGTCAGGCTGTTTAATAGCAAGCCATGGAATAAATCATAAAAAACTTTGTCAAAAAACTATGGAGTTTTTTGACAAAGAAGAACCTAAATATTTTGTCTAGTTATTAAGTAAGAGGAGCTACTGGAGTAGGAGTTGGCTCGGGGTAATTATTAGTTCCACCATTTTGAGGCACTCCTCTTAAACTCAAATTAATACGACCACGATTATCTATTTCTCTTACTCTGACAGTCACTTGGTCTCCAACTTTTACAACATCTTCAACTTTTTCAACTCTTGCTTCAGATAATTGTGAAATATGTATCATTCCCTCTTTCCCTGGAAGAATTTCAACAAATGCACCAATTGGAATGATTCTTGTGATTGAACCTGAGAAAATTTCCCCTTCATGAACTTTCCTTGTTAAGCCCTCAATAATTCTCTGTGCTTCTTCTGCAGCTGCTCCGTCATGAGAAGCAATAGTCACTATGCCACCGTCTTCAATATCTATTTTTGTGTTAGTTCGTTCAGTAATACCTTTTATCGTTCTTCCTCCTGGACCAATAACAGTTCCTATAAGTTCAGGATCAATTCTAAAGCTTAATAATCTAGGAGCATGAGGAGAAAGATTTTCTTTTGGAGTGTCAATTGCCTCAAGCATTTTTCCTAAAATATGAGTTCTAGCTGGTAGGGCCTGGTTTATAGCTTCTCCAATTGTTTCAAGTGGAAGACCTGTTATTTTCATATCCATTTGTAAGGCTGTTATTCCTTTTTCTGTTCCAGCAACTTTGAAATCCATATCTCCAAGAAAGTCTTCTATTCCTTGAATGTCAGTTAATATTTTAACCTCTTTACCTTCTTTAATTAATCCCATGGCGGCTCCACCTACAGGAGCTTTTAATGGGACTCCAGCATCCATAAGTGCGAGAGTACTTCCACATACTGAAGCCATTGAAGTTGAGCCATTTGAACTCAACACTTCACTAACTACTCTTAGAACATATGGAAAAGTATCTTTTGCAGGCAGTACAGGTATTAATGCCCTTTCTGCTAAAGCACCATGACCAACTTCTCTTCTCCCAGGAGTTCTCATTGGCCGAGTTTCTCCAACTGAGTAAGGTGGAAAGTTGTAGTGATGTATATAAGTCTTATCAGTATTGGGATTTAAATCGTCCATTTCTTGAGCATCGCTTGGAGTTCCCAATGTTGCTGTAGAAAGAACTTGTGTTAAACCTCTTTGAAATAAAGCTGATCCATGAACTCTGTTAGGTAAAACTGCAGCAGCAGCATCAATTTCTCTAACTTCATTTAACTCTCTTCCATCAACTCTTTTCCCTTCCTTAATTATCTGATCTCTCATTAATTTCTTTGTTAAAGATTTAAAATTATTATCAAGCATCTTGCTGTTTGAAGAGAGAGATTTTTTAACAGCATTATCATCTTTTAGTCCATCTATTTTTGAAGAAATACTGATCTTTATTTCTTCAATTCTGTTGTCTCTTTCTTCTTTTGACTGCTCGAAATTTTTGAGAACCTCACTAATTGATTTTGTACAATTTTTATCTAGATAATTATAAACTGTATCATCAACTTGAGGTGCTTCAGGGATTACTTGTTCGATTCCAGATTCTTTTAAAACTTCTTTCTGAGCATTAATCAATTCAGTAATAGCTTCGTAGCCAAAATCAATAGCTTCAATAACGTCTTGTTCTGAAAGTTGATTAGCTCCTGCTTCAACCATTACGACACCATCTGGAGTCCCTGCAACTACAAGGTCTAGATCACCTCTTTCTATTTCTCTAAAGCTTGGATTAAGAACAAAATCATCACCCAAGAGCCCAACTCGAACAGCAGCCATTGGACCTTGGAAAGGGATACCAGATATCAATGTTGCCATTGAAGCCCCAGTTACAGCTAATACATCTGCTGGAACTCTCTCATCTAAGGATAGACATGTTGCAACTATTTGAATATCGTCTCTCATCCAACCGGGAAAAAGAGGCCTCATTGGACGATCAATAAGTCTTGAAATTAAAGTAGCTCTCTCAGGGGGACGTCCTTCACGACGCATAAAACTTCCTGGAATCCTTCCTGCTGCATATAGCCTTTCTTCGTAATCACACATAAGTGGGAGGAAATCAACCCCTTCTCGACCTGTAGATTTTGTTGCAGTTACGAGAACGGAGGTGTCCCCGCATTCTATTAATACTGAACCACCAGCTTGTGGAGCAAATCTCCCTGTAGTGAGCTTTATCTCTCTACCATCGAAAGAAACGGATTTTGTCTGACCTTGCACGTGACTTTATAGCTTTTTGTCTTTAGACATTCTTACACTTAATGGGACTAATTGAGTAAAAAATTCGATAGATTTGTTTCCTAGAGGAAACATTTACAACAATTACTGAAACTATAAAACTAAAAAAAGTGGGAGATAAAATCTTTCCCACTTAACAGTTGTTAGGTATAAATGAATTTACAGTTAGTCTTACCAGCTGGATTTTACTACTCCAGGCAATTCTCCGTTATGAGCTCTTGATCTAAGTTGATTTCTGCAAAGTCCAAAATCTCTATAAACTCCTCTTGGCTTTCCTGTCGCCCAACAACGATTTCTTATTCTATTTGGTGCACAATTTCTAGGCAAAGCTTGAATTTTTCTGTGGATTTCTAATCTTTCCATAGGATCTTTGGCTGATTTGAAAGCATCAATAAGAGTTTTACGCTTCGCTGCGTATCGTTCTACTAATTTTTTGCGCTTTACATCTCGCGCTATCATTGACTTTTTGGCCATTAAGAGGCTTATTTAGCTTATTTGATAATCATTTTAGCTCCTTGCCTGATTGTTTTAAGAAATTGCTGGAAATTTATTTTCAAATTATTTTGTTAGTTGAAAATAAAAAATAGTTTGAAAATATTATCTGTGAACAAACTGTTGAACTAAAGATAGTTGAGTAGTATCTCGGATTATCAAAACAACACTTAGTCCTACAAGTAAAATAAAGCCTGATTGCATAAAAGTTAATTGAATTTTTTCTGGAACAGGTTTTCCTCTGATACTTTCGATAATTAGAAGAAGAAGTTGTCCTCCATCTAGAAGTGGCAACGGTAACGAGTTGAGAACTGCAAGGTTAATTGAAACCAAAGCAGAAAAGAGTACAAGACCTGAGCCCCCTTGCTCTGAAAGCTGAGCACCAATTTCAACAATTTTGACTGGTCCACTTAACTGCTGAGCCGTTGAAGAGAAATTAGTAATCAAGCTTTTATAGCCAATAACTGTTCGACTTAGTAATTCATAAAATTGTGAATTCGAGCTATTTACTATTTCTCCAATATTTGTTGCTTTCGATACTTCATTAGGAAGATTAGGTTGCAATTGAGCTCCTATCCTTCCATTGCCTTCGTTTTCAACTGGGATTATAGAGATCGTTTCGTTTTCTCCTTCATTAACCCTCTCAAAAAGTAATTCTTTACCCGATGAAGTTTGAATAATATTGACTAAATTCATAATCCCCTCTTTACCGCTACCTAATTCTTTACCGTTTACGCTCATTATTCGATCTCCAGCCACTAATCCCGAATTAAATGCAGGCTCATCTGGTTGGATTCCCATGATTATTACTCCTGGCTCAGGTTGATTGGGAATTCCTACAAAGCTTGCCTGACCAATAAGTACGATCCAAGCAAGTAATAAATTTGCTATTACACCCGCTGAAATAACTATTGCTCTTTGGTGAATTGGTCTATTCTTTAAAAGATCTGGGTCATTAGGTTGAACTAGTGAGTCAGTTTCTTCATCAGGAAAGGAAACGAATCCACCTAAAGGAAGCGATCTAAGTGAATAAGTAATCCCATTTATTTCCTTTTTCAAAAGAGCTGGTCCAAAACCAATTGAAAATCCACTGACTTTTATTTTTTGAAGTACTGCTGCTAAAAAATGCCCAGACTCGTGAAAAAAAATCAGAAGGCCAAGTACAGCTATAGATAAGAGAACGTTCATTAATTAGATTTTGATTGGGCTATTCTGGCTGTAATTTGTTCGAACCGAAGTAAGGTATTAAGGCTTTTGGCAAATTGATACTTCCATCGCTTTGTTGACCATTTTCCAAAATCGCAGCCATGGTGCGACCTATAGCCAATCCACTACCGTTTAATGTATGCAAAAGTATATTTTTTTTATTGTTATCTTTTGTTCGTATTGATGAACGTCTAGCTTGAAAGTCTCCACAATTACTGCAACTAGATATCTCTCTAAAAGTATTAGCACCAGGAAGCCAAACCTCCAAATCATAAGTTTTTTTTGCTGAGAAACCTAAGTCTCCCGTGCAGAGTTGAATTACTCGATACGGTAGTTCAAGTTCTTGCAACACAGATTCTGCATCAGATGTGATTTGTTCCAGAGCTTCTTCAGATTTTTCTGGAGTAGAAAACCAATATAGTTCAACTTTATTGAATTGATGAAGTCTGATTAGACCCCTAGTATCTCTTCCATAACTACCAGCTTCTCTTCTGAAACAAGGGCTATAAGCGACGTATCTCAATGGCAGCAAATCTTTAGGAATGATCTCTCCACGATGGAGAGATGTTATTGGAACTTCAGCAGTAGGAGTCAGCCATAAATCATCATCAGCACATCGAAAACTTTCTTCTGCAAATTTTGGTAACTGTCCAGAACCAGTAAGGCTAGCGGTGTTCACAAGGGCCGGAGGAAGAATTTCTAAATATCCTTTCTTGATATGTAAATCAAGCATGAAATTTATAAGTGATCTCTCAAGTTTTGCAGCTTGTTTGAAAAGGGTTACAAATCGACTTTTTGCTATTACCGAAGATCTCTCACTATCCCAGAGGTTTAATTTATTAGCAATTTCCCAATGCTCTTTTAGATTATTTCCTGAAATAGCTTCTCCCCATCTTCTTATTTCCTTATTGTCTTTTTCGTTTCTCCCTTTAAGAGAATTCTTCTCTGGAAGATTAGGTAAGCAAAGGATTTGTTCATTTAATTGATTTGAAATCGATTTTTCTTCCTCTTCAATTATTCCAACTTGTTTTTTGATTTGATTGCCCTTAATACGAAGATTTGAAAGCTCCTCAGAATTATGGGAAAGACCTTGTTTTATTTTTTGTCCAACTTCTTTACCAATTGAATTCCCCTGAGCTTGTAAAGAATTTCTCTTTTCTTCAAGTTCTTTAAGATCTTTGCAGAATTTTTGTAGAGGTCCTAGGTCAACATCCATCCCTCTTGATTTAAGCCCTTCCGAAATTAAATTAGGATTTTCTCTTAGCAGTCTCTGATCTATCACTATCTAAATATAGAATTCCTTTTAGCCTAATCGTTTATTGTTCCTAAAATAATCTCACTTGTTAAATTCTTTTAAATTAAGGACTTTTTTAGATTAATAAAAATAACAAGAAAATTCTAAAAAAGTTTTGGAGATGAAGCTCTTGCTCTTCCACTAGAAGCCCATTCTCTTAGAGATTCAAGTTGTTCTCGTGCAGTTCTTGAAAGAGGAACTAGTTGACTTGTAGCGAGAATTAAATCACCTTCAAGAAGCTCTCTTTTCTCTGCAAATGCAAAGTACATTGCCTCGATAACGGATTGTTCTAATTCTGCACCAGAGAATCCCTCTGTTCTATCCAAAGCAGCATTTAAATCAATTTTTAAATTAGGTCTTCGTTTTTGAATATGAAGTTCAAGAATGCTATGTCTTTCATTTCTAGAGGGTAATTCCAGCATGAAAATTTCATCAAATCTTCCTTTTCTCATTAGCTCAGGAGGAAGTTTATCTATTCCATTTGCAGTGGCTACAAGAAAGACAGAAGAAGTTTTTTCTGACATCCATGTGAGAATATTTGCAAGCACTCTTTGACTCGTCCCTCCGTCACTCCTCCCATCTCCTCCAAAGGCTTTGTCAATTTCGTCAATCCATAAAATGCAAGGTGCCATAGCTTCAACTCGCTGAATGGTCTCTCGTGTCCGAGCTTCACTAGCTCCTACTAATCCAGCAAATAATCTTCCTACATCTAGTCTTAACAAGGGCATAGACCAGCTATTTGCTATCGCTTTTGCTACTAAAGTTTTTCCTGTCCCTTGAGGTCCAACTAGCAAAACTCCTTTAGGTAAAGGCAATCCAAAATCTTTTGCTTCTTCGGAGAAGGCTTGTTTCCTTTGCTTTAACCAATCTTTCAATATTTGTAAACCACCAACATCATTTGGCGACTTATTTGTTTTGCAATATTCCAGTACTTCACTACGCGCAATAGATTGGCGTTTTTCTTCTAGTACTTCTATTAGATCTTTTTTACCAATTTGACCTCTTTGAGCAAGAGCCCTAGCGGCTACTTTACGGATCCTTGATTCACTTAGCCCCCCACATGCATTTGTAAGTTCCTTTAGAACGTTTTCGTCTAATTGAGAATTACTAGCTTGAGCAATATTTGATAAAAGTGTCTTGATTTCATTTTCCTTGGGTAGGGGAAGATCAAGAATCGTTAGATCTTCTTCTAAATCATTTGAAGGGATCCATAATCCAGCACTAATAATTATTGAATGAGGCTTAGAACGAAGATTAATAGCTAGATTTTTTAGCATTCTTAGAATGCCTGGATCTTCGCAAAAATGGTGAAAATCTTTCAGCAAAAGTATAGTTGGAGAACTTTCATCCAGTTTTTTAAGCCATTCAAGGACGGCCATTGGCTGCCTTGATCCCAAATTATTGGAATTAAGAACATTACTAATTCCATCGATGTAATTCCAAGTTGCAAGTCTTCTTGGAGAAAGCCTTTTACTAGAATTTTTTAAAAGATTTTCAACTCTTTCTTCTTCATTACTCCTTATCCAAATAATTGGAGTTCTAGCTCGAATTAGTAGATCAAGTTGTTCATCCCAATTAGACATCAGTTATTGATTTAATTCTCTAAAAGGATTTTTATAATAAGTTGCTTTTAAAGTTATTTATTACTTTTTGGTTCAAAGGGTAATCTGCCTGAATCAGATATTACTTCTGAAGCAACAGAAACAGTTGATTTATCTTGTTGTTTTAATTGATCGTCAAGTATCTTTTGCAAATTATCTGGTAGGGATTCTCTACTAAGGAGAAATGTTTGTAAACCTTGAAAAATATTTGCAATGACCATATAAAGCAAAACACCAGCAGGCAAAGGGAAGAATAAAAACATTCCAGTAATCATTACTGGTGTGATTTTATTAGCTGTGGATTGTTGTTTATTTACAGGCATTCCTCTGCCAGATAGAACTTGAGAAATGACTAGTGTTAAACCAAAACCTGCTACTAAAATTGCAATATCCCAATGAATAGCGCCATCTACATAAAAACCAACATTTCCTAATGCTTTTATAAACAAGAATCCGCTTTTCGCTGCTAAACCAGGGATCTTCGCTTCTATAGTCGCATCACCAGGATTAAGTGCATTTACAGTCCCATCAGAGGAGACTTTGGCGATGTCTTCTCCTTTCGTTACTTTCCAAGAAGGAGAAAATTTCGATCCATTTTCATATTTCTGCAATTCGTTTACATATGAATCTCCATTCATGGTTTGCAAATTGATTTTAACTGAATCACCTGAACCGATTTTTGTGCCACCGGGAAGAGATGCGATAACAGGGAAATGATTCTTTTCAGTTATAAATATGGAGTGTTTTGCAGTCTTGTAAGGTTTGGGCTCAATAGTAGCTATTTGGTCTGATGGAAGAACTTTGATATTTACAAGATAAGGTACATCTGCAAAAGGTGATCCCCTTAGAGTTGCGAATAATGCAAATAATATTGGCATTTGAACAATTAAAGGAAGGCAACCAGCTAAGGGACTTCCAAATTCACCCATTAATTTTCCTAATTCTTCTTGTTGCTTTTGGGGATTGCTCGCATAGCGGCTTTTGATCTCAGCTTGTCTTTTTTGCATGACAGGTTGAGCTATCTTCATCCTTCTTGCACTTCTAATAGATCCAGCGCTAAGAGGAAAAAGTGCTATGCGGATAACTATGGTTAATGCGACAATCGCTAATCCATAGCTTGGGACTAATCCGTAGAAAAAATCTAGGATCGGGATAAGTAGATTGTCGGAGATGTACCCGATCACGGTTTTAAAGGTAGAGAGTTTGAGGTTGTTAGGCCAGTTTGCCTTAGAAGATGTGTTCTTGTCTCACATGTTTCTGAGGGCTCATTAGTTTGAAAAGCCTTGAGCCTCTTTATCAGGCTTATTGACGGGTGATTTTTCTATTTTTTCAAGAATGTAAGATTCTGTTTCTCGAAAATTAGGAAGTGATCTCATCTCAAGGCGAGCTCCATCTTTGAGGACTAGAACCATATCACCATAAGATCCTAGACCTCTTGGAATGGATCTGATCTCAGAGATTTGACTATAAACAATTTGGGTTTTATCCCTACCTAGCCAGCCACCAGTAACGGATATTCTACGAGTTGTTATTTTGTATCTAACCCACAGGGCTCTAACCAAAGCTCCAAATGTAAAAGGAAGACCGATGAGTGTTATCCCAGCAATTAAATTTATTATTAGGTCGCTGTTGGCAGGACCACCTTCATAAAAAATGTGTTCGTTTGAACTAATTGTCATGTTGTTATTCCAGCCTTAGTGAGTAGTTTGTCACACTCCTTAAGCAGTGTGATTTCGGAGTTATTCATGCAGGAGGGTTTCAGAGAAATAAAAGCCCAAATCTCATTATCAGTAGTTATGTTAGAAAGTCTTAATGACAAATGTTGGTGGAATAACCGTCGAAGCTTATTTCTAGTAACTGATTTTTTACTTACTTTATTGCTTATTGATATGGCACATTTTATAGAGGACCTTAGTTTTGAGTTGTTTCCTTTGACTTGAGGTTTTTTTGTAACTGCGTTTGTAACTCTGAGAACCATTGAGGAACTGTAGAACCTTGAACCCTCCTTATAGATGTAGTCAAAACATCTATGACCTTTGAGTCTCATGTGTTTTGGTAAAACCATTAGAAGAAACTCTTGTTGTAAGTATCTTTATTTGAGAACTTCCTTTTAGACAGTTAAACGTGATCTTCCACGTTTTCTACGAGTTCTTACAACTCTCCTACCAGTATGAGATCTCATTCTCACTCTGAAACCAGAAACTCTTTTCCTTTTTCTACTCGTTCCTCCAAAGGTCCTTTTTGTCATTTCTATTTATGCTCGTATTGAATAAACATAAAGGTTAATTTATCAGTTCACTGTACATCTATGTTCCAGGTCCCTAAATATGTTGAGATAGGAATTTCATCAGCATTTTGGGATAGTGCACGAAATTGAAACATACCTCTTTTTCTGGGATTAAAAATTTTCATTACCAAAGCGTAATTATCCTTATTGTATGGAATTGGCTTTTCTGGGAGGATTTCAATAATAGTTTGTTTGTCATTAACTTTAAATAGAGAAGGAATATTTTCAATGCAACGAGTCCGTGATGTATATCCACCAACTTTCACTTTGCAGAGATTTAATTTTTTTGTCTTGATTTTTGCTTCAAAATAATCAGGAACTGCAATCGTCAATTTTTTAATATCTTCTTTTCTATCGTATCCTCTAAGGAAAAAGTAATAGGTGGATCTTTCATTTCTTTTAGAAGCTGATTGATAATATTTAAGCTTTTTATATCCAGGATCTGGATCCCATTGGTATTCAAAGAAACCTGGGGATGCCGAAGTTTGTGGAGCTAAAATAGAAGACCCTGTTCCAAATAAAAAAGCTGAAAATCCAATAAAAAAACTTTTCTTGATAGCTGCTAATAATTTCTTCTTGAACATAACTTGAAGATTTAGAAATATTAATCACTTGAAAGTTTTTCAAGTGCATTTACATGATCTTCAATGAATATAAGTGGTTGTTGGAAAAAAATCTTGATTTATCTGTCTGGACGCAAATTTTTTGCTTTACCAAGATAAGGATTTTGGGGTATTTGCTCGTTTGCTAGAGAAACATAAGCAAGTAGACGAATACATTTTGATAAGTCGTCTTTAACAAACATTTGCTGACAGTCTAAAAGTGCGATTTTTTCCCAGCCAGTATTTTTTCTAGCAATAGAAGCGGGGAAACATGCATCTAAATCTGATGTTACGGAGAAAGTAACAGAAATAATTTGATCTGGGATCAAATTATTTCTAGAAACTAATTCAACTAGCAATTCTTCTACCGCAGAAGTGATTGACTCAACAGAATTGTTTTCACAAGTCGTTGCACCCCTCAATGCACACAGATAAGTGAATTCATTTTGAAAATTCATGGCTTAAAGAGCCAAAGGATCTGTCCATTTCCCTCCAACTCTAGGTTTAATGCATTCATAAGATTGTGGATTATTTTCCCTCCAGGTAAAAACCCTAATAATTTCTTTTTGGTTTTACCAAATGTTATGGGTTTTGTTTTTTCATCTAGGTTTGCAATTTTTATAGCAAGTAGTTTTGCATCATTTTCATCACCAATTTCATCTACCAGCCCAAATTCTTTGGCTTGCTCTCCAGTAAAAACTCTTCCATCGGCAAAACTCTTAACAACTTCTGGGGTTAAATTTCTTCCTTTTGAAACTGCTAAAACAAATTGTTCGTAACTGCTATCAATTAAAGATTGTAAAAGAGCTCTCTCTTCTGTTGATAAAGGGCGATCAGGGGAAAGAATGTCTTTATAGATTCCACTTTTTACAGTCTCGAATTTAATACCAACCTTTTCTAATAACTTAGATAGGTTGTTTCCTCTCAAAATCACACCAATAGATCCTGTTATTGTTCCTGGATTTGCAACAATTTTTTCAGCACCCACACCTATATAGACTCCGCCTGAAGCTGAGATATTGCCAAAACTAGCTACAACATGACAACCTTTCTCTCTTAGCCTCAAGAGAGCACTATGGATCTCTTGGCTATCACCAACTGTTCCACCAGGGCTATCAATGCGAAGTAATAGGGCTGGAAACTCTCTTTCCTCAATTTGCTTTAATGCTTTTAGAACAACTTTTCGAGTTTCTGAATTGATAGGACCTTCAATACATATTCGTGCCATCCTCTTTTTGGATTTTCGTCTCAAGGGCCAAATCATTCAATTTATGCATAACTTTATTGATCTTAAAAAGGAGATTGCTTTCTGACCTTATGTTTGTCATTTGGAATTGGTTTTTGATGATTTTGCCCTTCGCTCTTTGGGGGACCTCAATGGCGGCGATGGCACCTTTGGTTAATGCCGCGGGACCTGAGATTGTAGCTTCACTAAGGCTTTTGCCTGCAGGTCTAGTAGTTTTAGCTTCAGTTCCTTTCTTGAAGAGAAGTTGGAATATTTCAAAAGATGATTTGGTGTGGTTTTTAGTATTTACTTTGATTGACGCAACCCTTTTTCAGATTTTTCTAGCCAAAGGGTTAATGGAAACTGGCGCAGGATTAGGTTCTGTTCTTATTGATTCCCAACCTTTGATGGTTGCTTTGTTAGCAAGAATTTTGTTTGGAGATGCAATTAATCCAATTGGATGGATTGGCTTGGTGCTTGGTTTGGTTGGAATAATTTGTCTCGGAGTCCCTACTGAGTTGCTAGGGAATTGGTTCTTGCTTGGCAACTTTGAATCAGGAAGTAATTTTTTAAGCCATGGAGAAGTATGGATGATATGCGCAGCAACCTCGATGGCTTTAGGAACGGTGCTTATTCGATTTGCTTGCAGAAAAAGTGATCCTGTTGCCGTAACTGGATGGCACATGGTTCTAGGAAGTGTTCCTCTTATCGTTTGGCATGTTTTCGATAAAAACTGGCCATTATTTCCAGATTGGTCTGCTTTTGAATGGACTTTGATGTCTTATTCAAGTTTGTTTGGTAGCGCACTGGCCTATGGATTATTTTTTTGGTTTGCAAGTCAAAAAGAATTAACAAGTTTTAGTACCCTTGCATTCTTAACTCCTGTATTTGCCTTGATAACTGGGGGGGTTTGGTTGGGAGAGAGACTTTTCCTCCTTCAGTGGATTGGAGTAGTTTTGGTCTTAATATCAGTTCTATTTGTAAGTCAGAGACAAAGATTCTGGGGGAATAAAAGTGATAATGAACTAATAAAAGAGGCTTAATTTAAGTGATAAATAAGCAATTAAAACTTATTCTTGTAAGTACACCTATAGGTTATCTGAGCAGTGGTAAAGGGGGAGGAGTTGAACTTACTATTGTTTCTCTTATAAAAGGATTAATTTCATTAGGTCATAAAATTATTTTAATTGCACCAAAAGGATCAAAATTACCTTTTAAAAGTGAATTAATTGAAATAAGATTAATAGATGGAGTTGATCAACCTAGTTGGCAGCATCAGAATAGAACAGATCCAGTTTTAATTCCTTCTAAAAGTGTCTTACCAAATTTATGGGAAGAGGTAATTGATATAGCAAATGAATCCGACGCAGTTATTAACTTTGCATATGATTGGCTTCCATTATGGTTAACAAAAACGCAATCAATTAAAATATTTCACTTAATTAGTATGGGCGCTGAATCAATAATAATGAAAGAAACTATTAGTGAAATAAGTGAATTATTTCCTTTTCAGTTGGCTTTTCATACTAAAAGACAATCTAAAGATTATTCCTTAAAAAATGATCCAATTATTGTTGGCAATGGCTTTGATATGGATGATTATATATTCAATAAAAGTGAGAATGGACCATTAGGTTGGGCTGGAAGAATTGCGCCCGAGAAAGGTTTGGAAGATGCAGTAAAAGTTGCGAATGATTTGGGTGAAAAATTATTAGTTTGGGGACTCATAGAAGATAAAGAATATGCATCAAAAATTGAAAATACCTTCACAAAAGAAATTGTTGAGTGGAAAGGATTTCTTCCAACGAAGAAATTTCAGGAACAATTAGGAGGATGCAGGGCGTTGATAAACACGCCCAAATGGAATGAAGCCTACGGCAATGTTATTGTTGAAGCTATGGCTTGTGGTGTTCCAGTAATTGCATATGATCTGGGAGGACCAGGGGAATTGATCGAGAATGGATTCAATGGCTTTTTGGTTAAGCCCAATGATATTGAAGGATTGAAAAAAGCAACAAAATCAATCTCAGAAATCAAAAGAAAAAATTGTAGAGCTTGGTTTGAAAAAAAAGCTACTAGCAAAGTATTTGCTGAAAGAGTGGAGAATTGGATTTATAAAGGCTTAAATAAGAAAATCTCAGCAGATTTTCAAGATTAATTGAAAAGTTTAACTAAATCTTTTCACCCAACTTTAGTACAAAGAAGACGTGGTCTTCTTTGCATTTTACTTATTGGATTAATAATTTTTGTTTGGCAATTAGGGAAAACAGGTTTAGTTGATGAAACACCACCTTTGTTTGCTGCAGCCAGTAGGGCAATGGCAGAAACGGGTAATTGGTTTACTCCTCAAGTAAATGGATTACCTAGATTTGACAAGCCTCCTTTGGTTTATTGGTTGATGGGACTGGGATTTTCAATCCCAGGGAATATTTATTGGGACCCTTTAGGGACTTGGTCTGCAAGGCTTCCTTCTGCATTATCAACAATTTTTTTAATGCTTGTTTTAGGGGACACAATGATGAAATATCCCCAAGAAGAAAATAATTTCAATAGAAGGACGGCAGTTATTACTGCGCTGGTATTTGCGTTGTCGCCTTTGGTAATAATTTGGGGAAGAATTGCTGTAAGTGATGCACTTCTTTGCAGCACTTTAGGAATTTGCTTACTTTTTAAATGGAGAAGATTCGCTAATCCAGAAGGAGAAGTTTGGTGGTTGTCTTGGATTTTTTTGTCATTTGCAGTTTTAACTAAAGGTCCTGTCGCATTGGTTCTAACAGGATTAATAATTTTATTTTTTGCCTTATTTCAAAATAATCTTCTCGGAATTTTAAAAATATTGAGGGTAATTCCAGGACTTTTTCTTGTTTTTATTATTAGTTTTCCTTGGTATTTAATTGAATTATTAATAGAGGGAAAACCCTTTTTAGATAGTTTTTTTGGGTATCATAACCTTCAAAGATTTACCTCAGTAGTAAATTCTCATGGGGAACCTTGGTGGTTTTTTTTAACAGTATTATGTATAGCTTCTTTGCCACTTACTCCATTTTTATTAATAAGTATTTGGAAGAATTTTTACAATCTATCTAAATGGTCTAGAAGAGTTATAAAAAGACCAGAAAAGTCATTATTTGAGTTTTCATTCTTTTGGTTAATAGCTGTATTTGTTTTCTTTACTATTTCAGCTACCAAACTTCCTAGCTATTGGCTTCCTGCTACTCCTGCAGCATCAGTTCTAATATCACTTTCCTTAACGAATAATGTTAAAGAGGAATTTCTAAAATCTTTAGCGTGGAAATTTACAATATTCTTATCAATACTCTTTTCCATATTTCTTTTCTCTTCAAAACTTTGGATTAAGCTTCTTAATGATCCTGAGATTCCAAACTTTTCAGAGGAATTAACTAATAGCTTTTTAATTGAAAAATCTGGATTTATTTTTCTTTTAATTGCTGTTCTTGGAATCATATTCTCCTCTAGAAAAATATATGGAAAACTATTAATTTTGCAAATCCCTATAGTTTTATCTCATTTCCTGATTGTCTTACCAACTTTTGATTTAGCAGATAGGTTAAGACAACTCCCTTTAAGAAAAGCATCAGAATTACTTTTAAATTCTCAAAATAGAAACGAGCCTTTAGTAATGGTAGGAGCTATGAAACCCTCAATTCATTTTTATACTAATCAAGTTATCGTTTTTGAAGGTAGATCTAAAAATGCTCTTGTAAATGTTTCAGATCGACTTAAAAATGAGAAGCGAAGAGGCTGGAAAGGAAGGCCAATATACGGATCCAATGGTTCAAAAACTACTCTTTTACTTATTGATAAAAGATCAGTAGAAAAATCTTATTGGCAAGGACTTAATCCAAAAGTCTTAGGTAATTTTGGTGTATATAGCGTTTGGAGACTTGATAGAGAAACTCTTGAAAGGCGAGCTAAATTTTTGAAAACCGATAGTGTTACTTCTACTTGGAAAAATCCAAGACCGGAGAGATTTTAAAAGAACGTCTAATATTTATTGAATCGAATTTATTAAATCTTGTTTGCTACATTTTTCAGGGATGATAACAATACCTAGATCATCCTGAAGCCTCTCTAAATCAATTACCGAGTCTTCAGTTACTGAGCTTATTACATCCTCAAGACTTGCACCCATATCATTTGCCATCTCTATCAACATTCGCAAAGTCTCATTTTTCAAAGAGAGATTTACGTTTATAGAAACGTTTTGGCCTGAGCAATTATTTGAGTTCATAAAGAAAACATTAAGATATTATCGGGCTATTTGGGGCGATTTCTTGAAAAGCTTGAGAAAATGAATTTTTTAGGGATATTTTTAATTTAACTTTTCGGAATTTTTAATCTCCAAAAAATATGAACAAAAAAAATCTTCCTAAGCAATTACCTAGGAAGATCTAGACGTTTTCTTTAAGGCTTAAAACATCTCGCCTTTTAGTTTCTCCGCCCATCCTGAAAGCCTTTCGTCAGTCATGTCTGATTCACTGTCTTCGTCAAGAGGCAACCCGCAGAATTCTTCTCCAACTACACTTTTTGATTCGTCAAAAGTGTAATCAGTCTTTGCAGTGTATCCAACCATTGAAGCACCTGCTTGCTGGAAGTATCTATGAAGCTCTTCCATTGCATCGCAATAGTTTTCGGTGTAAGTAGAAGAATCTCCTAAACCAAAAATTGCAACTTTTTTACCACTTAGATCTAGTTCTCCAATGTCTTCAAGGATTGAGTCCCAAGCAGTTCCTGACCTCTCAGAGTCAGCACCGGTGTTCCATGTAGGGATGCCACAAATAACCCCATCATGTCCAGCTAATTCACTAAGGTCATCGACGTCTGAAATATCCTTTGGACCTTCAGCAGAGTCAAGTAATCCGTGCAGCCTTTCCGCTATATCTTCGGTTTTACCTGTTGTTGTAGCAAAGTAGATTCCTACAGTCATGGAGCAATTTAAAATCAAGAATATTTTAAAGCAGCTTTGCACATTTAGAGTGAATTTGGTTTTTTTTAAATTTTCTTGTCCATTTAATATTGATTTTTGATACATGAAAAAGTTAAGAATCGTTTTCCTATTCACTAGGAAACTCATTTCCCATTTCGTTTTTTATGGCCATCTTCATTTTTAAACCAAGTGAGGCAAAGGGTTTGAAGTGAAAATGATTGAAAATTTTTCAGAAAAAAAATAGAATGCTAGATATTCTTAACCAAATAGATTCAAAATATTCAAAAATTACCTAAAGTCTTATTTGAAAAAGATCTTTATCTGAAAACATTTGTGGTCAAGAAATTTTAGTCCTTAAAAATAAGTCAAACTCTAAAATTATAGAGTTTGACTTTATGATGGTTTGAATTGGTTTAAATTAAATTATTTGGCTAGTTGTTTATTTCTTAGTTTCAAGTTGAATCAATTTATAAGTTTGCTCCAATCATTCCGAATCCACTTTGAAGTCCAAAGGAAATTATTACAAAAGTACTTATAGCCAACCCAATTAAAACCGAAGTGTAAAGCCTGTTAACTCCATAGCCCGCTTCAACAGGATTGAAATCAGCAACAACAAAAGATTTTTTGCTGTACTTTCCCCTATCGCTAAGACCTATAGCACCCAGTGCTGAATTAGGAGTTAGTGACCCACCTTCATCATCTATGAACCATGGTTTGTTGGAGTCGTTAGCATTAGTTGCAGACTGAGCAGAACCTACTGGAGAAGCACTATTAATTCGACTGGAATCTTCTTTGAAAAACGTTGGAAACATATAGGTATGCCATAGGCCAATAACTCCGGCCCATGCAATCATGCTGACCCCAGCAAGTCCAAAAAGGATTTCTTTGAAACCAAATTCCATAAATAAAAACCAATAATTTATAGGCCTGCCATAAGGCAATAAAACTACCTTATCAGAAGTAAAGCTAGAGGTATAAAGTAGTCTTTAAAGCTTCTGAAATTGGATTAATTTGTTACAGAATCCTTAGGGTCTTCTTCTTGATCAGCCTTTTTGGCTCTCATATGCCAGGATTTGTGACATAAATATCCTAGATGGATGAACACTCTTAAATTATTACTGGTTCTTTCTCCAGTTATTTTTACTCTTGCCTTTGCTGATTATTGGTTACGTAGATGGGGAGTATTTGTCTGGGATAATGGCCCAACTATTAAAAACGAACAAGTTTGGGAAGATACTGCAATTGTTGCTGATAAAGGAAGACCAGCAGGTGGCTACCCAGTTTTCACCGTTAGGACTTTGGCAGTGAATGCATTGGGTATTCCAACAGTATTTTTTCTTGGTGCAATTTTTGCAATGCAATTTATTCGCCGCGGTGTAATAAACGCTTAACTAAAAAGCATAAAAATAAAAAAAGGTTTATCAGTAGGTAAGCCTTTTTTTATTGAGTAAAAATATAAAATTAAAATTTCTATTGAATATTTTTAAATTATATATTTCTTTAATCAAAAAGAAGCAAGACGGCTTATAATCTTGCTAGAAAAAAGTTTGTTATGGAAAGTCAAGAGTCAAATCAAATTGAAAATAATAGCTCTACGGCTGTTTTAGAAAATACTGAAACCGAAATTGTTTCTTCGGTCAGTCAAGCAAACGACATTAATAAAAAAGAGGTATTCCCTACAGATCAAAATCTGATTTCAGAGATTATTGAGGATGCTTTCCCAAAAGATAAAGCAAATAAGCAGTTAGGAATTCCACAATCAGATACTTTTGCATTTGCTAGTCGTATATTTTTCTTATGGGTTTGGCCAATAGTTCTCCATAACAAAGTCAGAAATTTAATTAATAATTTGGATTTTGCACAGCCTTACTCTAGCCCTGGAGAAAATTCATACACAGTAAGTGATACTGAAACCGTCTACACAATGACTAAAGAAGCATTTGCAGGGAAAGGTGGAATGAAATTTATGGGAATTAGATTTATGTCTATCTGGGTTTTCCCTGTTGCAATAACAGGAGCTGTTATGGAATTTCTATTTGTAGGTCCACTTAAAGGAACTAATCCTTTTGGTTGATTGCTAAATAAATAAATTATTTTATTCTTAAAAGATGGGATAATTAATTATATTTTTAAACGTTTCTAAAAGGAAAAAATGGAGTAACTTTTTTTGTTGGGTTGCTGCTTGCAATAGCTTTCCCTCTAATGTACATAAATAAACCAAGTGTGATTATCATTACCGGAGGGTGCAGTGCTAAAGATCTGCCAATTAGTTGTAGTTCTTCTCCTGACATTTAATTAAATTAATTCTCCTTCAACTATAGCTTCTAAAGGAGCTGAAGAAAAATAATTTAATATATATAAAAGAATTTTTCTATTGATTATTATTTCTATAAGTAAGCTTTAAAATTAAAATTGAAAAATTAAAAATAAAGGTAATTATATTTGCAACTAAAATTGGAATTGAATGGATCTTTAAACCGTAAATAACCCAACAAATTAGACCTGTTATAAATAGAATCAACATAATTAATGATATATCCTCTGCTGATTTCGTTTGCCACGTTTTATATAATTGAGGTATAAAAGCAATTGTGGTTAGCAAAGCTGCTGAAAAACCAAATAAATCTATATAATTAAATTGACTCATCATTTTTTTAGGAATGAATATAGACCAAAATTATATATTAATGAAAAAATAAGCATATAGTTTTATCATGACTTAGTAGTCTTATTATAAAGATCTTATGAGTGATGAGTCTGCTTTTAATGACAAATTTTTAAAGGAGAAGTTGGAAACTTTATTAGATGAAGATAATGAGACTAAAAGATGGAATGAAGGTCTATTAATAAAATCACTGATTCTTTTGCCAATAATAATTTTTATAGTGGGTTTATTTATTGTGAATAGACCAGAAAAATTTACAGATATAGTATTTATACTTTTTTACCCTTTAGCCCTGATATTGATAGGGTTGATACTTCTATTTGTTATGAGAAGCAAATTTAAGTAGAAGATAATAATAGAATCTTTTTACTTTAAATCTTGGTTTTTATGTAGCCAATAAGGTAGTCCCACTGTAAGCTATTAGTAATTAAACATTAATATCCAATGGCAGGCGGACCATTATTACAACTTTGGGAAAACCTATTACCATTTGCTAAGGATCTAAGAATTCGATTTGCAATAGCAATGTTAGGTAATGTTTTAGCAATATTATTTATTTTCTCTCTATGTAAAATGTTTATTCCAGGATTGGAAGAACAACTATTTAATTGATTTTCTAGCCCAGAATTGATACATTTCTCTAAAAGAATTAGGGTTTGATTTTTCAAATTTATCCCATGATTCTAAATCTTTTAAAGAGTCTATATCTTTATTCTCTCTCTGATATTTATCTTTTATATCTTTTGAAAGAGTAAAACCCAGGAACTCTAGATTATATACTTTTAACATCTTTTTGATTTCAATTAACGAGTAACAGTTTTCGTGACTATGAAAGCATAGATCTCTACACATTGAAGTTGAGTAGAAATCTGACCAATTAGTTATTTCATTTACCTCTTTAATTTCTCCATTCAGAAGATCATTTCGGAAGTTTCTTATTCCATCAATGTTTGGTTTAATATCTTTTTCTTTGATTAGTTTTCTTGCTTTTAGGATTTCTTCTCTTGCATACTTGCTGTACAAACCTAACTTTAAAAAGCCTTCTGGTTCTAATACGTCAAATAGATTTGATAATCCCTTACTAGGCTCATTCATATGGTGAAGAACACCTGAACATTCTATTAAATCAAATCTTTTATTTAGCGATGTCAATTCAAGTAAATCCATTTCTATAAAATTGATATTTTTCAATCCATATTCATCGACCTTTCTCTTGGCATATGAGATACTTGAATTGCTTAGATCGATTGCTGTTATTTCACAATTGTTATAGCGAGATGCTTCAATTATTTGAATACCCGTTCCACAACCGGCAATAAGAATATTTATTTTTTTATTTGTTAATTGAACTGAATCTGCTTTAATTGTATTTGGTGAAATTTCAGAATTAATTACTGATAAAAAGTTCAGTTTGTTTTCTTTAGCATATGAATTGTATCTCCATCTAGGATATGGGTTTAATTCATACTGTTTTTTCACTTCTTTAGATATTGAATCTTTTATATTTCCTATCTTTTTAATTCCTTTTGAAATACTTTTTTCAGCATTTAACTCTTTAAATTGTAAATTAAGAAGATTATTTAATTCTTTTTTATTTGGTATATAAGTATTTAAATTAATTATTTCATCATTTATTGAAGATAGGGATTGGTAGCAAGAGAGTATTGCTAATTTATATTCTTGATTTTTATTATGATTGATTATCTTTTTAAGTTCTTTTAGTTTATCCTTTTCTTCTGTAGATATGTAATAGACATACTCATTTAAGAAACATTGTGATCCAAGCCCTATTATAAAGTTAAAAATACTATTACTTATTTTATCTTTATCTGAATAGTTTAATAGAATATTCTTGCGTATATTTACTAAAACCTTTTCCCATAATGGAGAGCAAAATATTAGTAAAGAAAGTGCTTTTACTAATTCCTTATCCTTAATTAATATATTAAATTTATTATTCTCATACAACTTCGTTTCTAAAATAGATAATTCTTCTAATATTTCTTTGGAGATAAGAATGCTTATATTTCCAAATATTTCTCGATGAGATATGTCTTTTCTATTTAATAAATTTTTAAGTAATTCTCTATTATCTTTCTCTGATGTGTTTAATAATTCCCCTTTTTTAATTAATTCACTTATAAGTTGATAACTTAATTCGCTATTCTTATACAATAAAAGCTCTTTTTTTGTAAGTGATAGTGATTTTTTATAATCTCCAATTTGGTTATATATTGTAGCTAGATTTAAATAACAGTTTTCTAATTTATTATCTATCTCTATTGCCATCTTTGTATGCAAAATGGCTTTATCTAGATCTTGTTTCTCTTTGTAGCATGCGCCTAGATTCAAATGAGCGATAGCAGATTTATTATTTATTTCTAATGCTTTTAAATAATATTCTTCTGCTTCATTATATTTATTAGAATCTTTGTTCAATAATCCTAGATTGATATAAGCATCAAAGTAATTTTTATCTAGTTCGATTGCTTTCTCAAGTGATAATCTTGACTCATCATATTTATCTAAACCTTTTAAAATCAATCCTCTAATACAATGCCCATTTGGCAGGCTTGGCTTTAGTTGAATTGCTTCTTCAATTATTTTTTCTGCTATTTCTAATTGATTTAATTTATAATATAAAAAAGATAAATTTAATTTTGAGTAAATATGATTTGGAAAACTTTTAGCACATTTTTCGTATAATCTTATTGCTTTCTCATTTTCTCCTTTTTCTTCACATATGAGTGCATAATTTGAAATTATATCTGCATCAGAATAACCATTTCTTAAAAAAGCTATATACCCTTTCTCTGCTTCATCTAAATTCCCTTTAATATGATTATTGATTGATTTTGCTTTCAGATCCTTTTCTGAAAGCTTTTGGAGTTTTTTTGAAGAGCCTTTATTCTCTTTTTTCTTTTCCCCGAAACCACTCAATGATTTTTATTTAATTAATATGATTATACAAAAAGTTAATAATCTAATTATTTTAGCTTAATAAATCTATAGTTTCCAAACTGTAGTTAATAGTAATTTATTTATAGATTATGGAGTTAATACACTTTTATTAATTCTTATTCCCTCCAATAAGCCCTCATTTTTTATATAATGTTTTTATATATTTTAGGATGCAAATGCCTTTAAAGTTAGGTGATCAAATACCTGATTTCTCACTCTCTGATCAACTAGGTGTTTCTAGGACGAATAAACAAGCAAAAGGTAGGCCACTAGTTTTATTTTTTTATCCCAAAGACGATACACCTGGTTGTACAGCTGAAAATTGCGGCTTTAGAGACAAATACGATCTTTTTAAACTATTTGGGGCTGAAGTTTGGGGGGTAAGTGGTGATGATGAAGCAAGTCATAGATCTTTTGCAGACAAAAATAAGCTTCCATTTCCATTATTGTGTGACACAGAAAATTCTTTGAGAAGAGCGTTTGGAGTTCCTAAAGTTCTTGGCTTACTTGATGGTCGAGTAACTTACATTATTGATTCAAAAGGTGTTATTAGGCATATTTTCAATGATCTTTTAAATGGTCCTGCTCATGTGAATGAGGCACTTAGAGTATTAGGCGAGATAAGAAACTAACTTTTAAAATTGTTGATTATTTTTTTCTCAGTAATTATCTAAAAAATAATCAAGATATTAATTTACTGCTAGCTTCTTTTGCTTGTAGTTTTTCTACTACAGTCTCAGAAGAAATTTTTGCAACGTCATTTAATCCGTTTGCATCAAACCAAGGCGCTGTTGCCCAATCGAAGCCTTTCCCAAAAGTATTGTCTGGTGAGACAATGTACCAATGACATGCCGTGTCGGGGACGTCTACGGCGCATTTTGACCAATTATCGCTCCATTGAGGTACCTGAACCCAAAGTAGAGTGGAGAAAAACAATGAAAATATTGAACTAAACATTTCTTTAGATTTTTTTTATATTAGCGCTATTCAAGCATGAATGAGGATTTTAATACTCTTTTTTTTGCAAGATAATCAAATAATAATTATAAGTTAAACTAATTAGTCTTTCTATCATTTTTTAAGTACCTCAGGCATAGGATTTCCTGGCTCTCTTCATTCTCTCCAGAATTTAAAATCCATTCTTTGAACTCTTGATAAAGAACTGATCTATCTATTTTATTTATTTCAGTCATCCTAATTAAGGTACAGCTAAGAGTTACTGAAACAATTTCTTCAATAGAAGGGCTATTCTTCAATTTTTCTTTTTAATATATTAATAAGTTAATTTACTTAAAAATCCATTCTGCCGAGTCTTTTGTTCAATAATTTTATATTCAATTTATCTATTGAATATAAATATGGAGAAATCACAGGTATTTAATAACTATTATTTTGAAACTTTTTATTGTTCGGATATACTACGTTTCTAATCTATTTTTCAATGGAAAGAGACAGTAGAAATAAATCTTTCTTTATTTGGATTGAAGAGATTTGGGAAGAAATAGAGGTTCAATTTTATGGAATAATAGGTGCAATATTCTTCTTCGTTCTAATTTATTTTATTTTTCAACCTCTTTGGATGAAACCTGTAATTGATCTTTTTTTGAAAATTAAATTACTTGTAGGTTAAATCCTCAAGTAATAGAGAATTTATTACCAATTAATCTCCATGCTGAATTATTAGTGATCTAAACTTTTCTCTTTGGCAACTAATTCTATGAATTTCCATACAAGGGCATGTTTATAGTCGTCCTTATTTGGACAAGCCGAAACTACTTCTTGCCATGAAAAATTATCTTGATCTTTATTATCTTTTAGTGGTGAACCAAAATCTCTTGCAAGATTAGATAGAAAATTGTATCCGAGTCTTTCTGAAGTGTATTTGATGATCTCATCTGAGTAACTCATATAGAGCAAGAGAGTGTCAGCTTGATAGTTATGCCTTGTGCAGGCCCCCTCAGAGCAGCCACTACTGGCAATTTCTAAGCATGCTTTATGGTCGTAGGTTTCCTTGATTAACTCAACTAATGTTCCCATTTGATTCTTCCAGCACCACTTGTGTTATAGCTAATAAAAAAATTAATTACGTAATCAACTAAATAATCAAACAAAATTTAGAAAATGACTAAATATTATTTTTGCTTGGATTGCGATTAGGTAAATTTACTAGTTCTTTTATGGTTTCTCAAACAAAAGCAAAAAATGAAAATGCTTAGATTCTTGTTAGGGAATAAAGCAAACTCTTATGAAAGATAATCAAAGAAAGAGAAATGATTGGAAATTTCTCTATGATTTTTAAAAATAATAATTATTTTAATCCACAAATCTTGAATATAACCATCTAAAAAATGCTCCTATGACTGGGACATTTCCAAATGTTCCAGAACAAAAATCAAAATAATCTCTATGTTCTTTAACCTTACCTTCTTCATCAAATATCAATCTGGTTGTCCCATCGTATAAAAATTCGAGACCTTTTATTTTTAACCCCATTGTCCATTCAACAAAAGCAATATTCTTATTGATGGCAATTGAGTGTGATTCTAGATAAATATCATCACATCTTTTGATTAATCCATCTTGGGCTTTGATATAGGCATCAATTCCATTTTTTTCTTGGGTAGGATCTATAAATTTAACTTGTTTATTGTATAAGGATTCCCATTCTTCCCTTGAGGGGGCTTTCTCTCCGTAAGACAAATTAAAGAATTTTTTTAATTCTTTCTCTTTGATGAGCATTGAATTTAATGTTAATACTTGTAATTTAGATTATTTAAATAGACATTGCGTTAAAGACATGTTATGTAGATAACTCAGAAATAGCTTAGATTTAGAATCTATTCAATTAGCTCATATGAACAAGAAGAACATTCTTATTTCTATTGGAGTCCTTGGTATAGGAATAATCCTCTATAAATTGCTTTTAGGACTTGTCCTCCCAATAGCTTTGTTTGTCTCTCTTGGGTATGTTTTGAAATTTTTACTTAAGGACTCCGAGTCTGATTCGGATAAGGAGGTTTCTCAGATTTTTACAAGCAGCGACTCCTCTTCTTCAATCGACAACA
>QCHK01000018.1 GCA_003279635.1 Prochlorococcus sp. AG-402-B05 | reverse complement strand
CTTTGTGTGCTACACCAACTACCAAGTGCAGAATGACTTTGTGTAGGTAATTTACCATTTTCTAATTTAAATGCTTTTAATTCTATGAATTTATTATTCCAGTTTTCCTCTTCAGGATGCCAACTGAAACCAATACTTTTTAAAAGTTTTATTCTTTTTTTAGTTAATTTACCTTGCTTATATGCTGTCCTTAGATTAGAACACCAACGACCAAGAGAAGTTTTAATGGTTGGAGGATTTGCATGACCATGCTCTAATTTAAATGCTTTTAATTCTATGAATTTATTATTCCAATTTTCCTCTTCAGGATACCAACTGAAACCAATACTTTCTAAAAGTTCGATACGTTGAATAGATAACTTACCTTGTTTATATGATTTTCTTTGTACGCTAATCCAACTACCAAGAGAAGGATTGGATATGGGTGGATTTGTATGACCATGTTCTAATTTAAATTCTTTTAATTCAGTGAGTTTATTATTCCAATTCTCATCATCAGGATACCAACTAAAACCAATACTTTCTAAAAGTTCGATACGTTGAATAGATAACTTATCTTTCTTATAATAACTTCTTTGTTGCATACACCAAGTACCAAGAGAAGGATGAAATTTTGTAGGGTTTGCCTGATCATTTTCTAATTTAAATTCTTTTAATTCCATGAATTTATTATTCCAACTTTCTTCATCATGGTTCCAAATAAAACCAATATTTTCTAAAAGTTCTATACGTTCAATAGATAACTTACCTTGTTTATATGATTTTCTTTGTACGCCAATCCAACTACCGAGAGAGGGATACCTTTTAGGAGGACTTGCATGACCATGTTCTGATTTGAATGCTTCTAATTCTACAAATTTATTTTGCCATTCTTCTTCATTTGGATCCCATGAAAAACCAATACATTCTAAAAGAGTTATTCGTTCTTTAGATAAAATGCCTTTTTTAAAATTATCTCTTTGTGTGCGAGACCAACGCCCAAGAGAAGGATCCTTATATCTTGAAGGATTGGCATGACCATATTCTGATTTAAATTCTTTTAATTGACCAAATTTTTCAAACCAATTATCAGATGTTTTTGTAATAAGTAATGTTCTAAGTGAATTAGAAAAATCATTACGAATTTGTTTTGGTAAATCAAAAATTATTCTTTCTAAACCTTCCTTCTCTTCGCTTCGTATTTGTCTTTCGCCTAACTCAACTCTAAGGCGATCAATAGTTGTTAATAACGAATCATCTTGTGATTTAAGAGCAAGAATGATCTTCCAAACTTCATTAAATCGACTTGCAAGAATTTCATCTTCTGCATTTTCTGTATCTGCAAGATAAATAGGAATAACAATTGTTCCAAAAGATTTATCTTTGCTTTTTCTAATTGCTCTTCCTACTGCCTGAATAATATCTACCTGACTTTTTCTGGGATCTATAAAAGCAATTCCATTTAAAGTTGGGACATCTACTCCCTCTGATAAACATCTTGCATTTGCTAATATTCCTGTCTCATTTTTACCTAAATTCTTTAATTGATTAATACGTTTATTTCTTTCCTTTGTTGTCATGTTTCCAGAAACATGATTTACAGAAATCTCACCTTGAGGACGATCTGATTCAGGCATCCAGTTGATAATTTCATTATGTTGTTCAGCAAAATCTCTGGCACTTTTAATACGACTATGAAA
Organism: Prochlorococcus sp. AG-402-B05; assembly: GCA_003279635.1. Classification (GTDB taxonomy): domain Bacteria; phylum Cyanobacteriota; class Cyanobacteriia; order PCC-6307; family Cyanobiaceae; genus Prochlorococcus_B. The sequence goes on along the minus strand of QCHK01000018.1, from coordinate 27,626 downwards.
AGTAATCACTCGATTTAACTCATAATCTTTAGTCGCTTTTGCTAGTGCAATATGTGAGGCAAATGTCTCTGCATCAGTTGTGATTTCATTCCCAGTAGAAAGCAAATCACGATTACGAATCTTTTCTTCCACCATCGGATCATCGACGCCAACTACAACCACCCGATAATCGGAAAGTAGATCGTTTTCGATTGCTTTTGAGAAGTTCAGTTGATATAAAACATTCCCAAATGCTGAATGATCATCCATTGAGACCACATCTATTTCATTTTCTTTTGCCTTGGATTTGATTTGTTTTGATAGAACTCTTGGGGTGGCAGTTAAGAAAAGTCGTTTATTTGATCTGATTCGATCAGCATCAAGAACACATCCAAAAGCATCAGACACTTTTCCTGCACAGCGATGTGCCTCATCAGCAAAAGCAATATCAAAATCTGGAACATTTGAATCTTCTTGTGCCTCTGCAATTAAGAGAGAGGACTGATAAGTCGAGAACACAACTTGAGAACTATCACTGGTTAGAAACTCTTTGATTTCTTCTGAGTCACTTGTGACAGGTGCTCCTATCTCAGAGGTATTTGCAATCCAGTCATCCTCTACCTTGTCCTTTCTTGCAACTGACTTATCAGAGCAAACACAGATCCAATCAAAAGGTTCTGATGCAGAGGCAGTCCATTCCCTGAGGATCTGAGACAACAAACTCAGAGAAGGGACAAGGACTAATGATCGTTTTGCTTTGAGTCGCTCTTTGATCCATAAGGCAGTGAGAGTTTTACCTGTTCCACATGCCATCAAGAGTTGTCCTCGATCAGCAGATTTGAAACCTTCTTCCACTGCTTCAATTGCTTCTATTTGATGAGGTCTTGGAGTTCTTGGATCTTTCCTGCGACCTTGATTCAGATCATCAGGAGAAGATGGAAACTCAATTTCTGAATGCCGGAATTGATCTAATAAAAAACAGACAACCTGCTTCTCTTGCCGATTGATGACTTGAAGAGCATTCCGTCCAATTCCATCCGTGCTGGCAATTAATAAGCGTCCATCAATTCGTGCATCACTTGATTCACTGAGGAAGCTATTAATCTCTGATTTTGATATGTCATGTTCAGGGGAATAACACTTGGATTGCATTGCCCATGTCTTTCCGTTCTTGTGTTTAAAGACCAGATCAATCCCGCAATCTGGACCCCACCTCTCTGGATATTCATCCCACAACCAAACCTCTTCAACTTGTGATTGCCACTCTGGATCTGTCTTTAGAAACCATTTAACGAACTTCTCAAACTGCTTTCCCCTAATACCTGAGTCGGGATCTAATGATTTGTAGAACTCGTCAAAGGTTGCCACTTTTTATTTTTGGATTCCTTCGTTCTTGTTCCTATTTTGCAAGATCTGATCAGTTTGTCTTATCTGAGGTGATGAAAGATTCACATGCTTGACGACCCATAAAAGATTTAATAGTATATCTGTACTAGGGCATTCCTCACGCAAGCAGTCCTAACTCATAAGCACCTGCGTAATACCAGTGAGCAAGGTGCTTTTTTGATGCCTCGAATTATAGAGAGAATCATGAATCAACCAATTAGAGAAGCATTGCCAACGCCTACAGGATGGTTAGTCGCTCCCACCAGAGATTTTTGTTTGTTCTTTATTCGTGATCCGAAATCGGTCATGGTTGCTCCTACTGTCTTCACTCAACTTTGGTATTGCACTGAAGAAGGAATTCCAACCAAATTGAAGAACACAAGACGATTGGACTATGAATCTGCTCATGAAACTTGGAATGAACTTCTATCTAATGATTGGGAGTTAGTGGAGCATCAGATAAATGATGCTGTTGCTTAATCAGGTGTTTAATCTCATGTTTCCTTAATTCATATTTGTTAGAAATGAATTAGGAGTTCTAGCACTTCCGTTCCAGTGGGTCGAAGTTAGAAAGTCGGTTTGAAATGTTCAGCTGGATACAAAAGTACTGAACTCAAAGGGGGTGATCAAAATCTCACCCCCTTCTTTAATGCAATTTTTGTCGGGAACATTTGTATTTTTGTCGGGAACAAATCGGGAACATTTGTTTTTTAGTTTTTGATTTATCATGAATGCTCCTGATAAGTATTTTTTCGCAAATCCTCATTATTCGCAGTGCATCAGCATTAAAAAAGAGACCCTTTGAGGTCTCTTTAGTGCGGTTGAATCTCTTTGATGTCCCTCCGACGATGCCCTCGTCGGGACTTGAACCCGAGACCTCTCCCTTACCAAGGGAGTGCTCTACCGCTGAGCTACAAGGGCTTGTGGAAAGATGGGCCGGGTTGGATTTGAACCAACGTAGGCGTAGCCAGCGGATTTACAGTCCGCCCCCATTAACCACTCGGGCACCGACCCGATCCACTTAATGAGATTAACAGTAAATGGTGCCACTTTTCTCGAATTTGTTGGTCCTTTGTGGTCGGAATCGATACGATCATAAAAGTTGTTTAACTTATAAGGAATATGGATCTTTTACTTATTAATGGTCCAAATTTAAATCTTGTTGGAAAAAGGGAACCATCTATATATGGTTTGCAAACTTTAGAAGAAATTCAAAAAAAGTTATTGACTGTAGCTAATGAACTTGACGCAAACCTCAAATTCTTTCAGAGTAATTCAGAAGGCGAGATGATTGATTGCATTCAAAAAAGTGTTGGTTACATTGACGGCATATTGATTAATGCAGGCGCATATACACATACCTCGATTGCTCTTAGAGATGCTTTATTGGGAGTTGCTATTCCTTATGTGGAAGTACATTTAAGTAATATTTATTCTAGGGAGGAATTTCGCCATAAATCATTCCTTACAGATAAAGCATTGGGTTTGGTTTGTGGGTTTGGAGCAAATAGTTATCAACTTGCCTTAGAAGGCATAGTTTCCTATTTAAAGCGAGTATGAGAAGTTTATGGATAATTCAACATCTAAAGTTGCAGGGCGATCAAAGATTTGCTGGCTAATAAATAAAACTTCTGAAGATTGGATAAATCTTGCAATTTCTAACCCAATGGAAATTCTTTTGGATCATGCACATTGCGAAAGAAAGGCTGCTGGAGTAGCTCTGCAACTTATGTTTCGTTATGTCAGTGAACCTGGGCTTTCAGAGGTCCTAAGCCCATTAGCACGAGAGGAGCTTGAGCATTTCGAGAGGGTTTTGTCTATTTTGAATACGCGTGGGAAAAAACTTCAAAAATTAGCCTCGCCTCCCTATGGAGCGACACTGGCAAAAAATATTTGCAAAGATGAACCATTGCGAATGTTGGATAGCTTTCTAGTAGCCGGACTTATTGAGGCGAGGAGTCATGAAAGAATGAAATTATTGTCTATACATTCTCCTGATATAGAACTTCGTAATTTATACGCCGACTTACTCAAAAGCGAGGCTAGGCATTTTGGAATTTATTGGAAGTTGGCAGATGAACGCTTTGAACGAAATCTTCTTACTTCTAGGCTAGAAGAATTAGCTAAGATTGAATCTGATGCTTTATTGCAAATGCATCATCAGCCAAGGATGCATAGTTGATTTTCTCTTTTAAGTAGACAGAAGTAACCCAATCAAATGAAAGTTTTGACTATCGCTGGCGTAGGACCAGGTGATCCTTCTTTATTAACTTTGGCAGCAGTTGATGCCATTCAAGAATCAACAGTTGTTTCTTATCCAGTCTCTACTAGAGGAGGAAATAGTATTGCTGAAAAAATTGCTTCAAAATGGATAACCAAAGATAAAAAAAAATTACCTTTACATTTTCCCATGGTTGACGATCAGAATACTTTAAAAAGTGCATGGCGACTTGCTGGGAATGAATTAATGAAGATGGTTGATCAAGGTGAAAGAGTTGTTTTCCTTGCTCAAGGAGATATCGCACTGTTTTCGACAGGCTGTTATCTTTCAAAGGAGTTAGAAAAATATCATCCACAGTGCGTTGTTAAATTAATTCCAGGCGTGACATCTTTTTCTGCCGCCGCCGCGAAAAGTAAATTACCACTTGCTTTTCAAGATGAAGAATTACTTGTATTACCTGTTCCAGACTCATATGACGAGCTAAAGGCTATTTTGTCTGATGCAGCGTCTAAGAAAAGGGTAGTTGTTTTGCTCAAACTTGGTAAAAAATGGGAATGGGTCAAACTTTTGCTTGAAGAACTTGATCTAATAAAAATTTCTATATTCGCAGAAAGAATAGGATTTTCAGATCAACAAATTCTTAGGGCATCTGATCTACCCTCAGGGACTAGGCCATATTTTTCTTTACTGTTGATTCGACAAGGTTGGCCTTTGACAATGCCCTAAAACTTTTTAGTTGAATTTGATAAGTTCTTCTTCAAGTAGTTTTATCGCGTCTTTTGGAGTGCTTGCTCTAACTAATTTATGGCGAAGAGTAGACGCACCCTCAAAACCTCTACAAGTCCAATTCATATGTTTCCTGGCAATCAAAAGCCCATGATTTCCTTTTTTTGAAACAAGTAATTTTAGTTGCTCTAATGACAAGCTAACTTTCATCTTTGCGTCAGGCGGCTTAAAAGTTTTTTGGTTTTTAATTTCTTCATCAATTTGCCCAACCAGCCATGGAGCCCCCATACTTGCCCTTCCTATCATCACACCATCGGCATTAGTAACCTTTAGGCACTCAATAGCATCTCGAGAGTTTTTAATATCACCATTAGCAATGACAGGTATATCTAATGACTGTTTGATTTTTGAAATAGCTTCCCAGTTTGCATTGCCAGAAAATCCTTGCCTTCTCGTTCGCCCATGAACAGTTATGAGTTGTGCCCCAGCCTCCTGTAGACCTAAAGCAAAAGATACTGGATCACTTGTGGTTTCACACCACCCCAATCTTATTTTTACTGTTACTGGAATTGATATGGCTTTTGAAACCTTTTTGACAATTAATTGTGCAAGTTCTGGTTCTTTTAATAGAGCACTTCCGCCTCCTTTCCTGGCAATTTTTTTTACTGGGCAACCCATATTGATATCTATGAGAAATGCACCAGATGATTCGGCTTTGATGGCAGCATCTACCATTGAATTTGGCCTATGGTCAAAAAGTTGAACACCAATTGGACCACTTTCTTCTGAAAGCTCAATTACCTTCTCTTCACCATGACCTAATTCAAGACTTTTAGCATTTACCATTTCGGTAAAAAGTAAAGCTTTTGGAGACCATCTACGAACAAAGTTCCTGAATATTTGATCGCTCACTCCTGCAAGTGGGGACTGAATAACCAAACACTCTAGAGATCTAGGAGTCCCATTGCCTGACAAAATAATCGGAGATAACTCTTTCATCTTTAAAGTAAGATTTGATTTATTTCAGTCATTACATAAAGAGAGAGTTTTATTTGTTTCGCAAATTTCTGAAAATAAGCAAAAAATATTTATTGATGCTTTTAAGGAAATTGGAACTTGAAGAAAAGCTAGAAAAACCAGAAGTATTGCTATTAAAGATGGTTTGGTGGTTGATAAATCCCTATTTTTTTTGGTCAATCTTTTTAGGGAAGTTTGATTTCTAAATTTCATTTTGGAATCTAACTCTTTGCTCATACTTGTAGTATGAAGAATTAATCTTAATTTTGACCTATAAAGGGTCAATAATCTTATGAAAGGGAGAGAAATTTGGCGCTACCAATAGTCGCAATAATTGGACGCCCAAATGTTGGGAAATCTACATTGGTGAATCGCTTATGTCAGAGCAGAGAAGCCATTGTTCATGATGAGCCGGGGGTAACGAGAGATCGAACTTATCAAGATGGATTCTGGAGGGATAGAGATTTCAAAGTTGTAGATACTGGAGGGCTGGTTTTTGATGACGATAGTGAGTTCCTCCCTGAAATTAGAGAGCAAGCTAATCTTGCGCTTGAGGAAGCCGTAGTTGCATTAGTAATTGTTGATGGCCAGGAGGGAATCACTACAGCTGATGAATCGATTGCGGAATTTTTAAGGTCTCGTTCCTGCGAAACACTCGTGGTGGTTAATAAGTGTGAATCTCCCGAACAAGGTTTAGCAATGGCAGCTGAATTTTGGAAGCTTGGTCTTGGTGAGCCCTATCCAATCTCTGCGATTCATGGAGGAGGTACAGGCGATCTGCTTGATCAGGTGGTCAATTTGTTTCCCTCTAAAGATTTAGATGAAGTTAGTGATTCTCCTGCTCAATTGGCAATTATTGGGAGACCAAATGTAGGAAAGTCAAGTCTTCTTAATTCTATTTGTGGAGAGACAAGGGCAATTGTTAGCTCTATTAGGGGTACAACACGAGATACGATTGATACTCGAATTACTCATCAGGGTAAGGAATGGAAATTAGTTGATACGGCGGGAATACGTAGACGTAGAAGTGTTAATTATGGCCCAGAATTTTTTGGAATTAATCGCAGTTTTAAGGCTATAGAAAGAAGTGATGTCTGTGTTTTGGTTATAGATGCTTTGGATGGCGTCACAGAACAAGATCAAAGGCTTGCAGGTAGAATTGAGCAGGAAGGAAGAGCTTGTTTGATAGTCATTAATAAATGGGATGCTGTAGAAAAAGATAGTCATACAATGTCTGCAATGGAAAAAGACATTCGTTCAAAATTATATTTTCTCGATTGGGCCGAGATGATCTTTACATCAGCAGTTACGGGACAAAGAGTAGAAGGTATTTTTGCATTGGCTACTTTGGCAGTTGATCAGAGTAGAAGAAGGGTAACTACATCTGTTGTTAATGAGGTACTGACTGAGGCCTTGAAATGGAGAAGTCCTCCTACAACCAGAGGTGGAAAACAAGGGCGTCTTTATTACGGTACTCAAGTAGCTATTAATCCTCCCAGTTTTACTCTGTTCGTGAATGAACCTAAATTGTTTGGAGAAACTTATCGAAGATATATTGAAAGACAAATTAGAGAGGGTCTTGGTTTTGAAGGTACACCTATAAAATTATTTTGGAGAGGTAAGCAGCAACGCGATGTCGAAAAAGATTTGGCACGCCAACAGAAAGGGGTACGAAATTAGTAATTATTTATGGATTGGCTAAAAAAGATTCCAATTGGTCAATATGTCTCTGGCAAATCTAGCTGGCTTCGTGATATTGATCCCCGAATTAAACTCTCTTGGATCTTGTTGTTTTTGTTAACTCCGATTTTAGCTAATTCCCTTTGGAGGCTTTCAACAGCTTTTGTTCTTTTATTGATTACATTTTTTAGTTTCCTCCCTACACGTATTTGGTGGCGATCTCTAGTATTTTTGTTGGTTTTCTCTTTGATTATTGGATCCTTATCGATTGTTTTACCTGCTAGTCAATCATCCCTTGAATTGCCTTTAAGAGCATCTGATGAAATACCAGAAGCAATTGTTTTGACTCGATCATGGGAGATTTTTAGATTAGGGCCATTTAACTTCGGGGGGATTTCATTAGGACCATTAATTGTCGACCGCCGCTCTGCCGAATTAGGTATTAAAACTTCGACCTTGATTTTTACCGTTATTCACAGTGTGAATTTGATGTTAATTACAACACCTCCTGAAGACCTTGTATGGGCAATAAGGTGGTTTTTTGCACCTTTAACTTTATTGGGATTTCCTTTGGAAAAATTATCCTTTCAACTGCTTTTGTCTTTACGATTTTTACCTTTAGTTCAAGAGGAGCTCCAAAGCCTCTTTCGCTCAATTGGTGTGAGGGCAATTGATTTTAAAAAATTCGGCCTTAAAAGTTCATTGGGTTTATTTGTGACTATAGGGGAAAGACTATTGTTAAATATCTTGCTAAGAGCAGAACAGGGGGCTGATTCTTTAATGTCAAGGCAAGGGCTTTGGTTATCGTCAGAACAACTAAGGCCAACAATTGTTCTTAATCCTAAATATTTGTGGATCAATATTAGTTCGATTTTTTTGTTTCTGATAGCTATTGGCTTACGTTGTATGTATGGTACGTCTTAATTAATAAAATCAGTTTTGAACGCTGAGCGCTATCTAAATCACCCAACTTTTGGAATGCTATATTTAGTTTCACCAGCAAGTAATGGTAGAGACGTATATGCAACTTTATATGCACAGAAAATATTTTTTTTAGTCACTTTGCAACCACGGGGAGCAACTTTTGAAGTTATTCCATATATGGATGCTCGTCATTATTCTGAAATGCATATAACTAAATGTAGAAGAGAAAAATCCTCGGATATGGACGTTTGGAAAGAATTATTTAATCAAACTTTTATGTAACTCTATTTGACTTGATTTTGACTGGCTTTAATGAATTTAAGATAATTAAAGACTCTATACCTCTTGGGGTAAATTTACTTGCTGTAAGCAAGGGACATGATCATGAATCGATACGTAAACTTTCTAATTATGGTCAGTTGGACTTTGGAGAAAGTCGTTTGCAAGAGGCTATCCCAAAAAAAAACGGTTTAAGTGATCTAAAGCAACTCAGATGGCATTTCGTTGGAACATTGCAGAAAAATAAAGTTAGAGGAGTTATTAAAGAATTTGATTTTATTCATTCTGTTGATTCATTGCCTTTGCTTGAGCGAATTTCTAGAATTTCAAAAGAAGAGCAAAAATCTCCGAATATATTTTTACAAGTAAAATTTAAAGATGATCCTAATAAGGGTGGATTTTTAAAACAAGATCTTTTGAAAAGTTGGTCTAAGATTATTTCTTTAAAGAATATTAATTTGATTGGATTAATGACAATTCCACCAATAGTTATTAATTCCTATCAAAGAAAAGATTTATTTTTTGAATGCAGGAATTTTGCAAATCATTTGGGATTAAAAGATTGCTCAATGGGAATGAGCAACGATTGGCAAGAGGCTATTCAAGGTGGTGCTACTTGGATTCGATTGGGATCTCTTTTGTTTGGTAAACGTCAGACTTAGATAAATGGTCGAAGATATGAAAAAACTAATAAAAAAGCTTGCCCCTTAAGTTAAGGAACGTTATTTAAGTATATGGTTCATCCTTCATGTTGTTGAAGATGTATCGATTGTTGGCTTATCCAACTTTAAACAAATCATCCCGAGAGGATTAACAGGTGTCGCTTATTTCCCGTCTTCGTGCTGTCGTCGCTGGCGATGACTTTTTAGATAGTGATTTTGATGAGCTCGATTACGAAACAAGTGATGACTTTGAGAATTTCAATAGAGGTAACAAAGAAGGAAGTAAAGAAATGGCAACCATCTCTCAGGCCAATCCTTTTGATGGAAGGAGTGGTTTCCCTCCTTCAAACGTTATTGGTATGCCTGGTATCTCAACAAATGATTCTGAAGTTAGTTTGATGGAACCTCGGAGCTTTGATGAAATGCCAAGAGTGATACAAGCTTTGAGGGAGCGTAAAACAGTTATCTTAAATCTAACAATGATGGAGCCTGATCAGGCTCAGAGAGCGGTTGATTTTGTCGCAGGAGGAACGTTTGCTATTGATGGACATCAAGAAAGAGTCGGAGAAAGCATTTTTCTTTTTGCACCTTCTTGTGTAACAGTCACTAATTCATTTCAAGAAGAAGCCTCCCCTTCAAGTATGAGTAATAAAGGTAATGATTTGATTTCCAAGGAAACCTCTCCTGCTCCAGAACCTGCATGGGGGGAGACAGTCGCTACTGCTCTTTGAATGATTAAATAGATTGGAAATTTCTATTGGAATAATTGGCCTTGGCAGTATGGCAAAGGCTATTGTTTCTCCTCTTTTGGAGAGAGGTGAATACAATCCTCAAAATGTTTTAGGAATTGTTGGTAGGAACTCAAGTATTGCATCTGCATTGAATGATCTTCCCAAGGAAGTAAAAGTCGTATCTAGCGAAGATTCTTTATCTAAAGAAGTGTGGAAGGCTCCTTTAAAAATATTGGCAGTAAAACCTCAACAATTCAGCAAAATCAAAGAATCTCTCTCATCATTCCAGTCGAATGATCAGGATCAGTTCCCTAAACCGTTGTTGATTTCAGTGTTAGCTGGTATAACACTGAAAAGTCTTAAGAAAGCTTTCCCTGGACACACATGTGTAAGAGCAGTGCCCAATACCCCTTCTCTTGTCGGTCAAGGGCTCACTGGTTTGGCGTGGCCAGATGATATAACTTTGGATCAAAAGAAAGTTGTTAGAAAGATTTTTGAACCTATTAGTGAAATTTACGAGTTAGAGGAGAAAAAGCTTGATTCCTTTTTGGCTTTAACTTCTTCAGGACCTGCATATATAGCTTTAGTTGTTGAAGCAATGACTGATGGAGCTGTTGCCGCAGGATTACCACGACACTTGTCCAATCAATTAGCTCATAAAACCCTTTCAGGTACTGCATCTCTACTAAGAGAAAAGAGTTTGCACCCTGCGGAACTCAAAGATATGGTTGCCTCTCCTGCAGGTACTACGATTAGTGCTCTTCGACACCTTGAACTTGCTGGCTTGAGATCCGCCTTAATTGAAGCAGTTGTTTTGGCAGCGGACAAGAGTCGTCAATTGGCTGAGGAAGTTTCGAGTTAGATGATCTAAGTACGTTTGCATAGAGAGTCTCAAGTGAGTCAATATTTTGTTGAAGTGTATATTTTTCTTCTACTCTTAAGCGTGCACGTCTACCTAGTTCGTGGGTAAGTACTGGCTGATCGTGCAAAACAGGTAAAAGAGTCCTTAACTGAGACGTTACCCCCTCAGTGTTAAGTATAATTCCAGCTCCATTTTTAAGCACTTCTCCATCAGCCCCAGCATCTGTCGCGACACATGCTGTTCCTGTAGCCATAGCTTCCAGCAAGGCAATAGATAATCCTTCTACAAGACTTGGAAGTAAAAAGACCTCAGAGATTTGAAGAAGAGCGACTCTTTTATTTTGATCGGCTTCGTATCCCCACCAAACCACATTATCTTCTTTATTGAAGATTGAATGATTTTCGAGTGTTGGCCTTAGCGGACCATCTCCCACTATTACTAGTCGACATCCTTTTGGCTGGACAAATCTCCATGCACGTAGTAATGCTTCAACATTTTTTTCAGAAGCTATTCTGCCCATATAGATAAATATTCTCTCAGAACCAAGCTTTTTCCTTATTTCGAGTTGAAGTTCATTTTGTGGATTATTTGGGTTAAACGTGTTCCATTTTTTTATGTCAATACCATTGGGTATTACTTCTAGTCGGCTATCTTTTACTCCTAGTTTTGCGAGAACCTCTGCTTGTAAATCTGAGAAAACAATTACTTTGTCATACTTAGCTAATGATGGAGCATAAAGTTGATAGGTAAGTTGCTGTGTATTGGCAGTAAGATTTCTGAGCTTTGAATCGAAAGCTGGGTGAAAAGTTGCTATCAAAGGTAAATCAAGTTGATGACAAAGCTCAGGAAGTCGAAAATCCAATGGAGAAAGAGTAAGACTTGCATGAACTAAATCAGGCTTAAGTCTTGAGAGCGATTCTCTAAGCTCTCTTTGCGCATTTAAAGAAGGGATTGTGTAAACCTGTGATTTAATTAAATAAGGAAGACTTACGTCGGGATCATTTGCCAGTAGGGAAGTTTTATTATTCCCATCCCTCATTGGGTTATCAAAATGAATAAAACTTGTTTGATATCCTCTTTCTTTGAGCTCTTCAGTCGTGCTAAGCCCATAACAGACATTTCCGCAAAAAGGTGTTTTTTTGCCTAGCCAGGCGATATGGGTCAAACTCAAAAAATACCGGTAGTTTAAATTAGCAGTTATAATAAATTTCTTATCAAACTATTGTTAATAGTTAAATAATTTATAAATAAGTTTAAAAAAAAAATTCAAATATAAGGTACTACTTGGTATTTAGTTCATTACTAATTATTACTTCTCTCATCATTTGAAGAGATGCAATTTTTTTTTGTAAATGAGTTTCAATCCAGGTTTCGACAATTCTCAGTAGTTTTAACCAAACATTTTTAGGACCTAATAATTTCCCATTACTTTGAAAAGGTACTTTTTCTAGCAAAAGTCGTTGAAGTAAAGCAAGTTCGGATGGATTCATCTCAACGCTTGCATTTGGAATTGTTCCAATAGCAAAACCTTCTTCAGGGATAAAACTGCACCTCCAGCTCCATTCTCCAATAGGGGGTATCAGCCTTGAACCAGAATGACAACAGTTTTGAAGTGGTAAACAATATCCTCCTAGAGCCAATAAATGAACACAGGATTGAACGCTTATTGCTAAAGCTTCTAATGAATCAAAGTCTGTTTTATGTAAGTCATTTAGTCTATTTAAATGGATTAAAACCAGTTTTAGGATATCTTTTTGAGGATCTTCATTCCCAACCATAATCAAGATTAGTTCTGAAATTGCCTGAGCGGCTGAAAGTGTTTCTATGTTTTTTCCAAGATTCCCATGACTCTTAAGAATCTTTATTTGTGTAACTCGCCTAAGATCTTTTTTTCCGACTATGTGTAAGTCTAAAAAATTAAAAGGGGATGTTGCTCCAAGCCTACTTTTGGGTTTTCTTGCTCCCGGTATGGCAAAACGAGATATCCCACTTTCTTCACTAAGTATTGTTAAAAGCCTGTCATTCTCGCCGAGAGGTCCAACTTTTAATGACAGTCCTTGTATTCTTTGATTTAAACTCATTACTCCTTTTTCCTTTGTTCTTGGGTAATTTCAAAACCAAAACTTGTACCTATATATGTTGATCCTGCTTCAATGATTTCTATTGCTTGATCAAAAGTTTTAATACCTCCAACAGTTTTAATTGAGCAGCGATTTTTAACAACTTTAGAGACATGTTTTGTTTGATCCTTTGAGACAGATGGACCAAAACCATTACCTACTTGAATTCCAATTGCGCCCGCATCAATTAAAGCTTCTATTGCTATGGAAAGTTTTGATAAGTTTAAAAGTGTATTTGAATCAATTATTACTCTTACTGGAATACCAAGTTCACTTATTTGATTAATTTCCTCAGCAAATAGTTCTATATTTCCTTCTTTTAATGCAAAATAATTTGGAACAAGATCTAACTCTTCTGCTCCTTTTTCTATTGCATATTCGGCTTCTTTTTGTTTGTTAGATGTTGGGATGAACCCAAAAGGGAATGCAATTACAGATATTAATTTTGTAGTACTTTTGCTGCCTAATCTTTCACGTGCAATTGGTAGATTAGAAAGACTAGTGCATAAACCTGCAAAGCCATTTTGCTTGGATGCATCACAAGCCTGAACAATCATTTCTTTATCAAAATGTGGATTTAGGACTGCTTGATAAATCACATTAGAAATATTTTCATGAGCTTTTTCCAATCTGTTTTGACTCATTTGATTAGTAGTATTTAAATTTTTTCTTGAATTACGCCATATCCTCCTTGATTTCTCTTGTATATAACTCGCAAAGCTGATCCTTTTTCCTCTCTAAATAAATAGAAGTCATGATCAATGAGGTCTAATTGGACTCTTGCTTGCTCAATTGTCATAGGATCCATCTCAAAATATTTGCGTCTTACTCCTGGGCTAGGGAGATGTGGTTCTTTACCTTCTATGAGTGATTGATCTAAGGAAGAAAAATCTTGAGTTTCTTCGTTTTGGACTGATTTCGTTGACTGATTATTATGAACATTATGACTGTTATGTCGCTCTTTGTACTTACGTAATTGTCGTGCAAGTTTATTTGCTACAAGGTCGATGCTTGCATAAAGATTTTCACTTCTTTCTTGGGCTCTTATCACTGTTCCGTTTGCAAAAACAGTCACCTCGGCTGTCTGTTGTGGCACGCGAGGATTTCGAGCGACTGAGAGGTGGACATCAGCTTCTTGGACCATCTCTTGGAAATTGTGAGTTGCTTTGTCAATTTTTGTTTTGGTGTAATCACGGAGTGATGGAGTTAATTCAAGATTGCGTCCATGAATAAGAAGCTTCATTCTGTTTCGCCTGAATCAGGGCCTAATAGCAACTTAGATCTAACCCCTCAACTTGCACAATCTTCTTCCGCTTTTCTTTTTGAACCTAAAAACATTGTGCCATTTGAGAATGCGTTGGTTTGGCAGAAGAATTTTCAGAAAAGCCTTATTGAGGAACCGTTCTCACCACAAGCAGTATGGCTTCTTGAACATTTTCCTTGTTTCACTATAGGTAGAGGTAGCGACAAAAAAAATTTGTTATTCGAAGAAAAAAAATCTCCCTTACCCGTTTTTAGTATTGAGAGAGGAGGGGAAGTCACGCATCATATGCCTGGGCAGATCGTTGGATATTTGGTTTTAAATTTAAGTCTTCACAAAAAAGATTTATCTTGGTATTTGAGAGAATTGGAACAAGTTCTGATTGATGTTCTTGACTTGTTGGGAATAGAGGGGGAGAGGGTAGTTGGCTTGACAGGAGTTTGGTGTGAAGATAAAAAGGTTGGCTCAATAGGAATTGGTTGCAAGAGATGGGTGACTCAACATGGATTCTCACTAAATGTAGATTGTGATCTTATTGGTTTTGAGAAAATAATTCCTTGTGGACTTGATCAAGTGAAATTAGGGAAATTGAGTGATTGGATACCTGGCATCAAAGTCTGTGACGTTAAGCCTCTTTTAAGGGAATCTGTGAAAAGACGTTTTAAATTGAACTGGGAAAACATATAAATTGAACTTTAAGTATTTCAAAAAAAAATAAAAAATTAATTTTTTGGCCATGACAAAAATTAACTCACAAAAAAATATATTTGCTTCCAAAGATGCTCTGGCTTTTTGGATCCCTAATAGAAAAGAGGAACAAGCAATTAACAGAAGATCTCATCTTGAGAAGATCACTCAAGTTGATGAGATTTGGGAATTATTAAAAGTTCAGTTGGGCGATGTATTAGCAGTTGATTCACCACATACTTTTCACCCAGAAAGCTTTACATATGAAGAACTTGCTGAAAACATTTCTAAGGCAGCATTTTCCTTTACTCAGCTCGGGGTAGGACCTGATGATGTGGTCGCTCTTTTTGCAGAAAATAGTCCTAGATGGCTCATTGCCGATCAAGGTCTTATGCGAATAGGTGCAGCAGACTCTGTTAGAGGTGCGACTGCTCCGCCAAGTGAGCTTAGATATATTCTTGAGGATTCAAATGCGGTTGGACTGATTGTTCAAAACTCCGATGTCTGGGAGAAACTTTCGCTTAATGATAATCAAATTAAAAATTTGAAATTTATTCTTCAACTTGAGGGCAAAGCTTGCGAAGGCGTTTTTGAATGGGAGAGTTTTTTGAAGAAAGGTTTCCATACAGAAAATATTAGTAAACTGGAGAAAACAAATGAGAAGCAACCAACAAGAATAGCAACCATTTTATATACTTCCGGAACGACAGGTCAACCAAAAGGGGTTCCGCTTACACACTCTAATTTATTACATCAAATTAGGTCTCTTGCTTGCGTGGCAAACCCTTCTCCAGGAGCACCAGTATTAAGTGTTTTACCCATTTGGCATTCATATGAACGTAGTGCTGAATATTATTTTTTTTCTTGTGGTTGTACTCAAAGTTATACATCAATAAGGCATCTGAAGGAAGATTTACCAAGGGTTAAGCCAATAGTAATGGCGACAGTTCCAAGACTTTGGGAGTCAATAAAATTAGGTTTCGAGGACGCTGTTGATAAAATGCCAAGGCTTAGGAAGACCTTGATAAAAAGTGCGATTTCTAATAGTAAGTCATATAAACTTGCTCGAAGAAAACTTTATTCTTTAACTATTAATAGTGTTTCTAGTTTAGAACAAATTATCTCTTTTATAGAGATTATTATACGGTACCCAATTCATAGAATTTCCTCTATTTACTTATGGCCAAAAATCCTTACCAAGATTTGTGGAGGAAGATTGAGATTCCCAATTAGTGGTGGAGGAGCAATCGCTCCGCACATTGATTCTTTTTTTGAAGCTTTAGGTGTTGAATTATTAGTTGGTTATGGTTTGACTGAGACTAGTCCAGTCCTCACATGTAGAAGACCTTGGAGAAATATACGTGGAGGTGCAGGTCAACCTTTGCCAGAGACTGAGATAAAGATTGTAGATCCAGAAACATTTAAAATAAAAAAGCTATTTCAAAAAGGTTTGGTTCTTGCTCGTGGTCCTCAAATAATGTCTGGTTATTTAGGGAAAAGATCTGAATCTAAGAAGATTTTAGATGCTACTGGTTGGTTTAACACTGGAGATCTAGGGATGTTGCTTTCTGATGGATCCTTAATCCTTACTGGAAGAGCAAAAGACACAATTGTGCTCAGTAGTGGAGAAAATATTGAGCCTGGCCCTTTGGAGGAATCCTTAATTTCAAGTCCATTGATTGAGCAGGCTTTGTTGTTGGGTCAAGATCAAAAACAACTTGCTGCTTTGATTGTTCCAAGAATTGATCACCTAAAAGAATGGCTAGCAAAAAGAGGGTTGAAGTCACAAGTTGTTCTTGGGCTATCCCCTGAAAATCATGAATTAATACAAGCTCTAAGATTTGAAATGAATCAAGTTCTAGCAACTCGTCTTGCATCTAGAAGAGAAGAGAGATTATTTTCAATTGCTTTAGTAGAGCCATTTACAATAGAAAATGGCTTGTTAACGCAAACTCTTAAGCAAAAACGTGAAAAAATTATTCAACGTGATTTGAAACTTGTAAATCAAATATATGGTTTGTAATTTGTTTGTTTGGTCAATTAAATTGACCAAAACTATCTTTTACTGAGAGCCTTAGGTCGAATAATAATTTATTGCTCAGGTGGACTCAATCTCTATAAAACGTTCAATAACAGTTAGAGCAGTAGTAACACCTACATGGAAAGAGGAGGCTGAGCGCGAATTAAGTAATGCAATTTCAGCTATAGATCAGCAACTTGGTGAATTAGAAAAAGAAGGACAACAAATTGTTGATGGTATTAGACGTCAGAGCTCTAATCCCCTTGATCCAAGAGTGCAAGAGCAAGTTGCTCAAGTTCAGAATCAAGTTGCTTCCAAAAGATCAGAATTTGAAGAACAAAAAAGAAATCTACTGTCCCAGCAATCACAAGTTCGTGAGTTAGAAATGGAACAAATCGTCGAGCAAGGACAAATTGATAGTTTTTGTGATTTAAAAGTTGGTGATAACTTAGTCAGAAAAATGGGTGTGAGTATTTTGGTTAGAGATGGCGTAGTAGAGAAAATTGATGAAGATTAAAATTTGTTCGATCTGTTATGGAAAATAATTTTGATATTAAGAAGAAATCCACAAAAAAAAACTATCGTTGAAAGGACACTCATGTAGAACTAACATTGGTATGTATTGATACTTGCAAAGCTTCTAGATAGAAAATTTTGAAGCCTTGCCACAAACTCTCCATAAAGGGAATAGGAACGAATTATGGCCACTCATGACATCTTTATGCCTGCTTTAAGTTCAACAATGACTGAGGGCAAAATAGTTGAGTGGCTAAAAAAACCTGGAGATGCAGTTGAAAGAGGAGAGTCAGTTTTAGTTGTTGAGTCAGATAAAGCTGACATGGATGTTGAGTCTTTTCAAGATGGTTTTCTTGCTTCGATTGTGATGCCTGCTGGAAGCTCTGCGCCTGTTGGAGAGACAATTGGATTGATTGTTGAGACAGTAGATGAGATCGCAGCGGCACAAGCCAATGCACCTTCTCCCTCCCCTCAATCAGCTCGTCAAGAAAAAGAGAGTTCATCGCCTCAAGTTCAAGAAAAACAAGCCTCTGTTGACTCTCCTAAAGCAAAAGTAATTACAAAGGCATCTCCTACACCTCTTGTTTCAGACTCCTCTGTAAATCAGGCTCAGTTTTTAAATGATGGACGCATAGTCGCCTCTCCAAGAGCTAAAAAACTTGCTTCTCAGATGGGAGTGGATTTGGCAACTGTTAGGGGCTCAGGACCTCATGGAAGAATACAAGCTGAGGATGTTCAAAGTGCAAAAGGGCAACCCATAAGCGTTCCTTGGATTGCGGAAAGTAATGCTCCAGCGAAGATTGTTTCTGACATGCCTCGCATAAAAGAAAAATCTGTTGACTCCGGGAAGCCACCTGCCTCAGGAAAAAGTTTTGGATCTAGAGGGGAAACAATTGCATTCAATACTCTTCAACAAGCTGTAAATAGGAACATGGAGGAAAGCTTAAATACTCCTTGTTTCAGAGTCGGATATTCAATTCTTACTGATGAATTGGATGATTTTTATAAACAAGTTAAACCTAATGGAGTAACTATGACTGCTTTACTTGCTAAAGCAGTTGGATTAACCCTCGCTAGGCATCCCCAGGTGAATGCAGCTTTTAGTTCTGAGGGGATTGCCTATCCTTCACAAATAAATGTAGCCGTTGCAGTTGCGATGGAGGACGGAGGGTTGATAACTCCAGTGCTGCAAAATGCAGATAAGACCAGTCTTTCTGATTTATCCCTGCAATGGGCAGATCTTGTTAAGCGTGCGAGGAATAAGCAATTAGAACCACAAGAATATAGCAGTGGTACTTTTACGCTCTCTAATCTAGGTATGTTTGGTGTTGATCGTTTTGATGCAATTCTGCCCCCAGGGACTGGAGCAATTTTAGCGGTAGGAGCCTCCTTGCCTAAAGTTATTGCTTCTAAAGATGGTTCGATTTCAATCAAAAAACAGTTGCAAGTAAATCTCACCGCTGATCACAGAGTGATCTATGGGGCTGATGGAGCACTATTCCTGAAGGACTTGGCTTACTTAATCGAAAACAATCCTTATAGCCTCTCGTCGTGAGATTTAATTAGTCGAACCACAAGTGATTTTTTCTTACTTTAATCTGATTTGATGTGTTAGATCAAAAAGATAATTTTTTAAGCTCCTATAACTATGATTTACCAAATGACTTAATTGCTCAATTACCTACTGAAAGTAGGCATGATGCAAAATTGATGATTATTAAAGATGGTCTGTATGAGTCTTTAAATATTGTGCATGCAAAGGTATGGGACATAAAGGATGTCTTGAAGTCTGGTGACCTTTTGGTTGTCAATAATACGCGAGTGATTAAGGCAAGATTAAAAATTCGATTATCCGGAGGAGGTTTAGGTGAATTGTTGCTAATGGAACCAAAGGGGAATGGCAAATGGCTTTGTTTAGGACGTCCTGCTAGACGTATGAGAAGAGGCGATCAACTATGGTTGGATAAGTCTCAAAATGATTCTTTATGTTTAAAGGTTATTGATAAAGATGAGAGTACAGGCGGAAGAATTATTCAATTTCCTAATGAGTTTACTAGTAGGATCGAAATGGAAAATCTACTTGAATTATGTGGCGAAGTCCCATTACCTCCCTATATAGATAAGGATAAATCTAGCGGGCATGAGGAAAGATATCAGACTAGATTTGCCTCGAAGCCAGGGGCTGTAGCTGCTCCCACAGCGGGCTTACATTTAAGTGATGAACTTATAGAAATTTTAAAAATCAGAGGTATTATAATTGCACAAATTACTTTGCATGTTGGATTAGGAACCTTTAGACCACTAGAGAAAGAAGACCTATCTCAGCTGCATTTGCATAGTGAGTGGATAGAGGTTACTGAAGAGACCATAAAAGCGATAACTACTTGCAAGGAAGATGGGGGGAAAGTCTTTGCTGTAGGTACTACAAGTGTGAGAGCCCTTGAGGCTGCATACCTTTCAGGAAGAGGCGTCTTGAAGCCGTATGCAGGCAAAGTCAATTTGGTAATCAAACCAGGATTTAAATTTTCCGTCATTGATGGATTGCTAACTAACTTCCACCTGCCTAAAAGTTCCCTATTACTTTTAGTTAGCGCTCTAATTGGTCGAAATCGTATGTTGAAACTTTATAAACATGCTATCTCTAACAAATATCGATTTTTCTCTTATGGAGACGCGATGTTGATAACACCGGAGTCGGTTGTTTAAACTCAAAAGTCAAGCTAATGATGGTTCTTTAATAATGCCTGTAGGAACATTCTCAAACATTACGGATGAGATATATCTTTCGGCAAGGTCAGGAAGAACTACAACGATTGTCTTACCTGAGAACTCTTCTTTTTCGGCAAGTCTTAAAGCCACAGCTGCAGCGGCACCACATGAGATACCAACTAGTAGACCTTCTTCTTGCGCTAAACGTAATGCCATTTCAATAGACTCATCATTAGAGACTTGCTCAACTTGATCGACTATGGATAAGTCAAGATTTTTAGGAATAAACCCAGCTCCAATCCCTTGGATTTTGTGAGGGCCGGGTTTTACCTCTTCTCCATTGAGAGTTTGTGTTATTACTGGGCTATGAGTGGGCTCAACGGCAACAGATAATAATGAATGATTTTTTTCTTGCTTTATAAAACGAGAAACACCTGTTATTGTTCCACCTGTCCCGACGCCAGAGACTAAAACATCAATTTGGCCATCGGTATCATCCCAAATTTCAGGACCTGTTGTTTTGAAATGTATTTCTGGATTAGCTGGATTATCAAATTGTCCTGGCATGAAGTATTTTTGAGGATCGCCATCTGCTATTTCCTTCGCTTTTGCAATGGCACCAGGCATTCCTTTTGCTGCTTCAGTAAGTATTAATTCAGCACCAAGAACAGCCATCATCCTCCGACGTTCAATTGACATGGACTCTGGCATCGTGAGGATTAACTTGTAACCTCGAGCAGCAGCTGTGTAAGCAAGGGCTATTCCAGTATTTCCAGATGTTGGTTCAATAATGACTTTATCTTTATTGAGTAAACCTTTCTTCTCAGCATCCCAGATCATATTCGCTCCTATTCTACATTTAACGCTGTAAGCGGGGTTACGGCCTTCTATCTTTGCAAGTACTGTTGCTTTTGCGTTTTTTGTAATCGAATTAAGCTTGACTAATGGTGTATGACCAATAGCAAAACTATTGTCTTCATAGATTCTGGACATTTTTTAAATGACTTAATTAACTAATTCTCTAAATCTATATAAAAATCTCGCTAATTGGTTGTTTAGATAATCTTTATTAGTGATTTTTTTATATTACTGAATTAAATCGTGACCATAATTCGTCTTCATTTTCTAACCCTACTGACACTCTCAATAAGTGTTCCGAGACGCCACAACTTTTAGCCCATTTCAATTCTTTGAAGTGAGCTAACTGAACATATGGACAAACCAATGTAAAATTTGTACCTAAACTTGGCCCTTTGTTTACTCTTAATGAATCATAAACTCTTTTTGATTCTTCAATCCCCCCTTTAAGTTCAAATGATAATAGACATCCATAACCTCCTCCTTTCTTTAATAGCGAATTAAAATTTTTACAATATTGAGGATGTAAAACCTTTGAAATTTCTTTTTTTGTTTCTAATTTTTCTTTCAGCTTTAAGCAAGATATATTTAACCTTTTTAAGCGATCCTTTACGTCTCTACTAGTTAACTCCAACTCAATAGCATCTGAATCAGATAGTGTAGATAATGCAACTTTTGGAATTATCTCAGCTATTTCTTTTTTCCATTTAGAGTATGGACTAATAACAGTACTGCCAGCAAGAATATCTCCTCTCCCAGCAAAACTTTTTGTAAGAGAACTAAAAATCACATCTGCGTAAGGAGTTAGGTGAACATTCAGAGATGAACCGATGGTATCGTCAACAATGACAGGTATGTTTTTTTCTTTAGCTAATTTTGAAATAGATATTAGGTCAACACATTGCAATAAGGGGTTACTAGGTATTTCTATGATTAATGCCGCTGGATTTTTTTTATCCAGCTCTTCTTTTATATGACTTAATTTTGTTTTTATAATGAGATCGCTTCCTTGGAAAATTATCTGAGGGAGTTTAAGTACATCAACATATGGGAAGCCTATTTGAAGCATCGGAGAAGTTCCTTTTATACAATTTATCGCTGTAATAATAGTCGTTAAGGCAGCCATGCCTGAACGATGTAGTCGTATTAGACTATTATCGCAATTATATATATTTGCTAAGCGTTTGATAAGTTCCTCTCTGGCACAATCGCCATCTGAAGTGAGTGGTTTCTTCTCTTTCCCAAGGGCTATTGCCGCTTCACGTGACGACAACCCAAGCCCAGTGTGTTGCCAGAAGGCTTTTGCTGAAGAGGTATTTTTTTTGTCAATAATTAGACACGAAACGCCAAGAAAATCTTCTATTTTTGAAAAAAATCCTGAATTCTTTCGAAGACAATATTCTTGGGCACTTAAAGCAGAAGCTCTGTTGGGGTAAGGCCAACTGCTTTTCTTCGATTCGCCATGAAATTCAAGTGATTTTCGAGCTATCTCGGCAACAAAAGGATTAAATCCGAATCTAGGGTAAATTACTTTTAATGAATTTATACAAGCTGGAACCTTCTCTTCGTATGCGATTACATCTTCCCATCTAGGCAATGCAACAGATACAGCATGTGGCCTACTCGGTAGAGGCTCTCCTAAATCTTTGGCACTCCAGCAAGGATCAATAAGTAAATTTCTTTCAGTCAAGAGATAGTTCCCAAGGCTTGATTTAAATCAGCACTTAAGTCTTCAATATCCTCACATCCAATAGAAAATCGAATAAGTGAATCAGTAATTCCAATTTTAAATTTTGTTTCTTTGGACACTGAAGCATGTGTCATTGTGGCTGGATGGCAAACAAGACTTTCAATACCTCCGAGACTTTCTGCCATTTTGAAGTAATGAAGACTTTTACAAAATGAATAGGTTTGAGCTTGGGTTGCGTTGACAGTGGCAGTAATAATTGCTCCTCCCATAGCCATTTGTCTTTTTGCTAATTTACATTGTGGATGATCATTCCTGAAAGGATATCGAACATATTTTATTGCTGGATTATCGGCTAATTGATTAGCTATTTTAGATGCATTATTAGCTTGTCTTTCTAGGCGAAGTGGAAGAGTTTTTATTCCTCGTGTAATAAGCCAGCAATCAAAGGGAGAAGGATTTAATCCAAGAGCTTTCTGGGTGAAATTTAGCTTGTCTCTCCAGATAGCACTCTCGGTGCATACTGCACCTCCAAGTGCATCTGAGTGACCATTAATAAACTTGGTCGTGCTAGTTAAAGATAAGGTCGCACCAAGTTTAAGAGGTCTTTGTAATAGAGGTGTTGCAAAAGTATTGTCTACAACAACAGGTATTTCCATTTTATTTGAGAAATGACAAATCCCTTCAATATCAATAATTTTGAGGAGTGGGTTAGTAGGACTTTCAATCCAAATCATCGCAGGTTTGTGATTTGAAATGACTTCTTGGAAATTGGGCTTAGTAAAGTCTATCCATTGAGTTTTTAATCCAAAACGATTAAAAACTTGTTCAAATAATCTCACCGTGCATCCATAGAGGTTCTCCTCACAAAGGATTAAGTCTCCAGCCTTAAGAGTGGAGACTATTGCTGTAATCGCAGCGACTCCAGAACTAAATACACTTGCGAACTTACATTCTTCCAGATCAGACAAAACTGATTCAAGAATTCGAAAATTTGGATTTCCTGAACGAGTGTAATCAAAGCCACCCTCATTGCCATGAACGAACGTTGAGGTTGGAAAGATTGGCGGCATTATTGATCCGGTTCCTTCAGAAAAACTATCTTTGTGATGAATGACTCTTGTGTTTACTCCAGTACTGAACTCCTTGTCTCTTTTTACTGATCCCATATCCTTTGAGTAGCTTTTCTATAGGCTATAGAAAAACATGAAAAAGCCCCTAAAAAAAGTGGTACTATCATTAAATTTAATGAGAAAGAAGCTATGTGTGGCCTATACCTTTCTTGAATAAAACAAGGTTTTAGATACAACAACAAATTATAAAGAAAATTAAGTTGGACATAAGTTTGACTATTTTTTCCACAGATCGCACAATACATACGAAATCGGTCTAATTGGCTATCCGAACAAACCCATTATCACGATTATGTTATTTCCTAGCGAGAATTAAGTGATAACAAAGAACTTGACTTGATTCGCCATGAATTTATTTGAAAATATCTTTCACAATCAAGTCTTGATGACTTTCCTGATTGCATCAATATGGATCGTTCCAGGTTTTGTATTTACGAGAATGACAAATCAAAAATTCAAGCGAAGAGAACTTGCAAGACAATTAAAGAGAGTGTCAAAACTTTATCCTTCTTCTTAGTTTGTGAAAGGTAAAAAGTAACAGGACATTGTCTTGATAAAAACCTGTGAGTTTAATCATTGATTAAAGAACTCAGGATGTTTAGCAAAAGCCCCTTACTAGATTTGCGTAAACCAAGTATTTATCTCACTGACTTATAAATAAACTAATAGGTAAAAATAACCCGAACTGGTTAGCCCTACATCGACCGACCTATGAGAAAAGAGAATTAATTTCTATCATAATCTCATCATCACACATACAACTAGAAAACGATTAGCTATGCACGCAATTACCAAAATTACTGCTGCTAAGCTGTTGCTTCTTTTTAATCTGCCGGTAATTCTTTTTTTGGCCGGGGCTTTCGAAATTGGTTCTTCAGTACTTGCATAATTATGACTTCATTTCAAGAAAGATTTAGTGAATCAAAAGTTAAAAAGTATATTCCTCTGTTTGTTGTTGGAAAACTAGCCATATTTACAGGGTTTCTTATCTACATGATGCAGGGGTAAAGGATGACAACACAAGAAAGAATTAAAGCTGCTGAATTACGAATTAAAGAACTACAAACTCTTATTCAATACTTGAAGAACGAGAAATGAAATCTATTAAGAAGTTTTTCCTAGCACTGAATTTTTTGATAGTTTTTTTAAGAATTTAAGTTACTTTTACCTCTCAGAGTTTTCTAGAATATTTGAGTATTCATGATAATCAAAGAAAACATCCTCTTCTAAGACTTCTTCCAAAGCGATTCTATGGAAACATGTCATAGTTGTCTTTCCCATTACATAAATAATCGAGTAATTAAAATAGAAGTGTGAGTGATCGATTTTTGAGTTACTTTAGGAAAAAGAAAAGGGGCTTGATGCCCCTAGAGAAAGTTCTCGCAAATTTGTACTTTTATTTTTTTACTATGAACCAGAGCATAAAACATTTGCAAGATAACTCATAATTATTGGTGTTTGACCTAACCCAAACAAAAAGAATATTGATGTTGTCAACGTAATAGCGATCTTGGAACCTTTATTCAACTTGAAATTTGTCGCTTTAGTTAGAACAGAGTTCATGACGGAGTCTTTTGTTATAGATAACTTAAGACCGGAATTGATTATTTAAGTAACAAAATATACGTTATAAGTAGAGGCTATTAGACAAGCAAAATACATTTACGTCTTCCAATGCTGAGACCTTCTCCTTCAGATGATCTCCCAAAAAGATTGGTGATCTATTTTAGAAGACTATGCTTGTTTCCAATCAGAGTCCTCTAGAAGATTTGAATACTCATTGTAATCAAAAAACAGGTCTTCCTCTAATACTTCTTCCAGAGTGATTCTATTAAAATAAGTCATGCTTCACTTCGAAAAGGTGAGTTGTAATAAGCCTTGTTAACTGTATAAAGTGTGTAAAGAGAAACAGCGATCCCTAAAAAACCTACAACTAGGATTGGAGAGAATGATGGGAAATCATAAGTAGGAATTGAAGTCATAATGATATAAATGATGACAAATATGTTCTAAACCATCTGCAACCTTTTTGATTGAGGCTTGTACGACAAATTTTTACGCTTAACACGACAAAGGCTAAGCATTAAAAAATTCAGTAAGTGATAAATCATTTCTTTTTAACAAAGCAAAAGTTGTACCCTTGTAACCTTTGCATATACGTAAGTCGGGAGATAATACAGTTGTATCTAGCCAACCTTTTTGAGTCTTTTTTAGTTCTGATAGGAAACTAATCTTTTTACCTAGTAACTTTGGACCTATTACTCCTGCTTTTTTAAAGCTAACGTTTATACGTTTCTGATCAATAATTTCTAAGCTAGCAAGAATGTTAGTAGAAAATAGCTTTCCTGCAAAACCTTTTGGTCTTAATAAATTTTGTCCTCTACTTCTCTTTGGATCAAGTATCTGTAAATTATCTAATAGTGGTGAATAATTTAAAAGAGGTGAGTTAGAAGTACTCCATCTAAGTTCCCATACACCTGTGAGCAGATCAATTTGCTTTGTTATGTCTACAGAGGATCCGCTTTCAGCTAGTTTTATGAGCTCTACGATCTGATTTGATTTAGGAGTATGTTCAAGAACTTCTATCAATTTTGATATTGCATTCATGATTATTATTTGTTTTAAACCTAGAGTTGTTCAATATTTATCTGTTTGGCATAAAGAACGTGTGGCTGTTCTTTACTACCCTCACTTGCTTGAATCCATTCTTTGTACTCTTCTTTAAGAGCTTTTTTGTCAAGCCCATTAAGTTCCATTAGTCTCTTTGAAGCATCATTCATTGTTACTTCAAGAGTTCTTTTTAAGCTGATAGTTGGTGATTTCATACAAAGCTCCCAACCAAAGAATCAGCTAAAAAAGTACAAACAACAAAAGCCAAGGTCATTAGTAATGGCTTTTGAAATAAATCATTAGAAGAGTTCATTGGATTTATTAGTAGTGACCAATTGAGCTAACGAAGCATGCTAAAGCTCCGCAATAAATAAAAAATAAACTCATTTCTAATGGTCTGCGACTAAAAAATGAGATGTAGAAAGTAGTTGATTTCATGTGGATAGCTAAAACAATTTAAAATGATTATTTGGTTTTTTCTTTGCTGCTTTTTGTATACGGCAAAGGTCAGTCATCTCTGGTTTTGGGATGCTGAAAGGGGTAAACAATTTCATAATGTTCTACCTTTTACTTTTAAGTTTTAAGGCATTTGGAGGTTCTTTTGATGTGTAGAACCCCCTAATAAAAAGTAGTACTTTTACTACAACGGACTACCTTCATAGCTTCTTACTGTCTAGAGGGTCTTTTGATCTACGATGTTCACGCCATATCACGCAATAATGTTTGGGATACTGTTAATAATTAGCTCTGCTTCGATTTTTCAAATGTCTACAGCAGAACCTAGTTAGTCATAACAAGTTTAACTAATATTATTCAGATTCATTTTTACTTGTCCTTACTTATATAGACACGAGTAGGAAAAGTAACTAAATAAATTTAATCAATTTGCAATTCCAATTCAGGAAAATGCGAAATAGCTTTTATATCCAGAATTAAATCAATGGGTAAAAGAATAATGTAATCATCTTATGTTTATAGGTAACCGAACGATTGAATCTCACGAAACTCATTTGCTTCTCTGATCATAGATATATTTGATATAAACCAATGAAAAAATTAATTCCGTTATTACTTCTTTCATCTGCAACTCTTTACTCCACGATTGGTAGATTGCCCGTTAGTGCTATGGGCTGCAATTCATCTACCAACAAAGCCGAGGTGGTTTGTGCTCAACGTGATATTGATTGTGAAAAGAAACTAATAGAAGATCGAATTAACTAAAAAATGTCGAATCACTTTCCTGAACTTTACGAATCACTTGTCGAAACATTCAATAATGGTGAGTTGTGGGGTATTGAAAAATCTTCTACTGACTCAACTCAACTAGAAATTGATTTTTTAATTACTGAGATCTAAGAAAACAGGTTGTTCTTAAAAAAATTATTTATACGAGTGTCACACTTCTGAATGTTTTTTTAAGCTGATAGATAAATTTAATATTAAATAATTTACAAATTTTTGCTGTCTAAGCGACTGCATTGATCTGGCTTTTTGTATCCGTGGTATCTAAATTACAAATTCATGCGGCAAACCCTACTTTTAAGTCTTTACATATGTT
>QCHK01000017.1 GCA_003279635.1 Prochlorococcus sp. AG-402-B05 | reverse complement strand
CAGTAGGGTATGCTGGAGGCGAGAAGGAAAAACCAAACTACAGGGAGGTATGTTCTGGTCTAACAGGCCATAGCGAAGTAGTTAGAGTTGTATGGAATAATAATGAAATTGATCTAAGCGATCTGCTAAAATTATTTTGGGAATGCCACGACCCAACACAAGGTAATCGTCAGGGCAACGATAGTGGAAGCCAATATAGATCTGCGATTTATACGACAAGCAAAGAGCAACTAAGTAAAGCAATAGAAAGCAAAAATAGCTATCAAATAGAACTACAAAATAGTGGCTTTGGCTCAATTACTACAGAGATTAAGAATGATATTAAATTTTATTTTGCAGAGGACTATCACCAACAATATTTAGCAAAGCCTGGTAGCAGACCATATTGCTCTGCGATGCCGACAAAAGTAAAGTTTAAAAATTTTAGTGGGTCTAATTTTAAACTAAATGAAAAAATTTGGTCTAACTATAATTGGGACATAAGTCATTGTATTCTTATAGGAGAGAACACACCTATTGAATCTAATTAATAATGAATGATCAATTACCAGATAGAACTATTCTACTAATAATATTAGCTACTTTGTTGTTAGTATTCTTTTTAGTGTTTAGTTTTAAATCTGAAAAAATTGAACAAGAGAAGACAATTCAGTGGATGGATAGCTCATTAAATACTGAATTAGCTTATCCAAGTTAGAGAAAAATATATTTTAACTTGGATTATACTTCTTAAAAAATATGAGAAATAATAAATTAGAAAAAAATCTGGAAAGAGCTCGCATAAACTTATACAATATTCTTGCAATTTTAATTGTAATTATTCCAGAATTATTTGCTGAATTAATCTACTCAATCGAAGTTTCTCAACATAAAGCTACATTACCAAATGAGGGAGAAGCTTGGGATAAAGATATTGAATTAAAACTCTCAAAGATGAATATTTACCAGTTAAGATTAATGGCCAAAAGACTATCTATTCATGGATATTCTAATGAAGACAGGAATTCACTTGTCAGACGAATAAATAGAAAATCTAAAAAAAGAATTAAATGGAAATCATTAAAAATTTAAAATATTCGCTAGACCTTGTGATAATTTACAAATGCGGGACGTAGCGCAGCTTGGTAGCGCACCACTTTGGGGTAGTGGGGGTCGTGGGTTCAAATCCCGCCGTTCCGATAAAATTGAATACGTAACTAATCAGAGTCCTTTACTAAAGATTGGATTAATTTCGTTGTACTAATCAGAACTGCTAAAAAAACGAATATAGTTAAAAAAATAATAAACGTAAAGAGTAATGGTGGTATATCTATCTCCCCAAAAGAAACAATGAATAAGTCAGGTAAATTAATCATTAAAACCAAATAATTCTCATAAAGCAATACTAAACCAAAGAATATAGAAAAATAATATTTATAAAGTTGTCAATATAAAAACACCAAAAGCCAAACGATAATAAACAAAAAATAAAGTATTATTTTTAGATAGGAACTTAAGAAACAAGTCAATAGCAAATATTGAAGAAAAGAAAGATGAAATGATACCAATAATTAAAGGTATAATATCAAAAAGAGATAACACTCTAAATAAAGAAAACAATTCTATAAGTCCTGATATTGAAATAGCTGGAATACCAACTAGAAAAGAAAGTCTAGCTGCCGTTCTTCTCTCAATACCTGAAAACAAAGCAGAGGTTAGAGTTATACCAGATCTAGAAACTCCTGGGAATAAAGCCAAAGATTGAGCAAGCCCCAATTTAATAACATCATTTAAATTAATGTCCACAAATAACTTATTTCTTCTACCATAAATTTCCGAAAGAGCTAGCAATAGTGCCATAACAATTGAAGTGATCGCTATGGAAAATAAACCTCTGAGATTCGAATCGGAATAGTTGGGCCAATATAATTTAATAAGTAAGCCAAAAACTAATATTGGAACACTGGCTACAAAGATATAGGTAAATAGTCTAGAATTTTCATCTTTGAAACCTTTAGAAGGATTAAAAGCTGAAAAGAAAGAATTAATAATTAAACTAATCTGATTTCGAAAATAATAAATAATAGCTACTGCGCTTCCTAATTGAATAGAAGCGGAAAAAGACACACCAAGATCATCCCAACCAAAAAGGTAAGGTACAACTTTTAAATGGGCAGTACTACTAATTGGAAGAAATTCAGTAAAACCTTGAATAATACCCAAGAAAAATGATTTAAAGCAAATAAATAGATATTGACTAATTTCTTCAGGCATATTTAGAAGATAATAAAAACACAAGCTCGCTAAAAATATAGAAATTTTCAATTAGTATAGATATGATTTCAAAAATAAAAATAAAGCATGGGGAAAAAAATTATAATCTCATTAATTATTGCTCTAACCTCCTTAGCGGGAATACAAGGAAAGGCAAAAGCAGATTACTGGTTAGTAATTGGTAGCTATAGACAGGGACCTGGAGGAAAACCACAAGTAAGTGGCATCACAAGTCCATCATTATTTGCAATTCCAATTGGGACGAAAAAGATGTGTATGGAAGCTGGGAAAACAATTGAAAATGAAATATATAAGCCTGTCTGGCAATTTGATAGCAAATGGACATGCATCAAAAATTCAAGTAATTAAGAAGATACCTATATGGTTAGGAAAAGGTCAATTGGAGAAAATTATCATCTCTGAACGTCATGAGCACAACCATCTCCTTCATAGTCATCGCTATTGTAATATCCATTCTTAGTGCCAAAAAATACAGTTGACACGACAAAAGGCAATGCAACAAAAATTAAAAAACCAGATAAATTCAAATCAGGTTAAATTTACAATCTGTACCTAATCTAACAATGAAATCAAATCTATGTAAGCAACATTATGTATAAATCATTAATATATTTAATCAAAGAAAAGCAAGGATTAGGTAAACCGACTTAGAACAGGATCTACAGCAAACTCAATAATAAAATAAGTCAATAAAATCCAAGAAAACATAAAAAATACAAATAAAAATGGCCCCTTGAGAAAAGGTTGAAAATAATTATTCGACCCATCTCCTTCTAGAAGAGTTCTGCATTCTTTTACTTGTGAATTCGCAAGTCGATAATAATCTGACCCAGGTAATCTGCTATCAACATATATTTTCCTGATATTTTTAATCAGTGGTTCAGGGTTATCAGTATTTAGAAATGCAACCAATTCTCCAGGTCTTAAATTAATTCTTGTTCGTTCAAGGTTATCTGTAAAACCAATGTTGAATAAATCACCATTCTGAATCAAATAGACATATGAAGCCATTTTATAGGCATGTGAAAGATTAATATATAAGAATCATAGAGTGTTAATAGAAAAAAAGATTAAGGTTTAACAAAAAATAAAATAAACAATAAAACTTATAATATTTAATTAGTTTGAAGAATATACAAAATTGTATCCCCTAGTCTTTAGGAAATTAATCCTACGATCTTGATTAATTCCAACTGTCGTATCTGAATCAATAAATGATAAAGATTGCTGTGGGATAGAGGTTTGAATCATTCGAATAAAATTACTTAAATTATTGCCTTTTAGCCCTGAACCTTTTAATTTTATCATTTCTTCTTCTTGCTGTGATTTCCACAGAATTGTATTATTAAATTGAGAAGACTTAAGATGCCAAATCTTATCAAACTTGTTCCAAATTCGACTATATTCAAAGAGTGATTCTTGAATTAAAATTCGATAATCTTTTTCACTCTGACACAATGACAAATTAAATTCGTCCTCAGCTAGGTAATCTATTTTTGATAAATCTGAAACAGGTTCACAACCTACGAACCATCCCTCCAAAATTAAAACTCTAGGTTCTGAATCACACCATCCTGATCTATCTCCTTTCCCATCTCTTAAAGACTTATCAAAAGTTGGACTATTTAAAACACCTGTTTTTAAGAAAACATCTAATGATTGATTTAATAAATCTAAAGAATGACTACCTGGAAAACCTCTAGGAACACTCCATGGATTATCAGTCATTGCGACGTCCATTTCAGCTCCAGGCAAATAAAAATCATCCAAAGATATAACCTTAATATCTAAAGATAGTTCTCTAGCTACTCTATCAATCCAAAGTCCAAGAGTAGATTTTCCAGATCCAGGAAGACCTGAAAAACCAATTATTATTGGTTTATTAAAAGTATTTATATAATTTTCTAAAAGAGAAAAAAATGGAAATGCTAACCCCCATTTCCAATCTGATTTTTGTTTTGGTTTCCAATATTTATCAACAATTGATTGCACATTAACGTCAGACCATCTTTGATAAAAAAGTGTAGGATTAATAGACAATCCTTCAAGAAATAGACGATAGCTATCAAGAGAAAAAAGGAAATCATCCGTTATATCCTCTGGAAAAATGTGATTAAAATCATTATTAATATCTATATTTTTCATAAATCCTTAATAACATCCTCAACACTATTTGCCCACCCCTCTGCGTGAGGGGCATTTGCTAATATAAAAGAGCCGTTATCAATACCATTCAGTAAATACTTATTTGGGCCATTTTTGCCAGGAATAACGATAGCTATGTCGGCATATTCAAGTAAAGGGAGATCATTTTGCGAATCCCCAAGTGCAATAATCTTTACATCATTGTTCTGTAGATAAACCTTTAGTTTATTAACAGCTTTACCTTTATGACTTTCACTGGAAAGCAAATGACTCATTCTATTTCCTTTGAAAACATGAACATTATAAGAATCACAAGTAAGCTTTACAATCTCAAAAATATCATCAGGAGGATTCAAGAAAGGAACACTCCAACACCTATCTAGAGCTCTAGTAATACCTTGATCAGATAATCCAGTAAGTTCAAATATTTGATTTTTGCTTAAATCATTTAATGGGGTTAAGTGGTAGTTAACTTTTTTAGAGATATTAGATAATATAGTTTTTAATTCAATATAACTTTTTCCTAAGATCAATTCCCATTCCGACGAATTTTGTTCATAGCACCCATAAACAGCCGCTCCATTTTCGACAATAAAAGGATCTGTCAATGCATTCTCTTTTCTAAAATGTCTAACTTCAGAAGCAGTTTTACTAGTACAAGGTATTACAGGAATATTCAATTCTGCCAATAGTTTTAAGGTTTTTTTGGCAGGAGTTATATCGTAATCTTCGTCCATTAAAGTGCCATCAAGATCTGTAACTATCCAATATTTAGAATTATTTTTCATAAGGCTAATCAGCTAATGTAAGCCAAACTACTTGATAAGGATTAAGTTTGAAAGTATCAGTATTCAAATAAGAACCCGTAATATTATCTAGCAAACGTTTTCCAGGGATTACTTCTAATGCATTGATTTGATTTAATGGAGAAATACTTAAAACTTTATTAGAAATATTACAAATAACATAGACACTTTCTTCATCCAAACCTCTTTGAAGAATTACACAATTAGCTATATTAGTAGATATACATTTCATACTCGCCTCAGGATGAAAAGCTTTAAGTCTTGACCTGACTTTAACTATATGAGTGAGGTATGAAATATTTTTACTAGCGGGTGAATCAAAGTTCTTAAGTACATCAAGTAATTGGTTAGCTTCAAATTTTTCTCGATTTAAATCTCTTCTTTGACCTGTTTTCCTAAAAGAATCTAGATCATTAGGAGAAGCTAATACAGATGGAAGATAAAAAGCTGGAACACCTTTTAGAGATAAAGTAAAAAGCTGACTTAATAGAAAACGTTCAAATTGAAATACCGTATTATCAGAGCCTTCGTTTGACATCGCACTCCACCAACTAATGTTTAATTCATAAGGTTGATCTTCTCCATTTGACAGGCGACGATGACTAACTAATCCTCCTCGTTTCTCTGATTCAACTAAGAGATTATGTATTCTCTGATCGTCCATAATGCCCTCTAGTGCTCGTAATCCAATACCATCGTGTGAAGACGTGAAGTTGAGCAAAGAAGTGTGCCTTGGCAACTCTTTCCACGTAGAGAGCCAACTCTTCAATAAATCTGTTTTACCGGTATAAATAGCTTCTAATAATAAAGGAGGTAGAGTAAAGTTATAAGCAAGATTAGCTTCGTTTCCTTCAATCAAATAAGAAAGGTTTTCTTTCTCTGGTACATTAGTCTCGGTAATTAATACTGCTGAAGGTTTTATAATCTTCAAACATTTATTTAACAGCTTAACTATTGAGTGTACTGGGTCTAAATGTAAACAAGTAGTATATGGCTCCTTCCAAATAAATGCAATTGCGTCAAGTCGAATCCAGTCAGCCCCATTAATTATGTATCTAACCAATAATTTCAAAAACTCTAAAAAGATATGTGGATTTCTCCAATCAACATCAATCTGATCTGGTCCAAAGGTTGTCCAAACACTCTTAAAGCCTTTTTTAGTATTGATATTGGTAAAGAGTGATGTATTTCTGGGCCTTATCACATTTTCCCAAACATTAGTCTCAGAAGGAGAAACAATATAAGACGAACCTGGATCCTCTGATTTTATAAATTGATGAAGCCATGGATGAGAAGAAGAGACATGATTTAAAACTAGATCTGCCATTATTTTGTGCTTACTTGATAAATCCTTTAAATCATTCCAATTCCCAAAGGTATCATCGATTTTTTCATGATTAGAAACAGCGAATCCTCCATCACTTGTAGAAGGAAGAAATGGTAAAACATGTATGACTGATGAAAGGCCACCTAATCTATTATTTACGAATTCAGTTAATGTTTTTAAAGTTGATTCATCTTTCCTATAAATTGAATCAGGGTAAGTAATCAAAACAACACTTGAAGAATCCCAAATTGATTCGATCTCTAATTCATCAGTGTCCTGCGTAACACAAAATGGATCAAGAATCTGCAATAATTGCGACCACACTGAATTGATTTCTTGTTCAGAGTGCTCAGGATAAATTTCTCTGAGAGACAATCTCAGCTCGTCTAATTCACTATCCAACTCAGACACTCTTTAAAGAAAAACGATCATCTCTACCTCATCGTAGCTCCCACCTTGAATCTGTAAAACTTTTTTCTTGAATGGACTTTCAGCAGGGTTTAATCACAACTATTCATGAGTACGGATTAGCAAAAGATCCAGTATCTCAATCAAATAAAGACCTATTAAAACGGCCAACATCAATACTTATTCCATGCCTATTCGATGAGTTCAGTAGGCCAGCATTAAAACTTATAAGATGTACTCTAAAAGAGTTAAAAAATTTAAATCAACTAGTCATAGCTTTATCCGCAAGTAATAGAGAGGAGGTAGCTAAAGCAAGGGATTTCTTTAAAGAAATGCCATATCCAGTTCACGTCCAATGGACTAATAGTCCGGCGGTTATTGAATTGCTAAAAGACCAAGAAAAGAATGGATTAGATCTCTTAGGCGTTCCAGGAAAAGGATGGGCTGTATGGCAAGGAGTGGGTGTGGCAACAAAAAGCTCAGAGGTAGTAGCACTTTTCGATGCTGATATCAGAACATTCAACTCCAATTATCCAGCAAGAATGTTGGGACCTTTATTAGAAAAGTCAAATGGGATTTCATATGTAAAAGCTTTTTACAGCCGCCTATCTCTTGAGACAAATGCTCTTCAAGGTAGAGCTACAAGATTATTTGTAGGACCACTTCTATCAAGTTTGGAACAATTGATAGGTAATGCGCCATTCCTCCAATATTTACAATCTTTTAGATATCCATTAGCTGGAGAATTTGCTTTTACTACAGATTTAGCAATGAATTTAAGAATCCCATGTGACTGGGGATTAGAAATAGGGCTACTCTCTGAGGTTTATAAAAACGTAAGGATATCAAGAATCGCTCAAGTGGATCTCGGTATTTTCGACCACAAACACAAAGAAATTGGTTCAAAGCCTAATGAGGGCCTCCAAAAAATGTCTACAGAAATTCTTTCAAGTGTTCTAAGAGGGTTAATGGAACATGAAGCAAGAACACTCACGAGTTCTCAATTAGCAAACTTGGAGGTTTTATATAGAAGAGCAGGAGAAGATAGAGTGAAACAATTTAGTTTAGATTCCTCAGTTAATGAATTGCCGTACAGTAGACATAAAGAAGAACTAGCAGTCCATACTTTTGGAAAACTATTAAGGCCTGCCATCAATAAATTCCTTGAATCACCCGTAAAGCAGCAATTACCATGTTGGGCAAGAGTTCTAGACTGTGAGAGTAAATTACAAGATGATTTAGAAAAAGCAGGCAGCTCATAAAAAACCTTTAACCAGTAAAGAAATTCCAACAGAAAAAGAGACTAATTCAAAAACAACTTTGATAAACTTGGTCCCTTTAATTATTGAGAACTTAGCTCCTAGGTATCCACCTAAAAGAGAACCTAAAATCAATACGGGTATATAGTCCCAAATAATATTCCCAGTCATTCCTAAGGAGAAAGCTCCTATACCATTCCAAAAGATTCCAACAAAGATCAAGGTATACGCAACAGCAACAGAAAAGGATAAGTCAAATAAAATTATCATCCAAATCGTCACAAATAATCCAGTACCAGAGGATAGATAGCCATTAAGGAAACCAATAATAAATAGGCCAAATGAGCCAATAAGAATCCTTAACTTATTAATTGATAATTTTTGATTTGAGCTTCCAAGATTTTTCTGCTTGATGGAGTAAAAACCAAGAAATAAAGTCAATAATCCTAATAAGGTACTAGAAAAACTACTAGGCAAAATGGATGAAGCATAGGCCCCTAACAAAACACCAGGTATGCCAGAAATTAATATCAAAAAAGCATATTTTATCTTTAAGCTACTTCGTATTAGATGAGGGATTGAAGCACCTAAGCCTAGTGCAACGCTTGCAACTTTATGAGTTGCCAATGCTTTAGAGAACGGTAATCCTAAAAACAAAAGGGCTGGAAGTTGTATTAACCCAGCCCCTCCACCAGATAAAGCAGAAATAAAATTAGAAAAAAAAGATATAATCCCCAAAATAATTTGAGAAAAAATATCATTATTTAACATATAAATTTAACTGGTTTATTTTTAAGAAAATATATTAAATATAAATTATTCTAGATATTCTTAATCACTTCCCTTCTTATAAGATCAATGCAATTTGGATGCTCATGAATGTATCTATTAAATTCCATTGCAAGTAATCTCGCTTCATATGCATCACAGGCATAAAAGCAATTCTCAAGACGTTGATTGTCACAGCTCCTATAATGAACTGTGTAAGGCCTTAAACTTGAAAGTGGGATTTTAAATTGAGTTTGACTCATTTTCAATTTATATTCCTATTCCAGTTATGCATCCATTATAAAAAATAATCTACGGATGTCTTGTAACCAATATAAATTAGAATTTATCTAAAATTTCAGTTTTGAATTAAAATTCTATTCATAAAATATAAATTAAATTAGTAGAGATTATTCACATGCCTAATCCATCAGAAATAGATCTAGGATCAGCACTTTTATCAACTTTTATCTTAGTCGGATTCATTGCTACGGCTTTTGTCTTTATAAAGCTAACGATAATTGGAATTAACTATGTAAAAATAAATTATTTAAAAGATGAAGGAGAGGATAGGGGGGAAAAGATAACGAGAAGTGAAACCAAAGGTTTTTAATTAATTAAGTAAATAAAATCAAAAAAGCAGGTTCCTACGGATAAAAATTTTTATGAGATGAATAGTTAATTCATTGATACGTAAAATATGTTAATTTAGAAAAAATAAAAGCTAATCATAATGAAGATAAATCCCCTAATACCAGTTGGGTCAAGGATAATAGTTGAAAAGTCTAAAATAGCAAA
Source organism: Prochlorococcus sp. AG-402-B05 (assembly GCA_003279635.1). Lineage (GTDB taxonomy): Bacteria > Cyanobacteriota > Cyanobacteriia > PCC-6307 > Cyanobiaceae > Prochlorococcus_B. Next base: position 21,063 of record QCHK01000017.1, on the reverse strand, counting down.
TGTACTCCCTAGTAAAATATTAGATGATTTGCCTCAATTGATTAATGGAGAGGTTATTGATTACAAAATGACTGATGGAATGGATATTGGCTACGTATTAATAACTGATAGTAACCTAAAAATATGGATTTTCAATAACGAGTTAAATGAACAAACAAAAAAAGAGTATGAAATAGAGGATACAAATAAATCCACAAATCTAATAACTAAACAGCTTTTATCACAAATAGATAAAGTTGAATACGAGCTAAATGGGAACAGAGGTATTAAGAAGGTAGCTAATCCCTTTAATCTAATTAGTTGGTTAATATATACACTGAAAGATATTTTCTAAAATATTATTCAGATTGCCGTTTCAAGATAAGAAATAACATCTTTCCAATTTTTATTTTTTCAGAAAGCTCCCATCTATCCAGACCCTTTTTATTTAGAAATTTAGATAGTTGAGTAGCAGGATGCTCTGAACCTTCATTTTCCTTAAATTGCTCCGGAAATTGATCTTTTAGAAAATCTGGACTAAGCGAACCTTTAAGTTTTTCACTTGCCGCCTTAGGATTGCCAGCTTCTTCACTATTACTTGACGAATCCTCCACATTGAGATGGATTACTTGGTACTCCCACTTCATAAATATGATTTAAGGTAATATTTATTATACATAATTCAACTATAAGCAATATTGATCTATTGAGATTTCAAAAAAGTAACGAATCCGTAATTGAATCCAAAAAATATTAAAATGACTAAAATTAAAATTAAATCACGTGGAAGGATTTGACCCAGCTATTAATTATGGTCCAAATGATGCAGGAATATCAGCACTAACAATAGTTTTAGGAATTGTTGGTGTTATTGCTATTTCGTGGCTATTTGGAAAAATATATGAACAATTAAGTAAATTATTTGAAGTGAATAAAAAGAATGAATCTTAAATAAAAACTATTAAAGATATTTATATCTATAAATTAAAAAAATTGGGAAGTAATTTGTTTGAAAAAAATAAATAATTCTATAAAGTTGTGAATTATTACGAACTAAAATAAAAAACCTATGTTAAATGTAGTATTTTTAGAATTAATTAATAATCTTTACTTATGTTTGCTTCATTGATGGTTCATGATTGGGCGACTCCACTAAATCTATCCGCTCCAATTGCTGGCATACTTACTATAGGTGGCTTTATGGGCTACTACAGTTTATCTAGGAAGTTTTAATAGTTATACCTAAAGAGTGAAGAAAACATATTTATAAGCTAAAAATGAATAAGTTAAGCTGGATAGAATTTGATGAATGCATAAATTCAATATACAAGCAATGCAAAAATAAAAAATTCGTAGGTGTTTATGGAATCCCTCGAGGAGGTTTATGTCTTGCAGTTGCCTTAAGTCATACTCTTGGGCTGCCATTATTAGACGAGCCTAAAAATAATTCACTCATAATTGATGATATTTATGATACTGGTTATACACTTGAGAAAATAAAACATATAAAAGGTTCAGAGACTCATGTATGGGTAAGCAAAAAAAAACCTACCTGGTGGAATTCCTATAGATACATAGAAGATAATGAATGGATTATTTTCCCTTGGGAGAGTATAGATGCAGCAAATAAAGACAGAGATATATATTATAAATCTAGATCATCATAGATTTTTACCACATTAAATCATTAGGTTTATTTAGTCTAATTTTCAGATTGACTGGCCTAAAGCTCAATAATCCATCTAATTTAGTAGCAAATTCATAAGTATCACCTTTCAATCCTATATTAATATAATTATTATTTTTTTTTATTTTTTTTCTTAAGTTTAATAATCCTATATATTTTTTCCATAGAATTTCATTACTGTAATTATATGCCCATAGATCAAATATATCCTCAATTAGGTTAATTGGAATCTCGGAGGAATAACATGTGTTGTAATTATCAAATTTATATTTTTCATATTTCGAATCTAAACAAAGGATATCTAATGTTGTATTAATTGCTTCCTTAACCTCTATTGCCCCATCAAGACCAAATAGTTCTTTTCTATAGCATTCAAGCAATTTACTAGCAAGAGAATTAAAAATATTATCCTCCTCTGTAAAGTTTACCACCCAAAAACCAACCCCTTCACTTACACCTGACGCCAAATATAGATTAACAGATTTAGTCATTAATTAAAGTCTATAGACTCTATGCAATAAATAGGATTTAGAAAAAGCCAAATTAATAAAAAGATATCTAACTATAAAATAATAATCTTTATGTACTTAAATTGAAATAATTATTTTTATTGCAAAAATGAAAAAAGTTTCTCAAAAATATGGAAAAAGTAGTCCCTAGTAAATCCAATGGTTATAGAAAAAGTCTTGGCCCTGGAATCATTTTAGCTGCAGCATGTATAGGCGGTTCACACCTGATGTCATCTACTACAGCGGGAGCCAAATTTGGATTTTCGCTTATCGGACTTATTTTATTAACAAATCTAGTCAAATATCCATTTTTACTTGTCGGTACAAGATTTACAGCTGTTACAGGACTATCGCTTTTAGAGGGATTTCAAAAACGTAATAAATTATATTTACCAATATATTTAATTGTTGGATTAATTACAGGTACATTTACCATTTCGGCAGTTAGTTTTGTTACGGGTCTTCTTTTAAAAAATATAGTAATTTTTTCATCCTTTCCTGCTTTAGATTTAGCTATAGGTATACTAATAGTATGTTCATTAATATTATTTATAGGTCAATACAAAGCCCTTGATAGAATATCTAAAATTCTTGTACTTTTGCTTACTTTATTAACATTTTTTGCTGTTATATCTTTACTAATAAAAGGCCCTGCTGGAGATATCAATATTTCATTCTTGAATAGCAGTCCATCGCCCTGGACTCTCTCAAACCTTGGTTTTCTAATTCCTCTTATGGGTTGGATGCCTGGTCCAGTAGAGCTTTGTATATGGCCATCATTATGGATGTTTTCAAGAGCCAAAGAGACGGATCACACCGCTACTTTAAAAGAAGCAGAATTCGATTTCAATCTTGGATATTTCATCACTGTTTTAACTGCAATTTTCTTTCTAATTCTTGGTGCATACACAATGTATGGCACTGGCGATGAAATGCTTACAGGATCAGGAGTTACTTTTGCTCAAAATTTAATCCGCTTGTATACAGAATCCATTGGTGGGTGGGCAAAGTGGATAATTGTACCTGCAGCTTTTGCTGCAATGTTTAGCACCACGCTTACATGTCTAGATGCATATCCCAGGAGTATCTCATCAGCTCATGGTTTGATAGCTCGCTCAGGCAAGGGAATGAGCTCTACTTTGACTGAAAAAAAACGTTTGAAAAAATGGATCATTTTTCATGTTTTTGCATCACTTTGTGCACTTCTTATTGCCAAATCTGGAGGAATTGGAGTTAAAGACTATGTTTTCGGTGCTATGACCGGTAGTTTCCTGACAGCTCCTTTGTTTGCCTGGATGGCTATGGATACTATGAATAGCTCATTAGTAAAAAGTCAATTTCGTTATGGAGTTGTTCTAAAAACAGTTTGCTGGTTTGGGATTTCATTCCTCTCAGTCTTTAGTTTATTATTCATATTCAATTCTTTCTTTGGTATTGGACAATAAGCTTATAATTATAAATTTCGTTAAAATAAAAAATAGTTGATGAAATTAATTAAATAATTAACTTGAGGCAGAAGTATAATGTTTAAGAGCAAATTTCCAGAAGAGTCTGCTAAAAATAAAAAATAAAGTACTTAATATTAGGCCAAAAAATAAAATATTAAATTTAAGTTCTCCAAGAATTGCCTCAGCAGGAAAAGTGGTTAAAAAAGCTACAGGTAAAACCAAAGTAAATATGAATCTCAAAACGACAGGATAAGCTGAAATAGGATATCTACCTGCAGCTAACAAAGCTCTAAGAACTTCTGTAGCATTCCATGTCTTAACAAACCAAATACTTGATGCAGCAATTAGGAACCAAACAGAATAAAGGATAATAAAACCAATCAATAAGGAAATAATGAATACAAATAATGAGTAAATTGAAAAAGTTGAAACTGATTGGATAGTCGCCCAAAAAACAATTGAAAGTCCTAGAATAATTTCAGGCAATCCTGCAAAAGAAAACTTTTTAACTGATAGCCAAAATTGACTATCTATTGGTTTTAATAAAACATAATCGAGAGTACCCTCTCTAACGTAATTAACAATTTCGGTTAAATTTGGTCGTAAAAGAGCATTCGTTAAACCATCAAGAAATGTATAAACACCCTGAATAACTAAGGCTGATTCCCAAGTCCAATCTCCTAATTGCCTTCCTCCAGTAAAAAAAAGGGATAATATAAATACACTTCCCAAAAGAGTTCCTAACATTGCAAGCAACTCAATCAAAAAATTTAATTGATATTCAAGTTGAGAAGCAAATGCTGTAGACCAAAATAATCTAATAGTTTTAAAGTAACGCTGCATATTAGGCACCCATTGCTGTATATCTTTTTACGCCAAGTTTCCAAAGAATATTTACAGAAGGAACCAGTATTGAAATCCACAAAATCTGAGCTAAAAACCCATTAAAAATATGAACTGGCATCCCTGATAAAATCTTTGCTGGAAAATTAATTAGATAGGGAAATGGTGTTAACATTGCAACTTTTAGAACGTTAGAAGGAAAGGCTGACAAGGGTACTAATAAACCAGAAAGAAAAAGATAAGGAACAAATATTAATCTCTCAAGAGCACTAGATTTTTCAGTCCAAAAGCAAAGTGCAGCGACTAAACTTTGAAGAAGAAAAGCAATAGTAAAAGCAAAGTGAGTTGATAAGTACGCAAAAAACAATTGAGGTAGTGAGGGAAGCCAAAAAGATGATGGATTTAATATAAAAAAAGAAATAGCTATGGCTATTGCGAAAGGAAGTCTTGTTGCCTGCTCTGCCAAGTGAGAAGCTATATATCTAAATAGAGGGTGCAGAGGCTGCAGCAAATATGGAGATAATCGACCAGAAAGAGAATCTTCCTCAAACGAGAAGACAACCCAAACAACTGAAAATTGCCTAACTAGAAAAGCACTTAAAAAATATCTTGCCAACCCTATATCATTTAGACCAAATGAATTGCCAACATCATTTTGACTCCAAAGAGAAAACATAATAAATGGTAGTACTCCAGAAAGAGCCCACAAAGCAATTTCGATGCGATATTCCAACATGTATGCATATTGCGTTGTAAGTAAGGTCTTAATAAGCTTGAATGACAATCCAAATATTCTCAATTGACTTCACCTTTAATAAATAATTCCCCAATTAATTTATCAATAGGAGGATCACTAATCTCTAGATCAATAATATCGAACTCAGTTAATAGATTACTTACTACATCTGTCAATTTATCCCTTGATACTAATAAACATACAAAACGATCATTTAAATCTTGAATCTCACCATATTTTACAAATTGTTCACTTGCAGATGGATTTTTCAATTCAACTTTTACTTCTCTTGAAGGAGATAATGAATTAGCTAGGGAATCAAGGTCACCATCATAAAAAAGCTTTCCTTTATGAATGCAAATAACTCTTGGACATAATGCTGTTATGTCAGCCATGTAATGACTAGTTAGTAATATTGTCGCTCCAGTTCTTTTGTTGTATTCAGATAAAAAACTACGAACTCTAGCTTGAGCATTTACATCTAGACCAAGAGTAGGTTCATCTAAAAAAAGGACAGATGGTTTATGCAATAAGGCAGCAAGTATTTCAGATTTCATTCTTTGTCCTAACGACAACTTTCTTACAGGTCTTGTAAGTTCTTCTCCTAGTTCAAGCATTTCTGCCAATTCATTAATTCTTACTTTTGCTTCGTGGTCAGACAAACCATATACAGCTGCGTTTACATACAAAGAGTCCATGGGAGGAAGGTCCCAAATCAACTGCTGCTTTTGCCCCATAACCAAAGTTATCTCCTTAAGAAAAGCCGTTTGCCTTCTTTGAGGAGAGAAACCACCAACATCAACTAACCCTATCGATGGATGAATGAGGCCACACATCATTTTCAATAATGTGGTCTTACCAGCCCCATTAGCCCCAAGAAATCCGACGACCTCTCCCCGCGAGATTTTAAAACTAATATCAGTAACGGCAGGGACGTCATAAGTCTTTCGATCGAAAAAATGCTTAAGAGTACCCTTAAACCCAGGTTGTTTGTTTGCAACTCGATAATATTTACTCAGTTGATCTACAACGATCAAGTCACTAGGATTATTGTGCAATTAATTTTCAAATGCTTCAACATTAAGATAAAACATTTTTGCTTACATAGTCGATAAAATCAAAGTAGTGAAAAATCTATAGGTTGTTGAAACTAAATGGATGAACAAAAATATGTAATAGCGATAGCTCTTGCAGAGCAAAATAATAAAAGATTAATGCCTCTTGGAGGAAAAACTTTTTCCGGAGTTGATACTTTAAGTAAATCGTCTAAAAAAGAAGTCGAAAAGATAATACTTGATTTATTACTAAGAATATTTCAAAGAACTACTGAAGGTAGTCTTAAAATATCAAACGATAAAACTGGATTATTACTAGCAGAAATTAGTTTTGAAAGTATGCATAATAATATTCCAGTAATTAAATCAAATTGGATTAATAGTGGAGATACAGATACTTTAATAGAAAAATTAAAATCAATATGTTCAAATCTTTGGAGTATTGAATTTAAAAAACATGAAGGAATATTATTTAATAACCTAAAAAATAAAAATTAGCCAGAAATTTTCATTTGCGTTTTTTCGGCTTTACGTATAATCTTCTGAGCCTCATCACGAGAGAGGCAAGACTCAGCTTTGCTTTGTAACTTTATTAATTTTGCATGCTGTTTTTCTAGCTTCATAACTTAATCTAAATAATTTGTTGAATTTTACTTAACTTAGCATATAGATATCAATTTGTAAACAAATGAGTTACATAAATCTAATATTAGCAGTAATTGTAGCCTTCTTCTTTTTTTGCTCTTGAGATGTATCTATGCAGTACAGAAACATCTAATTCACCTAAGCCAGCCTGCATTAATCTTTGCTCAATCTCTTTTACTTTAGAAGCTATTGGTAAATCAATATTTATAGATTTAGCCAGATCAATGGCAATAGCTAAATCCTTATGATGCAACTCTAATTTGAATCCCAAGGGATGTTTATCAATCAACATTGCTTTTGATCTATTTTCTAATGGCCATGAATTTGCTGCTCCTACTTTTAAAGCAGCAACCACATCATCCATGGGCAAATCAAGCAATTTACCTAGTTCCATTGCCTCTGCTACTGCTGCATATGTTCCTGCGACTAATATTTGATTAAGAGCTTTGACTTGTTGACCTTTACCTACGCCATTAAAGTAATTAATTGATTTGCCGAGGACTTTAAATATATGTTCAAAAGATAAACACTCTTTTTTGCTTGCACCAATAAACAAAGACAGTGAACCTTTATGAGCTCCCTCTGTCCCCCCTGAAACTGGACAGTCAACATAAAAGATATTTTTTTTGGACAATCTCTTATGTATAGAGATTGATTTATTAGGACTTATTGTAGAGAAATCAATCACAAAAGAGTTAGGCTTTAGTGAGACTGCTACTCCATTATCACCAAATAGAACAGATTCAACCGCATTATCATCAGTAACGCAAATCAAGAGTCCATCGCAGTCATTAACAGCCTCTATAGGGTCAACAAAATATTTTTTATGATCATCATTCTTTAGTTTATCTCTCTTATATAAATTCAAATCATATCCATTATCAATAAGACGCTCAGACATAGGCTTCCCAATAGCGCCAAGACCAATAAAAGCTAGTTTCATTAAAATCAGATTTCTATTCAAAACGAATTAAGAGTAATAAGTACAACAAAGGTTTGAACTATTACTATAAAAAATTAATATGCTGCCAAAAGAAGAAAATATGATGCGATAATTAATTCATTGAATAATTAAGAAATTGACTAATTTTACAGATTCCAAGAATGCAACTCATCATTGGTATCCATTCTTGAAGTATCAAGAGGAATGTGAAGCCGCTGGCAAGGACGCTAGTGTTAACGATTGGATGAGAGCTTCAGGGCAACTACAAAACAGAATTGATTTTGAAGAAGCTAAGAAAGCAGCAGAAGCTGAGGCTCTAAAAGCAAAAGCCGAGACACCCAAAAAAGAGGCTTAAATAATTAATTATCAATTAAGAAAAACCTTATATAATAGACCTTTTAAATAATTAGGAATATTACTTACAGATAATCAAGAAAATCTTGTGAAGATCTATCAAGCTAATTCCGTCTATGTAATTCCTTTTACTAAAGTTATCTGATTAAGGTCCTAGGAAATATCAAGCCTAAGATCAAAACCATTTTTGATTCTTAAATAATGTCGGAGACCAAAACCCTAAATATTCTTCTAGCCCCAGAAGGTCAATTACAGGGTAATGGACAATTAAGAGAATCCTTTCATGAGAGAAGGAGTCGCAAAGGTTCGGACTATCCTATGTGGTTCTTAAATTCTTTATTAGTTAACAAATTCAAAATCACTGAAGAAGAAGGTTATGAAGCAGTTATAGCGGAAGATTCAACAACGATCGCTTGGTTAAAACTTCGATTTGGTGGGGAAAGGTTAACTAAAACATTAGATATTGAAGAGCTTTGGCAACATGCAAGTCAGCCCCCTGAACCTCCAGAAAGAAGAGATATAACACCGCCGAAGTAGATATTCAATGAAACCAATTCACCAGATAACTATTCATCATAAACAGGAGGGAAAAACATATACCTTTGATGTCCCTGAAGGTGAGTATATATTGAGAAATTTTGAATCAAAAGATGAAAATGGACAAATTATTGGAGACACATTGCCATTCTCTTGCAGAAATGGATGTTGTTCTGAGTGCGCAGTTAAGATAATTTCAGGACAAATGGATCAACAAGCTTGTATTGGTCTATCTAAAGAGATGAGGGACAAGGGATACGGATTGTTATGCGTTTCAAAAGCTATTGGACCATTGGAATGCGAGACTCAAGATGAGGACGAAGTATATAACTCTCAATTCGGAAAGTATTTCAAAGGATTGGACACCCAAGCTGGTAATCCATTTGAAATTTGATTTTTCTAAATACTCTTATTTGTCTGTCCAAAAATTTAAAATATCCTGACCTGTAAAATTAACATCTTTATCATATCTCAATGCATTTGTCTTCTCCATTGGGAGTGCAAATTGCTTAAATATCAAAGTAGCAAATTTCACAAATTTAACTGGCTTTGTTAAACCTTTAGCACCTACAAAAGCTCTGAAAGATTCGATAATGTTGTTTCTCAAATCCCAAAACTTATTGTCATCAAGATTAAAAACCCACGGGAAAGCATTTTTTGATGTGTGGTTTGTTCTTTTTATCACTTCCTCATCAAATTCCTTTGGATCAATACCAAGCAATTCATAAAACTCTCCTCTTTCGCAAACTGTCAAAGTATGAGTAAGGAAAACGCTCCACAAGAAGAAACGACTTAATAATTTACCTCTAAATCCTTTGGTAATTCCAGGCCAACATCTCATCATTACTGTAAAACAATCACCATGTCTGTTCTCGTCTTGACACCATGGCTCAAAGAAATCAAAAAGAGGGGCAAAAGCCTGATCTGGATTAGCCTTAAGGTGCCTATCCATCAAGATATATCTCCAATAACCAATCTTTTCTGAAAGATACACAGAATAAATAACCCAACTAATAGGGAACCAAGTCGCTGCCCTTTTCCCTCCTAAATGAGGGAGATCCACTTCAATACCCTCTGCAACTAATGCTCTGCTTAGAAAGCCTGCATGTCTAGCTTCGTCTCTAGCTAAAAACTGAAATAGTTTTCCAAGATCCCTATTTCCCTCTTTCTTCAAACGATTGGAAATCTCTTTAAATAATAGGAATCCAGAAAACTCTGAGATAACAGACCTCACTAAATAACTCTCATAAGTCTCTTTAGCCTTCTGAGGCAATTCTTGTAATCTATCTAGACTTGCCTTCCTATCAAAATGAGTACAGTTATAATCAGCTTTCATTTCTGAGAGCATTGCTTCAAACTCTTCACGGGCATCAGTTAATTCTGTCTTAGCTGCTTTTTTGAATTCGGTTACGTAAAAACGAGGGGTTAAAAGGTTTTCATCTAAATGTGGCGGCAACTCATTTGTTCCGCGTGTATCAACTCTTAGTTTTGGGGAAGAAGAAGCTGTTGCGGTCATTCCAATTATCAAGCAAGAACATAATTGTATGTCTTTATTTGAAAAAAAGGTGGATTTTTAATCAGGTAGTAATAGAGCTTTGCCTAAAACGATAAAGAAGGAGGAGAAAAAATGTATTTAAAATATATATTTAACAATTTAAGTAAATAAAATCCAAAAAATTAATAATATTTTAAATGTAAATTCAAAATATTATTAATTTAAACAATTAGTAAAAAAAAGCTTAGGAATGAATATCTTGCAAAGCTGAAACAGATAAAATTTGGTTCTGCAATGCTTCTATACCTTTTACAGCAGCACTAGCGCCCTTTAAGGTTGTTAAAGTTGGAACAGAGTAGTCTAGAGAGGCTTTTCTAAGATATTTATCATCATAAATTGCTTGACGACCAATTGGAGTATTAATTACCAACTGAACCTTTCCAGATCGAATCATGTCCTCAATATTTGGTCTTCCTTCGTGAACCTTAAGGACCCTTTCTACATTTAAATCAAATTTCTCGAGATAGTTGGAAGTGCCAGATGTTGCCAGAACTGAAAAACCTAGTTCAATTAATTTCTTTGCTACTGGAATCAATGCGGGTTTATCTCGATCATGAGTAGATAAGAAAACAAAACCAGAAGTAGGCAATCCCTCACCGGCTGCGAGTTCGGATTTTGCGTAGGCCATTCCAAAAGTTTTTGCAGATCCCATCACTTCACCAGTTGAACGCATTTCTGGTCCTAAAAGACTGTCTGAGCCAGGAAAACGTTTAAAAGGCATAACAGCCTCTTTAATTGTCTGAAGTGGAGGAATTGGTTCTTGATTTAATCCAATATCTTTTAGTGTTTTACCTAAAAGTAACTGCGTTGCAATTTTCGCAAGAGGGACTCCAGTGGCCTTCGAAACGAAAGGAACTGTTCTTGAAGCCCTTGGATTTGCCTCAATAATGTAAACAATCTCATTACCTTCATCATCTCTCTTGACAGCAAATTGAAGGTTAATTAGACCAACCACATCAAGTTCAATAGCTAAAGATTTTGTCCAATGCTTAATTGTTTTAATTGATTCTACAGAGAGCGTTATAGAAGGAAGGCAACAGGCTGAATCGCCAGAATGAATACCAGCGGGCTCTATATGCTCCATCAATCCTCCAATGACAACATTTTTGCTTACATCGCACAAAGCATCAACATCAACCTCAATTGCATTCTCTAAATATTGATCGATAAGGATTGGATGATCTGGCTCAACGTTTACAGCTTCCTTTATGTATCTTTCCAATTCATCTTGCTCATAAACAATTTCCATAGCTCTACCACCGAGAACATATGAAGGCCTAACAACCAATGGATAGCCAACTTTATTGGCTACACTCAATGATTCTTCAAAAGTTCTAGCAAGACCGTTTTTGGGTTGCCTAATATCTAATCTCCTCAAAACCTTGTCAAATTGCTCTCTATCTTCTGCTAAATCGATTGAGATAGGAGAAGTACCTAAAACCTTAGTTCGTAATTTTGAGTTTTCCAATTTCTCTAACCAATTGACAATTGGTAAAGAGAGTTTCAAAGGAGTTTGCCCTCCAAATTGAACTACTATTCCATGAGGTTCCTCAAATTCAATAACATTTAGAACATCTTCTAGAGTTAGAGGTTCAAAGTAAAGTATGTCGCTCGTGTCATAATCAGTAGAAACGGTTTCAGGGTTACTATTTATCATTATTGTTGTATAATCATCCTCTTGAGCTTGATAAGAAGCATGACAACAACAATAATCAAATTCTATACCTTGTCCAATACGATTTGGACCTCCACCCAAAATTAAAATTTTATTTTTATTATCATTTTTTAATTCATTAAGATTAATATTCTTGATTATATTCCCATCGTTATCAATATTATAGGCTGGCCTTTCATATGTAGAATAATGATATGGTGTATTCGATGAAAATTCAGAAGCACAAGTGTCAACAGTTTTATAAACAGGTAATATTTTAAGGTGGGTTCTTCTAGCTCTAATTATTAATTCATCAGTATTTAGTGAAAAAGCAATCTGACGATCAGAGAATCCAAGTTGTTTTAGTTTGAAGAGAAAATTAGGCTCTAATTGAGTAATATTTTCATAATTAAGTAATTGATCCTCTGCTTCTACTATGTTCCTGAGTTTTGATAAGAACCAAGGGTCTATTTTAGAAAAAGAAAAAATTTCATTATCGCTACGTCCATTTTTCATTGCTAATCGAACATGCATTATTCTCTCTGGAGAAGGCGTCCTTAATAGTCTTTCTAACTCAATAGAAGATACATTCTGATCAACGCGATCACATCCCCAACCACTTAGTCCTGTTTCTAAAGATCGTATTGCCTTTTGAAAAGATTCTTCAAAACATCTTCCTATTGCCATGGCCTCCCCAACTGACTTCATAGAAGTAGTAAGAATTGAAGAACTTCCTGAAAACTTTTCAAATGCAAAACGAGGTATTTTAGTAACTACGTAATCAATTGAAGGTTCAAAACACGCGGGAGTCTTACCAGTAATATCGTTAATAATCTCATCTAGTCTGTAACCAACAGCTAAAAGAGCGGCAATTTTGGCAATAGGAAAACCTGTAGCTTTACTTGCTAAAGCTGATGATCTACTAACACGTGGATTCATCTCAATTACTATTATTTCACCATTATTAGGATTAATTGCAAATTGGATATTACTTCCACCAGTTGCTACTCCAATTTCTCTAATTATTGAAATTGAATAGTCTCTTAAACGTTGATATTCTCTATCAGTTAGAGTTTGCGCAGGAGCTACTGTAATAGAATCTCCAGTATGAACTCCCATAGGATCAACATTTTCAATACTGCATATAATGACAACATTATCTGATAAATCCCTCATAACTTCCAACTCAAATTCTTTCCAACCTAAAAGAGATTTTTCGATGAGAATTTGAGAAACAGGACTAGCATCTAAGCCTGTTTTACATAATTCCAAAAATTCATCCTGGTTATAAGCTATTCCACCTCCGCTTCCTCCTAATGTGAAAGCAGGACGAATGATTTTTGGGAATGAAGAAATTTCATTTCCAACTATTTCAGCTTCTTGAAGATTGGAAGCTATGCCAGAGGGACAGACATCAACCCCAATATTTTTCATCGCTATTTTAAATAAATTTCTATCCTCAGCCTTTTTTATTGCATTAAGATCAGCACCAATTAATTCAATATTATATTTTTCTAAAATTCCAGATTCTGCCAATTCTACTGAAATATTCAAAGCAGTTTGCCCACCCATTGTGGGCAAAAGGGCATCAGGTCTTTCTATTTTAATAATTTGCTCAACAACTGAAGCCGTTAATGGTTCAACGTATGTCCTGTTTGCTGTTTCAGGATCCGTCATTATTGAAGCTGGATTAGAGTTAACTAAAATGACTTCAAAACCTTCGCTTCTTAGCGCCTTACATGCTTGAGTCCCGGAATAATCGAATTCACAGGCCTGTCCAATAACAATTGGTCCAGACCCTAGTATCAAAATCCGACGTATATCTTTACGCCGTGGCATTTGAATTTCTTGTAAACTTCATTTATGTCACGCATTCTAGGTATCTGTTTATCATCTACTGTCTAGATCGGCAAACTACCATTAAAGTTTAACTAACTTTCCGAATAAGAAACAAAGAGTATGAGCGAACTACAGCGCCTAAAAGGGCTGCTGCCACCAGAAAACCAAAGCTGGGTATTCATTGAAGCCGCAGCAGCAATAGATCCTCCTCTAATCACGCTTGAAGAAATCGGGCGCGATGAGGTCGAGATTCAAGTTGACCTTGAACAATGGGACTATTTAGCTCAAGATCATAGAAATCTATTGTTTTGGCATGAGGTGGGACGCATTCAAAATGACACCATCCCAAGAGATGGCTGGGAAATGGCTGCTCTTGCAATAGGTCTGGGTGGTGCTATTGGAGAATTATGGGTTCAAGATGGTTTGCTACTTTTAATGGCACTCGGATTGTCAGGTTTTGCAGGTTATAGGCTTTACTTAAAAAATAATTCAGAAAAACGATTACAAGATGCAATATCTGCTGATGAAAGAGCTATAGATTTGGCCTGCAGATTTGGATATAGCGTTCCAAATGCTTATAAGAGTCTTGGCGGTGCTTTAAAAGATTTAGTTGAAAAATCTAGAAAGAAAAAAAAGCGCACATTCTATGAAGATAGATTAGAAGCTCTAAGAAAAAGTGCTGAAAGAGCTCGCGCAGAAATGGCATCTCAAGAAGGATCTCAAAAATCAGTTACTAGTGAAAATGTTTATGGATAGTAATAGGTTAGTTGAACTAGCTGCAGTTGCTTGCGATGATAGAAAAGCTGGTGATATAAAACTTTTAAAAGTTGATAAAGTATCAAGTATTGCTGATTGGATATTAATTACTGAAGGACTTTCAGATGTTCAAGTAAGGGCAATAGTTTATAATGTAGAAAAGACAATCAGAGAGGAAGCAGATCTGCTACCTCTTCGAAAGGAAGGAATAAATGAGGCTAAATGGGCATTATTAGATTATGGAGATCTAATAATTAATGTTTTTCAACCTAATGAAAGAAAATTCTATGACTTAGAGTCATTCTGGAGCAATGGCATTATCCATGATTTTATAAATAATAAATTAATAGAGTTAATGGATGAATAAAATAATATGCCCTGTGCCTCTAAACCAGAGGCCATTAAATGAATTTAATAGCATTAGAAATTCATGGATAATCTCTTGGCCTTTTTTAGAAAGAAATATTTTTTACAGGAAATTAACATTTAGTTGGTTAATAATTACACCAGTTTTTTTAACAATATCTTATGGAAGCGATTACCTCAAAAACAACCTTTTTGAACTTATATTTATTAGCCTAACTGCATCTCTTTCTTTTCCTATATTACTACTAATCAGGCAATGGTTAAGTTGGGTATACATATATAAACGACTTAATTCTGAAAACATTGAATATGAAGAATCTGGTTGGTATGATGGACAGATCTGGGAAAAGCCAATTGATTGGAGAGCAAAAGATTTACTGATAGCTCAATACCAAATCAAACCAGTCTTAAATCATTTAGAAGTAATAATTGTACTATTAACATCAGTTATCATCTCTTCAATTTTATTTATACTTTCAGGAATGAATTAATACATGAATTTACAAAACAATTCGACAGATCACAGCAACAATTATTTGAAGGTTCTAGTAAAACGAGGCTCAAGTGTTGAATCCATTCATAGAGCCCACGCTTCAATATGTGACACGAAAGGAAGGACATTAATGAAAGCAGGTTCATGTGAATATGAAACTTTCATACGATCAGCATTAAAGCCTTTCCAAGCAATGCCTTTCATTACTAGTGGTGCTTCGGAAAAATATAATTTAGATAGTAAAACATTAGCGCTGGCATGTGGTTCTCATAGTGGCTCATCAGTTCAAGCGAGAACAGCATTCAAACTCCTTTGGAATGCAGATATAGATATAAAAGAACTGAAATGCCCAACACCTCAAAATAGAGAAAGCAAACTTCAACATAATTGCTCAGGAAAGCATTCAGCATTTCTAGCAACCTGCAAAAAAATGGGCTGGGATCTAGATAGTTATTTAATGGGACATCATCCACTGCAGAAAGAAATTTTCAGAAGAGTTGCTGAGTTACTAAAAATACCTGCCGAGGAATTAATTGCCGAAAGAGATGACTGTGGTGCTCCTACGTTACTTTTGCGTTTATCTCAAATGGCGGTTTTATATGCTCATTTATCTAAATCTGACCAACCTGAATTTGAAAAAATAACCCGTGCTATGACAAATAATCCAGACCTTATTGCTGGCGAAGGATATTTTGATTCGGAATTAATAAAAAGAGGTCATAATCAAATTATCAGCAAAGGTGGGAGTGAAGGCATCCAATGTATTGGTCTTCTGGGGGAAGGTATCGGGCTCTCAATAAAGGTTGAGGATGGATCAAAAAGAGCAAAGCACGCAGTAGCAATACATCTTCTTCGACAACTAGAATGGATTACTCCAACAGCAATTGAAGAACTAGATGAAATCATCCTTCAGAAAAAGCCAGGTATTTATGTAGAAGTTGAAGGAGAATTAAAGATCCCCTAACCCAAACAAAAGAGAATTACACGTCACATGAAGATGTATGATTTCATAGCTTCGCGGGGTAGAGCAGTCTGGTAGCTCGTCGGGCTCATAACCCGAAGGTCGCAAGTTCAAATCTTGCCCCCGCCACCAAATAAAAACAAAGCCCTCAGGGGCTTTTTTAATGCCTAAAAGGGATTTCAAAGAACAAACTATTCTCAACCCTGCTTAATAGTTGGGTTAAGTTGGGTGATAATGGGTACACTTGGGCCAATAATTTCACAGTAAATTTCACAGTTGTTAATGGCATATATTCCAAAGCCATGGGAAGATTTTGCAAAAGACCTAAAAAGGCTTAATAAAAGATGGAGAATCCAGAAAAGAGATGATTCTCCTTTTATCAGTGTTAGAGATACGAAAACAAGGAAAAGATATTCCTGCCAACCTTTAATCCATTCAAATGAAGGCGATATTGAAAAAGTAGTTCAGGCAATTATTGAAACTGGAGATAATGAATGGAATGGGATTAATGAAAATTCTCAGCAACTAACAAAAACAATTCTCCCTTCATGGGCAGAGATAGAAAAAGCTTGCAAGGATGATTGGCCATTAAGAATGAAAGAAGGCTCAACCGTTAACCTTTGGGCCGGATTAAATGACCTAAAAAGAAATGATATTCCTAGAAATTTTGATGCTATCCAGAACTGGGTAACAATTAAAAAGCTTGGGTCTAGTGCTTGCAGAAATAGATTAGATACTATCAAGCAAATAATTAAGGCTCTAAAAAAAGCAGATAATAAAAATCAGGAACCTACTTGGCTAACAGAAAAGCAATATCAAGACCTTAGGAATCTCCACAATGAAAGGATTAACAGCCAGAACAAATTAACCAGCGGGAAGAAAGTTGAAATTAGAGGAATCCCAACTCAAGAAGAAGCTGAGAAATATTTAGACAACCTTTGGCCTAAATACAAACTAGAGCAATGGTGCTTGGCCATGCTTATGAACTACGGATTAAGAAATCATGAGCTTCATTGGGTTTCTAATATCACAGAAGAAAACAAAGAAGAAGGTATTCAATTTGGTTGGGTCTATGTCCCTGGATATTGGAGAACAAAATCTAAATATGAGCATTGGGTCTTCCCTTTATATAAATCTTGGATTGCGCGCTATGGCCTAAAGAACAGATTAGAAGAATGCCAAAAACAATTGCATGAAATAGCAAAACCAAAAATAATCAGCCAACATAATCCATCAAAAGATTGGGATTCAAAAGATCCAACTGATCAGGGCATCTGTATGAACAATAAAAAGCTTGGAGAATTTATTGGTGACAGATTGCGCCAGGTGCTACCTGAATGGGCGGCAAGTGTTCCTGATGCAAGAGGACAACATCAGCCAGAAACAATTGAAAAACAAATTAGGTGCTATGACCTGAGACACACTTACGCCATAAGACTGGCAACAGATCCAAGATTTAAACACGTAGATATTTCTCAAGCTGCTTTGGCAATGGGCCACGATATTGAAACCCATAAGAATCATTATTTGAAATGGGTATCAAAAGAAGAATATAGAAAGCGTGTAATGTCATCTATCATTCTTCCTGACGATTAATATTATTGAATGACCAAAAAAATTAGCGTTCAGGAAAATACTGAAAGAGCATTCTTGATAGAGAAGATGTACCACCTGGACAAAAGAACAAATGGCCTTTTAATTGGATTAGAAAAAGAATAAAACTCCCCAATTAATTCATTCGTTAATTATTAATAGATTCATCGAACGTACACGAAGCATCAAATAAACATCAAAAGTAAAAAAAAAACGCTTGATTTAACTAGAAAAAATATATAAGCTAGAAATGATGAAAGATTTAAAGTGGGAGTTAACATTGCTTCTAATTTAAATATATTTGCAGAGTATCTAAATACTACTCTATTTACTACTGCGTTTAAAATTAGCGATGTCTATAAAAATCATCTACTAAATAAACGGTTTAACTATGTACTTGATGGAGGCCTACTAGATCTAGTATCTTTTAATAGCTCTACACAAAGCTATAACTCTACAAATATAGTTTATAAAGGTACACCTTTTGATAAAAATACTTGGAACGATAATGTCGAAATAATAGTCACATTAAACGGTAATTTTACCTTTAGCAAAATAAATAATGGACTTGGAAACGATACTTTTGACAGATTAATAGCTACCTTTACTCCGACTATTGAAATCAAAGTAGATGGAGACACCGTAAAGTCAAATAATATCCTTGATACAAATAATCTTAAAATCACGGCTAATGGATTATTCACCATTAATGCAAATAACTTTGACTTTAATCTAGGCGATTTTGACTTTGACTATACGAACTTAGGAGGTCAGGCCAGCAATATCAATTTTGCGAAACAATCAACCAATAACTATTTAGCAACTAAGACTGTCGGATCAGAAACAAGCAAAATATATCTCAATGATGGTGATGATGGAGAAGCCAAATTTTCAATTAGTGGAACAGCAGTAGAAGGACAAACCTTAAGCATTACGCAAGATAGTGCTGATCCTGATGGGACGGGAATACTTAGTTATAGCTGGCAGACCACCTCAGAAGAAGATATTACCCAATGGACTGAAGTTGGTACGAACTCGACGTATACGATTACCTCCTCTGATCAAGGTAAGAAATTAAGAGCTATTATTAGTTATATAGATGCAGAAAATAATTCAGAGCAAATCACCATATCACCGATCAATGTCTACTTCCAAGGTGCAAACAACACAACAACTGGGATCACTGCTGATGGAAATACCGGACATGATTTACTCATTGGATCGACTAATAGCGACACCCTCAAAGGCTTAGGAGGAGACGATGAAATTTATGGTGGAGAGGGTAATGACACCATAACAGGAGGAGATGGAAATGACATTCTTTATGGGGGTGATGGTAATGACAGAATTATTGGTGGAGAAGGTGTCGATACAATATATGGTGGTGATGGTGATGACAATATCTCAGTTGGAATAGGTCCCTATCTATTTAACGATGATGATGAGGCTGATCTACAACTAATTGATGCTGGAGACGGGAATGACTACATAGAAGGAAGAGATAATCAAAAAATTATTGCAGGTTCGGGTAACGATACAATCATTGGTTCTTTTAGTTATTTAGATGCTGGGGATGGTGATGATCATGTCACAATCCCAATGGCTGCTGGTAGTTACGATGCCTCTGGGACTTATAACTGGAAAGTTGATCACCTTGATGGTGGTGCTGGTAATGACAGTATCACTATTACTGACTGGTATGGTGGCGGAAATGATGGAGCAACATACTGGGCTGATAAAATTATCAACTTTGAACATATATATTTCCGTGGTCAAGTAGCTTTAGGTTCTCAAATTGGAATAGCTGGAGACAATATATCAATCACCAATAGTGGTGGTAGTCATTTCACTTCATCATCTAATGCAAATATTACCTATAATGGATTTAATGGCCGATATGGAACAGGTGGAAATGAAATAGTCATACTTGGGAGTGGTAATGATGACATAGACCTTGGAGATGGTGATGATACCGTTACCAGTGGTGCAGGTGATGACACCATCGAAGGGGGAGAAGGATTAGATACAGCAATCTTCTCGGGGAATCAAGTTGATTATACGATTACTGAAACTGGTTTTGCTAAATATCAACTCATTGACAATAGGGGTATAGATGGCAGTAATACCTTAACCAACATCGAAATTTTAAAGTTTGAGGATGGTGAGCGTGATATTTCTCCCTCGGGTTTAGAAATTAATGGAACTAATAATAATGATGAGTTAGAAGGAAAAACTGGAGATGACCTAATCAAAGGTAATGATGGAGATGATACGTTAGATGGCTTAGGAGGAGACGATGAAATTTATGGTGGAGAGGGTAATGACACCATAACAGGAGGAGATGGAAATGACATTCTTTATGGGGGTGATGGTAATGACAGAATTATTGGTGGAGAAGGTGTCGATACAATATATGGTGGTGATGGTGATGACAATATCTCAGTTGGAATAGGTCCCTATCTATTTAACGATGATGATGAGGCTGATCTACAACTAATTGATGCTGGAGACGGGAATGACTACATAGAAGGAAGAGATAATCAAAAAATTATTGCAGGTTCGGGTAACGATACAATCATTGGTTCTTTTAGTTATTTAGATGCTGGGGATGGTGATGATCATGTCACAATCCCAATGGCTGCTGGTAGTTACGATGCCTCTGGGACTTATAACTGGAAAGTTGATCACCTTGATGGTGGTGCTGGTAATGACAGTATCACTATTACTGACTGGTATGGTGGCGGAAATGATGGAGCAACATACTGGGCTGATAAAATTATCAACTTTGAACATATATATTTCCGTGGTCAAGTAGCTTTAGGTTCTCAAATTGGAATAGCTGGAGACAATATATCAATCACCAATAGTGGTGGTAGTCATTTCACTTCATCATCTAATGCAAATATTACCTATAATGGATTTAATGGCCGATATGGAACAGGTGGAAATGAAATAGTCATACTTGGGAGTGGTAATGATGACATAGACCTTGGAGATGGTGATGATACCGTTACCAGTGGTGCAGGTGATGACACCATCGATGGCGGAGAAGGAATTGATACAGCGATCTTCTCTGGGAATCAAGCCGATTATTCAATTACAACTAAGCT
>QCHK01000016.1 GCA_003279635.1 Prochlorococcus sp. AG-402-B05 | reverse complement strand
GAATGTTTGGCTTCATGTTGATGGCGCAATTGGTGGTATTTTTGGTTTATCAGAAATGACTTCAGAAATTGTTCAAGGCTTAGGTTTCGCTGACTCTTTAACTATTAATCCACAGAAATTATTGGGAATCCCAAAAACTTCTTCTCTATTACTCGTAGCAAATAAAAAGCATCTTTCCTCTACCTTTTCAACCGGACTCCCTTATGCCGAACCAATTACAGGAAATGACTTTCATGGAGGAGAACTTGGAATTCAAGGTACTAGATCCGCCGAGGTATTGAAATTGTGGATTGGATTAAGACAATTAGGTGAAGATGGTATTGAAAAAATACTTTTGGGCTCAATTAAAAGAAGATGTTATTTAGAAGCAAGAATTGATCAATCAAAATTTAAAATAATCTCAGGACCTCTTCATCTTTTAGCTTTTACACCTATTAATTATAGTTCTTCTCAAGCATCCGATTGGTCTATGAAAACAAGAAACTGTTTGTTAGCCAATAAGTTTATGCTTTCTAGACCAATGTATGGAGATAGATATTATTTAAAAGCTGTTATGGGAAACCCTAATACTAAATTTGATGATTTAAAAATGTTAGCTAATCTTATTAATAATTCGATTAGTTGATTTTAATATGAATAAGGATTTTTTTAATAAAAAAAATATATTGGCTTTAACAACAGCTTTAATATCAATTTTCGTTGGCCTAATTTATTTAGCATTAGTTTTTGCTTTAGATTTTAGAGGACCGATGAGTCCTCCTCCTTCGGAGGCCTTGATCTCGGTGGTAGTTTTTTCAAATTCTTTTCAACTAGCGGATCAATAACTCTTTCATATGCTCTCCGAATAAAACTTTTAAAATATTCCTCCCTTTTGTTTAAGTTGTAGTGATATTCAACAACTTCTTGTATTCCTCCATCTCCCCAATCTTGATCTTGTTGGAAATAAGTAATGAAACTTGCTCCAGCAATTCTAGTAAGCCAAGATACACTAATACCTTGAATTACTTTGCTAATAACTAATGTTGGTAGTGATAAACTTAATGTTGAACTTATTAGAGAAACTCCACCTTTTACCAAACCCATAGTTGCAAGTATTTTTCCTACTGAAAGCGCTAAATTCTTTGCTCTTTCATTTGTAAGTTTAACACCATGTATTTTAGCTATCTCTATTACCATTTGTGCATTTACAGCCGCTGCAGCGATCATATCTAAGACAGGAAGTGGAGTTAATATTAATGCACCGCTGCTAAGCCAACCATACTTGTCTATACATTTTTTAGCTGATTGAGTTCTTTGTTTGATTAATAACTTTTTCCCTTCTTTCCCAATATTGCTGCATTGAATTAAAATATTATCTGCAATTAATTCTTCACCTTCTTCATGTAGGATATTTGCTAATCTTCTAATTAAACTATTGATTTCTGGGGCTGGTTGATAGGGCTTTTTGCCAGCGACTGCAATTGTCTGAGGTGATGCTGATGTACAAATAATGTCATTTGGATCAATAAAATCATTACATCTAGTATTTAGTATCTCAATTAATCTTTTTTCTTCACTTTCTCCTCTTAAATCTATTTTATTTAGAACAAGTAAAAGTCTTTTTCCTAATTTCGACAAACTCCTAATTGTTCTTATTTCTTCAGAACGTAAATCACCTTCAATTACTACTAACATTAAATCAGATTTACGTGCTTCTATTAAAGCACTTTTTTCCCTCTCTCTACCCCCTCTACCAGCTTCTAGTATGCCCGGCGTGTCAATGATTCTTATTCCCCTTGTAAGTCCTTTAAGTTTTAGTCGGAAGATTTCTTTCCCTCTTGTTGAGCCCATTTCAGGACTAACTTTGCCTACTATTTTTTTTAATAGAGCTCTTATTAATGATGTTTTACCGCTTGAGCCAATTCCAAAAACTACTAAAATAATATCTCCTCTATCTAACTCTAATGAAACCCTATCCTTTTCATCCTTTAAGGCCTTAGCCTTGACTTTGTCATTGATTAATATGATTAGATGATCAATACTTTTTAATGATTTATCTGCGGCTTCTTTTTTGCTAACTAGCGATAAATCTAATAATTTCTTCTCATTCTTTATTTTTAATATTGATCTTAGACTATGTTGCAACCAATCTATCTTTTTTGAATAACTTAAACCACCTATTATTAAGACTGTAATTAATATTGCAGGTATATTTATCAATCTAATTATTGCTCCGACCAAACCTATAATTATCAAGCTAATGAAAATTATCAATATATAAAATATTATTTTTCTAGAGTTACGTATTTTCATTTGATAATTACCATTCGTTTAATACTTTAATTTTGAGTTGTCTTTAGTTTTAATTATATCAATTATAAAATAAATTATAGCTATGTTTATTGATATATCTGCTACATTAAAAATAGGAAAATTAATTGGAACTAGATCGAAAAAATCTAGAACATAACCTTTAAATAATCTATCAATTCCATTGCCTAAAGTACCACCTAAAAGATAGCCAAGTCCAGTCAAATTCCAATAAGATCTTGGCGGGAATCTTATTATAACGGTGATTAATAATAATGAGGCTAGAATACTGATAATAGTAAGAAGCATTGTTGAATTGCTTAGAAGACTAAATGCAGCTCCTCTGTTTTTTACTAGGGTGAAATTTAATAAATTAGGAATAATATTTTGAGATTTTTCAAATCCTAATGTATTTAATATCAAGAACTTACTGACTTGATCTAATAAAACAATGTAAAAAGAGTAAGTGATGACCTTAATACTTTTTCTGTTAATAGAAGTCATTTTATTATTAAGACTCTTCTTAAGAATATAGATAATAGACTTATTGCTATGCATAGTAATAGTTGAGTTGGAAAAGGTATAAAAGTATTTATTAAAATAAGATCGGATAAATTTTCTAACCAATTCCCAAATACTTTACCAATAATTAGATAAATAATACCTATGATATGTACAACACATAATGACATGCCCGTATAGAATGAATAATTAATTAAATTAGCTTTGGTATCTTTTTTCGCTAATAAACCACATAGCCATGCCGCAGGAATAAATCCTAACAAGTACCCAAATTCATGAGTTAAGATATAACCAACACTACCTCCTCCATGAAAAACAGGTAAATAGAATAAACCTATAATTAGATAGGAAAATGCAGAAATTGTTCCTACTTGTGGTCCGCAAAGCAGTGAAGTCAAAAGGACCCCCTGTATTTGCCAATTGCTTTGTAGTGGAATAATTGATAGAGATAGGTCTTCTTGAGGGGAAATTATTGATGACGGTATCATTGAGCATATTATGATTAGCATTACGCCTGTTATTGCCTGTACCCAGCTTGTTAATTTGTGCAATTAATTTAATTAGCTGATCTCATTCATTATTATTTACAAATTGACTGATATGTCAATATTATTATATAGAACTATTTAGTCATAATGAAATTTTCAGTTGGAGAAAAAGTATCCTTACAAGTTCCTTTACCATATTTAAAGACAGCTGATCCTATCTCAATGCTCAGACCTCCAGATTTAGTATCTCTTGATGAAGTTGGAGTAATTATTGGAATAAGAGCTAATGATTTATTAGAAGTAAAATTTAGAAGGGGTAATTTCTTGATTCCTTCTGAAAGACTTAAAATTTTTGGGATGGATGACTAACAATTCAGTATTACTTGATTAAGCTTTCCAGTCTTTAAGGATTTTTCGAATAACTTCTTTGTTACTACATACGCTTAGCAATGGGCTCTTTAAATATCTATTTGCAGCATCCTTGATTTCTTTACTAGTTATACTTTCTAGTCTTTGCAGAATTTCTTTATCGTGATCCTGTGTTAGCCCAATCCCTAAAAGATGAGCTTTATGTTCAGCTCTTTGACTAATACTTTGCAAAGAATGAGCCATTTGACCTCGATATTTTATTTTTACAAGATCTAATTCTTCAGGAGAGATTTCACTATTGATGATTTTCTCCCAACACTGGTTTAGTAATTGAAGAGTAATGATCCCTTTTTCTTCACTTGTAGAAGCGTGCATAATGAATGGAGTCTGATTTTCTCTAATAGGATGATAAATTCCTGCTTCATAAACTACTCCATACTTTTCCCTGAGAACCTTAAATAATAAACTTGACATTCCATAACCTAAGTAACATGATAATAATCTAAGCAAAATATCAGATTTATTATCATATCTAATTGTTGCTTTACCAAGAAGAAGAATGACTTGCTTCGTATTCAATGAACGTGTGCAAATACATCTACTTTGCTTGCTTAGAGTTTCTATTCTATTAACATTTTTAAATGCCTTATTTTGATTATTATGATTACTAATCCCCTTGAACTCAATTGAGTGCTCTATATAATTTTCTAGGTTAACTGGAAACTTTCCTGAAACTACTAAGTTCTTTTTTCTGTGAATTAATGAGCTTGCGATTGGCAATATATGTTCTTTATTGATTTTATTTATATCATCGATTGACCCCAGTGGATCATGTCCATAGGGTCCATCTCCATATACCATCTTTCTCCAGCCATCAAAAGCTAGTTGATATGTACTCTCTTTTTGTCTTTTAATGGCTTTTATTGTTAGATCTTTTTCTAATTCAAACTGATCTATTTGAAGTATAGGTTTTGTAATCATCCAACCAATTAAAGGAAGAAGTTTATACGCATCAGTTTCGACACATTTAAGACTTATTAAAAGACCATCTTCGTATGTATCACAGTTTAAATTAGCCCCACAATTTTCTACAATTTCAGAGATTTGCTTATTATTGTATGGTCCACAACCTCTAAGCATTGTTGAGCTTAAGAGTTGATGAATTCCTTTTTTATCTTTTGGATCATTCCTACTCCCATCTTCTATCCATAGCTTCGCTGACATTATATTTTTGCTATCAATTTTGTCTAGAATTATGTTCATATTTATTTCTCAGGTTCAGCAATTAATGTAAATGCATTTTCTGGATCAAATAATGGGAATATTAATTCATTTAATCGTTTTGTTGTCCAATATGAAATATCATCTATTGATTGTAGGATTGAGTTGTGCCGCCCCCATAGTGCTTGATTCCCTAATGTTGAGGCAATTTGAGAGCTTAACTCTAAACCAAAATAAATATTATTAACGACTAATTTTTTTGCACGTTCTAAATCTTTATTAGTAACTAAATCTTTAGTTAATTCCTTGAGGATGCTATTGACTTCACTTTCTACAGTTTTAAGGTTTTCTTCTGGACAACTGACATCTAGAAGAATTAATCCACCCTCTTCAAGGATTTGTAAATCTATATCTATTGATTCAATAATACGTTTTTCTTCTCTTAATTCCTTAACAATAAGACTACTTTTACCTTCGCATAACATTGTCGCAGCAATTTCTGCTCCTAAAATTAAGATCTGCTCTTTTGCAGGGGGAAGTTTCCAGGCTTTTAATATTCTTCCTCCCTCAAGTCTTGGAATGGTTTCTTTTTTATAGCCTTTGTTAAAAGTAATTGTGTTACTTATTGTGGTCTCATTTGAGATTGTTTTTAATTCCTTAAATTTACTATTGTTAATTATTGATTGAACTTCGTGAGGCAACTCTCCTGCTATACATAGGGTACAGTTTTTACCTACATAATGATTTTTGTGGAATAGTTTCATTTGTTTTGGATTTATATTTTTAACAGTTTTTTCATCACCTAGTATTGGTTTCGAATATCTATGTGGTGTTAAACATCCCTTTAACAATTTCATATAAATAATTTCATCTGGCTGATCAATATTTTGTGCGATTTCTTCTAAAACAACTTCTTTCTCCATTTCAAAGGCATCTAGTTCAATTTCAGGAAATAATAATAATTCTAATATAAGTTTTAGTCCTTCTTCTATTTTTTCAGGGGGTACAAGAACGTGATAGTGAACATCGTCTAACCCAGTAGCTGCATTACTACTTCCACCAAGAGATTCAATTTTTAAATCAAATTCACCTTCTTTAAGGTTCTTGCTCCCTTTAAATATCATATGCTCTAAGAAATGTGCCATACCTTCTTCATCTTTCATTTCATATAGACTTCCCCCTTTGCACCAAAAGTCAATACAAGTCAAAGTTGAATCTTCTATATCAGCTACAACACATGTAGCACCATTAGATAATGACCAATGTTTTACTTTCATTCTGAATATCTTAAAGCACATTAAATTATTGTGCTATATTAATATATGATAATAAGATTAAATAAATTTAAATTCAATTGATTCTAAATTTATTTAATTAAAAAAGATTGATTTTATATTTATAATTTATTAAATATTTAAATTATCCTTTTTTACTTGCTTTATTATGAGTATCTTATTCTTTTTCTAAATTTGACATTTGAAACCTTTGTTCTCATTCACTTGCCTTTACATAAAATTTTCTTATTTAGTTCTTTTGAGCCTTAACAATCATATAATATTGAGTAAGCATAGTTATAAATAAATAGTTTCTATGAATCTTAGCCAATCCCTTTTAGCCTGAGTTCTTAGTTTTGGAGTCAGTTTTTTGCATTCAAAGTGAATTGAATCCTCTTTTGCTAGAGGCTTTCGAACTTATTAAAAATAGAATCAATTCGTTGACTGATTTAGAGCCTCTATACATTGACCCTACGTTAAGCAGGCTTTACAGCAAATCAAATAAAGAGGAATTATTTATTATCAATGAATTTTATCAAGCAAAAGGATTTAGAAAAATTCATTTGGAGGTTGCAAAGCTTGGGAAATCATTCCAAGTACTCCATTGTGTCTTTTTCCCTGACCCTTGCTATGAAATTCCTATATTTGGGGCTGATTTGGTAGTTAATTCAAATAATATTTCTGCAGGGATTGTTGATTTGTCACCTGTAGGTAAACATTTGCCTGATTCCCTGAGTTCTCAAATGAGATCATTAAAAGTCTCTAAATTTACTGAACCTGGGAAGCTGCCAGAATGGGGATTTATCTTTTCTCCTTATGTAGCCTTTATTCGACCAGTTGATTTTCTCGAAGAAAAATCATTTTTAGAACTCATTGACCAATATTTGTCACTTCTTTTGTCCTTGTTAGTTAAGGTACAAAGAGACGAAATTAATTCGTTGGATACAATGTATAGACTTAAATATCAAAAACGATATTGCCAAAATCAAAAACTTAATGATAAAACCAGAGGTATTTTAACTAAATTCTTTGGTTCTTCTTGGGCCGATGAATACATAAATAGAATCCTTTTTGAATGTCAGTGATGTTGAAATATTTATCTTTGAAAGTTTTATTTCTTCTTGGCATATCCCCTTTATTCGTGCTCTTAATTAGTGGATGTGAAAAAATAGATTTTGAAGTAAATCAAAGTCTAAAGGAGATTGAAGTTGTTGATAGGATTGAAGGTGTAGCGGCTTTGGGCCAGTTAAACCCTCTTGGCGAAGTAAGAAAATTAGGAGCTCCAAATAGTGGAAAGGGTGGCACGCCAAGATTATCTAAATTATTAATTCGAGAAGGTGACTCTATTATTAAGGATCAAATACTAGCTGTTTTTGATAATCGTCCTAAACTTGAAGCTAATTTGAAATCTGCTCAAGCTAATTTAAATATATTAATGAGTGAAATCAGTATAAAAAAAAGAGAAATTAATAGATATCAAACGCTTGTTGAGAAAGGAGCAGTGGCGGAAATTGTTTTAGACAAGATGAAAGATGATTTGTTTATTTCTGAGACTAGGATTTTAAAGCTTAAATCTGCTCTCGATGCAATTAACGTTGATTTAGAACAAACACAATTAAAAAGTCCAATTGATGGAATTGTTTTGCAAATCTTGGTTCGCGAGGGAGAGAGGCCAAATTCGTCTGGTGTAATTAATGTTGGCGCTAACCAATTAATGGAAGCGCTTATTGAAGTGTATGAATCCGATATAGATAGAGTTCAAATGGGTCAAGCTGTTGAATTAATCAGTGAGAATGGAGGATTTAATGGGTCTTTAAGTGGTCAAGTGTATTTGATTAGCCCACAAGTAAGGCAAAGAAGAGTGCTCTCAACCGATCCTACTGGCGATGCTGACTCAAGGGTTGTTGAGGTTAGAGTCAAGCTTGATAATTCATCAGCTAAAAAGGTTTCTCACCTAACTGGAATGAAAGTCATTGCTCGTTTTCAGCCGTAGTGGAATTTAAAAATTTCTTTAAAAAAAGAAAAATACCTCTAGCTTGGCTTTTACTCACAAGACAACCTTTAAGAATATTGGTAGCTATTGCAGGAATAGCATTTGCTGGAATCTTGATGTTCATGCAATTAGGTTTCAGAGATGGTCTATTCGACGCAAGTGTTACTGTTCATAAGTTGTTTGACGCAGATTTGGTATTAATTAGTCCTCGCTCAAAAAGTTCAATAAGTATGAGTGGGTTTCCTCGAAGAAGATTAGTTCAAGCAATGGCTCATAAGGATGTGACTGGAACAACTGCGGTTAATTGGAATTTTCTGCTTTGGCGAAACCCTGAAAATTTATCAACAAGATCAATACTTGCTTTAGGCTTTGAGCCAAGTAAGCCATTGTTGATTGATTCTGATTTTGAGAGAAAGGCTAAAACTTTAAAAAACAAAGGAAGGGTATTATTTGATGATCTTTCTAGAGATGAATTTGGACCTATATCGTCATGGTTTAAATCAGGGAAAGTAGTTGAAACTGAAGTTGCAGGGAAAAGAGTTAGAGTTTCTGGCATAGTCAGTCTAGGTCCTTCCTTTGGCGCAGATGGGAATTTAATAACTAGCGATGAGACATACTTAGAATTATCTCCGGGTAATCCTAAAGGAAGTATTGAAATTGGTTTGGTAAGATTAGCGAAGGGATCGGATATTGAAAAAGTTGTTCGCTCTTTAAATATAAGTTTGCCTAGTGACGTTAAGGTCATGTCCTTGAAATCTTTTATAGATTTTGAAAAAAATTATTGGAAAAGTAGTACATCAATTGGATTTATTTTTACATTGGGAGCTGCAATGGGATTTATTGTTGGTTGTGTAATTGTTTATCAAATTCTTTATAGTGATGTCAGTGATCATTTACCTGAATATGCAACCTTAATGGCTATGGGGTATAACTTAAGAAGCTTATTAGGAGTTGTAGCTAGAGAAGGATTCATTTTGTCAATAATGGGATATATTCCTGCTTATGTTTCTGGACAAGCTTTGTATGCTTTGGTTAGATCATCAACTAAATTACCTGTAGAAATGAGCTTTAGTAGGGCATCAATTATATTTTGCTTGATACTTTTTATGTGTATGGGATCAGCATTAGCAGCTATGAAGAAATTGGCAGATGCTGATCCTGCTGAGATATTTTGATGAATAAATTGAATGTTTTAAATTTAAAAATTTATGAAAAATATAAACAATAATACTTTAAATATTTCTTCTTTGAATCATTGGTATGGGCATGGAGAAATGAGAAGGCATGTTCTCCAGTCTGTCTCAATGGAAATTTCTCCTGGTGAGGTTGTTTTGCTGACGGGACCTTCCGGATGTGGAAAAACTACTCTTTTGACTTTGATTGGAGCTCTTCGGAAAGTTCAAGATGGTGAACTTAAAGTATTTGGTAAACAACTTTATGGAGCAAGCAGAAAAACTAGACAGAATCTCAGAAAAAATATCGGAATGATTTTTCAGGGGCATAATCTTTTGAGATGTTTAACCGCTGAACAAAATGTCCAAATGGGTGCCGACCTTTTAAGTGGATTTTCATACAAAGTCCGAAGGGATCAGTCTAGAGAATGGCTTAGAGCTGTTGGATTAGAAGACCACTTATCTAAGCTGCCACATGATTTGTCAGGTGGGCAAAAACAGCGAGTTGCTATTGCCAGAGCCCTTGCAGCCAGACCTAAATTACTATTAGCGGATGAACCAACATCTGCATTAGATAGTTCAACTGGTAGAGAAATTGTTGATTTGTTAAAGAAACTAGCCTCAGAACAATCCTGTTCAGTGTTGATGGTTACGCATGATCCGAGAATATTGGATGTGGCAGATCGTCTCTTGCAAATGGAAGATGGTCAAATATTGCCCTCTGTTTAGTAAGTTAGTTAGATATATAAAATTCAAAGGAACTTAGTATGTCCAAAAGACGAAATCTTAAGAAAGAGAAGCAAGAGAGAAACAGAGCTTATGCTAGGAAATTTAAGAAACGTAAGCTTCGCAATGATGGTAGAGGAGAAGGCGCAGGTAATGGCGTTACCGGAACGGCAAATAATGGTGGAGCTGCTGATTAATTAATCGAAATGAATTCGAAAAATATTTTTTTAAATCCTTTAATTTAAAGTGTTTGAAGAAAAAAATATGATTTTATTTTTTAATATAGGATGTTAATCAGCGTTGTTATACCAACTTACAACAGACTTCCGATACTAAAAAAGTGTCTAGATGCATTAGAAAATCAAATTTTGAATTTTGAAATTCATGCTTTTGAAATTGTAATTGTCGATGACGGATCAACAGATGGGACAGTTGATTGGCTAAGAAATAATATTGAGACTTATCCTCATTTAAGACTTTTTGAACAATCTCATGGAGGACCTGCTCTAGGAAGAAATCTTGGAGTAGAAAAGTCAATAGGTGAATTAATTGTTTTTATAGATAGTGATCTAGTTGTTGATAAATTTTTCCTAAGGAACCATATTGATTCTTTGTTCAGAGCCTGGAAAAAGCTTGGTAATAGAAAATGTTT
The DNA here is from genome assembly GCA_003279635.1 of Prochlorococcus sp. AG-402-B05. Lineage (GTDB taxonomy): Bacteria > Cyanobacteriota > Cyanobacteriia > PCC-6307 > Cyanobiaceae > Prochlorococcus_B. The sequence continues at coordinate 24,412 of QCHK01000016.1, read as the reverse complement.
TACCTATGGATCTGTCATAAATACTTCTAATTTTAATAATCCAAATTCTGAACCTTTTAAACTTCAAGACTTGTCTTGGGCTTATTTCGCTACTGGAAATGTTGCTATTGATAAAAAGGTTTTAGAAAATTCTGGCCTTTTTGACACCTCTTTTCGTCTATATGGTTGGGAAGATTTGGAACTTGGAGAAAGACTAAGAAATATGGGGGTTAAACTTATCAAATGTCCAAGAGCTATTGGATATCATTGGCATCCTGCTTTAGCTCTTGATCAAATTCCTCAGTTGATTCGAATTGAAAAAGAGAGAGCAAAGATGGGATTAGTCTTTTATCGTAAGCACCCAAGTTTGAGAGTGAAATTTATAATTCAATTTACTTTTTTTCATCGTTGTCTTTGGGAATTTTTAACTTTTGGTGGACTTATTAATACGAAGTCACTGAGACCTCTTTTGGCTTTTCTAATTAAGAATGGTCAATCTGGTTTGGCTATGGAATTGTTAAGACTCCCTCTCAATTTGATTGGAGTGAGACAAATTTTTAGAGAAGCATCATTAATTAGACTTCGATGAGCCATGGTTTGTTAGATTAGTATTGCAATCTAAAACCGCACACCTGACTGTTTCGGGTGATAAATAAGTAGTGATTGTTTGATCATTATTTAAGTTATCCCTGTTTGGTGGAGGCGAACCCGGAACCCACAAAAAAACATGGCTGTAGTTTCTCTCTCAGAGATGATGGAAGCTGGTGCTCACTTTGGGCATCAGACAAGAAGATGGAATCCCAAGATGTCCCGTTACATCTATTCTGCTCGTAATGGGGTTCATATAATTGATCTAGTTAAAACAGCTGTTTGTATGAACAGCGCCTATAAATGGACAAGAGGAGCTGCAAGAAGCGGTAAAAGATTCCTTTTTGTAGGTACTAAGAAACAAGCTTCCGAAGTAGTTGCCCAAGAAGCTATTAGGTGCGGAGCTTCTTACGTCAATCAAAGATGGTTAGGAGGTATGCTTACAAATTGGACAACAATGAAAGCAAGAATTGACAGGCTAAAAGATCTTGAACGAATGGAATCGAGTGGTGCTATTGCAATGCGACCCAAAAAGGAAGGAGCCGTATTACGAAGAGAATTGGAACGATTGCAAAAATATCTGGGTGGACTTAAAGGAATGAGACGTCTTCCTGATGTTGTTGTTTTAGTTGATCAAAGGCGAGAAACAAACGCTGTTTTAGAGGCCAGAAAACTCGATATTCCTTTGGTGTCAATGCTTGATACTAATTGTGATCCAGATCTTTGCGAGATTCCCATACCATGTAATGACGATGCTGTTCGATCTGTTCAACTGGTTTTGGGGAGATTAGCTGATGCTATCAATGAAGGGAGACATGGCCCCAATGAGTAGTTAGCATATTCAATTAATAGATTTTTACTTACCTTTTTCTCACTAACCCAAAATAAAATGGCGGCAATAACAGCTAAACTCGTTAAAGAACTGCGAGATAAGACATCTGCAGGAATGATGGATTGTAAAAAAGCCCTTATTGAAAATAAGGGTGATATGAATAAGTCTATTGAGTGGTTAAGACAAAAAGGCATTGCCAGCGCTGAAAAAAAATCAGGTAGAGTTGCCGCTGAGGGCGCTGTAGGCAGTTACATTCATACAGGTTCTCGTGTAGGTGTTCTTCTAGAATTGAACTGCGAGACTGATTTTGTTGCCAGAGGGGATTTATTCCAAGGCCTTTTGAGAGACTTATCTATGCAAGTAGCTGCTTGTCCCAGTGTTGAATATGTAAGTGTTGATCAAATTCCAGAACCAATTGCCAACAAAGAGAAAGAAATAGAAATGGGAAGAGATGACCTCTCTGGTAAGCCTGATCAAATAAAAGCTAAAATCGTTGAAGGACGAATAGGAAAGAGATTGAAAGAAATGGCTCTCTTAGAACAGCCATTTATAAAAGATAGTTCAATAAATGTTGAAGAGTTGGTAAAACAAGTTGCTGGGAAAATCGGAGAAAACATAAGAGTTCGTAGATTTACCAGATATATACTTGGAGAGGGAATTGAGGTTCAAGGACCTGACTTTGCAGAAGAGGTCGCATCTATGACTTCAGGTTGATCTTGTCTAAAAAAAAGCATTTATTTGACTCTAATTTTGATCCTTTAGATCAAATAAGTCTTCTTAAAGAAAAATGTAATAATATATCTCCTCATTTATATAAGGTAAATTCTTTTTATCTCGAGGAAATAAGAAACTACCTCCCTCAAACTATAAAAACGTCATTATTTTCTCTAATTACTGATAGGAATGGAGATAATTTTGGCTTGTCAACAGTTAGTTCAAGAAAAAAATTTCAGTTAGAAATTGATAAATTAGTTTCAGATAATATTTCACTTATAACAATTGAACATTTAAATGAATTGGCTAAGAAGATTGATGAAGAAAATATTCATCATTTAAATAATGCTAAAGACGAAATATCAAATGCTTCAAATATAAAAAATGATTCTAAAAAATCAGAATCATTTAAAGGTGCTAATTCAATAAATATAAGTCCCATTCCGCCATTGGAGGAATTATCAATTACTGAAGGATGGAATTGCGAATTAAAAGCTCCATATACAATAGATGATAAACAACCTTATCTTAAAAGTAAAATATCAGAAAATAACAAACCTATTAAAAATATAAATAATGATCATGATCCATTAAAAGATGATGTTAAGAATTTCGATAATTTGCAGTTGAGAAGTAAAGATATTGAAATTTTACAATCAATATTTGAATTGACTGATGAGTCTAATTTAAGCGACTTAGATACAAAAACAGAAGATCCAAAAAATGATCTGAACTCTTTTGAAGAGTCGAGAAATAATCGGTTTTTACCTCAATCACCAATTGAATTGTATGAGTGGATGATTTCTATAGATACAGCTTTGGTTAGAAGATTGCGTGATCTTTCACATTCCATTAATACTGAGCTTCTAAAATCTGGCTTGGTAAATACACTTGTCCCCATTAACATTTTAGATGCTGCTATATCTGGACAATTAATTTCTTCTAAATCCATATCCAATATTCTTACTTTTAGATTACCAACGAATAATCCATTAGATACTGGTGGTTTAGAGATTGATTGCTTGCTAATTACTCCTGCTGATATGGAATTTGATAATCCAAGACTTAGAAAAAATAGAATTAACATGAAACATTATCAAAATGTACTCCTAGGTATGATTAAACAACAACGTTACTGGCAAGCTCGCTCCATAGCAGAAGAGGTTAATAAAAAATGGTGGAAGGATACAACAAAAATATAACCAGCTCTGATTCGAAAACTACTCCTGATAGCCAATCAAGTGAACTGATAACTTGGATTCGATCTTTGCAACAAGCTTTAACAGTTGAGGTCGATCACGGCTTTACTAATATTCAAGGGAGAACAAATAAATTTTCTTATTTTGTAAGTGGATATTTATCAAGCGGTCCTTCTAGAGCTGTTAACGAATTTGATTTTTCTAGATTACAGGAATTAGCTTTAGATTATGAAAAATATCCAACTATGTCTACAGATGATAGACGTAAAATAATAGTTCAAACTAGACAGGCTCTTCATACCCTATGTAAATATAAGGAAGGTGAAGAGCAAATTGAGTCTAAAAAATTAAAAATAAGAAGATCTACAGACTCTATTTTGCATAAGAGGAGTTCTTCTACAGATTCACTAAGTTTACGAAGTTCGATTTCTTCTGTTAAAGGTGTTGGTTCTAAGCAAGCCGAGAGATTATCTACATTAGGCCTTATCTTAATTCGGGATCTCATTAATTATTTTCCTCGCGATTATATTGATTATTCTTCATTAAAAACGATAGATAAAACTCAAGCAGGTCAGAATGTAACGATTGTGGCAAAAGTTAGACGATGCAGTTCATTTAAAAGTCCTAAAAATCCAAATCTTTCAATTCTTGAGTTGTTTATAAAAGATAAGACAGGAGGAATGAAAGTTACTAGATTTTTCGCAGGTCGTCGGAGTAGCAGTATTACGTATGTAAGATCTCAACAAAGTTTGTATCAAGTTGGTGCAACTGTTGCGGTAAGCGGGTTAGTTAAGGAAAGTAAATATGGTAAATTTTTAAATGATCCTTTAATAGAAATTATCAATAGCCCCAGCAGTTATTTGAAATCTAGAGTTATTGGTCAGATATTGCCTGTGTATTCTTTAACCGAAGGTATTACCGCTGATAAATTCAGAGATTTAATACAATCCATACTTTATTTGACATTTAATATTAAAGATCCATTGCCTAAAGAGACATTAAGTAGACTTGATTTACCTACTAGGAAACAAGCTTTTTTTCATATTCATAGTCCTGAGAATTCAAAAACTTTAGCTAAAGCAAAAAGAAGAATTGTATTTGATGAGTTTTTACTATTGCAGCTTAGTCTTCTTTTAAGACGTGATTTACATAAGAAATCAAATTCTCCTCAACTAAGTATTGAGCCAAATATTAATAGCCTAGTTGGAAAATTCTTGAGTATTCTTCCTTTTTCTCTTACTAATGCTCAAAGAAGGGTTTTAAAGGAAATTGAATCAGACATAGTAAAAACAGAGCCAATGTCTCGACTATTACAAGGCGATGTTGGGAGTGGAAAAACTGTTATCGCTATTTCAGCACTTCTCACTGCAGTTCAATCAGGATGGCAGGGTGCTTTTATGGCGCCAACTGAGGTGCTTGCATCACAACACTTTCAAACACTAAGTAAATGGATTCCTCAACTTGAGTTAAACGTTGATTTGTTAACTGGTTCTACGCCAAAGTCTCGTCGTAAACAAATTTTGACTGATTTGGTCAATGGCTCTACAAAAATTCTTGTGGGAACTCATGCCTTATTTGAAGACCCAGTTGTCTTCGAGCGACTTGGCCTTGTAGTTGTCGATGAACAACATCGCTTTGGTGTTAAGCAGAGAAATAAATTGTTGAACAAAGGCTTACAACCTCACTTGCTAACGATGACGGCTACACCCATCCCTAGAACCTTGGCACTTACTTTGCATGGCGATCTGGATGTTAGTCAATTAGATGAGCTTCCACCTGGCCGAACCCCTATTGATACTCAGTTGATATCACCAAAAGATAAAAAGTATGCATATGATCTGATCAGGACTGAAATTAAGAAAGGACATCAAATTTATGTTGTTTTACCTTTGATTGAAGAGTCTGAAAAACTTGAACTTAGTGCAGCTATAGATGTATATCATCAATTGTCTACTGAAGTCTTTTCAGAATTTAATGTTGAATTACTTCATGGCAAAATGAAGAGTGTAGAAAAGCAGAAGGTTATTCAGAATTTTATTAATAAAAAAAGCGATATATTGGTTTCTACTACGGTCATCGAAGTAGGTGTTGATGTCCCAAATGCTAGTGTAATGTTGATAGAAGATTCTGATCGTTTTGGTTTGGCTCAATTGCATCAACTAAGGGGCCGAGTAGGAAGGGGAGCATCCAAGTCATACTGTCTCCTGAGTCATCAAAATAAAAATAAATTATCTAGACAAAGATTGGACGTTCTTGTGAACTCTAATGATGGATTTGAAATTTCTGAAATTGATTTGCGTTTTCGTGGACCTGGACAAGTCTTAGGTACTAAACAATCAGGCTTGCCTGACTTTGCTTTGGCATCATTAGCTGATGATGCTGATGTCCTTGAAATTGCACGGAATGAGGCTCGAATTATTTTAGATTCCGATCCTTTGCTTTCAAACAACTCAATGCTTCGGTCGCTAATCAAAGAGCAGTGGGAGAGACTAAAAATTGCTAATAAATTAAATTAATTTTTTGATGAGTTATTACTATTGAACTCATTCCTTTTTAAGATAGACTTAAGGAAAGAATTTTTTTGTGAATGAAACTTTACCCTAATATTTCATACAAATCATGAATTTGAGACCTTGGAATAATATAAAAATAAATGAATGTAATGAGCCTTTAGTTTCTATCCCTGAATCTATTTTTCGACTAACACCTCATCCTTATATATCGTTAGGTGCACCATATGCAACTGGAGTAGATCCATGGGTTTTACGCCTCAGTGTTTTAAAAAGACTGATACAAGCGCAACAATATCTTTTCGATATTAGTCCTCATTTACAGCTTGCTTTGTTTGATGCGTGGAGACCTATCTCTGTCCAGAAGTTCATGTTTAATTACACTATTCAAGAAACTTGTAGGTCGAAAGGTATAAATATTGATGATATCTCAAATAAAGGAGACATCAATGATGTGATTGAGGAGGTTGGACGTTTCTGGGCAAAACCTTCATCTGATCCCCTTACACCTCCTCCTCATAGTACAGGCGCTGCAATAGATTTGACTCTTTCTGATATGAACGGAAATCCATTAGATCTTGGTGGAGAAATAGATTTTATTGGTGCTGAATCTAGTCCTGACTTCTATAAGAAAGACAATTTAGGGATGCCTTGTTCAAAACATCAAGTTTTTCATAATAGAAGATCTCTTTTGTTTTCAGTTATGGAACAGGCTGGATTTGTTCAACACCCAAACGAATGGTGGCATTTTAGCTATGGAGATCAATTATGGTCTTGGTTAAGCAATCAAGGTAATCCTATCTATGGAGTTGCACTTGAAGTAAGTAAAGACAGTACACTTTCAGTGCCAAGTTTAGTCACATGATCCCCAAGACTTGATGAGGTTCCAGTATTTTTCCAACTAAGGAATAATGGCTCTAATGTCTTCTCTAAGTCATCGATAGGCATTTTTTGTAGATATGGAGTCGCTAACCTTTTTAAATTAGGGCTGCCTCCAAGCCAAAGTTGGTATTGATTTAAACCACTACCAACAAGTGCTAATTCAGCCATATAAGGGCGAGCACATCCATTCGGACAACCTGTTACTCTGATTAGGATTGCTTTATTGATTTCTAGAATTTTTAATTGATTGTTTATTCGCTCCAAAAGCTCAGGTAAAAATCTTTCTGCTTCAGTCATTGCCAGCCCACATAATGGAAGAGCTGGACAAGCCATGGCATGTCTGGTCAATGAGTCAGGAGTCCCTGGATTTATAATACCTATATTAATCAGTGCCTTCTTTACACTGGCTTTTTGATAATTACCGATATTGCACAATAAAAGATCTTGGTTGGGAGTTAAACGCACATCCAATGCATATTTTTCAACTATATTTCTAATCTCTTTCTTTACCTTTCCTGTAAGTCTACCTGACAATAAAGGTAGGCCAACAAACCATAGCTTCTCAGATTGTTGATGCCAACCTAAATAATCTTCAAGTATTGTATCCCCTTCGTGCCTAAGGTTTTTAATTTTTCCCGTAAAATATTTAGTTATTAACTGTTTCTTAAACCAATCCACACCCATGTCATGCAAAACGTATTTTAGTCTTGAATGTCTCCTTGTCTTTCTATCTCCATAATCTCTTTGAAGAGCGAGTATAGATTGAACAAGTTCTAAGATATGTTCACCTTCTACATAACCAATTGGGTCTGCTATCCTCGCAAATGTCGTATCTAAGTTGTGTGTTCTACCCATGCCTCCTCCCACATAGATATTACATCCTTCTAAAACTCCTTTTTTGTTTGTAAACGTCACCAAACCTATGTCATGAGTAAGAATGTCCACAGAGTTATCTCCAGGGACTGTAGTTGCACATTTGAATTTTCTTGGTAAGTAGGTTGCACCATATAAAGGTTCTTTTTTATCCCCACTAAAAACACCAGGCTTTAGTTGGAGCTTTCTATTCTTTTTAACTTCAGAAGAAGGCTTAATAGCATATTTCATCTCGCCATCTACCCATAAATCAATGTAGGTTTTTTCTGCTTTTTGGGGCGATAAAACATCGGCAATATCATTAGCTAATTTTCTCGCGGCAGGATAGGACCCTTGTTCGTAGGGGGCTGCAGGAGCCATTACATTTCTATTGACATCTCCACAAGCTGCAAGTGTAGATCCCATTGATTTGACTATTGTTCCAATTACTTCTTTAATGTTTTCTTTTTTTATTCCATGCATTTGAAAGCATTGGCGAGTGGTCGCTCTAAGGGTTTGATTCCCTAGTCGATCAGATAGCTCGTCTAATGCCACAAAGAGTGGGCCAGGTACATAACCAGCTGGATTTCTTAGCCTCAGCATCATTTGCCAATCTTTACCTGTGCCCCCTCTTTTTCTATGCTCTCGATCGTCTTGTTGATAACTACCGTGGAATTTTAAAAGTTGTACTGCGTCGTTTGTAAAGTGATCGCTGTCATTTAATAACTCACTATGTAGGGGTTCATTTAAATAATTACTATCGGCTTTAAATTGCTCAAATTTTGCCCGAGGTGAATTATTAGCTATGCAAGGTGATGGAACAGTTTGTTCTATCTCTTCAATATTGGTACTTTCCTTTTCATCAAAATTCATCAGAGCTTCAATAGCTGCATTACTAAATCCAGCATCTTTTAAGTCTTTTTCTATGTTTTTTGGAGGTTCTTTTGCATTACTATTTTTAATTGCCTCTAGTCTTATTCCTTTGGGCAAAGATTTGTTAATTTGTTTTGCATCTTCTTCTCTGAGCTTTTCATCGAACTTTTGTTGAATAGCTATTTCTGCTGAGCTTATGTTCTCTTCGGCTTCTTCTTTAGTGTTACCTATTTTTTTTACTACATCACATGTTCCAAAAGCATCCCTTAATTTACCTCTTGGTACGGCAACCCTGAGGTAAAAACCCGATCTTCCTGGTATTTCTATGATCTTAGGCAATGGTACCTACACCGGTACCTACACTGTATCATTCTTAGTGCTGTTAAGTGCTTAATTGTTGAAATAAAGCTATGTGTTATTAAAAATCCATTCCTTGAAGTTTAATTTTTTCTAGGACACAGAGTGTAGAAGTAATTCATATTTAGATCTACTCTTGTTATAAATGCAAGGAAATTTTTTTGTCTACCTACCTTTTAGAAATCGGGACTGAGGAACTACCAGCTGATTTGGCTGAATCTGTTATTTCCCAGCTTGAGTTGAGTGTAAACAATGACTTGAATTCTGCTCAAATAAAATTTAGTGAAATAAGTGTAACTACTACCCCCAGAAGAATTGCATTGACGATTGAAGGGATCGCTCCATTTTCTGAGGACAATATTGCAGAACGAAAAGGGCCTCCTGTTTCTCAAGCTTTTCATGATGGAAAACCTACAAAAGCAGCAATTGGTTTTGCTAAAAGATATGAACTATCTCCTGAAAAATTAGAGATTCGAGAAACCTCGAAGGGTTCATTCGTTTTTGCTAAATCAATTGAGAAAGGCAAGCCAGTTAATATTTTATTGTCTGACTATTTACCTAGATGGATCAGCAAGATTCAAGGAAGGAGGTTTATGAGATGGGGCAAAGGTGATTTTCGCTTTTCAAGACCTATTCGTTGGATTGTTTCTTTGCTTGATTCAGAAGTCCTACCTTTTAAAATTTCAGGGTGTGATCCAGAAATACAAATAGGTAATATCTCAAGACCTCATAGGTTGTATGGAGCAAAATTAGAAATAAATGATGCAAAAACTTATTTTGATCAATTGCAAGATGTGGGAGTCACAGTTGATAGGGATCGTCGCCTTTCCTGTATCAATGATTTAGTTCTTACTCACGAAATAGATAAAAAAGTTAAGCCAGATCTAACTGATCCCCTTTTAAATGAACTGACAGATTTAATTGAGTCTCCTTTACTTGTGACTGGGTGTTTTGATGAAACTTTTCTTGAGTTACCCCCTGAAGTTTTGTCCACTGTGATGAAGGTTCATCAAAGGTACATCCCCTTATACAAAGTGAATGTTGAGTTTGATCCATTATCACTTGACTCTAAAAATACTTTACTTCCTACTTTTTTGTGTATTAGTAATGGATTACCTTCAGCAAAAGAGAAAATTATCAAAGGAAATGAAAAAGTCTTAAAGGCAAGGTTTGCTGATGCCTCATTTTTCATAAAATCTGATTTATTAATCAGTAGTTCTTCACGTATTAATAAGTTGAAAGATGTAACTTTTGCTGAAGGATTAGGTTCTTTATATGAGCGTGTAAATCGAATTGAATGGCTTGTTAATTTATTAACACTAAAACTTGAATTTGATCAAGAGGATATTCAAAAATCTGTAAAAGTTGCACATTTCTCTAAACATGATTTAGTTAGTAACATGGTTGATGAATTTCCAGAGTTGCAAGGAATAATTGGATCTAAATACTTACTTCACGAGGGAGAATCAAGAGATGTATGCCTTGGTGTTTTGGAACATTATAAACCTAAAGGAACTTCTGACTCGCTTCCTTCAAATAACCTTGGTAATGCGGTTTCATTAGCCGAACGTTTTGAATTGCTTATCAGCATTTATGCCAAGGGCGAAAGGCCTTCTGGCTCATCTGATCCATATGCCTTGAGAAGGGCTGCTAATGGAATATTATTGATTTTGTGGAACAAAGATTGGCAATTAAATATTAACAAAACACTAGATGATTCACTGATTTATTGGCAGCAACTTTTTCCTTCTCTCTCTCTTGATATCAGTAATCTTTTGTCCGAGTTAAAGGAATTCTTTCGTCAAAGAATTATTAGTTTATTAGAAGAGAAAGATGTTGAATTTGATATCATTCAGTCAGTTGCAGGAGATACCACTTCAACATCAAAATTATTAAATGATCCAACAGACGTCTATTTTCGAACTTCATTATTGATGGAAATGAGAAAAAATAATACACTTAATTTGTTGCAAGCTGTAGTGACTCGGGCCTCTAAGTTGGCAGCTAAAAGTTCTATCTCCAAAGATGTTATTGATCCTTTAGATCTTGTTGATAGGTCACTATTTGAAAAGGATTGTGAAAGAGAAATGTTTGATGTGTTGGAGAAATTAAAACCTCTAGCTGTAAATTGTGATCGTGATAAATATAAGTTTTTAGCTGATGGGCTAGTCTCAAGTACTGAAACTTTATCCAACTTTTTTGATGGAGAAGGAAGTGTAATGGTTATGACGGAAGATGTTAATCTACGAAATAATAGACTTAATCTATTGACGATACTTAGGAATCAATCTTTAAAGCTTGCTGATTTCAGCAAGCTTGGTTAATTATTTAATTTGGTATTGTTATTTACTGGCTTTAATACCACCTTTCATTGAACTTACCGCTAACATTTTATTAACTTCTTTATCGTCTCTGACTGCACTAGGTACTGGCTTATATGTGCTTGGTGCTAATGCTTTCCCTCTTAAAACAGAACCAATTGTTAGTAGGGTAAGTTTTAATTGTTGAAGCGGCTTCATTGCAACTACAGTTTTGTAGAGATAACTATCAAATGTAAGTCTTTGAACATCCATGTCACCACACATCTCTACAAAGGCCTCTCTTGCTCCATCACTGGTGTAGAAAATTCTTTGGAGAATATCTAAAACTGTATATGTAATTCCATACTTTTTATCCCATTTTTTTAGATATTTTTTGAGATCATTTTCCGTAGGTATAATTTTTCCATTTTGACTTGATTCGACAATTTGCTCAGCACACATCCTTCCACTTTTGGCCGCAAAATAAATTCCTTCTCCTGAACTTTTGGTTACATAACCAGCGGCATCACCGACTAGAGCCATTCTTCCAACAACTCTTCTTGGTCTGGGATGTTCAGGAATTGGATGAGCTTCTACTTTGATGACTTCTCCATTTACGAGTCTCTTCTTGGCTCTTTCTCTGACGCCAATTTGGAGACTTTTTATTAAACCACCATTTTGTTTCATTGTTCCTGTCCCAGCTGCTACATGGTCATATTTTGGAAAGACCCAACCATAGAAATCTGGCGATACGTCTGTGCCTACATACATTTCGGCCCTATCTTCGTAATACTTCATTTCCTCTTTAGGAAGCTTTATCCTTTCTTGAATTGCTACTGCATAGTTGTAATCACCAGCATCCATTGCTTTTGCAACTCTGCTTGTTGCGCCATCGGCTCCAACAATTAAATCCACTTCAAGTTGCTTACCTTTCTCTTCGGATTTGTCGTTAAGGATTTCGTTGTAATGAAGTGTATAGGGACCTTGTTTGTTATTACCAGTTTCTATTTTTGATACCAATCCATTTACTAATGTTGCTCCAAGTTCAGCGGCGCGATTTCTCATAAATGAATCCATCACCTCACGCCTCAACATACCTATATATTCTTTGTCGCTTCCTGGATAAATATCATCCAAAATAATATCTACTTCTCTGTTTGATGGGGATATCATTTTCATGTTCCTGACTTTCCTATCAATAATTGATTCGGGAAGATCAAATTCAGAAACCATACATAATGGAATCGCTCCTCCGCATGGTTTTGCGTTATCAAGCTTTCTCTCGAAAATCCAAGTTTTAATTCCTGCCTTAGCTAAAATTTCTGCAGCGCATGACCCACTAGGTCCACCGCCAATAACAGCAACTCTTAACATCTTTGGATGAAAAATTTAGTTCTTTATATTTAAAACTTACATCGTTATCTAATAGAAAGTATAAAGATTAAAGATACTCGTTACTATCGAAACATCATTTTTGCGAATTCCAATTGTTTTGACCATAAGCAGATCGTATGAATTATCAAGATGACATCCCGCCAGCAAGAAGGATTAAATCCATTAAAACCATTACTACCAAGTCTTTTTTGCGTATGGGACTTCTATTCCTTGGCCTTGGTATATCGGTTACGTTTTTAGCTAATAAATCATTTTTAAGTCAAAGAAAATCCTTAGATGATTCGAGTAACTCCATTGAGACAACGCAAAATAAAAGCTTGTTAGGTCATCTTCCTTATACAGAGGCTTCCAAAAAAGATTTAATTCTTTTTTCTCCAGGTATTTACGTTCATAAAGATATCTATGAAAAATTTAAGGAAATGCAATTTATGGCTGCACAAAGAGGGGTTTCTCTTCAACTATTAAGTGGTTATAGATCAATAAATTTGCAAAGAGATATTTTTTATGAAAATAAATCTATTAGAAATCAAACTGCTGTTGAGCGCTCAAGGGACTCAGCTCCTCCTGGTTATTCTGAACACAGCACAGGGTATGCAATCGATGTTGGTGATGGAAATTATCCAGATACTCATTTTGAGGTTGAATTTGAACAAACGCCTGCTTTTAAATGGATGAAGAGGTTTGCCTCTAAATATCATTTCGTTCTCTCTTTTCCACCCAACAACAAACAGGGAGTAACTTATGAGCCTTGGCATTGGAGATTTGAGGGAACTGTTAATGCTTTGAGGGAATTTGACGCTGCCAATAAAATTATAAAATTCAAATAATTATGACTTAACTTTTTTTTACTTCGAATTTTATATTCGATATTTTGATTGGCATTTAAAAGAGCTAAATGAAGTCATCGTGAGATATTCTTTATGTTTCTATTAACCAAAAAGAATTTTAATTTTTTTTAAATTATGAGTTTTGATATACAAGCTATTAGGAATATCGCAATAATTGCTCACGTTGATCATGGTAAGACAACTTTGGTTGATGCTCTTTTAAATCAATCTGGCACTTTTCGAGATAACGAGGAAGTCCCAACTTGTGCATTGGATTCGAATGAATTGGAACGTGAAAGAGGTATAACAATTCTCTCGAAAAACACAGCTGTTACTTATAACGATACTCGGATAAACATTGTTGATACACCAGGCCACGCTGATTTTGGAGGAGAAGTCGAGCGGGTTTTGGGAATGGTAGATGGCTGTCTTCTTGTTGTTGATGCTAACGAGGGACCAATGCCACAAACTCGATTCGTTCTGAAAAAAGCTTTAGAGCAAGGCTTGAGACCTATTGTTTTTGTGAATAAAATTGATCGTGCAAGGGTAGAACCAGAAACCGCGGTAGACAAAGTTTTAGATCTGTTTTTGGAGTTAGGCGCTGATGATGATCAATGTGATTTTCCTTATCTATTTGGGAGTGGATTAGGGGGGTTTGCCAAGACTGAAGTAAAAAGTGAAAACGATAATATGAAACCTTTATTTGAAGCAATTATTAGACAAGTTCCTCCTCCCGTTGGCGATGTGAATAAGCCTTTACAATTACAAGTCACGACCCTAGATTACTCAGATTTCTTAGGAACAATTATTATTGGAAGAGTACATAATGGTGTAATTAAAAACGGCCAAAGGACATGTTTGATAAAGGAAGACGGTAGTTTAAAAAAAGGAAGGATTAATAAATTATTAGGATTTAAAGGATTAAAAAGAATTGAAATTGAAGAAGCAAATGCTGGAGATATAGTTGCCTTGGCTGGCTTTGATGAAGTTTCTATTGGTGAAACTGTAGCCTGCCCTGATGAGCCGAAACCTTTACCTCTAATCAAGGTAGATGAGCCAACCTTGCAGATGACTTTTGTTGTCAATGATTCTCCTTTTGCAGGAAAAGAGGGCAAGTTCGTAACCAGTCGGCAGTTGAAGGATCGTTTAAATAAAGAACTTCTAACGAATGTTGCTTTAAGAGTTGAAGATACGGATTCTCCTGACCGTTTTTCTGTTAGTGGAAGGGGAGAGTTACATCTAGGAATTCTTATAGAGACAATGAGAAGAGAGGGGTATGAATTTCAAGTTTCTCAACCACAAGTAATTTTCAGGACAATAGATGAAATTAAATGTGAACCTGTTGAAACTCTTGTCCTTGACGTCCCTGAAGCTTCGATTGGTGCTTGTATTGAAAGCCTTGGGGTAAGAAAAGGTGAAATGCAAAACATGGAAACTGGTACTGATCATCGAACTCAACTTGAGTTTGTTATTCCCTCAAGAGGCTTGATTGGATTTAGGGGTGAATTTATTCGTGCAACAAGAGGAGAAGGGATTATGAGTCATTCATTTTTTGAATACAGACCATCTGTAGGAGATTTTGAGCAAAGGAGAAATGGAGTCCTTATTTCATTTGAAGAGGGTGTCGCTACGTTCTATTCCCTAAAGAATGCAGAAGACCGTGGACAATTTTTTATTACTCCTGGCGCCAAGGTTTATAAAGGAATGATTATTGGGGAGAATAAACGCCCACAGGATCTTGAATTAAATATCTGTAGGGCTAAACAACTTACCAACATGCGATCAGCTGGTGCAGAGGAGCTAGATCAATTGCAATCCCCAATTGAAATGACATTAGAAAGAGCTCTTGAATACATTGGACCAGGTGAGATGTTGGAAGTTACTCCTGAATCTATAAGGCTTAGAAAAATTAAAGCAAAGAAAAATTTGTAAAGATAATGAACCCTATGGATAGTGAAGATAATTTATTTATAAATGATGCTCGTTTTAAAATAGGAATGAAATTATTTAATTCTTGTCAGTGGTACAAATCCCATGATGTTTTTGAAGAGATATGGCATGAGACTGGTGGTCCTGAAAGGCAGTTGTTACAGGGAATATTGCAAGTAGCTGTTGCACAAGTTCATTTAGAAAATAGCAATATAAATGGGGCGACCATACTTTATGGAGAAGCATTAGGTAGATTGAAAAAATTTCAATTATCTAATTTAGGATTAGATATTGAAGGACTTTCTAAATGTGTTTCAAAAAGATTGGAATTGCTACAAGTTGGTAAGGACCTAGCTTGTTCCTCCATTCCCGTTCTCAATTTTCTTTGATAACTTGTTAAGCCTCTCACAGTTTTTCTGTTGAAAGAGAGATGATTTCATATTATTTTTCTTGTTATACTTTTTTGATTTTCTTCGATTTTAAGAACAGAATAAAAGTACAACTTTGATTAATTCAAATTATATAAAATCGACATTATGAATAAATCACAATGAAATTTAGAAGAATCAATCAAATACAGTTACCTGATCATCGTTTTTATAAGATATTTTTACCTACTTTATTTATAATTATAGGTTTATTTGGTGCATTTAATCATGCTCTTTGGAGAGATGAAATGCAAGGATGGCTGGTGGCTTGGCAAAGTGATAACTTAATAGATTTATGGAAAAATAACGCTCCATCTGGACATCCAGTCCTATGGTCATCATTAATTTACTTATCGAAAAATATTACTGGAACACCCATAAGTATGCAGCTTATGCATTGGTTTTTAGGTAGTTCTGCGATTGTAATTTTTTGGAGATTTAGTCCTTTTAATCTGATAACTAAAGCTTTATTTACCTTTGGATATTTCCCTTTTTGGGAATATTTCTTTGTGTGCCGTCATTACGTGATTGCAGAATTAATAATATTTATTTTTTGTTCTATTTATCATTTAAAAGATAAAACTTACATACCATTTTCTTTATGTATTGGACTTTTGGCTAATACACAAGCTTTGTCTTGGTCGTTGTCATTTGCAATTGGAATGACGCTTGTTATGGATTGGTTTTTGAATACTGATCAAAGAAAAAATTATAAAAGAAATAAAAATTGGATTCTTGATTTGATAACAAGTATTTCTATAACGTTCTCATTATTAAGCTTTGGAGCCTTTAGTCTTTTTCAAGTAAAAGATTCAGTTAGAACTTTGGCAACGTACGTAGATTTTCGTCATCTTTTTAGTGTCTTTGGACAGATTTTTAGTGCTTATGTTCTTATTATTCCTAATTCTAGTAGATTCCTTGATTTAGGAGTTTGTGCTTTAATTACCTTGATTTTAATTTCTAGCACTATTTATTTTATTAAGTCTTATCGTCAAGCCTTAATATTTTTTCTGAGTGGAATTATCTTTTTGCTTTTGTTTAATTATTTTTTGTTTTTTGGAAATGGTTTAAGGTATTGCGGATATTACTTTCTTATTATTATTTCATCTTTATGGTTATTCAAGTCTAATAAAAAGTTTAATTTACCTACTTCAAGTCAACCTTCTATCTTTTTAAAGGGAAAAGCATTTTACTTTCCTAGAATTCTAACTTTTTGTTTGGCAATACATATGTCAGTAGGCCTTCATATGTCATTTAGTGATTTTCTTTTGCCATATTCAAGTGGGAAAGAAACTGCAAAATATATAGAAGCTAAAGGATGGCAAGATTTTCCAATATTTGCGACTAGGGATTCAGAAGTATCAACTGTCGCTGGTTATCTTGACAGAGAGTTTTATATCCCTGAGCTGCAGGATTTTGGTAGTTACGTGAAATGGAATAATAGAGTTGATGTTTATAGTAATAAAATATTAGATGAAGTTAAAGCTTACTTAAATAAATTTCCTGAGGTTGATAGATTTTTACTAATCCTAAGTAAACGTTCTGCTGTTAAGAATTTAGAAATAGGTGATTCAATTAGCTTTGACAAATTCACATTAACAGCAGATAAGAAATTTGAAAATTCATTCCATACTTCTGAAGTTTTTTATCTTTACTGGGTTGAGAGAAGGATTAATTAACTTTCTGTTCTGTATAATAATTTATCAGATAATTTTAATGTTTATTTTTTTCTAAAATCTATCTATTGATATGAGCCTTGTTGTAGAAGGGATGAATTTGACCCTTTCAAAAAGATGCATTGTAAAAGATGTAAATCTAACTATTGAGGCTGGCGAGGTCGTTGGCCTTTTGGGTCCTAATGGTGCGGGTAAAACAACTACTTTTAATATGATTGTTGGTTTGATTAAACCTCGATTAGGATCTATTTATCTAGATAGAAAATCAATAATTGATTTTTCAATGACTGAAAGAGTCTGTTTAGGTATAGGTTATTTAGCTCAAGAACCTAGTGTTTTTAGAAATCTAACGGTTAGAGAAAACTTAGAAATTGCATTATCTCATTCAGGTTTGCCTAAATCTTTCCGTAGAAAAAGGTGCGAGGAATTGATTGAGGAATTTAACCTTGTTTCTTTTCTTGATCGTTTAGGTTTTCAACTTTCAGGTGGTGAAAGACGAAGATGTGAAGTAGCTAGATCTCTTGCTGTTGGGAAATGTGGACCCAAATATTTACTACTAGATGAGCCTTTTGTAGGTGTTGATCCAATTGCTGTTAATGATCTGCAAAAGTTAATAGATTGTTTAAAACAAAGAGGTATAGGTATTTTGATAACAGATCATAATGTTAGAGCAACCCTGGCTATTACCGATCGAACTTATATTCTTAATGAAGGTAGAATTATTGCTAGCGGAACTCCAGAGCAAGTTGCCCAAAACCTACAAGTAAAAGAAAATTATCTTGGTACATCTTTTCAGATATAAACGATGTTTGAATCTTTTGATTTTTTTACAAAAATACAGAATTTAATAGGGAAAAAATTGTTATTAATTCCACTATTAGATAGGTGGTTATTTCTTGAATTATTAACTCCATTATTATTTTCAATAGCTTCTTTTACTGTCTTTTCTCTTTCTTTGGGCCTTGTTTTTGACTTGGTTAGAAAAATTGTGGAAATAGGACTTCCTGTCTCTGTTGCAATAAATATTTTGATCCTAAAACTTCCTAGTTTTATTGTTATTTCATTCCCTATGGCTACGTTACTAACAACTTTGCTTACTTATGGAAATCTTAATGAGAACAGTGAAATAAAGGCTCTTAAAAGTATTGGTATTTCGATATATAGAATTATTTTGCCTGGATTAATTCTATCCATATTAATGTCGTCTTTGACATTTATCTTTAATAATAATATTGTCCCAAGTTCAAATAAACAGGCTGATATCATTATGGCTGCTTCGTTTGGAAAGTCTTTTTATAATGAACAAGGTAAGGATATTATTTTTACAAAGAAAGGTAAAATTAAAGATCCTTATTCTGATTATATAAAAAGAGGTGTAAGCCATCTTTTTTATGCTAGGAAATTTGAAAAAGGAAAGATGTTAGATGTCACCATAATTGATTTTTCAAAACTTGGTTTTACTCAAATGCTTAAGGCGAAAAGAGGTATTTGGAATAATGATAAAAAAAATTGGGAATTTTTTGATGGTGATGTTTTGACTCTGAGTCCTAATGGAAGTAATGCGAGAACCAAATTCTTGAGCTTTTTCTATCCATTAGGCAGTGAACTTACGAGTATTGCGCAATTGCCAAAAGATGCAAATGATATGAACCTTGGAGAAGCAACTACGGCTATGGAGTTATATCAAAGTAGTGGAAATATTAAAGAAGCCAGAAGAATGAAGGTAAGAATTCAAGAAAAATTTACTTTACCAATCGCTTGTTCGGTTTTTGCTTTGATTGGTTGTAGTTTTGGTGTGATGAAGAAAAGAGGAGGAGGTAGAAGTCAAAGTTTTGGATTAAGTATTATTTTGATACTTATGTATTATATTTTGAGTTTCAGTTTTAGCTCTCTTGGAGTCAAAGGAATAATAAATCCTTTCTTGGCTGCTTGGTCTCCTGTTTTTTTGTCTATGTTAGGAGGAGGTTTTTTGTTAAAACAAGCAAGCAAATGACTGGTCTCTCTAAATATTGTTTAGTTGCTTTTATCAATGGTTGATTTTCAATTAAATAATTTTTCTCTTGATCCTGTTGTTCTTTTTGGATTTGTAGCCTTTTTCACCTTATTAATCGCACTACCTATTTCATTTTGGTCAGTTGCTGGTAGCAGTAATTCCAACAAAGTTAGATTTTTAGTTGCAACATCCAATCTTTTTCTAGCTAGTCAATTGATCCTGAGATGGTGGCAATCTGGCCATTTCCCGATTAGTAATCTCTATGAGTCACTTTGCTTTTTGACTTGGGGTTGTACGTTGACTCAACTTTTTGTCGAAAGGGCTTGGCGGTCTCCAATCGTTGCTGCAGTTGCAACCCCTATCTCATTGCTTTCAATAGGTTTTGCCAGCTTTGTTTTACCAGAGAATTTACAATCTTCTGCTCCTTTAGTTCCAGCGCTTCGTTCTAGTTGGTTGGTAATGCATGTAAGTGTAATTATGTGTTCTTACGCTGCATTACTAATAGGTTCGATTTTGTCTTTAGGTGTCTTTTTTGTTGATGGAAAAAAGCAATTCAATATCCGTAATAGTTCCTTTGGGTCTGGTTCGTTTAGGCAAGGTTCTGAGCTATATTTTGTTGACAGGAATGAAAACGTAAATTCAATACAACCTATCGAATTTACAAATGCTGAGCAACTTGATTCTTTAAGTTATAGATCAATAACTGCTGGTTTTTTGTTGCTTACCGTTGGTCTTATTAGCGGCGCTGTTTGGGCTAATGAGGCTTGGGGTAGTTGGTGGAGTTGGGACCCTAAAGAAACTTGGGCTTTAATATGTTGGTTGGTTTATGCGGCTTATTTGCATACTAGGTTGACAAGAGGATGGCAAGGTAAAAAGCCTGCAATACTAGCTGTAGCAGGCTTTTTTGTTGTTATTGTTTGCTATATTGGAGTGAACCTTCTTGGGGTCGGTTTAC
The DNA here is from genome assembly GCA_003279635.1 of Prochlorococcus sp. AG-402-B05. Classification (GTDB taxonomy): domain Bacteria; phylum Cyanobacteriota; class Cyanobacteriia; order PCC-6307; family Cyanobiaceae; genus Prochlorococcus_B. The sequence goes on along the minus strand of QCHK01000016.1, from coordinate 4,123 downwards.
ATAGTTATGGTTGGTTCTTTGATACATAATGATTAACAACTAGGCTAATTATTTTTCAACAATTATTCCATTCTGTGCGTCATTGGCAACTTTTCTTAGTGCCTCACAACCTTCTTTAAGTGTTGGATAAGCAAACATACCACTTCCTGCAATAAAGCAGTTTGCTCCAGCAGCGCAGCATTGCGATAGTGACCAATCAGCTTTTATTCCTCCGTCAACTTCTATATCTACGTTATGGCCCTTGTCTAAAATTGTTTTCCTTAATTGAGTGATTTTGTTTAGCATTGTTGGTATGTAGGCTTGGCCACCAAATCCAGGGTTAACAGTCATTACCAATACGTGATCAACCATATCGAGCACATCCTTAACCATCTCCATTGGAGTATGAGGGTTGAGAGCTACGGAAGGGGACCCTCCCAGTTGTCGAATTTTGCCAAGAATTCGATGAAGGTGAACATTCGCCTCAGCATGAGCAATTACAACTCCTGGCTCTCCATTTGCACCCTTGCTTGCCTCTACATAGCCCTCAAGCATGGTTTCGCAGTTGTATTGACTAACCATTAACTGTGTCTCAAATGGTACGTTGCAATACTTTCTGCAGGCGGAAATCATTTCTGGGCCGAAGGTGAGATTGGGAACGAAGTTCCCATCCATCACATCAAATTGAATTCTGTCTACACCCGCTAATTCAAGATCTTTTACGCACTGACCCATATTTGCCCAGTCCGCTGGCAATACTGAAGGGATTATCTGAACTGGACGGTGTTCAGAAAAAATTGCTGAAGAAATGGATTGGATCATTGTTTTTGTCTTGTGGCAGAGATTCTATTGATTCATGGTCACAAGTTCTAGTGTGACCATGCACTGATACAGTAATTATTGCTTATCAACAGATAATAAGTTTTTTGTGAGTACTTTTTTCTGAGCATTTTTCAATGCCCTCAATTACTTACAATATTGTCTGCCTTAAGGCGTAAATTTCTTTACCTAGCTGCAAAAAGTGGATCGTACTCTCGTCCAAGAAATTCTTGAAGTAGTTGAGCAAGCTGCAATTGCTTCGGCTCAATTGACTGGTTTGGGTCAAAAAGATGAGGCTGATGCCGCTGCCGTAGAGGCAATGCGAAAGAGAATGGGAACGATTCAAATGCAAGGAAGAATCGTTATTGGAGAAGGAGAAAGAGATGAAGCTCCAATGCTTTATATAGGAGAAGAAGTTGGATCAGGAACAGGTCCTGGAGTTGATTTCGCTGTAGATCCTTGTGAGGGGACAAATTTATGTGCAAACAGTCAGCGTGGATCGATGGCTGTTTTAGCAGCGTCAGATAGGGGGGGATTATTTAACGCTCCAGATTTTTACATGAATAAATTAGCTGCTCCTCCAGCAGCTAAAGGCAAAGTTGATATCAGAAAAACTCCCACGGAAAATATAAAAATATTGAGTGACTGTCTTGGTATCGCAATTAGTGAATTAACTATTGTTGTTATGGATAGAGCTAGACACAAAAATCTAGTTTCCGAAATTAGATCTACTGGTGCCAGGATTCAGCCTATTTCAGATGGAGATGTCCAAGCAGCAATTGCCTGCGGCTTTCAAGGGACTGGTACTCATTGCTTAATGGGCATTGGAGCTGCTCCTGAGGGAGTTATTTCAGCAGCGGCTATGAGGGCACTTGGAGGGCATTTCCAGGGACAACTTGTTTATGATCCTGCAATAGCTCAAACATCAGAGTGGGCAGACTATACAAAAGAGGGAAATATAAAAAGATTGAATGAAATGGGCATAACTGATATTGACAAGATCTATGAAGCGAATGAACTTGCCTCAGGAGAAAATGTAGCTTTTGCGGGGAGTGGAATTACAGATGGATTGCTCTTCGATGGGGTTAAATTTGAAAAAGATTGCACCAGAACTAGCAGTCTTGTGATCAGTACGCTTGATCAAACAGCAAGGTTTACCAATACAGTTCACATCAAAGATGGTGCTCAAAGCATCTCTTTGAAGTGATAGTTAAGTAAATGAAGTAAGGGGCTATTTATGCATATTGCTGTCGTCGGTCTTAGCCATCGCACGGCCCCAGTTGAAGTGCGTGAAAAGCTAAGTATTCCAGAAGAACTAGTTGAGAGATCGTTTAATAATTTAAAGAAAATTGATCAAATATTAGAAGTTTCCATATTGAGCACATGTAACAGACTTGAAATCTACAGCTTAGTTAAGGACCCGCAATTGGGAATAGAAGCAATTAGATCTTTTCTTCTTGAATTCTCTGGCCTTGAGGATGAGATTCTTTCACCTCACTTATTTAATTACGTTCAAGAGAAAGCCGTCTCTCATGTGATGAGGGTTTCTGCGGGTTTGGATAGTTTGGTTTTAGGAGAGGGACAGATCCTTTCTCAAGTAAAAAAAATGGTACGTCTTGGCCAAGATCATCAAAGTCTAGGTCCAATCTTGAATAGATTATTAACTCAAGCCGTTAGTACAGGCAAGCGCGTAAGAAGCGAGACAAATCTTGGAACGGGAGCAGTTTCTATAAGTTCTGCAGCTGTAGAACTAGCTCAATTGAAACTTGGCCAAGCGCACGGAAAAGATAAATTAATGACTTTAGAAACTGAAAAGGTCGCTGTTGTTGGAGCTGGGCGAATGAGTCGTTTGTTGCTTCAGCATCTCCAATCAAAAGGATGTTGTTCACTTACGCTTCTAAATAGAACAAAAAAAAGGGCTGAGGATCTTTCAGCCGCGTTCCCAGATATTCAAATTGATTGTCAATTAATAGATGAGCTTGATCGTTGTCTCTCTCTCAGTACTCTTGTGTTTACGAGCACAGCTGCAAATGAACCTATTATTGATGCCGAAAAATTGATAAAGATTAATAGAAAGCCTTTACTTAGACTTATTGATATTGGAGTTCCGAGGAACATTTCTTCTGATGCAAAATCAGTTTCCGGAATTGAATCTCATGATGTCGATGATCTTCAAGAGGTTGTTTCAAGAAATCAAGAGGCAAGACAAAAGCTCGCCCTAGAAGCAGAAGGATTGATAGAGGAAGAATGTCGTGTTTTTCTAGAATGGTGGGATAGCTTAGCGGCTGTTCCGACAATTAATTGCCTTAGATCTGGTTTGGAGTCAATCAGAAAAGAAGAACTTCAGAAGGCATTAAGCAGAATGGGACCTGATTTCTCCGCTAGAGAACGAAAAGTTGTTGAGGCATTAAGCAAGGGAATCATTAACAAAATACTTCATACTCCAGTAACAAAATTAAGAGCGCCTCAATCGAGGAATGATCGTAGAGATTCTCTTGATGTGATTGAAAAACTTTTTAATCTTGATGTTTCTAGTTCTTTAAACAAGCCCAAAAATAACTGATATTGTTATTTACTTTTGAAATTCTTACTACTTATCACTTTTTACTAGATTAATGAGCACTCTATCCAGTAGGTTTGCTCCGAATAGCCGATTAATAGTGCCTTCATGAAGAGAGTACTTGCCATCATTCTTGGCGGTGGAAAAGGATCACGCCTATATCCATTAACAAAAATGAGAGCAAAACCCGCAGTTCCATTAGCGGGGAAATATCGACTAATAGACATTCCTATAAGTAATTGCATAAATTCGGACATCAGTAAAATGTATGTTCTTACGCAATTCAATAGCGCATCACTTAACAGGCATATTGCACAGACTTATAATCTGAGCGGTCCTTTTGGCCAGGGTTTCGTTGAGGTTTTAGCCGCTCAGCAAACACCTGAAACCCCCTCTTGGTTTGAGGGTACTGCTGATGCGGTAAGAAAATATCAATGGCTTTTTCAAGAGTGGGATGTTGATGAATATTTGATTCTCTCTGGAGATCAACTTTATAGAATGGATTACAGCTTATTTGTTGAGCAGCATAGAAAAACAGGAGCTGATTTAACGGTTGCAGCTTTGCCAGTTGACTCAGCACAAGCGGAAGCATTTGGTTTAATGCGTACTGATGAAACAGGCAATATTAAAGAATTTCGTGAAAAACCAACTGGTGATTCATTGAAAGCAATGGCTGTAGATACATCAAGGTTTGGATTGGAAGCAAATGAGGCAAAAGAAAAACCTTATTTGGCTTCTATGGGAATATATGTTTTTAGTCGTTCC
>QCHK01000015.1 GCA_003279635.1 Prochlorococcus sp. AG-402-B05 | reverse complement strand
GATCAAATTTATTATTGGTAGGGATCAATAACAAAAGAGAGCTGGTAGATAAAAATAAAATGAATGCATAAAATAAATTAAATCTTTTTTTTGATTTATAAGCACTAGATTGAATATATCTCTTACTATAAGGTCTATCTAAAATGATATCCCAATTAAGGTTAAATCTGGAATCAAACCTCAAGAGATCTAAACATTGAGTAAGATCAGACAATTCCGAATCGTCTAATATAATTTCTAGAGGCTTAACATCTTTTTTTGTACTATTAAGAAGTAATTTATGACTACTGCCGAATGGAGAGATCGTTACAATACTTTTTTTTGATATAAATGTTTTTCGAATTCCAGAGATATACGATCGTGAATATTGAAGAATTACTTGCATCAAGTTTTCAAGATGATCCTTTTCACCCTCTAATGTAGGTGATCCAATTATTTTCAATGTCCATGAAGATAAGATACCAATAGTATTCTCTGAGTCTCCATTTGAAACATCTGGCATACCATCAAGTTCTAGAGACGAAGAGTTTTGATCAAATCTATAAGATAAATTAATCATTTATATATACTAAGATTGATGATATAAAGAAGCTTTTAGTCGGCTAGCACCACCTTTTCCACATGACAAAGATAGAATGATTAATAACTCTCTAAAATAATCATACTTATCATCATTTAATAAGGAGGTTATATAACTACGCTTCACATTCATCCTCTCGGATATAAGTGACTTAAGACGTGAACTAAATAAAAACCATCGCTCTTTATTCAGTGTCCTAGATTCTTTTGAGGATAATAATTGCCTAATAAGAGGATAAAGGTTTTCTGCCATTGAAGAAATAAGTTGCACAAGTGAATCTATCTGCTCCGATGAGAGTGATGAAAAGGTGTGACTTTTCCTCAACGGGTTAGAACATCTAATTTTCCAGAATTGAACTCTACTAGTGAACTCATCTGACAAACCAATATTATTAGCCTTCAAAAAGAGGGAATCCGTTGCATTTATTTGAAGCGTTTCGATAACTAAAATTAAAAAATCAAGTTTTCTAGAGGCATCCTTAGCAATAAAACAATTTAAATAACCACCTTCGCCACAGGTTTTAAAATTATTGGATTCATTAATGAATTCTTTACTATGCGTGGCAACTAAATTAGAAGTCTTCATATAGTCAATAATGACAGGAGTTTGCTGATTTGCTAGCTTTAATGTTGGTTTTATAAAATTGCACACCTCAAATATTTTATTGCATGGATCACTTGAAAAAATACATTACAGAAAAAATGATTACCCGAAAAAAGGAATCGTCTTCAAAGACTTAAACCCAATATATAAAGAGCCCAAGATATGGAAAGAATTAATTTAATGTTTCCTCTTCAGAAACTGATATCTAGTAAAAAACCTGATTATATTGCTGCCATAGAATCAAGAGGATTTATTTCTGCATCTGCATTGGCATTTAAGCTTGAGATAGGTTTAATTACTATTAGAAAACCTAATAAATTACCTGGAGAAGTAATAGGTACTAATTATAAGCTTGAGTACGGTGAAGACAGATTAGAAATCCAGCAAAATATAATTGAAAAGGATAGTAAGATACTTTTATTTGATGATTTACTAGCTACAGGAGGAACTGCTGGAGCAGCAGGGAACTTGATCAAAAAAGCAGGTGCTAATTTAATTGGATATTCTTTTCTTGTAGAGCTAACTGAACTTAAAGGTAGAGAAAATTTAGATTCAAATTTATTTGTAGAAACCCTAATAAAGTATTAATTATTCTTAAGCCACAAAAGTATTATCTTTAGTTGAGACAAAGTAATTAAACCATAACTCCACATTACAATAGGTAGGGGAGAATTTTCCAAACAAGATCTTTTGATTCCTAATTCAAGCGCTACCTGACTTATACCTAATTTGTCAATAATGAAATTACACAATTCAGCTGATGGCGGATTGATAGAATTATTAGTATTTATCATTTATATATAACTCAAATTAGAATCCATTAGTCATTAAATTGAGAATATATTTCCTAAGTAAAGATGAATTTTTTAAAATAAAGAATACAAGTAACCTAGGTAAATAAAAGATAGAAATATTGCTTCGAGAATATCTTACTAAACTATCCGTTAAAATAGATATGGATAATACATCAAATGATCTAGAAATAGAATATATTAATGGAATTAACGAATGATTATTCTTTAATAATGGTATGGAGAATAATTTCGCCAGACAATCAACATCTCGCCAACATAGATTTAGTCCTTGACCACCTACAGGATGAATTTTGTGTGCTGTTTCACCTAAGTAAATATATTTACCAGAAAAGAATAAATAGTTAAGACAAAAATCAATTGGAAATGATTCTGGCGCATCAATAATAGTGTCAGGTTCAATACCATATGGAAGTATTGTTGATAAATAATCTAATAATAGAGATTTAGATAAATTCATATTATAAGCACCCTTTAAGATTGATTGACTACATATAATTTGAAATAAATCACCTCCTAATGGTAATACAGCAAATGGCCCCTCACTATTTAAAATTTCGAAGGCTTCATTAGATTTCATACCTCTAAGAAGAACCTTAGCAGTAATGCACATCTGATCATATTTAAAATGAAAAGAGGGTGTTTTAAGCTTTTTTTTAGTATTAGAGCTTGATCCATCTGCAGCAACAATTAGATCATAATTATTGGTATTAGGAATCACAGATGTTGGAATCTTGTTGATATTTTCTATATTAGAAATAAAGTTTAAAATGGATAACATTATAAATTTATGTTCAGCAATCCAACCTACTGCAGAATATTTTTGGTCAGTAAAAGTTAAATCATTAACAAGAAATTCAAATTTTTTATTTAATTCATAATCTATTACGTTTAGATATTGAAATGCTACTAAATCTTTTGATAAATTTGACCAGATACCAAGCTTCTCTAATATCTTTCTAGAGGAATGTGTAATAGCGTATGTTCGATCTCGATTGACAAGTTCTTCGTCTGATAGTCTCTCATATAGATCAACTCTACAGCCAGCTTTTGCTAATGAAATTGCGGCCAATGATCCAGTTAATCCAGAACCAATAATTGCTATATTCATAAATATGATTATATCATTTGTTACTAAAATGATTTAGCCTGAAATTCTCAAATTAACAAATTCCTCAAATGCAGGACGAAGGAGAAAAGGATAAGAACCTACCCATAAATTTATTTCTGGACACCAAGCATCACTTATTGCCTGAATTGTATCAAAATCTCTTCTATTGCTAAAAACTACACAGTTAATTCTCATTCCTTTAGTAAGTATATTAAATTTCTTTTGTAGTGGAAAACTTATATTACCTATAAATCCATCTTCATCTTCTATATCCAAGATAACGAATGTTCTCTTTTTCTCTAATACCTCTAATCTTCCATCTTGATTAGCTTGCTCCTGTTTATTTTCCACCCTGTCTTCCACATAAACATCAGAAATATAACCATCAACTAATGCTGAAAAAGTAAAACTTTTAAACTTAGAATTTTTTCTACTAGCTTCAAGTATTGGTCCCCATAAAATATATAAAAGAAAAACAACACCTAATACCAACCATAGAGAATAGAACTGACTTGTTACTTGACTTTGACTAATTAGCAAAGTTATAACACCTCCAATGGCAGAAATCATAATCCGCTGAAAGATTTTCTGAGGATTACCTAAAGCTGAATTGAATTGTTTCCCTGTAGCAACAACAGGAATCAATTTATTAATCTCATTTTGCTTAATAGGAAATAACATTTGTATTAAAACTATAAAATTTTCTCAAGTCCGTAAACCAATTTATTGATTGATCTAATTTTTCTGACCACTAAGAGAACGCCAGGCATGTAGGCAGATCGATCAATAGTGTTATGAGATAACTCATATGTCTCTCCATTTGATCCAAACATGACTTGTTGATGAGCAACAAGTCCAGGCAACCTTACGGAATGGAGTCTCAAACCACTAGCACGAGATCCGCCTCGAGAGCCTTTAATTGATTCTTCTTCCTCTACAAAAGATCTATTGAAGTTTGAACGTTGCTCCTCAATCAGTTCGGCGGTTTTGATACACGTACCACTTGGGGCATCAGCCTTTTTGTTGTGATGCATTTCAGTCAATTCAGCGAACTCATAAAAACGAGCTGCTGCTGCTGCGGCTTGCTGAAGCAAAACCATACCTACAGAGAAATTTGGAATAATAGCTGAACCAAGAGAAGCTTTGTCTGCAAATTTAGAAAGATCATCTAACTGATCTGCCGTTATTCCAGTGGTACCAATTACAGGATGAACTCCATAGGCGATTGATGTACGGGTGTGTTTATAAGCAAATTTTGGATGAGTAAAATCAACTAATACAGCACCATTATTTGAACCATCTTTAGGGACGTTCTGACTCGCAGCACACAAAGTGCCTTCGAAATCACTAGAAAGGAATACATCTAGAGCACCTATACCTAGCAATGATCCTATGTCTTGACCTTCTTTCTCCTTCTGATTATCAATTGCGCCAACAAGTTGATAATCATTGGATGAATTAATTGCCTTGATTACCTCAGATCCCATTCGACCCAAAGCCCCTGCTACTAAAACTGGTATTGATTGATAATCAGAATTCATTAAATTTCTTTTTGCATTATTATATTCGTTCTTACATGTAACAGGCATTAACTAAATAACACACTAAAGGCCCACTGAACACTAGGCTTGGTCGAATTATCTAAGAAGAAAAGATGTTTACACAGGTTCGCTCAGCAAATCGCAGAGTTTCACCTGTCGAGAATCACAAGCATAAAGCTGTGATGAAGGCTGTTTATGTAGTCCTTGAGCCTCAATATCAAAATGCTCTTACACAGGCTGCTAATTCACTAAATTCGCAAAATGGTCCTATTGGAATTGAACTTAATGGATATTTAATTGAAGAACTTAGAGATACAAACAATTATGAAAGCTTTAAAAAAGATATAGAAAATGCTGATTTATTCGTAGCTTCATTGATTTTCATTGAAGATTTGGCGCAAAAAGTTGTTGAAGCAGTTGAACCTCACAAAGACAGTCTTAAGGCAGCGGTGGTATTTCCATCAATGCCAGAAGTTATGCGATTGAATAAATTGGGAACTTTTTCTATGGCGCAGTTAGGCCAAAGTAAAAGCATCATTGGCGATTTTATGAAGAAGAGGAAAGAAGCGGGCGGCGCCGGATTTCAAGATTCAATGTTGAAGCTTCTAAATACCCTACCCTCAATTCTTAAGTATCTGCCTGTAGACAAAGCACAAGACGCTCGTAGTTTTATGCTTAGTTTTCAATATTGGTTAGGAGGAACTCCAGATAATCTTCGTAATTTCTTACTGATGCTTGGAGATAAATATGTATTTCCAGAACTAAATAAAGAAGAAGAAAAAATAGAAGTTGCAGAGCCTGAAGTTTTCCCTGATTTGGGAATTTGGCATCCTTTAGCTCCAAATATGTTTGAGGATAAAAAAGAATATTTAAATTGGACAGCTTCTAGGGATGATCTATCAATTAAGGCTAAAAACGGTCCTGTAATCGGACTAGTACTTCAAAGAAGTCACATTGTTACTGGAGACGATGCTCACTACGTCGCAGTTATTCAAGAATTGGAATATCGAGGAGCAACAGTAATTCCTGTTTTTTGTGGTGGGTTAGATTTTTCTAAGCCAGTAAATGAATTTTATTACGATCCTATAAATCCTGATAAACCCATTGTAGATGGCGTTGTTTCACTTACAGGATTTGCACTTGTTGGAGGTCCTGCAAGGCAAGATCACCCAAAAGCTGTCGATGCTTTAAAAAAGCTCAATAGACCTTACATGGTTGCTCTGCCACTCGTTTTTCAAACAACTCAAGAATGGGAAGGAAGTGACCTAGGACTTCATCCAGTTCAAGTTGCACTTCAAATTGCAATTCCTGAATTAGATGGTGCTATTGAGCCAATAGTGTTATCTGGTCGAGATGATGCAACTGGCAAAGCTCATACACTTCAAGACAGAGTAGATGCAATAGCTGAAAGAGCTATTAGATGGTCATCACTAAGAATTAAAAAACGTGACAAGAAGAAATTAGCTATTACTGTATTTAGTTTTCCACCTGATAAAGGAAATGTTGGAACAGCTGCTTATTTAGACGTCTTTGGCTCTATTTATAGAGTTTTAGAAGAAATGAAGCAAAAAGGATATGACATAAAAGATCTACCTAAGAATCCAAAAGAACTGATGAAGACATTAATAAATGATCCAGAAGCTTTACAAGGTTCTCCTGAGCTATCAATAGCGCATCGAATGAGTGTAAAAGAATATGAACAATTAACTCCATATTCTGAGAGACTAGAAGAGAACTGGGGAAAGCCACCGGGAAATTTAAATAGTGACGGACAAAATCTTCTTATATATGGAAAAGAATTTGGAAATGTATTTGTAGGCGTACAACCAACTTTTGGATATGAAGGTGATCCTATGAGATTACTTTATTCTAGAAGTGCCAGTCCTCATCATGGATTTGCCGCTTATTACACTTATTTAGAAAAAGTTTGGAAGGCAGACGCAGTTCTACATTTTGGAACCCACGGATCGCTTGAATTCATGCCTGGGAAACAAATGGGTATGAGCGAGGCATGTTATCCAGATTCATTGATTGGAGGTCTGCCTAATCTTTATTACTACGCAGCAAATAATCCTTCGGAAGCAACAATCGCAAAAAGAAGAGGATACGCATCAACAATTAGTTATTTAACGCCCCCTGCTGAAAATGCTGGTCTATATAAAGGTCTAAAAGAACTTGGAGAGTTAGTTGGTTCCTATCAACAATTAAGAGAAAGTGGAAGAGGAATTCAAATTGTTAACGCGATAGTTGAAACATCAAAAAAATGTAACCTTGATGAAGATGTAAACCTACCTGAAAAAGATGCCTCCGAATTAGAAATAGATGAGAGAGATTTGGTAGTAGGAAATGTATATAAACAGTTAATGGAAATAGAAAGTCGATTATTACCTTGCGGCTTACACACAATTGGTAAACCAGCCACTGCTGAGGAAGCAATTGCAACCTTGGTAAGTATCGCATCTATTGAAAGAGAAGATGATGGAATCAGATCTTTGCCAGGTTTATTAGCTGAATCAAAAGGAAAAACAATTGAGGAAGTCTATGAAGGTAATAACAAGGGATTATTAGAAGATGTTGAACTTAATAAATTAATTACTGAAACATCCAGAGAAGCTGTTGGTTCAATGGTTAGATCTCTTACAGGAAGAGATGGGAGAGTAAATATGAAGAAGAATATCTGGACGCTAATTGTTGAGTTCTTGAGAAGAATTGGTTTCTCAATCCCATCACCATGGCAAGCATCGGCTAAGAAAGCAGGTTTTAAAAATGTAAATCAAGGGTCTCTAGATAAGGTCTTTGACTATTTGAGATTTTGCTTAGAGCAAATATGTGCAGATAAAGAGATGGAGAGCCTTTTAAAAGCTCTAGATGGAGATTATGTCATTCCTGGTCCTGGAGGAGATCCTATCAGGAACCCAGGAGTATTACCAAGTGGTAAAAATATTCATGCACTAGACCCTCAATCGATACCCACCGTTGCTGCTGTGGCTTCAGCAAAAGGAGTAGTTGACAAACTTATTGCGAGGCAGAAAGAGGAGCAAGGTACTTGGCCAGAGACTATCGCTTGCGTCCTTTGGGGAACTGACAACATCAAAACTTATGGTGAATCATTAGCTCAAATCCTTTGGTTTGTAGGAGTAAAACCAAAACCAGATTCTGTCGGAAGGGTAAATAAATTAGAACTCCTTTCTCTTGAGGAACTAGGAAGACCAAGAATCGATGTAGTTGTTAACTGTTCTGGTGTGTTCAGGGATTTATTTATTAATCAAATGGCATTAATTGACCAAGCAGTAAAAATGGCTGCAGAGGCTGATGAACCACTTGATCAAAATTTCGTAAGAAAGCATGTCTTAGAGCAGGCAGAAAAGGAAGGTAAAAGTATTAGGGAATCAGCAAGCAGAGTGTTCTCAAATGCAAGTGGAAGTTACAGCTCAAATGTTAATTTGGCTGTAGAGAATTCAACATGGGAAGAAGAAAATGAATTGCAAGAAATGTACCTTTCAAGAAAAACATTTGCTTTTAATGCAGATAATCCAGGTGAAATGAATCAGAACAGAGAAGTTTTTGAATCAGTCATGAAAACTGCTGATGTTACCTTCCAAAATCTTGATTCTTCTGAAATATCATTAACAGATGTAAGTCATTACTTTGACTCAGATCCAACAAATTTAATTAAGAATCTTAGAGATGATGGTAAAGCTCCAAGTAGTTACATAGCCGACACAACTACAGCAAATGCTCAGGTCAGATCATTAAGTGAAACTATTCGATTAGATTCCAGAACAAAATTACTTAACCCAAAATGGTATGAAGGAATGCTTAAGTCAGGATATGAGGGAGTAAGAGAAGTTTCTAATAGACTTAATTACACATTAGGATGGAGTGCAACTAGTGGGCAAGTTGACAATTTCGTATATGAAGAATCAAACGAAACTTTTATAAATGATCCAGAGATGAGGAAAAGATTAATGGAATTAAATCCTCATAGTTTTAGAAGAATAGTTGGTACATTATTAGAAGTTAACGGGAGAGGATATTGGGAAACATCTGATGAAAATATTGAACAATTAAAAGAACTTTATCAAGAAGTAGAAGATAGAATCGAAGGGGTTAATACAGAAGATTAATAATATTTTAAATAATTGACTTAGTCATTATTATAACTTGAGAAATTTGTTTAACATCATGAACTCTTAGAATATCAACACCAGCACTCACACATCTAGAGGCTACGGCAGCCATTCCAAATTTTCTTTTATTTGGGTCAGTTTCATTAATAACTGAACCAATAAATCTTTTTCTAGAAGCACCTATTAATAATGGATAATTCATAGAAACGAATTCTTCTATATTTCGCAGCAAAGTTAAGTTATGATCGACATTTTTTGCAAAGCCTATTCCAGGATCAATAATAATTTGTTCGTCTTTAATGCCTTTAGATAGTGCTAAATCAATTTGATTGGATAATTCATTTTTTACATCTTTAACAACGTTTGTATATACAGCTAAAGAATCCATTGTCTTACTATTTCCACGACTATGAGTCAAAACATAAGGAGATCCATTATTAGCGATAACATTATAGATTTCAGGATCATGTCGACCACCACTAACATCATTAACCAAATCGGCTCCAATATTTAATACTTTCTCTGCAACAGAATGATGAAAGGTGTCTACAGATATTGGAATCTCTGGATGTAATAACTTTAATTCTTTTATTAATGGAACTAATCTTTTAATCTCAGTTTCAGGACCTACCTCAGAGGCGCCAGGTCGTGTGCTCTGTGCTCCAATATCTAGAATATTTGCTCCTTGTTTAACACATAATGATGCATGATTGATCGCAGAGGGTAAGTCTATGTACAGTCCTCCATCACTAAAAGAATCTTCGGTGATGTTTACTATTGCCATTAATTGGGTTTCTCGTTCCCAATGCTTAGGCGGGAAATTATTAGATTTTTTCGTAGTTAGCAATTCTGGCAAAATTTGTAGGATCTAGAGAGGCTCCACCAACTAGTACACCATCAATATCTGACATGGACATGATTTCATCAATATTATTTGATTTTACTGATCCACCATATTGAATAATCACGTCTTCGTAACCAATCCACTTACGAATAAGTCCACAAATTCGATTAGCCTCATTGGCTTCACAAGTTTTACCAGTTCCAATAGCCCAGATTGGCTCATAAGCAACTATTAGTCTTTTTACTTCAATTCCTTCAAGACCTTGTTCAATTTGCCTTCGTATAACCCTTTCTGCTTCACCCATTTCTCTTTGTTGAAAAGTTTCTCCAACACAAACAATTGGAATTAACTGATGATCTTGAGCGGATTTTGCTCTTTTATTAATTTGTTCATCACTTTCACTAAAATATTTACGAGGTTCACTGTGTCCAACGATTGCACACTTAACCGAAAGCTCATTAAGCATTAGGGGAGAAACTTCTGCCGTATAGGCCCCACTATCCTCCCAATGAACATTTTGACTAGATAATGATAGATATTCATTTCTGTCCCTAATAAACTCAGAAAGAGGGTATAGGGCTGTAAATGGGGGTGCTATTACAACTTCCCTATCTTTCTTCGGAATATCTTTCAGTAGTGGAATTAATACACGCATGTACTCAATCGCTTCGGTACATGTCATGTTCATCTTCCAATTCCCTGCAATGACCGGTTTACGCACGCTAGATCCTCATTTTTCGCTTCTTGCCAACTTACGGCCTAGAGGATCAGAATTTGGAACAATGTATGTTTCATTTGCAAAAGAAATTTGATCTCCATCAATTAATTTCCTACCTCTTCTTTTTTCCACCATGCCATTTACTGATATTTTTCCTGACTTAATAATCATTTTGGCTTCACCTCCAGTCTGAACGGTTCCCATGAATTTTAAAAACTGATCTAATTTCATTTACGTGCTTTTAAATTAAACATTGATAGTTTGATGGAATGAAACAAAAAAACAAAATAAATTTTATTTACCTGATAGGGAAACTAAAGGGACATTTGCCAACATTGCTTTTAGGTGGCATAAGCATGTTTATATACGTAATTTGTTGGCCAATACTTGCATGGTTATCAGGCAAGTTAATACCAGCTATTGGTCAAGGCAATACAAAACAAGTATTGATTGTAATTTTACAAGCCTTAATTATTTTTATCATTCAAAAAACAGCACAATATCTACAAGATAGTCTTTTAGCAAAACCAGCATTAGCTCTAAGCCAAGACTTACGAACAACACTATTCAGAAAACTTCAAAAAACTAATATTCTTTTTATCGAAAAACTTTCATCTGGGGATATTGCATACAGACTTACAGAGGATGTTGATCGAGTTGGTGAGGTTATCTATAAATCGATTCAAGATACAACACCATCAATATTTCAATTATTAGCAGTATTTGGTTATATGATATTTATTGATTGGAATTTATCACTTGCAACGATCATATTAGCGCCTTTAATTGCTTTATTAGTAAGTGATTTTGGAGGGAAAGTATTAAAAGCATCTGAACAAAGTCAAGACAAAATCAGTTCATTAGCAGGTTTGCTATCAGAGGCAGTTCAAGGTTTACCTATGGTTAAAGCATTTGCTGTAGAAGCATGGCTTCAAGATGACTATGATAAACAAGTTAAATTACACAAAGAGGCTAAATATAAAATGCTAAGGCTTGTAGCCCTTCAGCATCCAATAGTGGGATTAATAGAAATAATAGGTATTTTAGGGATCCTCACAATAGGAACTTATAGAATACAAACAGGAGGTATGTCTAACGAAGAATTTGGTAGTTATTTTACAGCCTTAATAATGTTAATTGATCCAATAAGCCATATTACTACCAACTATAACGAATTAAAGCAAGGACAAGCTTCACTAAGAAGATTAAATGAAATAACAAATAAACCAATAGAAATATCAAGCTCAGATAGAGGCATTACTCCTGATAAAATAGATGGAAAGTTATTTTTTAAGGATGTATATTTCTCATATAATGATGATAAAGTGGTTATAAAAAAAATTAATTTAGATATAGATAATGGAAAAATAACGGCATTAGTTGGACCTTCAGGAGCAGGAAAAAGTACAATCTTTTCATTAATTTTAAAATTCATAGAACCTTCTAATGGATCAATATTTATTGATAATTATAATTTGAACAAAATAAACACCAATTACTTAAGAAGATTAATAGGTATAGTTCCACAAAAAACTTTTATATTTTCAGGGACCATATTAGAAGCAATAAGATTTGGAAGGCCAACCACTAAAGCAAACATAGTTAATGCAGCAAGAATTGCAAATGCTCATGATTTTATTGAAGAATTACCAGACGGCTATGAAACTTTTATAGAAGAAAGGGGTAGCAATCTTTCTGGAGGTCAGTTACAGAGAATATCAATAGCAAGAGCTTTATTAGGAGATCCAACAATTTTATTGCTAGATGAAGCTACTAGTGCTTTAGATGCTGAATCGGAGGAATCTGTTCAGAAGGGTCTTCAACAAGCTATGCACAATCGAACAGTCCTGGTAATCGCTCACAGATTATCAACAATACAAAAGGCAGACAAAATAGCTGTGATTGAAAAAGGCGAAATACTTGAAGTAGGTAGCCATAAAGAATTAATTAATAGTCAAGGAAGATATAAGGATTTTTGCGATAAACAATTTATCAAGAGCTATTAAAATAGAAGTAATGCTATATTAAAAAGGTTTTTTCTACTAAAATGTCAAATACTCCATCAAGCGAAAAGGAAGCTTTATTAACTTTTTAGGATAAAAATATTACATTAAAGGTTTACTCAAATAAGTACAAGAACTTATTAAAGGTAAGCAAATTACTAACAAACAATTAAGGATATACGATGACAGCCTAAAAGTTCTAGCAGTGAAGCATCATCATCTAATTATGCAACTAAAATCAAAACAGGATACAATAAACTAATTAAATTACCTATTAAATAATAAATAGTAAATGTACATATAAATTTATAACATTGAATAATTCTGAGCGCTTAACGGAAAAGAGCAACGACATGAGATAATCTAAAGAAAAAATAAAGAGATGGGAACCAAAGGCTATTGGCTTAAACAGGCCAAAATAGAAAGCACAGCTCAATTCATAGAATACGTAAAAACAGTAGTTCCATGGCTTAGGTCAGTCGGTGGAACGATCATTGCTAAAGATGTAAACCAAAACTCAGATTTAAACGAATGGGATGGCGGACAATTAGGAGTAATTGTTGAATTTGAATCTAAGGCAGCAGCTCAACAAGCCTTTAATTCATCTGAATTTCAAGAATACATTAAATATAGTGGAATTGAAAATCAGGTATCACTATCAATAATCGGATAGCATAATTATTAATATGAATAAATAACTAGAAAAGATTTATTATGATAAGAGATTCATCAACTCTTCAAAAAGGTCAACTTTTAAGAGTTGAAATAAACGAAGTTAAAGATCGCCTACCTCTAAATACACTAGAAGATATTAGAAAGGAACCTTTTGTCGAATTAGTTGGCTATAAAATGGTAGATGGAAATGAATTTGGACTAGTGGTTAAACTAAATAATGGTGAGATAAATTGGTTTTTCGAAAAGGAATTATCAGAAATAATGTAATCAATACCTAGGAAGAGTATTTCTTATATGACTAAAAGATACATATTAAGATAACAAATGATTAATAACGTATATTGAGAATAACTAATTAAAAGATTATGCCTTACAACCAAATCACCGTAGTAATTGGTGGACTTATGCATATTCCTGTAATTATACTAGTTCTAAGATTTATTGAAAACAGATTTAATAATAGAAACTGGACTAACGAAGAACTTAATTACAATAAAACAGTCTAATACGATAGTAATAAGAATAAATTAATAATTAGCCTAATTAAGAAGAAGTTATATTATAAAGAATGAAAACTATCATAATCACAGGACCATCTGGCTCAGGTAAGACTTATCTAAGTAAAGAAATTTCTAAATTATTTAATAATACAATAGTAATAAAAACAGATTCATATTATAAAGATAATATATTCATCAAATTTTTATCAATATTTCAATATGATATTTATGATAGGCCTATTAGTTTAAAGAAAAGTGAAATAAAGAAGACGCTTAGATCTTTACATAATAAAGATAGATTAATATCATTTTATAATTATGACTTCCTAAGAAAACAATCATCAAAATCAGAGGGAGCCATTAACTATGAAGGTGACAATCAATTACTAATATTAGAAGGAATATTTGCTCATAGGTTAGATTTAAACTATAATAAGACTATAAATATTGTATGTGAAGAGGAGAAAGATATTTGTTTTAAAAGAAGACTAAAAAGAGATCAACTAGAAAGAGGTAGGGATAGTAGAGAAGTTATTAATAAATTCAATATTTCATGGTGTTTGTTTCATGAGAATGTACAAAACTATCTGAAGAACTTTGAGGTATTGTCAATAAATCCATTAGATATGCTTTCATACAACCAATTAGTTTTATATTTACAAAAACAAAAAAATAACTAAAAAAAATAATTCATTTATTTCTCTTAGTTAGTTTTTTTATATATTAAAATTTATTGTTCCTACTTTTTTACCTCTGGAGCATTCATACCATCGTAGTCAGGACCAACCATTAAACCTACAATTGCAAACAAAGCAATTGACGCAACTCCCACTAAAACTGCCGTTGGGGCCGGAGTACTAGTAAGACCAGCAAATAATAAATTACCCATAAAAGAAAAATAAAGCTAATTATAAATAGCAGAAAAAGGAATCAATAAATTAATTAGTAACTAGTTTTGAACAAAAAATACTGAAATAGACGTTTTGATACACACATAAGAAACTATTGTTTAAATGCTAGAAAATATTCTATACAAATTTAGTTGTTAACCATACATGTAAGACTTAGAGAATATGTCTGGAAGGAATCATTTGTTAAAGATACGATTATTATAAAACATAAAAAAATGGGTAAACATGGAAAACATATCAACCCACTTAATTTAAATAGATAGACTATTTATTAGATGTATTTGGATCATTGAAACCATCGTAATTAGGACCAACTACGACAGCCATAATTCCAAATAGAGCCATAAACGCGATACCTACGATTGGAGCAGTAGGAGCTGGTGTACTTAGTAGTCCAGCGAAAGTTAAAGGAAGCATGTTCTTTAGTAAGACCCAATATAAATACCAGCCATTAGGGAATATGACCATTGATATTTTAATTTGTAACATTTAAATCTAGCTTAAGTAAGCTATGACTGGGTTTATAAAGAGAATCATGAAGAAATCTAAGTGAAACTCAAATTCATGAAAGATAGCCACTCTGCTGTTTATCGAACAGATTGATTGAGTTAAAAATAAAAAATATAAAAGATGAAAAATATAATTTAATGTCCAATCAACTTCAATCAAAATATAAAAAAAGAAGTAAATTTGTTAATATAAGAAAATAAAAGCAATTTAAAAGTGTACAAGTGATTTCTAAACTACGTCCAATAACACCCGTTGATGAATTTGAAAAAGCCTGTATAAAAGCTAAGTTAAACAATAAAGAACAAAAAATTATTGATCACATTAGATATGTTGGCGTATTTACTCAACCGTCACTTACGAAAGATCTAAAATTAGATTCAAAGCCGCCAATATTATCAGTGCTATGTGAAATTTGCAGAAAGATAGGTAAGAATATGCCCGAGCACTTTAGTAGTGTCAGAGACTGGTCAAAAGAAATTAATGAGCATAAGGTTAAATGGGACGGAGACCTAGTGTGTACACTGGCCTGGAATAAAGACGGAGAGCGATTATCACCAGAAAATGGAACATCCTTATACCATACATTTGCTGTACACAAAGAATTATTCCAAGGTCTGGATTAAACTACTAATTTAGATAAATGGTTATCCCTGACTAAGGTACTCAAACAAGACATTATTAAAACCTAACTCTTCGGCTGAATATTCAAGCATCAAATTATCAGATTCTATTTTGGAACGGAAGGATCTAATTTCTTCGGTTTCATCTCCTGATGGAGGAATGCCGTCGACGACATCAAAGATAATGTTTCGGCGATCAATTTCTGCAAGAACTTCATTTGCCATAAGGATCAAACTTAGTGCTAATTAATACATAGCCAATATCTTGCAACTGTAAAAGCAAATAAAACATTCCTTTACGAAAAGACCAGGTTCTAAAAATTCGACATCAAAGATATATAAAAACTGACCAAGTCCTAGATGACTAACATTTTTAGAAATAAAAGCACAACAACTTTACATAAATTCACTTATGATTTAAATTATCGTTATGTAGTTATTTGATAGTGCTTAAGCAAGTAGAAATTTTGGAGTCAGATGTAAATGAAAAGCTTGTTGTAGCAGTAACTATGGCCACAGGCAGGCAAGGTATGGGTGTCGTTAAAGAATTAAGCCAAACAGATAAATACAAAATACTTGCTATCACAAGAAATATAAAGAGTACAAAGGCTCTAGAGCTAAGAAGCCTAAACAACGTTGAACTAGTCAAGGGAGATTTAATGGATCCTGAAAGCCTTAAAAAAGCTTTTGAAGGAGTTGATGTGATTTTTGGAAATACAACACCTACAAAAGGATGGAAATTATTTAGAGGAAGTATAGTCAGATCTTATGAAATGGAACAAGGTTATAACTTAATAAATCAAGTCAAAACTGCCTACGAAAAAGGACGTCTAAATCACTTTATATTTAGCTCAATTAGTAAAGCAAAAGACCCACTAAAAAATGATCCGGCTCCAGGACATTTTACGAGTAAATGGGATATTGAAGAATATATAGAAAAATCAGGTCTTAAAAAAATTACTACTGTATTAAGACCGGTTAGCTACTTTGAAAACTTTGAAAACAAATTACCTGGCTATACAATTTCAAAGAAAATTTTTCCAGGAATAGTTGGCAAGAATTTTAAATGGCAAACAATCGCAGTAGAAGATATAGGTAAATGGGTTAGAGGTGTTTTATCGAAATCAGAGAAATATAAAAATCAATCTATCAATATTGCCGGCGAGGAACTAACAGGACTGGAAATGGCTATGACACTTCAAAGAATAGTTTCTTCAGACGGACTAAAAACAAAATATTTGATGATACCTAGATTAGCAATTAAGTTATTGGAATACGACATTGGCGTTATGGCAGATTGGATTGAAAGATCAGGATATGGAGCTGATATGAATAATCTTCAATCGATTCAGAAAGAGTTAAATATTGCTCCTACATCACTTAAAGACTGGCTAAATACAAAACTTGAAAAACAAAATAAGAAACAAAATTCATGGGCAAGGCAGTGGAAATCATCTCAATGGAAACTTCAATGGGATAAATAATAAAGGATATATAATTCAATAAATAAAAGTTTATAAACCATTTACCTCAATTGATTTTGCAATTGATCTAAGCAATTCAACAATCTCAGTATCACAACAACTTGTATCATCCTTAAGCTCTACACATAAATCTCTAATAGATACATAAGTTGACCACCAAATACCTGACGTTTCTGTATCGTCAAAGTTAAATTGGGACATTAGATTACTTCCAAGTACAAGCTAAGATAATTTATGAGTATCAGTAGATGAATTATCTAAAGTTTTCAGTTCATCAGGCACTTCCATATCTAAACCTTCTAATAAATTTTTTAAAAGGATTTTATTGTTAATTTCATTTTTGCCGGATCTGAAATTTTGAAATAAGTAAAAAAGAGAACCAAAACCAAATAATAGAAAAAAGGAATATAAATATGTACTGTTGTTCATTAAGATAAATTATTACATTTTTATATTCATACCAAATCAGACAAAAAGCAATAAAAGTTAAAAAAAAAAAATCAAGATGCTTGAACAAACACAATTAGGGATTAAATAAATGCGTATATTAAGTATTTATGACTAAAAGATTTCCTCTATTTCGCGACTGCCACTTTTTCGAGAGGATCTAAAGGAATAGAAAATTCAAGTAAATTATCAAAATCAAAACCAATTAAAATTTATTATAAAAAAAGAACAGATTTAATTATTTACATTTACAATTGAAAAAAATATCAAATAAGAGCTTAATATATAGTTAAATAATTTTAAGATTAATGTTAACGAACATAAGTTATATATTTTTAATCTCAATGCTATTAATTCTTGGTGGGTGGGCTTTTAAAGCATTGATATCGATAGCACAAGGGAGACCCGTAGAATTTAATCTCAAAAACCCACTTAATCTGAAGGCAAGATGGCCAAAAGAAACTAATGAGAAGTAAATAATTATCTAAGAACTAAAACATAAAGTTTTCATTGCGTTATAAAGGCTTTTGGTCAATTAAAATTAATACAAAATTTACATGGTTTAAAGGACTTAGAAATGCTTGAATCCTTAGATCCATTCCAGCAACTACTATTAGGCGTAACTAGTGTTGGGGTACTAATGATACTTTTAGTTATTTTCCTTACAGCAAGTCCTAACTTTGAAAACACAGATAGATTAAAAAAGATCTTAGACTTTTTTGAAAAAAAGAATTAAATTCTTAAATACATAAAATCGTGACTACTAATCATTTTAATAACAGAAAACCAAGATTCATTAACATAGCTAATATTATCAAAGGATAACTTAATCAGATCAATCTCTAAAACATAAGTAATGTTGGCAATAAATAATCATTGCTAGAGATGCAAAAGGAATTCTTTGACAATAACAAATACCTAATTTGTGCAGGCTTAAGTACTTTATCTCTAGTATTTTCGTCAACTGCAATTATATCCGTATCTAAGTCGGTTAAGGAGTTATCAGCTGACTTGGAGCCGATTTCAACATGGGCTGACTCACAAAATGAATGCATAACAAAAACATTTCGTATCGACGGAAAAAATACACAAGGAATGCCCTCAAAGGTTTGGAGCTGCAATGGAGGAGGACAATAGGCTATCTTCTTTCCATTAGAGGCCTAGTATTCACCCCATCTCTTTCCAATTTCATATCCCCATAGCTTTGCAAGTTCAACGACATCTTCATGTGTTTGACAACTAGTAATTAAGTTATACTTTTCAGGCGAACTATTAATTAATTTAACTAATTGATTTAATTGATCAATTTTATATAAAAACCTTTCATAATCTTTTTTTGACATTTTATTTTATTTTATTTTTTAAAAAATAAATTATATAAATATTTTATCTAGTGAATTTAGAGAAATTAATATAATTTTTTGAAGATAATATTAAAGATATCACTGTGAAAATCAAGACTGTGAATGGTCGGGTTGTTTCCAAACATATCTATCGATAGCATAATCCTTTTTTACTGCAACACAATTAGTGGCAATGTGCCAAAGAGACTTGTGAATTGGGGTGGGATTGTATAAGTATACTTTAGGAAATTTATTTTTCAATATTCTCGTTGCAAGTCTTGCATGATAGTGAGGAACTGTTGGTTCAATATGATGAATGGCGTGAGTAGAACCTATTGAATGATGAAGAAAATCAAATATCCTTCCATAGGGTCTATCTATAGATAAGAAGGCTCCTCTCATAAAGGAGAATTGGTTAGCACCAAGATGGGGAACATCAGTATCTGTATGGTGGAGCCATGTGTAAATAACTAGCCAGATATTAACAACAATAAGAGGACCTAAATATAGACTAATCATAGAATTAAGTCCAAAATTTATAGACCAAAGGATCAAAAAAAGGAGCATAAAACCAATTCCCCAGTCGGAGATCCATACCTTTTTAGCCCATATGGATGGCCAAAGTTTTTTCGAGAAGGGAGCTGTTGGCCAGAAATGATTACTGGTCCCATATCGAGGTCCGCCAGTTTTGCCAAGTAGTAAGTAAGCTGGCCAACCAAGAATCAAGTGAAGAAATAGTTGATTAAATCCATATAGAATTTTGCCAAAAAACAACGAAGACTCCATTTCATTCTCTCCACCTTTTTTTTCGGATTTACCATCTCCTGAGATCACAACAGGAACATGTGTCTCTCCATCGGTTATGTGATTGGTAAAAGCATGGTGAACAGCATGTGATCTTTGCCACGAAAAGTATGGAACTAATAAAAAAGAATGAAGACAATATCCGACAAGTGTCTCAAGTTTACGATTATCAGAAAATGCTCCATGTCCACATTCATGAGCTAAAACCCATAGCCCCATTGAGGTTGTCCCAGAGAGAATTGCATATAAAATCCAAATGGGAATCATCCCCTTGGTAAGAGGTATAGAGAGACCTATCAAAACAACAAAGATCTGAATAACTACTGTCCTAGAGAGATAAAAAAGAGATCTATTAGTTTGGCGAGTAAAACAATGCTTGGGTATCGCATCTCTAACTTCTTTTCTAGAGGGAATATCATCTAGTGAAATATCTAATGCTTTCCCATTAAGACCAGAAGGAAGAAAAGTCCTATTATTAGTTTCGGTATTGACCCTCTCGAATCTAGTAAACAAACTTTTTTTCAATTTTTAGAACATAATTACGGATCATATACGACGTTACTCTGCAAGAGTCCTATGAGGCTATAGGAATTTGTAACTTTCACAAAAAATAGTTTATAAAAGTCTCATGATGTCTAATTAAAGTCAATTTATTTGCCTTTAATATAAATAAAAACAACTTGACATTCATAAAAAATACTTATATGTAGAAAATTTAGTTCTTGCTACTTTCGGGATATTCAACCGATCCATCTGCCTTCCTAACTGGTTTTGAATATAGAACTCTTAATAAACCTTTTGTATCCATGTTAGGACTAGTAATAAAAAAGCTTACAAGAAAAAAACCACCAAATAAAACTAATATAATTACAAGTGGTAAGTTAAGACCCATCTCTGAAAAAGATAATAAAAAAAGATACATTAAGTACTAATAAATAAATATAAGTATTATTATATTAAACGAATTTATTAAAAGATAAACAAATGTAAATGAATAATAATTATCTATAATTGAATTTTTTCGTAGGGAATCTCAACTATATCCTTGTTATCTAAAAATACATTATAAGTATTTTTATTATTTTTGAAACTTACATTTATAAATGGTTTACCGTCAATAAAGTGCATCGCGGAACCGCCTTCAATAGAAATGCAATTAGTTAATTTTTCTTCAAGTAGTATTTTTTTTACATAAGGAATACGTGCAGGTTCCTCATCATAATGAGGGCAGCAAGTCCCACTAATAAAATTCAAACAAGGTATTATCCTTAATTCGTTATCCCAAGAGTCGGTAATACCACTAGTAAACCAACAAATTGCTCCTGCACTTACACCACTCATGATTACTCCTTTATTATATGCCTCTTTAAGTAATTGACTCATCCCCCAATCATTCCAAATCGCTAGCATGCTCTTTGTATTTCCACCACCAACAAATACAATATCTTGATCCATAATATGATTTTCTATATCGATAGTTCTATTAAAAAATTCAATGTGACTAGGAATGCACTTAAGGGGAGTAAAAATCGAATAAAAACGCACTATATAGCTATCATTATCACCAGTTGCTGTTGGTAAGAAGCAAATTTTTGGTTTATTCTTAGCTGAAATACTAAGTAAATATTCTTCGATCAACTGAGTTGAATTCTTTCTCCCAAATCCACCACCACCAATTGCGATAATATGTTTTTTCAAGGGAAAATATATTACTTTTAATATAGTACAACTAATAAATAAATAATAGAAAAATTATCTACATGTTTAAATAGAAAGATTTTAAATTAATGAAATCTAAAAGTTACCAAGCAATAACACTGCTATCCCATGCTAAAAACTTACCTGAATCAGATGGTCTTTGCGATGAGATAATATTAATTAAGTATTCCGTTGATTGAGCAGGAGTAAAAAGTTTATCTTTAGGAACAGCAGATTGAAATGGTTTTGATAATTTCGTATCACAAGTCCCTGGATGCAATATAGATACAATTGATAAAGGGAATTTTCGACGCCATTCAATACTGAGAGTTTTTAAAAATTGATTCTGAGCAGCCTTAGAAGCCCTATATGAATACCAACCACCAAGCCTATTATCACCAATACTTCCAACCCTGGCACTTAAACTTGCATAGGAGAATGGAAATTCTGGTCTGATAAATTTTTCTATACATTTAGCAATCATAATTGGGGCAATAGAATTAATAGAAAAATTCTTGATAATATTAGAGCGATTGATATGTGAAAGTCTCTTTTCAGGTTTTAAATGAGTTGAGTGAAGAAAACCACTGGTATTTATGACTAGACGAAGCGGCTTATTTAATAGTGAGATTTGGTTTTCAAAAGATATAAATGAATGATCATTCTCTAAGTCTAAATAAAACGCATTTTGACTTTTTAGATTTCGCCCACATACAAAAACATCCAATTTTGGTGATATAGTTGTCAAATAATCTGACATACATTTACCAATATCGCCAGCACCAATAATTAGAGCTACTCCATCCCAATCTCGAATTGTCATGATATTAAGAGATTAAACTCAATACTAGAGAAATCTTTTCACAATCGAGAGTTCAAATAAACAACATTTAACTACATAAATCATCTAATATAATAATAAATGTATATAATGATAAAAATATATTGATATCATGGAAAATGACTGGTTGTATGAATTTCAAACATATATAAAGAAATTTGCACTTCTAATAATTGTGATTTTGATTATATTATTAATAATATCAGTGATATATTGATATCGTAAAACACAGGAAATCAATAGACTAATCCACCATATAAAAAATCTACAGTTATATTAAAAGAAAAAAAATGACTATAAAAGCAACTTACTACGGAGCGAATGGTTGGCTTATTGAATTGGATAAAACAAGAATTTTGATAGACCCTTGGTTAAATGGTGATTTAACATTCCCTCCAGGAGATTGGCTAATAAAGGGGGAACTCGTTAAAGAAGTTGAGATTCCCAGAAGCATTGATTTTTTATTACTAACTCAAGGCCAGCCTGATCATGCCCATCCGCCAACACTAGAGAAAATAAATAAAAGTATTCCAGTAATAGCTTCACAAGCAGCTAGTAATGTTGTCAGTAAAATTGGTTTTACAGAAATAAACACACTAAAACCAGGTGAAGCTTTTAAAAAGAACAATATAAATATTCAAGCTACATCAGGTGCATCAGTTCCAAATATTGAAAATGGATACATTATTGAATCAGGGCAAGATTCAATTTACATCGAGCCACATGGTTTTCTTGACAAAAAAATTAAACCTAAAAATATAGATTTATTAATAACACCAGTAATAGATTTTTCATTACCACTCGCAGGTAAATTTATTAGAGGTAAAACAGTACTACCTCAATTATTAAAGTTATTTAATCCAACAACAATATTAGCAAGCACAACAGGGGGAGATATTACTTTTACAGGCTTAATAAATAATTTAATCAAAGTTGATGGTTCAGTTGAAGATAAAACCTTGTTGAAAGATAGTAGTGCTAGTTTAATAAGTCCTGAACCATTAAAAGAATATAAATTCGAGAAAAACTAAACAAAGAGAAGTCCTCTATATATTATTTTTCTCGACTTGAGTAATATAAAATTGAGATACTTCATTTAGCATTTTTATGACTACTTCGTTACTACACCTTGTTCTTTCTTGAAGTCTCATACAAGCTTCTTTAATATTTACAAAGGCATCTTCCCTCATTTCAGATAGTTGTTCTTCTGAATATCCTACTTTACTCATTTTTACTTAATAATTATATTAATATTAGTATACCGATACGTCAAAGTACCAAAATCAGACTAAGTTATTTATTAAATCTGATAATGACTTGAATTGCTTACGATATTTGACAAGTGTTTTTAAATCTGGAAAACCTTCTGATGATAGATTAGTTATGAATGATTTCTCAAAGCCTAGTATTGACTGTGCAGAACCTTTCTCAGCATCAATACTAAATAAAGGCTTTGTCTTCTCATATAGCTTCTTATAAACATTTAGATCAGATTCGTTATCAAAAACAGAGCCATCTTCTGCTGTAAATGATTTTTTATTAATACTTTTAAACAAATATAGTCCAAGAAATACTATTGCAACCAAGATAAAAATAGCTATAGCTATTAATGTAATATCCATAAAATTAGTAAGAATATCAATCTATCTTAGTTGAAAAAGAAAGGAAATGGGAAAATATCATTATTAAATTGAGTAGGATCACTTAATTCTTAGCTATGTTATATGTATTTGATTTATAACTGACACATTAAATAGATATCTATAGAATAAAAATGTACGAATATTAAAGTAAAGTGAATTTAAACTTTGTAATAGTTATTATATTTATATTAGCTATGTGTATGTTTATTTATTTAATCTATAGACGAAAGAAAAATTCTTATCTTATGGCTGGTAAAAAGTGGGATAGAATAGTTGATGAGTTAAGAAGAAGAAAATAGACTTTTTAAGTATATTCTCCTGGTACATCATTCTTTTGTACTGTCACTCTTCCAACTTTTTTACCTGAAAATCGAAGTAATTCATCTCCTGAGAATTCATAGCCCATCCGTAAGGCAATCAGGGCAACGTCATCTGCGGTTGAGGAAGAAAGAACTTCATCTTTTAAAATGTCGTCATTCTGCATTTCCTTTAAAAATCTTCTTAAGTGATCTAATGACATTTAAGAAAAGCAAATACATAAATTAGATTAAACACATTAGAATATCAAAGACCTATTTATTTAAATATTAATAAAATAACAACAAAATATAAATATTTAAAAAGTAACTTAATCAAGTATCAATATAAAATGTAGAGTTAAATTTTTACTATACATAAAATGAAGGCAATCTTAATTATATCTATTATACTACTTACTTACTCTGGAACAGCCTATTCATACCCTGAAAGTCAAATGGATGACTGCGTTTCAAGTGCTTTAAGCAATCCCGCAACTAAGTCAATATCAGAAAATGCAATAAAAAACTATTGCGATTGTGCTCTAAAAGCAATTATTGATGAAGATAAAGATATAAGAGAATCAGGTTACGAGTGTGCTCAAAAAAACTTTAATTAACCCTCCTAAATATAAACAATTTTTGTTATGAACTTAAAGATAAATATTCTAATGAAAATTCACATCAGACCTACCCCAATCGTTAGGCAATGCCAATACCCAATCATCAATAGAAGTTCCTAACCATTCCTTATATTCTTGAAAGATACATCTTCTTATATTGGCATCTGATGCAGATTCCATTCGAAGCACTGCATAAGAGACAACTTTGTGAAGGGTCAACTTCAAATCACTATCGTCACTCATTTGAAAATTTCGAAACTAATACCTCAACACATAGCAATAAAATAAAAAAATAAACACATAGATCTTTATAAGATCATTAATTAGAATGACTTTTAATGTAGCTAGATTGAGAGTAAAGGAACTTGCAGAAGCCCTAAGCGTTGATTCTGCTGAAATAATTGCAACATGTACGCTCTTACAAATACCTGCTTCATCACCTCTATCATCATTAACAGTTGAACAGAGCAAAGAAATAATTGACTATATTCAAAAGAGAAAACCCAAGCAAAAGATTGATGAGGAATAATTTATACAACTAAAATGACTCATGAAAAAATTATAAAATTAAATTTTCTTGAATAACAAAGCAAAGATATGATCTAACAAAGTATGTAAAAATACTAAAAGAAAAAAAGAATTAGAACACATCTAAAGATCATTAGCTTCTCTGAACAAAGCATCTTGATAATCTGATTCTTTTTTTAAAATTTCCATTTTAATTGGGTCAAAATGATCTATGAGTGACTTGCCAAACTCAAAAATTTCCAAATCAGATAAACCCTGATCGCGTAAACCTGCAAGAATTGATGATATGTCTTGGAATGCATCCTTACATAATTCTTTTTTATCTTCAGCTGTAAGAGATTGCATATCAGATGATTACTAACACATTTAATTCAATCATACTATAAGTAATGATTGAAAATTGATGATTATATAAAAGGCTAGATTCATACCTATAGAAATAAAAACGAAATAATATTTAATTCAATTTTCACTATACTGTAAAAATTAAGACTAAAGAATTAAATTGAATCTGATAAAAACAAATAAATTTAGAGGCTATTTAAAAGTTTGGGCAGGGCCAATATCTTTACTCATATTCTTATTTTTATTCGGTGCTTTAGGCTATCGATTTACAGAAGGTTGGGATTGGGGAGACTGTTTATGGATGGTACTGATAACTATTACAACAATAGGCTTTGGTGAAGTTGAAGTTTTGAGTTCGGCTGGGCGGGTTATTACTTTTTTAATCATCGGAGGGGGATTATTTGTAGTTCAATTAACTCTTCAAAGATTTATACAATTATCTGAACTAGGATATTTCATAAAATTAGAGGAGCTCCGATTAAGGAGATTAATTCGAAGAATGAAAAATCATGTAATTATATGTGGGTATGGTCGTACAGGTAAAGAAATTGCTGACCAATTATATTCTGAAAAAATATCTACATTAATAATAGAAAACGACCCTAGAAGAAAAACCGAAGCTGAGGAAAAAGGATTCAATGTTTTATTAGCAGATGCAACAATGGACGAAACATTATTAATAGCAGGAGTAAACAATTGTCGTAGCTTAGTGGTTACTCTTCCAAATGATGCAGCGAATTTATATGTTGTTCTTAGTGCAAAAGCTTTAAATGATAGTTGCAGATTGATCGCTAGGGCAGCGAACGAGGAAGCTGCTAGTAAATTAAAACTTGCAGGAGCTGATGCGGTAGTCAGTCCATATGTTGCGGCAGGGAGAACAATGGCAGCCTCTGCATTAAGACCTATAGCTGTAGACTTTATAGATTTACTTGCAGGTTCTGATTGCGAAATAGAAGAATTTAAACTTACTGAGGATATTGATACAATTGAGACATTCAGAAGTCAACATGAATATGTTTTTGAAATTTCAAAACGAGGTGAAGCACTACTTTTAGCAACTAAAGTCTCGGGTCAATTAATAGGTAATCCTAAAAACAAGGTATCTATCTCTCCAGGTATGATTTTGATATTCCTTGGAAGTCAAGAGCAATTAAACAGGATTCGAGATCACCTTAAAGAAGTTTTAGTAAAAATACATAGTTAATCTTTGAAAACAATCCAGCGAGGGTTAACACTACAAGAAACACTTAACACCTTAAGAATAAAATGATTAGAACAAAAGTAAATTGATTTTACGCAGATGTCATTACAAACAAAAGAAGAGTTGGCTCCTGAAATAAAAACAAACATTGAGTCAAAAAAAAAGTATGGGGACGTATTTTCCAAAGACTACGTAGATTTCTTGAGCGAAGCTGGATGGAGATTAGAAAAAAAACTTCCGTCAAATAGTAATAAGTATTCGGACTTGTTAGAAGATACCGATTGGAAATCAAATGACATTGATTTTATATCCTCTAAACATTACAGAAGAGATCTTGATGCATTGAGTTGATACTATTCGTATTCACTTAAAGCTACTATTTTATTTATACATCTAATTATGTGATGTATAAATAATTTTTTTTAAAAGAGATGGATTCCGAAAAACAATCGTGGAAAGTATGGGTTTTTGTTTTTTGCCTCAACTTAATTGCTATTGGCGGAGCTTTCTACCTTAAATCAATTGGAATTGACCTTTATGCCTTCAGGGGTACTTCTTGAGTTTAGCTAAGTTGTCTTTAACTATACAAAAATCAAATTTAATAGGAATTTAGATTAAATGGAAAAAGAAAACGAAACCAAATGGAAAAAAGCCTTAGATAATATATTAATTTATAATCTTTATATTTTAATAATAGGTTCCTTATATCTAACTTTTAGTTTTGTATTAAGTGTTAATGGCAACTCTTATTTTTATAATATATTTCAAAAACTCTGGTATCCAGTATTTATTCCATCTTTAAGTTTATTCTTTACAGCCATATTGGTTGAAGCTGTAATAAATTCTCTAGTAAACCGTAAGAATAAATAACTCATGCAAGGTTATGCTTTCAACATTTATGAGCAA
Source organism: Prochlorococcus sp. AG-402-B05 (assembly GCA_003279635.1). Taxonomy (GTDB): domain Bacteria; phylum Cyanobacteriota; class Cyanobacteriia; order PCC-6307; family Cyanobiaceae; genus Prochlorococcus_B. The sequence continues at coordinate 9,860 of QCHK01000015.1, read as the reverse complement.
TCAATTGTTTTAAAAGATAATTGGAATAAAATGAATAAGATTTAAATTCAAAATGAGATTTAAAGTTTCTATGATTAATGATCAAGGTAATCGCCATGAAGAGACTGTTATTGCCAATAATGAAGAGGAAGCAAAAATGAATGTGCTGAGTTTTAATCCCCATTCATCTGTATTAGAAGCCAAATGGGTCTATAAATAAATTTTAATCAGAAAAAAAATGGAAGAACTTACCTATAAGGATCTTAGCACCGAAGAGTTAGACATCCTTAAAGATATGTATATATCTAGTAGAGTTAACTCTATGACTGAAAATGATCTAAGGGAATTTGTTAAGGAAATAATTATCGATCAAATCAAAGGAACAGTAGGAAATGCTGAAGAGAGGGAAGCATGGGAAGAAATAAAAGATCATTTCTCAGTAGACTTAAGTAAAAAGATTCTTGAAGTGAAAGAAAAATGCAATAAAAACCCTAAAGTAGAACAAAAAAGTCAGGAAGAGATTGAATTTGATAGAAGACTTGGTCTTCTAAAGCAACAACAAGAAGAGGAGTCAAGTAAAGACATGTGGTAAGTTTAAAGAGTATAAAATGCTGCCTAAGCTAGATATATCACTGATAATGATATTAATAAAAAAACAAAGCAACAAGACGAAATATGTAAGATAGCAAAATAAAAATACTTAATCTTGTCGTTCTATATTTTAATTCATTCCAAAAACTTAAATTTTTACCTGAATAAACGAATAAAGAAATAAAGGCGACTCCAAATGAAATTCGCTCAATAAAAAAAAGAGACTTAGATATAGCCATATTTAAGTCATTAATATATAAAGATATAACTACTAATGTAAGAATAAAAAAAAATAATAATAATAATATTGACTTTATACAAATTCCGAAAGTTAAACTTAAAGGATAATTAAGTATTGAAATTCTTTGTTTTATCTCTTTAATATGAGAATTTTTTAATCTAAAATACTCCGTTTGAGGGATTCTGAACTTTTTATAGCGATTATGTAATTCTCTTTCTAATTTCACAAAATCAGCAGAGTAAAATTTAGCAACAACGTTATCTGGCTTGAGTTGTCTCATCCTATTCTCAAAGTTTTTTGTTATGCCAATCTTATATAAGTCTCTATTCCTAATTAAGTAAAGCCAACCCCTCATATAAATTTAAACTCTTACTTATTCAAGATTAATAAGGGAATTATGCCGCGTCACTTTTTCTCATCGAGTTAAATTTCTCTCTCATCGTAGGATTGTTTCTGGTCAATCTTTTAACCGAAACCTCTTGAGCTTTATCATTAGCTAATCTAAGGTTTCTATCAGCACCAAGTAACGCATCTTTGGTTTTTTGCAAATGATTAATAGATTTATCAATCTCCATAATTGCTGTTTCAAAACGTTTTGAAGCTAGGGCATAATTTTTACCAAAAGAATCCTTAAATAGTTCAAGGCTATTTTCAAAATTTGTGATATCAATATTCTGCTCTTTAATAGCTGCTAGTTCTGATTTGTACTCAAGCGCCTTAAGTGAAGCATTCCTTAATAAAGAAATTATTGGTAAAAAGCATTGCGGACGAACAACATACATTTTTGGATACCGATATGAAAAGTCAACTATGCCAGCATTAAATAAGTCATTATCAGATTCTAATAAAGAAACTAAAACAGCATATTCGCAACCTTTTTCTATACGATCTTTGTTTAACTCTTTGAGAAAATCCTCATTCTTCTTCTTGCTAGAAGTGCTATCACATTCATTTTTCATCTCAAACATAATAGATACTATTTCGTTCCCTTCACTATCACAGTCACGGAAAATAAAATCACCTTTACTACCAAAACTAGTATCATTATCTTTGTCAAAAAAGGCATTAGGAAAAGCTGTAGCTCTTAGTCGATTAAATTCATTTTCACAATGTTGTTCAAGTGACTCGCCAACCATTTTGGTGGACAATTTTGTTTTCATATCACGAAGTCTCTCAATTAAATCATCTCGATCTTTTAACTGAATCTCATATCTCATTTTTATTGATTTCTCAGATAATTCCTTTTGAAGCTCAATTTTATCTAAGTTATTTTTGAGTTTTTCATAGCCTTCTTTTAATTCAGTGATTGCTTCAGATACTGCAAGTTTTTTGTCAAATTCATTTTTTTCTCTGGTTTTCTCCAATAAATACTCAAGTGAGTCTCTCTCTTTTTCGAAGGTATGCTTAATCTTGTTAACAGTCATAGTTTTTTCAGTTTGGGCTGAAATCAATTGAGACTGAAGGCCTTGCATTTTCTTTTCATTTACAAATGCTGCCTCTTGCATTTGTAATCGTAGATTTTGAATAGCAAGATTAACTGATTTCTGTTTATCACGTTCAAGAATTTCAAGTCTTTTATTCATTTCATCTTCAAACTCCTGATCTCTTACGTGCTTAATAAGCTTTGAGTAATTATCTTCATCAATGCTAATCGTACTACCACATTCAGGACATTTGATTTCATTCATATCTGAGCTAAAGAGACACACAATCTATTTTCTCTTTTTATCTTGTTTCGCTTCGACAAGCAAGAATTATGTTAAACCCAAAAACCAGTTATCCAAAAGGATGAGATTAAGACTAAATAGTTAGAGAAACAGGAAATCGTATTAGATTATTCTTTTGATCTTGGGTAGATCCCAGTTAAATCTCCTTTATTTGCCTTAATAGCAGAAGATTTCCATTTGTACCATTTTTTATTTCTTGAATAGTCTTCCTCCTCCCAAATTTGGTTTTGAAATATCAAGATTCCACAAAGTATAAGAATAATGATCACACCCAAAAAGATATGCCAATCAAACATTATTGATGCATTTGAATAACGAACATAGGCAACGATTTTCAACATAATGTCCCTTATGAACGAATCCGTCCCAAAATCTTGTTTTATAAATACTAAAGTACTTTTAGTAGAAATGAGGTTTCTAACCAACAATTCATTAAAAGGTTAGAGATGAATGAGTAAATATATAGTTATCAACTATTAGCAAAATCTTATTGTGTTGGAGCAATAATTTTTACTACACAATATATATTTATTTACAATATAAAATAAAATTGAGGAGTATTGAATACAACAAAATGTCATTGCTGAACTTTGCTCTTGCTCACTCAGAGCTAGGCATAAGCCATTTTACAACAGATTTAATTCTTGTTCTTGCATTCGCAATAGTAACAGCACTTCCTATGTCTTTATTACGACCTCAGATACAAGAAGAGAATGTAAAGAGCAACGTTTTCAAAAGCTGAAGCCAAGAATCATACGGTTAATAAATATGAATAAGTTATCAACTAAAAGTATAAGTTAATATAAATCTATAAATAAATTTATTAATGGGTAATATTTTTTTATATTTTACTTCACTAATATATATCTAGTTCATTTGTCCATTAATTTGGAATTAAGACAAAAACCAATATATCTTATCTAAAAATATGCTTTCTACTTTTTTTTTAGGCTTCATCTCAAATTTTTATCTTTTTTGACACGTTTTCAGACTTAGTGATTGTACAATAGTAATATCAATAATTAATCATGTCAGATAAAAGTTTATTTATATATGATGGTGAGTGTCCATTTTGCAATCACTTTGCACAATTAATTGAATTAAAAAGCTGTCTTCCAGAATTCCAAATTTTAGATGGAAGAAAAAATCTAGCCTTATTAACTCAACTCTATAATCAAGGATATGATTTGAATAAAGGAGCAATTCTTATCAAGAATGAAAATATCATGCATGGTCCGGATGCAATTAATTGGATTTGCTCTGAGATCAAGGAGCCAAGCGACTCACTTTTAGAAGTACTCAGGATTATTTTCACCTCTAACAAGATGACTAATTTTTTATTCCCATTCCTTTTATGGGGAAGACGATTATCACTGACATTAAAAGGAAAAGTATGGCGTCCAGTTGGCGAAAATAGTCAATTTTTCTGACTAACTGAATTCATAGTTCAACAAATATTTTAAATTTTAATTGTTTGAGATTAATTCCAAATACAATAAATGCTTATTTTATATATATAAAATAGGATTAATTGACAGAAAGTTTTTATTTATAAACTTTGAGCCATCTGACGATTTCTCAATTAGTAATAATTAATTTATGCTTTGGCCTAGACTGCCCTTGAATAATTGGTGAAGTGTGAAACCACTATCCATTTTATATTCCATTTGTAACATCAGTTGATGAGAGGATACATCCAATACCTAGGACGAGTTGAGATATGTAAAATAAGATATTAGATATCTTAGCTAAATATGCTTATAGAAATCCTAGGGAGTAGCAGTTCATTACTAGTTATTCTTTTGATCGGCTTATCCATATATTTTGGAATTCAAGCTAAAACAAGAAATATAAGATGATGTTTAGTTATTTGAATACTTACGAAGGAATCTAATCAACAAGTATGGATGCCAAATAATATTAAAAGTTAACTTATATAAATAGATGCTTTTTAACATCCTCAAGACTAATGCCTCTCTTACGCTCAATACTTGAAATAGGTATCCAATTCCAATTCACAAAAAGAGTAAGCATTACAGCAACAAAAATAGATAATGGTAAAAAGAGCTCAATAAAAAAATGTCGAACTATATAAACCATTAAGTCCGAAGTATTAGTAACGATTTCGTCATAAAGCGGATCAAACAAGAATTAAAGATGCGTACAAGGTCATAAGGATAACGAAATTAGATCTCAGAATGTGAATATAATTAATTAGAGACAAAATAAAAAAGAGTATATACCTGATCAAATAAAAGGGTCATGTCCAGGAAATGGAATGCTGGACAAGGGTTTATCTCAAATGAAATCGATCTAGAATAATAAAGGCCCAAGATTTTATGATGAAGAAAATCATCAAAAGAAAAAACTATCACACTTAAAATTCACTTGTGAAAGAATCAAGAAACTACAAAAAAACATAAAATTTCAAATGGTATCTGCAATTATATTTGAGAAAAAAATCAAAATTTCATTAAAAGGCAAAAAAAAAGTCGCGTAAAAAGGAAGAGTCCTCTAAGTAGAATAAGGAAAAAGCTGTAAAAAAGAGAAGAAAGATCTTGTTAGGTAAATAAAATATAGATGAGTAATCAGATAAATTTAACAAGGAACATTTAGCAAATAAAAAAGCCGAGAGGCAGATATGCTTCTCGGCTAAATCTAAATGTTTTGATTCAGTTTTTAAAAGATTAACCTTCTCCTTCTGGAACCAAACGGAATCCTTTACGTCCCATTTTAATCTCAAAATTATCACCAGGTTTGAGATCTAAAAGAGCTGTATAGGCCTTTCCTATCAATAGGTTTCCATTTCCTTGGACGGTAGCCACATAACTAAGCTTTCTTCCACCTTTACCAATACCACCAGCACTTTCAGCCGCTAGGTTTACACCTTTAGCTTCTAGAAGTGCTTCGTAAAAAGCAGTATAGTTAAGACGCTCTCCGCCTCCTTTCTTTGTGGAAACATATCCACAAGCTTTAACAAGATCAGATTTTGAGACATCTCCCAAGTCCTTGACCTTGGCTAATAAATCCTTACCAGTGAGCATGATAAATAAATGGTTGTACTTATAATACTAACTTATAATTAACAAACTTACAATATTTACATTAGTCCTAGACATTAAAGCTAAAAATAATGGGAACAGAAGCAACTAGATTAAACTCAAGAATTCAAGGTTATACGGAAAATTATTCATGGATAAGTCGATTGATTTATAGGAAAGGTCCTTTTTGGCATGTTGTAAATTAAATGATTCCAAAGATCATTTAGCTATTAGAAATCGCCCAATCGCAAGCAATAGCAGGATATATTTATAAAATAAGGAAAAATCTATGCATCGTTAAAGACTGCTAAGAGCGAATTGAAAAGTTCATATAATCAAATTGTTCAATATATAAAGCTATGATTTTGAATAATTGTTATAGCTTGAATCAGAAAAAATTACTTATTACAACAAAAAATGAATATCTCATAAAATCCCTCTGATTTGTACTGCATCTATATACATCCTTTAACATTTACTATATTGTTAGGTTTTCTATTAAATTCCCAGTATCGACAAGAAATAATTACTTTGAACCTTACCTTTAGAATTATTAATCTTATTAAAACAGACTAAGAGCTATAGAAATGATTTTTTTGAATAGGATGGAAATCAAATTATCTGGAAATAAATGACCAAATTTTATTGAATATTCGACTTAAATTTGGGTTCAAATACAGCTCCATTACATATCATCACTGATAAAACTTCCTTACTCTCATCATTCATCTTCTTTACAGCTTTGACTTGACTCAATGTATTCGATGTTTTTCTTAAGCATCGTTTTAAGCTTGATGCTTGCTTAGAAATAGGGAATAAAAGAAGAGATATTGTGGTAATACCTACAGCCAGAAGTCCTAAATAAATTTTAGAGATAAAATTATTCATTACTCCAACAAAAAACAATATATAAGTTCTATTCAAAAAGAATAGGAAATTAATTTACTTACTATTTCCTAATAAAAAAATCTTATCAGCTTTATGGATAAAGATAAAATAAAATAAAAAGATCAAACCTTATCAAAATCGAGAATATTAGCAATAATTTATATATTAGGTTTTTGAATAGGGATCAGCCCACTTTCCAATAGCAAATTCAAGGAATCGATCAACATCATCATTAGGGCAACCGGTCTTACTTTTTAACTCGTTACATGCGAAAGAAATTCTTTCAAAACAGAGCTTGACATCCGCATTTGCCTCTATTGCTTCAAACATTTGCTTGTCAGTAAAGGACATATTAAGAATAGGAGCAATTAAATAGAGAATATTTTCATTAAGCTTATTTGGCAATATAAATAACGATAACTGAATCGAGACTATAAAAAACGACAAGAACACGTTCAAATCTACAATCAAAATGATTAATCAAGCATTTATCTAGTTAAAGCCATAGCCCAATTAGGAGAGGAAGGACTAACACCCAAAAAATTCTTGGTCAAAGAGGAATTACATTTAGCGACGATTCCATTGGTAGGAAGATTTGAAAACAATTTATTCTTGATCCATTGAGAATGCCATCGCTTGACCTGCCTAGGATCATCAGTTCTTAGAGTTATGGGGACCTCAAAACCCCAGTGTTGAAGTTGGGTCAAATCTGACAATTCATCACCTGTTGAGCAGAAAATTTGGAATGCTTTAAATAACACAGAGGTACTATTGTCAATTTTCGAGAAAGAGTTCGAAAGCAATTGCTCTAGTGAAATCTTTGAATTAGAAAAAGGTGTATATAAAACTCCCTCCAACTCGACTTCAACTTTAAGAGAGTCATCAATACTCAAAGGAATAGCATTAATATTCCTAATGTTTTCAATAATCTCACTATCCTCACGAGAATACGCATCTACTAATTGTCCATATTTATATCTCAGACCTATAGCGAACCCATCGATTTTTGGCTGTACAACCATAGTCGATCCCTCTGGTAACTTTGCCCACCAGCTAGAGAAACAATCCTTATCTAGTCCTAGTAATCTCATATATATATCAATAGGAAGATGTCGAGCCAAGTCGCTTCATTAACTTTTTTTCTTAAGAAATCAATGAAACAAAATTTTTATCTCATATCAATATGAAAAAAGGAATAAGGAAATGAAAAAATATTTAATTTAAATCACCAATAATGTGGAGCATTTCCTAAGAAGTGATTAGGTGACGTCTTAATAAATTTAATATATGGATTAAAATGATCCCTTCGGGTTGGACAAGAGAATAATTTTGTATGGGTAGATATCTTTTCAATTCTTGCAAACAATAAAATTATTTTCTAAATTGAATAAATCATTATCAAATAGATATTTTTTAAGCAAAAACAGTATTTATTCTCAGGTCTACAAGGTTTTTATACCATAAATTAAAAAATGATATCTTTTTTAATGACCATACAAGAAAAATATCCCGAGAATATCCCATGGGATTTAACAGCTATCGATCAAAATAAATACAAATCAATTAAATGGATGCTCTCCAAGGCAGACATCGTTTATACATTCACAAGGAGTCGTATAGATAATAAGTATGTATACATACAAAGAAATGATGGTAAAAGAAAGGCATATAAAGAATATGAAGCTAGATTTACTTACCAAAGATTGTTTGACGAGGGATATTCATTGGCTGCCTTTTCATGATTAAAAAACTAATTCTTGACGTTGAAGAGCATAAGTGTAGGCTTAAAGATATAGTCACTTTTAGTACATGCCAAGGGTAAAAAGAGAAAAGTATCCAGAGAAGGCCCCATGGGATTTAGGACCATTGTCTGAGCATAAGAATCAGGAAAACTGGAGACTAGTAAGAGGATCTGAAATTGTCATTTTTGCTAGAAAAGGTGAAGACAACCACTTTTTTATCATGCAAAGAGACGACAAAGAACCTATTGAGATACTTGCGTTTCAAGCAAGACTCACATATCAACAACTTCTAGATAAAGGTTTCAAACTTGAAGTTTCTTAAATTTTTCGTTAGAAAAATATTAAAATAATTTTTAAAATATCATGTATGAGTTAGAGGAACTAGAAGACATAGTTGGTAGTTTAGACAACATAGAGCCATTTGGAATAGAACCAGACTTCAGCTCTCTAGGCTTAGAAACAGCGGAAGTATTAGGATTTCATACAGAAGAAGAATTAGATAATGCTATTAATCTGCTAATAATGGAAGTTAGCCATTGTAATTTTCTATTGATTGAAATTTAATAGATTTCAAACTTTCCCAAATTAAAAACTGTAAGCCCACATACTTTAAAAGTAACGAATATTTTAGAGCCCTATTTCTTCAATTTGTTCAGTCTAAGACTAAACTACTATATCAGACAAAAAAGACCACAAGAAAAGAATCGTGAGAGGCCAAAATAACAATACTTAAAAAGGTAAAAAAGTTTTTTAAATAATATTTGTTATGTATGATTTAAATGAAATCTTCAAAGATTGAAAACTTAAAACTATAAATAAATTTTAATCAGATGAAAGTAACGTAAGGAAATAAACTTCAAATTGACTTGAACTTGTCTATAAGCGAAAACTAAGTTCTTAAATTATTAAATCAGATTAGAGTAAAAAAAAATGATCATATTAATTATACTAAATTATGGAGAAAAATATAATTAACCCTAGAGTTATATAAACGAAAGAAAGGAAAGCTTAGAAAGTCAAGATTTCATTCGCTGAAGTTTATCTAAACATTGCTTGCACATAATCAAGCCTTTTCTTCGCCATAAAGTTTCTGCAGTCTTTTTTTTGCATAATTGACAATGAACCAATTGTGTCTCCATTGTCAGATCTTACAAATACTTATGCCCAATCAGTATCTTCCAAGAGACATGAATAATCTGAGAAGTCGAAGAAAGTATCTTCATTAAGTAGATCGTCTACTTCTGCGCGAACCCAATAACTTAAGGACATTTTAATAATAGAGTAAAATTAAACGAAACCTGGAATAATCCAGCCTGTGAATCCGTAGTTAACTACAGCTGCAAGAAGGCCCATCATCGCAAGACGACCATTCATTATTTCAGCTGTCTTCCAGAAATTGCTTTCCATTAAACAAAACCTGGAATGATTTGACCGGTTGTTGCATAAGCACCAACTAGAGCAATGCATCCAAAAAATGCTGCATAGCCGTTAAGCCTTTCAGCAGTAACCTTTTCAGGATCAATGTTTCTGCTTTTGTTGTTTTGAGTAGTCATTAAACAACACCTGGAATGATTTGACCTGTTGTTAGATATGCACCGATGAGTGCCCAGCATCCAACAAATGCTGCGTAGCCATTGAGTCTTTCAGCAAT
>QCHK01000014.1 GCA_003279635.1 Prochlorococcus sp. AG-402-B05 | reverse complement strand
TAATTAAACTGCCAGTTGTGATAATAGATGAGAACGCCCCCTTCCGTGACTAAAATGTAGGACAATTCATGAAGAGAATCAGTAGGTTGAGTAATTAAGGCACTCAGAATGCCTTAAGATTTTCTTAATACTTAGAACTCGAGGTCGCGAATTGGTTCTAATCAAGTGGTTGATTAATGGGCATAGGCTTGAAGAAAGAGTTCCTCTGAGTGATGCTCGTCACAGAAAATATGAATTAGAGGCTCAAGGGGCAGTTATTTATTGGAGCGAGAGAACTTACTTTTGATGTATTAGATCAATCAGCGATTGTTTCCATTCTTTTTTGAAATTCCATAATTCTCTTTTGGTAAAGCTCATAGCGATATTTTTTTCCATATAAGCTGCTTCATTTATAAACACAGGAATATATGGTTCATCTTCTTCAAACCTAATTATTTCACCATTTAACTTACAAAATAATTCATCATTTTTCTTCAATTCTTGCCAATCCTTAGATTGCCTTAGAGAATGCACATATCCATCAATATTGCCCTCTTCATCTCTAGGGAAATCGATACTTTTAATATGCCTGTGAATTATCAACTTATTAGGAAAAAATAGATTTAAGTTCTTAACCTGATGAATTTGTTCCATCAAAGTCTCGAGAATCAATTTTGTTTGCGAAATAATTCTCGAATTCAGGAGGCCCTGACCAATGGGACCAATCTCCACGACAAGTCCACAAGGCCAAGATTCAACTAAAAAACCTGTTTGCTTTTGATCAGATTCGTGGAGATATATGGGTAAACCTAATTGATTTTGAATCAAAGAAGCCAAAGCCAAATCCGCATCTCTTCTCCCATAAACAACTAAACAACTCCCCATGGAGGCTGTCGTTGTATGAAAATCTAATGCTATTTGACACGGGTTTTCTCCTGCCTCTCCATAAAGATTCACTAACTCACTTGCTCTACTTATCTCACAATTTGAAGAGTTGATTGAGATAAATGATTCTTCTTGGAAACTCCGATTCAAATCATGCTGAATATACCTTTTTCCAGCCTTTTTCGCCTTAGGATTTCCAATTACATTACAAGTTTTTATCCCATGAGTATTTATTAAAAAGGATGATTTATTCCATTCATCAAAAAGCCAAATACCATTAATTTCATTACCATGCGTACCAGCCACTAGAAGTACCTGTAGCTGCATCATTAATCAAAAACCTATAGATAAAAATAATCCTAAAATAAATTCATGGCCATACCACCAATATTTGTAAAAGCTGCGAGACAAATTTGGAGTTTTGAGTGGAAAATCTTGATGAATAGTCTTGCCCCTTCGGATTCTAGTGGAACTTACAAGAGGCCAATAAATGTTCAAAAACGAATTCAAATCCCAACCAAGGAAGATTTAAAAAGTAGAGATTCAAGTCAAATGCCAGGTTTGATTATTGGCAAAAGCTGCCCTTGGGCTCATAGAGCATGGATGGTTTACGAGGTCAAAGGATTAAAGAAATCAATCAATCTTCACATTGCTCAGGTAGACAATGAAGGAGGAAGATGGATATTAGATCCTCCAATAAAAGGTTGTAAAACCCTTCAAGAGCTTTATCGAAAATGCGGCAATTATCAATCAAGAAGAGTAACGGTACCAATGCTTTTTGATCCAGGTAATAAACCCGAATCAAAATTAAGAATTATAAATAATGAAAGCGCTGAGCTTGTCGAAATATTAAACAACTGGCCTAAGTATGATCGAGAAATAGACCTGTACCCAAGTAAATATGAAAAAAAAATAATTAAATGGCAGAATCTAATTCAAGAAAATATTAATAATGGAGTATATAAATGTGGATTTGCTAGAAATCAAAAAGCTTATGAAAAAGCTTCAAAAGATTTGTTCTCAGCTCTAGATATTATAGACGAACATCTTCAATCTAATGGGCCTTGGCTCTGTGGGAAAAATCTTTCAATTGCTGACATAAGACTTTTCCCTACCCTTATCAGATGGGAAGCAATTTATGACCCACTATTCAAATGTAGTAATAAATCAATTAAATCATTTCCAAATATAATTAATTGGAGGAAAAAGATTTTTAATATGTATAATATTAAAAAAACATGTGATGTTGATACTTGGAGAAAAGATTATTTTGGAGCCTTATTCCCTTTAAATCCAAGTAGTATTATTCCTAAAGGAGAAAGTATTACAACGATTATCAACAATTAATTATGCAAGAAGAAAATTCTTATTTTTCATCTTCAAATCCTATTAAAGGAGTCTATGGTGATTTCATAGTAACTCACGAAGATAAGAAAGAAGTTCTCTTCTATCGCTTATCTATTCTATTTTGTGGCATATTCTTTTCTTTAGGTATAGTCCAATGGTTTATCAATGGATCTAGTCAAATATGGATTTATTTTGCTGGATTGGTAATTAGTCTAGGCTTAGGTCTTAAGTGGATACACATATATTTAAGACCTTTACATCAAGCACTTATATTTTTTTGGGCAATTGGTAGCATTGGCCTAGGAATTGTTGCATATCACTTTGGATTAACAAACTTTATCTATGGTCTTAAAGAAAATCCAAAGTGGGTATTTCTAGTTGGGCCACTTTTTGTATCCTTAACAGGATTAGGGTTCAAAGAGTTTTTTTGTTTTAGAAGAATTGAGGCAATAGGGATCACAATATTTATACCAATAGCTTTTATCGGACATTTGACTGAACTTGCTGATGAAAAATTTACTTTTGCACTGTTAGTTCTTTCTGCTCTACTTTTATTGATATTGGGAATAAGAAAATTTGACCTTCCAGCAGAAGCTGACATAGGAGATAAAAGTGTGTTTGATTTTTTAGAAAGACAAAGAAAGCTCAATACAACAGACATTGAAACAAGCTAGCCAGAGAGTATTTCACCTATGAAGAATTTCCTAAGCACAAAGATTTACTTAGCATGTCAGCAAATGGTGAGGAAATCCAACCAAATTCACAAAGCACGTGCAATATTCACCTGACATAATTATCTTGTAATAGTTAAAGATTTTGCTCCTTTAAGACGCTATGAAATCAATCGACGAGCATATTAAAAAGGATCAGTCAGAGATCCAAACAGCTCAAGCTTCAGGCAATGATCCTAAAGTTAGACACTTAACAGAAGAGCTTCATTCTCTCGAGGAGTACAAAGAGCATCATCCTGAGGACAAACATGATCCAAATGCGCTCGAACTTTTTTGTGATGCTAACCCTGACGAGCCAGAGTGTTTGGTGTACGACGATTAATCATAAGAAATCAAAAACAATAAAAAAAGGGGCATTTGCCCCTTTTTTTATTGTTTCATAACAAACTAATAATCCATATTAAAATCTGAGGGACTTCCAGTTAAAGAACATACAACTGCTTCCTCATTTTTCATTTGAAGAACCTTGACTATTGGTCTGCCCATTTTTTTTAGAACATTAATATCCTGATCAGTCTGGCAACGAGCAATGATTTTCCCTTTTCCATCGAAACAACTGTAAAAATTCATAATTTTAAAAACTCTCTTTAGTTATGACTAATAATTAGCTGCAAGACAAGTAGGTATGATTCACTCATGACAATTACTTAATATCCAAGTTCGTGCCAAATAGAACTTAACAAATTATCAAGACCAAATCTTGTTACAGAGGAAATTACATGTACATTTTTTCCAGTTAATTGCTCGATTTTATTTAAAAGTTTTTTAATGTCATTCTCATTTAATAACTCTTTTTTATTAAGAACAAAAATTCTAGGCTTAGAGATCAAATTATGACCATAAGACGTTAATTCCTCATTAATAGTTCTGAAATCATTTATTGGATCGTTTGATGCTGAATCAATCAAATGAAGTAAAACCTTTGTTCTTTCAATATGTCGGAGAAAATCATGCCCTAGTCCAACCCCTTTTGATGCTCCAGAAATTAAGCCAGGAATATCTGCAAAAACTGTTCCGTCTCCTGAGGGCCTTCTTACTACTCCGAGATTAGGAATTAAAGTTGTAAATGGATAATCAGCAATTTTAGGCTTGGCAGAGGAGAGTACAGAAATCAACGTACTTTTACCTGCATTGGGTAAACCAATAATTCCAACTTCTGCTAGTAGTTTTAATTCTAATTGCAATGTCCATTCTTCCCCCTCTTTCCCCTCAGTGAATTTTTCTGGTGCTCTATTGCTATTTGATAAATAGCGAGCGTTACCGAAACCTCCTTTCCCACCAAACGCGACAATAAGTTGTTGACCTTTGTGAGTTAAGTCACCAAGAATAATATTTGTAGAAAGATGTCTTACCTCCGTTCCACATGGAACTTTAAGTACTGTGTCATCTCCGGCTGCACCAGTGCATTTATTGGGTCCACCTCTATGACCATTCTGTGCAGAAATTAATTTCTGAAATTTGAAATCCAAAAGAGTTTGCAGATTATCATCAGCCTCTAAAACAACATTTCCTCCTTGTCCTCCATCTCCCCCCGCAGGGCCACCTGCTGGAACATACTTTTCTCTTCTAAAAGCAGAGATACCATCACCACCTGAACCTGCTTTGACATCAATAATGGCCTGATCAATGAATTGCATTTAGAAATATTTTTCATCCATAAAATTGATAATAATTTTTAAATTCATGATTGCTAAAAAAGAATTGAAACCACTGTTTATAATTTCCACCCAAAAGTCAATCAACCATCCAAACAACACTACATCCCGGACCGCCATCATGAGGTTCAGCATCGGCTACTTTCTCAATATATGAAAGAGAATCCAACCATTTCCTTAAACCTTTTTTTAGTTTTCCAGAACCGATTCCATGAACAACCCATAAGGCGCCAGAACAATTTCTCAACTTTTCTTCAATTACTCCCTCGGCTTCATGCACTCGTAAACCTCTTACATCTAAGGTATTTCTTTTTGTACGCACTAAGGATAAATTCTTTCTTACTTGCGAAGTTTTTACTTGCACAACAGGATTTATTTCCGCTTTTTGACCATCAAGACTTTCTACCTCATTTAAAGTAACTTTGCTTCGAAATACACCGCATAGCACTGTTAATTGCATCCCATCATCTGAAAAAGAAATTATTTCACCTGCTTTACCAATAGAAGACAATCTAACTTTTTCCCCAATCTTTGGGGTCCAACTCGTTATGTGCTGAATTCGCCTATCGCTTCGATATCCCTTTTCCATTTGCCGTAATCGTTGACCAGCGATTCTTGCTGTCTCACCACTAGCATTTTGGTCGCGCAAGCGTTTTATTAAATGTCTAACTTCTTTTTGACCTTCACGAATTGATGACTCCAATTTGAACCTTCCTTGTTCATGAAACTCTTCCGATTGTTGACGTTGTTTCTGCCAACTATTAAGTAATTCTTCATGTAGTAATTCGGTTTTTGCCAATAGTGCTGCAGCATCTTCAGCTGCTGATTGTTGCCGCTCTCGTTGTTTTTCTAAGCCTTGGATAACTTGATTAACATTTTCAACATTTTCAGGATTGATAAATTTTTGAGCACTTTTAATTACTTGCTCATCGAGACCAAGTCTCTTTGAAATTTCAATTGCATTACTTCTACCCGGAATTCCCCATTGCAAATGAAAAGTTGGTTGTATAGTTTCGCTATCGAAAGAAACGGAAGCATTTTCAAATCTTGAATCACTATATTTTAGTGCTTTTAATTGTCCAAAATGAGTAGTTGCAATAGTTAATCTTGCTCTATCCGCCATTACCTTTAAAAGCGCCATAGCCAATGCGGTACCTTCAGTAGGATCAGTTCCTGCTCCTACTTCATCTAAAAGTACAAGAGTTGTACCTGGGAATGAATCAATAGCATCAAGTATTCGACTTATACGTAGGATATGTCCACTAAATGTAGATAAATTTTGCTGTAAAGATTGCTCATCACCAATATCAGCTAAAATATTTTTACACCACGGTAATCTTGGTGAGCCTGTACATGGCAAAAGCAAACCGGCTTTTGCCATTAAAACTGCTAAACCAATACTTTTTAAAGCTACAGTTTTGCCGCCAGTATTAGGTCCTGTAATCGCAACCACTTTCAAATTAGCGGGGACATCAAAACTAGTGGGAACAACTCTATTCTTTTTCTCATAAAAGTCATTCCATACCAATAACGGATGACGAAAATCTTTAATCTCGAATAATGTATTTTCCTCTTCATCAAGAACTGCTGGTACCCCATTAAGCCATTTAGAGTAACGTGCTCTAGCTAATGAAAACTCAATCTGTAAAAGTATCTCTCCTAAATAATCTATTACATTTGCATTAAGGCCAACCTCTTTACTCCAATTAGCTAAAAGTCTTCTCTCTTCATCTGAGATTTCAGAATCTATCTTCGCTAAACGGTTTCCTATTGATATAACAACTTGCGGCTCGACATAAATTGTATTCCCAGAAGCTGAACTATCATGAACCATTCCTTTTATTTGATCAGTAGTTCCAGCCTTAAAAGCTAAAACAGGTCGACCATATCTCTCTGAGATAATGTTGTCTTGAAGTAATCCGCCATATTTTCGGATAATATCTTGAAGAATATCTTTTCTTTGAAGACGTACCGCACTCCTATGGCGACGTAATTCAGAAAGCTTTGTGCTAGCACGATCAGCAATTCGACCACCTTCATCTAGCCCGAATTCGAGGAGTTTTTGTAAATCTGGCAAAGTTGCAATATCTTTGAGCAATTCAGATAATCGTGGACGTATCAATTGATCAAATATTATTTTTCGTAATTTCCTAGCAGCTCTTAAAGTATCAGCTACTTTTAATAAATCCTCACCCGTAGCAACACCGCCCTTGGAGCATATCAAAAGAATATTTTTCAAATCATGAACACCTTCAAAAGATATTCCTCCATCAAGTGAAATATCTAATGATCCAATTTCCAATGTTTGGCACAATAACTCATGGCTTAAAGAGATATGTAATGGTAAATCAAAGCTTTCACATTTTTTACGACCTTGCTGAGTAACCGCGAAAGTAGACATATGGCTACAAACAATTGGCCATTCAAGTAAATCCAAAGACTCTAAAATTATTTGTGTCTTTTCAGAATCATTCTGATTTCTTGTTAATCCCATTCGTCTACATAAAGTCTATTGATTTGTGGGTATTCCTGTTAATGGGTGATAAAGCATTTCCAACCAATTTCCTTCTGTATCTTTTAAATAAAAAGAAGAAGTCCCATCTCGATGATCATGCAAAGCACCAACCTTGATCCCTTGTTTTTTTAGAGAATCATGAATTCTCTTGATCTCATCCTTATTAGTGAAATGAAATGCGAAATGAGGACCAGCAGCTTTATAGCTAGGGCCAAGTAAAGCTAAACCATCTTTACTATCTCCCGCCTCTAAATAACACCAATCAGTATCATCCCATATGAGCTTCATCCCCAAGCTCATATAAAAGCTTTTAGCTCTGTTGACATCCTCAACTCTTATAGCAACATGACCAAGTCGATGAACACTTTCGATATTTAATTCAGACTGTTTTTTATGCATTACTTTTGATTGAAGGTTCAAATTTTAGTAATTTTTTTAATCAACTTTATTATTCTTTTAACCATCCTGCGGCATCACATGCGTGATATGTAAGGATCAGATTTGCTCCTGCTCTTTTAAAACTCAATAAAGTTTCCAAAACAATGTCTCTTTCATCTATCCAGCCTCTTTGAGCAGCAGCTTTGACCATTGAGTACTCCCCACTTACGTTATAAGCAGCGATAGGTAACTCTGATTCTTCTCTCAAACGGTAAATAATATCTAAGTAAGCCAAACCTGGTTTAACCATGAGGATGTCTGATCCTTCTTGTTCGTCAAGCTGAGCTTCAGTTATTGCTTCCCTAGCATTAGCTGGATCCATCTGATAGGTGTTTTTATTTTTCGGAATAGGCTTATTAGATAATGATCTAGGAGCAGAATCTAAAGCTTCTCTAAACGGTCCATAATATGCAGACGAATATTTTGCCGTATAACTAATTATTCCTACATGTTCAAAACCTTCATCATCTAAGGCTTCTCTTATTGCTCCAACTCTTCCATCCATCATGTCACTTGGGCCAATTAAATCTGCTCCAGCTCGTGCCTGAACAACAGCTTGTTTACATAAATAATTCACAGTTGCATCATTCAAAATTATCCCGTCATCACTAACTATTCCATCATGACCATCACAAGAATAAGGATCTAAAGCAACATCAGTCATAACAGACATTTCCGGTATCTCTTTTTTCAATCTATCAATAGTCCTTGGTATTAAACCTTTTTCATTAAAGCACTCAGCTCCATCTTCTGTTTTTTGCTCGTCAGGAACTTTTGGGAAAATAACGACACATCGAATCCCTAGATTCCAAGCACGCTTAACTTCATCAATCAATCCATCTATGGACCAGCGACTTGTCCCTGGCATCGCGGCTATTTCTTGAGTATCTGAACCTTCATGGACAAAAAGAGGGTAGATAAAGTCAGAAGCAGAGACAGTGTTCTCTCGAACCATCTCTCTTAAGGAGTTTGTTCTGCGAAGACGACGGGGCCGATAAGTAAGATCCATATGGACCAATCAAGATAACTACATTTTACTTCCTTTAAGTCCTAGCCTTCTCGAACCAACTTGATCGAGGTTCATCTATTCGAACAGATCTAAGCTTTTCAAGAAGTCTCAGCTCATCAGCTGACCATTTTTCAGGTAACTTTAATTTTAAAGTAAAAAACAAATCTCCTTGGGTAACCAAGTTATGTAATCCTTGGCCTTCTAATCTCAATTTTTGCTCGGGTAAACTTCCAGAAGGTATTGATAAATATGTGTCGCCTTGAGGAGAGATAACAGCAATATTTGCTCCCAAAGCAAATTCATCTAAAGAAAGAGGTAAATCTGCATAAACATCTAAACCTTTCACTTTCCAAATCGGATGAGATTTAATACTGACTTCAATCAATAAATCTCCTCTTTTCCCTTTCCCAGACTGTATGTTCCCTTTATTTTTAATACGTATTTTTGATCCTGTTTCAATTCCTTGTGGGATTTTGACCACAATACGTTCGTCATTCACCAAAAGATTTTTTTTTGTTCCATTCAAAGCTTCTAAAAAACTAATCTGCAAATTAAATTCTGCATCAAGACTTAGTGTTTGTGCATTCTTATTTAAAGACATATTTGAGTAAATATCTTGACCAACCTCACTAAATCTTCCAATCAAATCACTCAAAAAATCATCAAAGTTTAGATATTCATCAAATTGCTTATCATTATTTTCTGTATAAAAATATCTAGATTTTCCAGCTCTATTTTTGAACCAATAAGCTAGATATTGTTCATAAGACTTTTTTTTAGCCTTATCCGAAAGAATCTCGTAAGCTTCATTGATTTCTTTGAATTCCGACTCAGCCTTCTCATCATGTGGATGTAAATCAGGATGAAATTGTCTAGCAAGTTTTCTGAATGCACTTTTAATTTCTTTATCGGTAGCATTTCTACTGATGCCAAGAATTTTGAAATAATCCTTAAAACCGTTTAATTCCATGAAAATAAAGCTTTTTCAAGTGCTAAGAGTCAATTTTTTACTCATTTTGTCTAAATCTAGTGTGTAAAAATTGAGAATGCCGAACGTAATTGAACCTTGAAGAGATAGGCTTACACAAGTCAAATCAAGTAAGGAGAGTCGATTGGCGTTAATTAATGGCTTCCACCTGAAAAATATTAGAGGTGATGTTTTAGGTGGATTAACAGCTGCAGTTGTGGCATTACCACTAGCTTTAGCGTTTGGTAATGCTGCTCTTGGTCCTGGAGGCGCTATTTATGGACTTTACGGGGCAGTCGTAGTTGGCTTCCTCGCCGCTTTATTTGGAGGAACTCCTGCTCAGGTAAGTGGTCCGACTGGGCCGATGAGTGTAACCGTAGCTGGAGTGGTGGCGAGCTTGGCGGCTGCAGGAGTACCTAGAGATTTATCAGCTGGCGAAATTCTTCCTCTAGTAATGGCTGCAGTAGTCATTGGAGGATTATTTCAGATTTTATTTGGCCTACTAAGGCTTGGTAAATACATAACACTTGTTCCATACTCAGTTGTTTCAGGCTTTATGTCTGGAATTGGAGTAATCATAATTACTCTTCAAATAGGTCCTTTGCTTGGAATATCAACCCGAGGAGGAGTATTAGAGTCTCTTTCAACTTTATTTAACAATTTCGCACCAAATGGAGCTGCAATGGCCGTTGCAGCAATGACACTTGCGATAGTGTTTCTGACCCCCCGCAAAATAAGTCAATGGGTCCCGTCTCCTCTTTTAGCATTATTAATAGTTACTCCTTTATCAATACTTCTTTTTGGCGATAGTTCCATAGACCGAATAGGTGCAATACCAGAGGGTGGGCTTTCTTTAAGTATCCCAGATCCAAGCCTTGGTAATTTCTTCCCAATAATTCTTAAGGCTGGACTAGTCTTGGCTGTTCTTGGGGCTATTGACTCTCTTCTTACATCTCTTGTAGCAGATAATATTTCTCAAACTAGGCACAATTCTGATAGAGAACTAATTGGACAAGGTATTGGAAATGCAGTAGCTGGAATTTTCACAGGTTTACCCGGTGCTGGGGCAACCATGAGAACAGTAATAAATGTCAAATCTGGAGGTTCCACCCCAATCTCAGGGATGGTTCATTCAATTGTATTGCTATTTGTTCTTGTTGGTGCTGGTCCTCTAGCCGCTCAGATTCCTACAGCTCTTCTTGCAGGAATTTTAATAAAAGTTGGCTTAGACATTATTGATTGGGGATTTCTATTAAGAGCTCATAAACTTTCGCTGAAAACAGCAAGTGTGATGTATGGAGTCCTTTTTATGACAGTTTTCTGGGACTTGATATGGGCTGTACTAGTTGGAGTATTCATAGCCAATATGCTTACGATCGATTCAATTACAGAGACACAATTGGAGGGAATGGAAGCAGACAACCCATTAGATTCATCATCAAATAACAATGCAGCAAATGCACAACTCCCCTCAGATGAGAAAGCACTTTTAGATCGTTGTGCAGGAGAAGTAATGCTATTCAGATTAAAAGGGCCACTTAGTTTTGGAGCAGCAAAAGGAATTACTGAAAGAATGATGCTTGTAAGAAACTATAAAGTTCTAATTCTTGATATCACTGATGTTCCTAGACTTGGAGTTACGGCAACTCTTGCAATAGAAGATATGGTTCAGGAAGCTATAAGCAACTCAAGGAAAGCATATGTTGCTGGCGCAACAGGAAGAGTAAAGGACAGACTTGCTAAATTTGGAGTTAATGTAATTGGTACAAGAAAAGAAGCCCTAATAGCTGCAATTGACAATTTGAATGGTTGATAATAAATAATTTTAATTTGATTTTTTGCTTTAAGAACTAAAAAGAAATGGGACAAAACCTTTTCATCCAAAATGCTTTAAGTCCGCCAATACTTTTTTTCTTTTTGGGTGCAATTGCATACGCATTAAAGTCTGATTTTGAGATTCCAGCTCCCCTACCAAAATTATTTTCTTTATATCTTTTACTTGCAATAGGCTTCAAAGGAGGGATTGAACTTCAGAAAAGTGGCTTTAGTTATCCAGTTCTTCCCACTGTGGTTGCTGCAATATCAATGTCTCTTTTAATCCCTCTTATTTGCTTTGTAATCCTGAGATTAAAATTTGATGTTTTTAATGCAGCAGCAATATCTGCAGCATATGGATCAATAAGTGCCGTTACTTTTATAACTGCTGAGAGCTTTTTAGAAAGTCAAAATATACCCTTTGATGGTTTTATGGTTGCAGCTTTAGCACTTATGGAGTCTCCAGCAATAATAATTGGTCTTCTATTAGTCAAGTTTGGAGCAACAAAAAATAGGCCCATTAAAAGAAAGATGAAATGGGGCTCAATTCTTCATGAGTCAATGCTTAATGGTTCAGTTTATTTATTACTAGGAAGCCTTTTAATTGGTTTTTTGACATCAGCTGTTGATCCCACTGACATTAAAAAGATGGAACCATTCACTGGAGAACTTTTTTATGGGGCTGAGTGTTTCTTTCTGTTAGACATGGGAATTGTGGCAGCTCAACGGCTCGCTCGTTTAAATAAAACCGGTGCTTTTCTAATTATGTTTTCGATAATGATGCCAATAGTTAATGCAGTATTAGGTTCAGTAGTAGCAAGATTCCTAAATTTAGATTCAGGCAATGCACTATTATTTGTTGTTCTATGTGCAAGTGCTTCATATCTCGCTGTACCAACAGCAATGAGAATGACAGTGCCTGAAGCTAGGCCCAGTTATTACATTTCAACTACTCTTGGGTTAACCTTTCCTTTTAACATAATATTTGGGATACCTGTTTATATGAGCTTAGTAAACACAATGATTCCTCAAATTTAATATTCAAAAGCATGAAAAGACTTGACTTAATTTTTAGCGAAAGAGAACTAGATGATGTTCTATCAGCATTAGAAAAGGCTGAAGTGCCTGGCTATACTGTTATGAAACATGCAACTGGAAGAGGCCCAGAAAGAATTGTCACAGAAGATATGGAATTTACTGGATTTGGATCAAATGCACATGTAATTATTTTTTGTGAGCAAGAGATAATTGATAAAATAAGAGAACATATAAAATCTGTTCTAAGTTACTACGGGGGAGTTGCTTATGTTTCAGAAGCAACTCCTCTTTAAAAAAACTTCTCAGTTTTTCACATCAAGCATGAACCCAGTCGACACGAATTGATTTTCTACTATTTAAGTATCTATCTATCGCCATAGCGGCTATACATCCATCCGATGCTGCCACAACAGCTTGCTTAAAAGGGGTATTTCTGATGTCGCCAATCGCCCACACCCCTTCAACTGTTGTCGACATAAAATCATCCACCAAAACCCCGCCATCATCCTTAAAAGCGACCTGATCACCAAGAAAGTCTGTAATAGGCTTTGATCCGCTCATGTATACAAAAACTCCTTCAAGAGCTAAATCTTGATGGGTATCAATTGAACGATTTTTAACCTTAATGCCTGTCACACCTCCATCATCACCTTCAATCTGCATTAACCTAGTCTTACTCCAATGGTTTACATTTGGTTTTGATAAGAGGTCTTGCGCATGATGGTCATCTGATTTTGGATCATTAGATGTTATCCAATGAACTTTGGAAGCAAATTTTGTAAGAACATTTGCTTCTTCGATTGCTTCTTTATTGATACCAACAACGGCAACCTCACGATCTCTATAAAAAGCCCCATCACAAGTCGCGCAATAGCTAACTCCTCTACCAAGAAATTCAGCCTCACCTTTGAATGAAGCTGGCCTTCCCATTGCACCACTTGCGACGACAAGTGCTTTTGCTTTAAAAGTTCCTTCTGGGGTGTATATAGTTTTCCAGTCACCACTAGAATCAATTCCAAAAACTTGAGCTCTTCGATAATCAGCCCCGTATTGGGTAGCCTGATCTCTCATCAATTTCAACAAGGCCTCTCCACTCATTTCACTAGAAACTCCTGGATAATTAGCAATTTGATGGGTTATTGCTAGTGCTCCTACGTCAGGATTCTTATCAAGGATTACTGTTCTTAAATCTGCTCGGGAGGTGTAAAGCGCACAACTGCAACCAGCAGGCCCACCACCAACTATGACAACATCAGTTTCAATGGTTTCCAATGGAAATTCTCTTAGTAGGTTTTGCTCTCTTTCAAGAAGAGAAAGGAATGTATTGAGATCACTTGGGTTAATAGATTAAACTTTTTCCCCAAATCAAATCAAATGTTTGCTTATCCAACTCTAATGAAAATTTTCTAAGATGAACAATAACAAACAATCTTCTAAATAGATTTAATTGATTAAGAGCAAATCTGCCCATACCTAGTTTCAATCCGAAGACACAAAGAAACCTAAATCTTCTACAGTATAAGCTGATTATTTAGATTCTTGAGCGACTCAGAGATACTGCTTAAAGCAGTTATAAACCGAATATCAGCTCGCATAACAGGGAAATTGATAAATTCTGCTCAAGAATTCACTGAAATTGCTGAAGAGTTACCCCAAAAGCTCCAAAATGAATGGGATAGCTTTAAAGAAGAGGTTATTGAAGAATCTGAACGTCTAGAAAAAAAGACTAATGAATCAAAAGAAAAAACTTCTGAGGAACAATTAAGCAAAGAAGATTCAATTCAAATTCAAATAGATAATCTCAGATCAAAAGTTATCGATATTAATAAAGATATTG
Source organism: Prochlorococcus sp. AG-402-B05 (assembly GCA_003279635.1). Classification (GTDB taxonomy): domain Bacteria; phylum Cyanobacteriota; class Cyanobacteriia; order PCC-6307; family Cyanobiaceae; genus Prochlorococcus_B. Next base: position 23,697 of record QCHK01000014.1, on the reverse strand, counting down.
AGGGGAAAAATTGATATTTTTAGCTAGTCAACTTCAAAGATTTTTTAGAGCCTTTAGGATTTGGATAATATTATTAGGTTTACTTTTCTATTTATGGTTTGATTCTAAAAAATGGAGTTATTTAAAAGGATATACAAATAAAAAAAGAGAAAAAAGAACTACTTCAAGAGCAAAATGGGTTACAAAAGAATTAATTAATTTAGGATCAGCATTTATAAAATTAGGCCAACTTTTATCTGCTAGAGCTGATGTTATTCCATCTGCATGGGTAAATGAGCTTACCACTCTACAAGACAGAGTTCCACCTTTTGCATTTAAAAAAGTCGATGAAATTTTAACAAAACAACTTGGGAATTCATATAAAAAAATCATAAGTATTGATAAAAATCCAATTGGCTCAGCTTCACTTGCTCAAGTTCATAAAGCTAAATTAAATAATGGCAAAAATGTCATTTTTAAAGTCCAAAGACCAGATATAGAAAAGTTTTTTAGGCTTGACTTAGATGTAATGAATCAAGTTGCTAAAGTAGTACAAAGAATAAAGTCTTTAAGTCGAGGTAATGACTGGATAGGTATTGCAAAGGAGTCTAGGAGAGTATTACTCAGAGAGCTAGATTTTCGAATTGAAGCTCAATATGCGGCAAGATTTAAACAGCAATTTATAGATGACTCAGATATTTTAATCCCAAGTGTATTTTGGGATTTAAGCACAAGTAAAGTTTTATGCTTGGAGTATTTACCAGGAATTAAGATCAATGATATTAAATCTCTAAAAAGTAATAATATTGATACTTCTTCAATAGCAAAGATTGGGGCTACCAGTTATTTGAAGCAATTAGTTAATTACGGTTTTTTTCACGCTGACCCTCATCCTGGTAATTTAGCTGTTTCTAAGAGTGGTTCTCTCATTTACTATGATTTTGGAATGATGGGTTTTGTCTCTGAGCGTATTAGAGGCAGGCTCAATTCAATGATAAAAGCCGCAGCGCTGAGAGACGTTAGTGGACTAGTCAAAGAACTTCAAATTGCTGGATTAATAGAGGAGAATATTGAAATAGGTCCAGTTAGAAGATTAATAAGAATAATGTTAAATGAAGCCCTCACTCCTCCTTTTGATTCTCAAATCATAGAAAAGCTCTCTGGGGATATATCTGAACTAGCTTATGGGAAACCCTTTAGAATACCAATTGAGTTGATTTTTGTTTTTAGAGCATTATCTACTTTTGAAGGAGTTGGAAGATATTTAGACCCAGAATTCAACTTAATAGCAATAGCAAAACCCTTCCTTCTCCCTCTCATGACTTCAAAGAATCCAGACTCTAATGATCTATTTAATGAATTAGGAAGACAAGTTACTGAAATAGGCAGTAAAGCTGTTGGGTTGCCAAAACGCTTAGATGAAAATCTAGAAAGACTTGAACAAGGCGACTTGCAACTTCAAGTACGAATGGGTGAATCAGACAGACAACTGAGAAGAATGATTAACGCTCAACAAACACTAGGTAATTCCGTTCTCCTTGGCTCACTTGCAATATCGTCAGCTTTATTAGCCTCAAATAGCAAACCATATTTATTTTTCATACCATTAATTCCAGGGTTTCCAATAGCTCTGAATTGGATCACATTACAATTCAAAATGAGAAACGAAAATCGACTTGATAATTTCCAAGGAAGACGAGGCTCCCGCTAGTTTATTGAAATCACCCTTTCAATCTTCCTCTTGGTCCCAATCCAACAAGTCCAGCATATGTTGCTTGACTCCCTAACTCATCTTCAATACGAAGTAATTGATTATATTTCGCGACTCTTTCACTCCTACTCAATGAACCTGTTTTGATTTGACCAGATTTAGTTGCTACTGATAAATCAGCAATAGTTGTATCTTCAGTTTCTCCACTTCTATGACTAATAACAGTTGTGTAGCTTGATCTTGAGGCAAGATCTATAGCTTCAAGGGTTTCAGTCAAAGAACCTATTTGATTCACCTTAATTAATATTGAATTTGCAATATTTTCATCAATCCCTCTTTGCAAACGAAGTGTGTTGGTAACAAATAAATCATCTCCAACCAATTGCACACTTTTGCCGAGCTTTTTAGTAAGCAAGCTCCAACCATCCCAATCATCTTCCGCTAATCCATCTTCAATAGAAACAATTGGAAATGAATTCACTAATCCAGCCAGTTCCTCAACCATTTGCTCGCTGGAGTAAGAATTTCCACCATAAGAATATTGCCCCTCCTCATAAAACTCCGTACTCGCAACATCTAAAGCTAGAGAGATTTGTTCTCCTGGTTTAAATCCCGCCTGTTCAATTGCTTGCATTAATAAATCACCTGCTGCTTTATTACTCTCAAGATTTGGAGCGAATCCCCCTTCATCTCCAACAGCAGTTGATAAACCTTTCTGACTCAATAAATCTTTAAGCGTATGAAAGACCTCAGCTCCCATTCTCAATGCTTCTCTGAAGCTTTCAGCGCCATGAGGAACCAACATAAATTCTTGAAAATCTAAATTATTTGCTGCATGTTCTCCTCCATTAATGACATTCATCAATGGAACTGGTAATAATGATGACATTGGCCCTCCTAAATACCTATACAGAGGTAATCCCAATCCATTTGCTGCGGCTCTTGCAGTAGCCATACTGACAGCAAGAATTGAATTGGCCCCAAGATTTGATTTGTTGTCAGTATCATCAAGTTGTTTCATTACAGAATCAACCGTACCTTGATCTAAAGAGGACAGACCGCATAGAGCGGGAGCAATATTTTCTTCTATGTGATTAACAGCCTTGAGGACTCCTTTACCCAGATAACGCTTACCACCATCTCTTAATTCATGAGCTTCATGAGCTCCAGTGCTTGCGCCACTTGGGACAATTGAACGTCCTATGGCACCACCTTCTAAAAGAACTTCAGCCTCAACTGTTGGATTACCACGTGAGTCCAACACTTCTCTGGCCATAATGGTATCAATTACAAGTTCTAGAGAGTCAGCCACGAATTTAAGATGATTTTTAGATCTTATGAACTACATTATTCCTATATGTTCCTTAATTGCTAATCTAGCTTGCTTTCCAAGACCTAATCAATCAAATTTGTCTTAAAAGAAAATACTCATATAGATAAATGGTCTCAACCAAAACTCAGTAGGCAAATGACCACTTTGAATCAAAAGTCATCAAAAATGAATGGAAGTCTAACTACAGAACCAGATTCTTTTAGCGATGAAGCTTGGAGTCTTCTATTAATTGCTGAACAATCTGCCAGAAGGTGGAGACATAAGAACTTAGATGTTGAGCATCTTATTGAAGTGCTTTTTAGAAATAAAAAATATCAAAAATATACAAATTCCTTACCCGTAAACCATAAAGATTTAAATGAAATTTTAGAAAACTTTATCGCTGAACTACCAATAAACAACCAACCAGATTTATTTATTGGAGAAGACTTAGAAATTCTTCTTGAAGTCGCTGATGATTTTCGCTCTCGATGGGGATCTAATCAAATAGAAATATCTCATATCCTCATAGCAATTGGCAGAGATAATCGCTTAGGAGAAGATCTTTTTTATCAAGCAGGTCTACCGAGTGAAATTCTCGAAGCGGAATTGAGACGACTACCAGCACCCAAGTCATTTAAACAATCAAAAATAAATCAAGACAAACCAATAACAAATCGACCACAGAAAGATTCACAGTCTTTTATGCCTACCCCAACCACTTCAAAAGATCCAAAACCCGAGCCACTGCCTCTTCTCTCTAAAGAAGAGATCACATCAAAGCAAGAACCTTTAAACCTTAATGAGGCACCAAGTGCCTTAGATTTATACTGCAAAGATCTTACAACTGAAGCTGAAAATGGAACATTAGACCCTGTGATTGGCAGAGAGTCTGAAATAAAAGCAATTACAAAAGTTTTATCTAGAAGAGGTAAAAACAATCCAGTACTAATTGGTGCTCCTGGTGTTGGAAAAACAGCTATTGCAGAATTATTAGCTCAAAAGATTGTAGAAAACGAACTTCCTGAATCTCTTCAAGGGTTAAGGCTAATTTCACTTGATATCGGTGCATTAATTGCTGGAGCTAAATTTCGAGGGCAATTTGAAGAGCGCTTTAGATCATTGTTAAGTGAAATCAACAATAGTGAAAAAGGAGTAATCCTATTTATAGATGAATTACACACAATTGTAAGCAACGACAGATCAAATACTGATGCTGGTAGCCTATTAAAACCATTACTAGCAAGTGGAGACTTAAGATGCATTGGTGCAACTACTCCAGAAAATTATAGACGTACGATCGAAAAAGACCTAGCTCTTAATAGACGATTTCAGCAAGTATCAATTAAAGAACCCAACTTAGATTTAAGCTTGAGAATTTTAAAAGGACTTAAAGAAAATTACGAGGTTCATCACGGAGTAATTATTACCGATGAAGCACTAATCACAGCAAATCGTTTAGCACATAGATATATAAGTGATAGATGCCTACCAGATAAAGCTATTGACTTGATCGACGAGGCTTCAGCTCAAGTAAGAATAGAATCTACATCAAAACCAAAAATTATAGAAGAGAAAGAATCTCAGGTTGATTATTTAGAGTCATCGATTTTAAATGCAGATAAAGATACAACATTAGAGATTATAAATAATCTTCAAGAAAAAAAAGAATTGCTACTCTTTGAGTTAGCTGAGATTAAACAAAGGTGGCAAGATCAGATTTATAAATCAACTGAATTAAAAGAACTAAAAATAAGCTTGAAAGAATTAAAAAATTTAATAAGAGAAGTCGAAAGCTTTGGTGACATAGAAGAAGTAGAAAGGCTTAAATATGAACAACTTTTTCAATTACAAGAAAGGATAAAAAAAATAGAAGTTTCTATTCAAGAAGACAATGAGCATGGTAATTACTTACTAACAGACGAAGTTAATCCAGAAGACATCGCTGATGTTGTCTCAAGATGGACAGGAATTCCTGTAAGAAAGGTTTTATCAGGTGAAAGACAGAAACTTTTAAATTTAGAACAAGACTTAGAAAAAAAAGTGATTGGCCAATCGAATGCTGTTCAAGCAGTCTCAGCAGCAATTCGTAGAGCAAGAGCTGGGATGCAGGACATAAGAAGGCCCATTGGATCCTTTCTTTTTCTAGGCCCTACAGGTGTTGGGAAAACTGAACTTGCCACATCACTAGCAAGTTCTTTATTCGATGAAGAGGATGCTTTGTTGAGACTTGATATGAGTGAATATATGGAGAGGAATGCTGTTTCAAGACTCTTAGGTGCACCGCCTGGATACGTGGGTTACGAAGAAGGTGGTCAATTAACAGAGGCAATTAGAAAAAGACCTTATGCAGTTTTGCTTCTTGATGAGATTGAAAAAGCTCATCAAGAAGTTTTCAACATCCTTTTACAGGTATTAGATGATGGAAGACTGACCGATTCTCAAGGTCGCACAGTAGATTTTAGAAATACAGTTATTGTTATGACAAGCAATCTTGCTAGCAAAGCAATCTTAAATAATTCACTGCAACTTCAAAGCGAAAATTCAAACAAAAATATTCTGTTACAAGAATTAGATCAAAAAATCAACGAAGCTCTAACAAAACATTTTCGACCTGAATTTTTGAACCGCATTGATGAAGTAATAAGATTTAGTCCACTTAAACCTGACAGCCTAGAGCAAATAGTTCGACTTCAACTTGATGAACTAAAGAAGCTTCTAAAGGAACAAGGTTTAGACCTTTTTGTTGACGAAAACACTATTAAAATTCTTGCTGAAGAAGGCTATGAACCTGAATACGGGGCTAGACCGCTAAGAAGAGTGATTAGAAGAAGGTTAGAAAACCCACTGGCCACACAAATCTTAGAAGAGACTTTTGAAGATGCAAGATCAATAAGGGTTGAAACTAAAGATGATGATCCCAAAAAACTTCTTTTTTTAATAGATAACTAATCTATCAAACATAAGTTAGTGTAGGTTAATAGCCATTCTTTTTAAACTACAATCCATTTAGTCTTCCCAAAGTGACAAGTCCAACCTCTAAAGAGGATCAAGAAAAGGTAATTCCTACAAAAAAGGAAAAGACTGCCTTAAAAAAGAGTTTTTTATCCTCTACAATTGATGAAATGAAACTTGTTGTATGGCCTTCACGCCAACAACTTTTTAGCGAATCTGTTGCAGTGATTTTAATGGTCACTTTATCAGCAGTATCAATCGCTGCTGTAAGCCGTTTTTATGGATGGGCCTCTACTCAGATATTTCGCTGAGTTGACTAACCTAAATTTTTAAACCACTCACAATTTTTCCAGTGTCAGAGATTGAAACCACCCCAGCTAAAGATTCAAAAATAATTGAGGATGATCAATCACTTTTTGCAAATCAAGCAATCAAGACAAATATTGCCCGTTGGTACGCTATTCAGGTTGCCTCAAGTTGCGAAAAGAAGGTAAAAGCGACCCTTGAGCAAAGAGCAATCACTCTTGGTGTTAGTGACAGAATAATAGAGATAGAAATCCCTCAAACACCAGCGGTTAAGCTAAAAAAAGATGGTAGTAGGCAGACAACCGAAGAAAAAGTTTTCCCTGGATATGTGCTGGTTCGTATGGTGTTAGATGAAGACACAATGATGGCTGTAAGAAGTACTCCGAATGTAATTAATTTTGTTGGTGCAGAGGACCGTAGAGCTACTGGTAAAGCACGCGGACACATAAAACCTCGCCCTCTCAGCAGACAAGAAGTTAATAGAATTTTCAAACGAGCAGCTGAAAAGAAAACTGTTGTCAAGTTGGATGTAGAGGAAGGTGATCAGATTGTTGTAACTGCTGGTCCTTTCAAAGATTTCCAAGGAGAAGTTATTGAAGTTTCAGGAGAAAGAAACAAACTCAAGGCTCTTTTATCAATTTTCGGGAGAGAAACTCCAGTTGAGCTCGAATTTTCTCAAATAACTAAACAAAATTGATTTTTAATTTCCTTTTGCTGTCTGGTCAGTCTAGGAGTTAAGTTTAATAGATAATTTAATCTGATTAACTTCAGGTTTTCCGCATTAGTTCAATTTTCAGCCGATGGCAAAGAAAGTAGTAGCCCTGATCAAGTTGGCCTTACAGGCTGGCAAAGCCAACCCTGCTCCTCCTGTTGGCCCTGCACTTGGTCAACATGGGGTAAACATAATGGCGTTTTGCAAAGAATACAATTCGCGAACACAAGACAAAGCTGGCTTTGTTATTCCTGTAGAAATATCAGTTTTCGAAGATAGAAGTTTTACTTTCATAACAAAAACACCTCCTGCTTCTGTTTTGATAACTAAAGCAGCAGGAATTGCGAAAGGTTCAGGAGAGTCAGCGAAAGGATCTGCTGGCTCGATTAGTAATAGTCAACTTGAGGAAATTGCTAAAACAAAACTTCCTGATCTCAATTGCAGCAGCATCGAATCAGCGATGAAAGTCATTGAAGGAACTGCCAAAAATATGGGTGTTTCCATAAAGGACTAATTAAATCGTAAAATCACCAAACGTTCTCTTAAAAGGGGGAGACTAAAACTCGAATGTACCCCAAATTATTATGAAAAATTTTTCAAAAAGGATGACAACGTTACTTTCCAAAGTGGAAGAACGTTCATATTCTCCAATTGAAGCTATAAAGCTAGTCAAGGAAAATGCCAATGCAAAATTCGATGAGACTATTGAAGCTCATATAAGACTCGGTATTGACCCAAAATATACTGATCAGCAACTAAGGACAACAGTTGCCTTACCAAGTGGGACCGGTCAGAAAATACGAATAGCGGTTATTACACGCGGTGAGAAAGTGAATGAAGCAACTAAAGCAGGTGCTGATCTCGCTGGAGAGGAAGATTTAGTTGATTCAATCAACAAAGGAGAAATGAACTTTGACCTCCTAATTTCAACTCCAGATATGATGCCTAAGGTAGCAAAACTTGGGAGAGTGCTTGGTCCTAGAGGGCTTATGCCTAATCCAAAAGCAGGAACAGTTACGACCGATTTAGAAGGAGCTATTAAAGAATTTAAAGCAGGAAAACTTGAATTCAGAGCAGACAAAGCAGGAATTGTTCACGTTCGATTCGGTAAAGCAAGTTTTTCAGAAGAGGCACTCCTTGAAAATCTGAAGACTCTGCAAGCAACAATAGAAAAAAACAAACCAAGCGGTGCAAAAGGTAAATTTTGGAGAAGCTTCTTTATCACGTCTACAATGGGACCATCCATAGAAGTAGATATAAACGAATTACAAGAATTGCAGAAAGAAAAGTGACCCTTATTGTTGTAAATTAGCTAAGTGGCATAGCCACAAGGGCATGCGCCCAGCCAAAGACAGCAGGTCTGATATCTATTAAACCTCCATTTAATAGAATCTTTAAACCCCGCCGAGGAATACGCAGGATTTATCTTTTTGGATTGAATCGTTAGCGGCCTCGATTCCCATAAGGGAATATGGCCGTATGTCCAGTTCTTCCCCCGATTCGATCCAATTATTATGGGCCGCACGCTGGAAAGCAAAAAGCAGATCGTCAAAAAAATAGAGGATCTATTAGACAACTCCGAAATGGCATTAGTTCTTGATTACAAGGGCTTATCCACAAAAGAGATGTCTGACTTGCGCTCAAAATTGCAACAAAGCGATGGTGTATGCAAGGTCACTAAAAACACCTTGATGCGTCAAGCCATAAAAGGAAAAGATTCCTGGACTGGTTTGGATTCATTGCTTACTGGAACCAACGCCTTTGTTTTAATCAAAGGAGATGTTGGCAGTGCTGTTAAAGCTGTACAAGCATTTCAAAAAGAAACTCAAAAGTCTGAGACAAAAGGAGGTCTTTTCGAAGGCAAACTCTTATCTCAAGATGAAATCAAAGCGATTGCAAAACTTCCGAGCAAGGAAGCACTTATGGGACAAATTGCTGGTGCATTGAATTCCGTAACAAGCAAAATCGCTATTGGTATCAACGAGGTTCCTTCTGGACTTGCAAGGTCTCTTAAACAACATTCTGAGAGCGGCGAGAGCTGAGCCTCCTTTTTTAACAATTTGTTTTCTACTTACTTAGTTGCTGATTTAAACCATGTCTGCAAAAACCGATGAAATCTTAGATTCATTAAAAACTCTCTCTTTACTTGAAGCCTCAGAGCTTGTTAAGCAAATAGAAGAAGCTTTTGGTGTATCTGCTGCCGCATCTGCCGGCGTTGTCATGGCCGCTCCAGGAGCTGCTGCTGGTGGCGATGGTGCTGATGCTGCTGAAGAAAAAACTGAATTTGAGGTTGTTTTAGAAAGCTTTGACGCTTCATCTAAAATCAAAGTCCTTAAAGAAGTTCGCAATGCCACAGGTTTAGGCCTTGGCGAAGCAAAAGCCTTAGTTGAAGCTGCTCCAAAAACAATAAAAGAAGGAGCAACAAAAGAAGATGCTGAGGCTTTAAAGAAAGCAATTGAGGCTGTTGGCGGAAAAGTAACTTTAAAATAAATATCGTTACTGGAAAAACACCTGTTTTCTGCTTATATAAAACCGGTCTATACAGACCGGTTTTTTTTTATGTCTAAAGAAGAAAAATTAGCGATTGCTGCAGCAACCGATGGTGCATGTAGTGGTAATCCTGGTCCGGGTGGCTGGGGAGCATTAATCAGATTCCAGGATGGAAGCGAGATTGAATTCGGTGGTAACTCCCCCGAGACAACAAATAATCGCATGGAATTACAGGCTGCATTATTTGTTCTAGAAAAATTAAAAAACATAAAATTTGACCCTTCACTAACTATTAAAACTGATAGCAAATATTTAATTAATGGTATGGAAAAATGGATGCCAAATTGGAAAAAGAAAGGCTGGAAAACTGCATCTAGCAAACCAGTTCTCAATCAAGATTTATGGAAAGCTCTTGACAATCCTGAGCTACCAAAAATCAAACTTCAATATGTCAAAGGTCATAGCGGAGAAAAGGATAATGACAGAGTTGATGCAATTGCGGTAGCTTTTTCTAAAGGGAGGAAAATACAACTAAAAGATTTTGCCAACAACTAAAAAAAACGACTTATACAACATTCTGCTTGGTCAGCTTCTATCTCAAGACGAGGGTATTGATGCAGAAATAGTTACTAATTCAGCCCTTAATGCAATTAAATTCGCATCATTAAATAGAAACTTTCCATTAATTTCTAATATCCTTTTAAAAGCATCAAGTGATTTGCAAAGAAACAATTCAAGCTTAAATCAAAATATTTTTGGATCTCACTTTAAAAATCCTTTGGGACTTGCTGCAGGATTTGACAAGAATGGCGTAGGAGCAGGTCTTTGGAATTATTTTGGATTTGGTTTCGCCGAATTGGGAACTATTACTTGGCATGCCCAAGAAGGCAATCCAAAACCTAGACTTTTCAGAATTGCAAAAGAGAAAGCTGCGTTGAATCGAATGGGATTCAATAACCAAGGAGCAGAGAAATTTTTGAAAACAATAGAAAAACAGAAAATCCTTGCACCAGGAAATAGACCTTGTGTCCTAGGAATAAATTTAGGAAAGTCAAAAATCACACCACTCGATGAAGCCCATAAGGACTATTCTCTATCTCTAAGACTATTGGCTCCTTTATCAGACTATGCAGTAATTAATGTTAGTTCACCTAATACCCCAGGCCTTCGTTCATTACAAGGAACAAAACAAATAAAAAAATTAATAAGAACGCTTAAAGATTTATCCAATTGTCCTCCTTTGCTTGTAAAAATTTCCCCAGATCTTTCCAATGAAGCAATTGATGAAATTGCAAGAGTTGCGATGGAAAATGGCATCGATGGAATCATTGCAATCAATACAAGCTTAGATCGATTTGATTTGAAAAATCTAAAAATCAAAACTGGCAATACTCTAGAACAAGAAAATGGAGGATTAAGTGGTCTACCCTTACAAAAAAGAGGACTGGAAGTTATTCGGAGACTAAGAAGAAGTACTGAAAATGATTTACCTCTGATTGGTGTGGGTGGAATTCATTCAGCAAAAGCGGCATGGGAAAGAGTTACAGCTGGTGCCTCACTGGTTCAGATTTATACTGGGTGGATATTTGAGGGACCAAATTTAGTTCCAGACATACTAGATGGATTAATCCTGCAAATGGAAAAACATGGATTCCGAAATATTAAAGAGGCCATCGGTTCCGAAGAACCATGGAAGTAAAATTCAAAAGGAATCAAATAAAATTTTTTGATTTTTTATGATTATATTTTAAACTAATAATAAGATTGTATCAAATATAATGAAAATAAACTTTGAAAGTCATGGAGGTAATATTGAAAAAGAAGCTAGAAAATTAGGACTGTCTACTGAAAATATAATCGATGCAAGTGCATCAATAGTCCCTTTTAAATTACCTAAAAAATTAAATAATTATCTTATTAATAGTATAAAAAACGGGTCTATTAGATCTTATCCTGATAGAAGTTATTTTGAAGTGAATAATGCTATTTCAAAATGGCATAATATTGAGCCATCAATGATTTTACCTGGCAATGGAGCCTCTGAATTATTTACGTGGGCAGCAAGAGATGCAAGTTTAAATGGAATAAGTTCTTTACCCTCTCCTGGTTTTGGAGATTATCAAAGAGCTTTAAAATGCTGGAATGCTCCTTATGTTCATAATCCTCTACCCTTATCTTGGACAAATAGCAATCCTCAATCATTTCCAATTGAACCAAAAGCAAATGTCTTGTGGATTACCAATCCACATAATCCAACTGGTCAATTATGGAGTCGTTCTTCAATAGAAAATTTATTAGCAAATTACAAACTTGTAATTTGCGATGAAGCATTTATTTCTCTTGTCCCTGGAGGTGAAAGTCAATCAATTATAGATTTAACAAATAGATATAAGAACCTAATAGTAATAAGAAGTTTAACTAAATTCCTTGGTATTGCTGGCTTAAGGATTGGATATGCCGTAACAAACTCAGATAGGTTATTAAAATGGAAAGAGATAAGAGATCCATGGCCTATAAATACGCTAGCTATCAATGCAACTAAGATGATCATGAAAGATTCTAAAATGTATAAAAAAAGATTAAATAAGATCCATAAATGGGTAGAAAAAGAAGGGAAATGGCTATATCAAAGTTTGTCAAGTTTCTCTACTATTAAGCCTCTACCATCAACTACGAACTTTCAATTAATAAAAAGTGAGAGCTCTATATTAAATCTTCTTGAGAATTTAAAAAAAAGAGGAATTTTATTACGAGACTGTAGATCATTTATAAACTTAGATGAAAATTGGTTTAGAATCAGTCTTCTAAAAAGAGAGCAAAATATTCAAATTATTAATACACTAAAAGATTACATTAACTAATAGAATTTATTATTTCGATTATCTTTTTTTCAGGATATGAATAATCATGATTATTCATATTTAATTTCATTTCACTAAGAGAATTAGAATCCAATAAATTCGATAAAATATTCTTCAAAATGTTTTTTTCTGGGTCATGTTGATTAACTATTATAGCCCCTCCAAATCTGGCCATATAAGCAGCATTAAGCTCTTGATGTTGATCGGTAGAGCTTGGAAAAGGTATTAAAATTGAAGGGGTCTTGGTTACCATTAATTCACAAACCGCACCAGCTCCTGACCTACTAATTGCAAGATCAGCATTTCGAAGCAAGGCAGGTATTTCATCACTGAAGTCTCTTACAACTAAATTAGGGTGACTTTTATCTTTATCTCGATTTCTATAAAAGCAATCGTTTTTACCAGTCAAGTGAATAACTCTACAACCCTTCTCAATCAAGCAAGGTAAAATCTTTCTTACCATTTCATTCATTTTTATTGCTCCTTGACTACCTCCCATTACCACAATCAATACGCCCTCTCCCAGAGGGACCCAACTTGGTAGAGACTTTTCTAATAAAAATTCTGACCTTACAGGTGTTCCTGTAAAGCTTGTTCTACATCTTTGCAAATACTCAGATGCTGATGGGATTCCTAAAGCTACATGATCACAAAACCTACCCAACAGCCTAGTTACTTTGCCAGGAATCGCATTAGATTCATGCAGTAAAACTGGGATACCAGCCATCTTTGCACCGAGAATACTAGGAGCAGATATATAGCCACCAGTGGTGAAAATAACATTAATTTTTTTTTGACGTAATAATACAGAGACTTGAACAGACGCAAAGAGTAATTTACAGAAATCAAACAGTTTTCTAAAAATATTTCCTTGTAATCCTCCAACTTTTAACTTAATTAAATTGTATTTCTCTGAAACTAGTTCAACCTCAAGCCTATTGGGTACACCTAGCCACTCTATTTCCCAAGAATTTGCAAGTGAATCGGCGAAAGATAATGCAGGATAAATGTGCCCACCCGTTCCGCTTGCAGCAATTAAAAGGCGAGGCATAAATTAAATAACCCTATCTTTTAAGGCTAAGTTATATTGAGTAAAAAAGGTAGGCGTGAGACATTCACTGACAACCAAATTAATAGGTTTTTTCTTTCTATATCCACTATTGATCAATTCTGCTTTAAGCAAAAATATAAATAGTCAGTTGTTAAGCAATCAATTAGAGCAAATCCTCAACGAGCAAAAAGATGATTTAGTGAAAGACCTCTTTTCAAAACAATCATTCTATAAATTTAATAAACAGTCTTTAGATTTTAGAAACAAATACAAAGATTCGAAATGGTCAATTAAAATGACTAGAAATGATCCAAAAAAGTCTCTCCTAGATGTAAAAATTAAATCTACTAGAACAATTGGAAATCAAATTTATAATCTATATACTAAACAAACTGTTAAAATTGAAACTTACAAAAATAAAATCAAAAGTTATCAAGTTATTGATGAAGAGTCAATTCTTAATAGTCAACAATCTCCCTTAATTGTAAAAATAATTTCTCCTGATAAAGTTCTTACTGGTGAACGATATGAAATAAATTTAATCATCGAAAGACCGCTAGATAATTTATTAACAGCTAGTGGAATGATTGTACTTAAAAATAATGAGAAAATGATTATATCGAATGATCTTTTTGGTATTAAGCCTAATCAATCAGGTGGTCTATTTAAATATATTCAAGCACCATTAGAACCTGGCTCTCAAACTATTTCAGCAATAATTACTCATCCAGAAGGGATTTATTCCTTTACAAAAAAAATAAAAGTAGGTTTATAAAACCTACTTTTAACAATTAGCAAATTAAATTTAAATTAACAAGCATCATCTAAAGCAGAAACTCCAGGAAGAACTTTCCCTTCCAAAAGTTCAAGGCTTGCGCCACCCCCAGTCGAGATATGAGACATGTTTTTCGCCAAACCCGCTTTCTCAACTGCTGCCACTGAATCTCCACCTCCTATAATCGTGCAACATCCTTGAGCACTTAATTCAGCCAAAGTATTTGCTATTGCATTTGTTCCGTTTGCAAATTTCTCAAATTCAAAGACACCCATCGGTCCATTCCAAATAACAGTTTTGCAATCTTTCAGAGCGTTCTGAAAAAGTTCAACTGATTCTGAACCAATATCTAATCCCATCCAACCTTCGCTAATAGCATCTACTTTTGAAATTTTACTATTTGCATCAGGAGAAAAATTATCAGCCAATACAACATCAGTTGGCAAAAGAAACTCAACTCCTTTCTCTTTTGCTTTCTTCTCCAAAGCACTAGCTAATTCAAGCTTATCTTCCTCTACAAGACTATTTCCAACAGATAATCCTCTAGCCTTATAAAAAGTAAATACCATACCACCACCAACAATTATCTTGTCGCATTTATCAATCAAAGATTCCAACACACCTATCTTACTACTAACTTTTGAACCTCCAACTATTGCTGCTAGGGGACTCTTAGGTTGATCGATAGCTCCTTGAAGGTACTTTAATTCTTTTTCCATTAAATAGCCCGCCACACAAGGACTTAAGAACTTTGTAACTCCTTCAGTTGAGGCATGCGCACGGTGGGCAGCTCCAAAAGCATCATTAACATAAACTTCTGCCAAAGAAGCTAATTCTTTAGCAAATTCAGTATCATTTGTCTCTTCACCAGAAACAAAGCGAACATTTTCCAAAAGAACAACATCGCCATTAGACATAGCATCTACTTTTGACTTAGCTTCTGCTCCTATACAACTTTCAGTTTTTACAACTGTTTTTCCAAGCAATTCACTAAGTCTTTGAGCAACAGCAGTCAAACGCATTGTTTCATTCACCTCTCCCTTTGGTCTCCCGAAATGAGCAGAAAGAATGACTCTTGAACTCTTCTCCAAAAGGTCATTAATAGTTGGTAAAGCAGCACGAATTCTTGTGTCATCAGTTATTTGCCCCTCATCTCCTAATGGGACATTAAAATCAACTCTCACTAACACACGCTTGCCGCATAAGTCTTCAGCGCCGAGACTTGACAGGGAACGCTTAGACATAATGTATGGGATTCAGAAAGTAAACTGAGTGACCATAGCTCTTCAAAGGTACTAATTGGGTAATTACTAAGACATAGAAAAAATCTACCTAACCCCTTGAGAACCTAAAAACGGGTTACTATATATTAAAAATCTATAGTTGAAATAATTAACCATCCCTCAAGCTTCCTGCTCTCACTGCGAAAAATAAACTTGCGATTTAAAGTTAGAGATCTAATTTTTTTTGAACTTGCAATCTGAGAAAGTTTTTTTCATCGGCAGGTTATTAAATATTGTAATTTTATCAATCTTGATAGATCAATTAAATTTAAGTCTTGTCAGGATATTATGAATAATTCCATTACTATTTTCAACTTATTTAATCTTTTCAGATGATAAATTGAACTTTGTATTTTGAAAACTACACTTCCAAAATAAATCAAAAATCAACTTTTACAATTTTTAGATTAATCAATTTCAACCAAATTATTTTAAAAATTCCGTGAACAAGCAACTTATACAATGGTATCCGGGGCATATTGCTAAAGCAGAAAAACAATTAAAAGAGAATCTGAGTAAAGTTGATCTAGTTTTCGAAGTGCGAGACGCAAGAATACCCCTTGCCACCTCTCATCCATATCTCCAAAAATGGTTAAAAGGAAAGAAGCAAATATTAGTTCTGAATAGAAAAGACATGATCAATGTCGATGCTTATCAAGCATGGGATAAAAAATTAAGATCTGAGGGAAAAGTACCATGGTGGTGTGATGCAAAAGCTGGAACAGGCGTTCTCCAAATCAAACATGCCGCTATTCGTGCTGGGCAAGAGTTAAATCAAAGGCGTCTTGACAGAGGAATGAAAAATCGTGCAATTAGAGTTCTAACTCTTGGTTTTCCAAATGTAGGAAAATCTGCTCTCATTAACAGACTAGTTAAAAAAAAGGTTGTATCTAGCTCAAGAAAACCTGGGGTTACGAGAAGTTTGAGATGGGTAAGATTGGGTCAAGATCTAGATTTATTGGATGCTCCTGGCGTTCTGCCGCCTCGATTCGAAGATCAAAATGCCGCATTGAAACTGGCTATTTGTGATGATATTGGTCAAGCCGCATACGATACTGAAAAGGTAGCCATTAGCTTTATGAAACTTCTTGAGACATTAGAAAAAATCCAAGAAGCTGGAATCAAGCCAATGTGTCTTCAAAATAGATATGGAATATTTGTCAATGAAACTATTAAAGATAAATCATTATGGCTACTTTCAGCGGCAGAACGTCACACTTCCGGAGATATACGAAGAATGTCACAAAGATTACTTGATGATTTTCGCAAAAATTTATTGGGGAATATCTCTCTTGAACTCCCCTAATGGATAAAGAAATTAAGCATGAATTTGGACAAGGGCCAGGTGAATTATTTGAGGGCGAATATAGGAAACCTTTGCCTATGCGGCTTGATAGATGGCTGGTAAGTCAGCGAGCCGAACAAAGTAGAGCTCATATTCAAAAATTCATTGAAGCAGGGTTCGCAAGAGTAAACGGTAAAACTGGAAAAGCAAAAACCCCCGTTAGACCCGGTGACATAATTCAACTTTGGGTTCCACCACCTGAGCCTCTTCCTTACTTAAGGCCAGAAGAAATTGATTTAGATATTTTGTATGAAGATGATCATTTAATAGTCATTAACAAAACAGCAGGAATAGCAGTTCATCCTGCACCAGGTAATAAATCAGGAACATTAGTTAATGGATTAATACATCATTGCCCAGATTTACCTGGCATTGGAGGTAAATTAAGACCTGGAATCGTTCATCGCTTAGATAAAGACACAACTGGATGCATTGTCGTGGCGAAGACTCAAGAAGCCTTAGTTAAACTACAAATACAAATTCAAAAAAGAGTTGCCTCAAGAAATTATATTGCTGTTGTCCATGGAGCAATTAAAGACAATGAAGGTATGATTGTCGGGTGTATTGGCCGACATCCAAAAGACAGAAAAAAATATGCTGTAGTTGATGAGGAATCTGGTAGATATGCTTGTACACATTGGAAATTAATTAAAAATCTAGGAAATTTTTCTCTTCTTAAATTCAAACTTGATACAGGTAGAACGCATCAAATTCGTGTTCATAGCGCACATATCGGTCATCCTATTATTGGAGACCAAACTTATAGTAGATGTAAAAAATTACCTATTAAACTTGGTGGCCAAGCATTACATGCAATTGAATTAGGTTTAATACACCCAATAACGTTAGAGAAAATGAAATTCACAGCTCCATTGCCTAAAGACTTTGAACGACTTTTAAAAGTTTTACAACATAAAAACAATATTAATTCGGAAGTCTAGGACATGCCTTAACCATCTTTTTTGTTAAGTATTTTTGAGGATCATTTAACAAATTTTTACCAAAATTTTCTTCGATAATTTTTCCCTTATCAAACACTAATACTCTGTGACAAAAGCCTGCTGCAACAGATAAATCATGAGTTATGAACAACATAGACAGTTTCAATTTTTCTTGCAAAGAGCTTAGTAACTCTAAGACTTCTGCTTGAATTTCTGTATCTAACATACTGACACTTTCATCGCAGATAAGTATTTTGGGACTAAGTGCTAGTGCTCTTGCAATAGCTACTCTTTGCTGTTGTCCTCCTGAAAGTTGAGAAGGTAAGCGTTGTTCATACATTGCTGTGGGAGCCAAACCAACTAGGTCTAAAAGATTACGAGCTTTTTCTCTGGCTTGAGATCGACTTGACAATTGATGGATAAGAATTGGATCTATAATTGCCTCCATTACTGACATCTTAGGGTTTAAAGAAGCAGAAGGATCTTGAAAAATAATTTGAATATATTTACGTAATTGTTTTAAAGATTTCCTATTGATAGTTGAAATATTCTTTCCAAGAAAAAGAACACTTCCACCTCTTGTAGATAATAAACCAGTCAACGCTCTACAGAGAGTACTCTTCCCACATCCTGATGGGCCTACGATACCAAGAGTTTCACCTTCATACAGAGAAAAAGTAACTTCATTAACAGCTTTCAACCAAAAAGAATTGAATGGCCAAAAGCCTAAATCATGCCAGCAACGTAATCTATTTACTCTCAATAGTACAGTACTTTTATTAATTACTTCTCTCTCAGAACCCTCTAAAATTCTTCCTGAATGCACTAATCTTTGAGCAATATCTGTTTTAGGATCACTAATTATCTGTTTAATATTTCCAGATTCAACTATTTTCCCACAATCAAGTATTGCAATTTTATTACACCATTTATATGCCATAGATAAATCATGACTAATTAATAGTAAAGCAGTCCCAATCTCATCACAAAGTAAACTCAATTCACTCATAATTTGATCAGCAACTATTGTATCTAAGCTAGTAGTAGGTTCATCAGCAATGATCAAAGGAGGTCTCAAACAAATTGCCAAAGCAATAGCTACGCGTTGTCGCATTCCTCCACTAAATTCATGTGGAAAAGAATTAAACCTTAAAGGATCTATTCCAACTTTTTCTAATATGCTTTTAGCTTTTTTTACTAAGTTATAAATTGGTTCAGAATTATCATGAGCTTTAAAAGTATCAACTAAATGATCACCAACAGTCATTAATGGATTTAACCGTGACATTGGATCCTGAAATATCAATCCAACCTCTTTTCCTCGAATAGTTCGCAAAGAATTCTTGTCTAATTTTAATACATTTTTTCCATTTAAAAAAATCTCACCATAACAAGCAGTTCCATCTGGAAGAAGCTGCATTATTGCCTTAGCAACAGTACTTTTGCCACACCCTGAACTACCAACTAATGCAAGCCTATCCCCACGATTCATCTTCAGATTTAATCCGTTTAATACGTAAGTAGTACTATTTGGATAAATAGCATTAAATTTATTTATCTTTAAAACTTCTTTTGAGCAATTATTCATAAAAAGGTAGCAGGAAATGTTGAGTTTGAATAAAATAAATTAAGCTTCGGTGCTTATGCCAAAAGTCACCTCTGCACAAAATTCAAACCAGACAAATACGGTCTGTGATGAATTTTTTGATGGCCAACCACAACTTAGAACTCATCAGATTAAACATATTGATGATTATGAGATTATTTTGCCAGAATGGTTAAAAAATTGCATTGAAAATATACCACCGGGAATAGGCGCAAGTTGCCCAAGAGATTCTGAAGCACTTTTAGTTGCTGCTTTTGATCTCGCATATCAATTACATAAAGGCCAATTCAGAAAAAGTGGTGAGCCCTACATCACTCATCCAGTTGCAGTAGCTGACTTATTAAGGGAAATTGGTGCAAGTGCTAGCGTAATAGCAGCAGGTTTTTTGCATGACGTCGTTGAAGATACAGACATCACACCAGAACAACTCGAGGGTTATTTTGGTAGTGAAGTTAGATATTTAGTTGAAGGTGTTACTAAATTAGGCGGAATCCATTTTAACAATCGGACAGAAGCTCAAGCAGAAAACCTCCGTAAAATGTTTCTAGCCATGGCTAGCGATATTCGAGTTGTACTAGTTAAGCTTGCAGACAGACTTCATAATATGCGTACTATTAGTTACTTAGGAGAAGAAAAGCAAACTCGAATAGCTAGAGAAACAAGAGAAATTTATGCTCCACTCGCTAACCGCCTAGGAATAGGACGTTTAAAATGGGAATTAGAAGACTTAGCATTTAAACTTTTAGAACCCGATCCCTTCCGCGAAATTCAACAACAGATAGCTAGTAAGCGTAGTGAAAGGGAGGAGAGATTGAATACAACTGTTCAATTACTGAAAGATCGCTTGAACTCCGCAGGACTTCATCAATGTGAAGTAAGTGGTAGACCAAAGCATTTATATGGAATTTGGAGCAAAATGCAAAGACAACAAAAAGAGTTTCATGAAATTTTTGATGTAGCTGCTCTAAGGATTATCGTCTCAGACGTCGAGACATGTTATCGAGCTCTTGCTGTTGTACATGACACATTCAGGCCAATACCCGGACGCTTCAAGGATTATATAGGCCTTCCCAAACCAAATGGCTATCAGTCCCTGCATACAGCTGTAATTGGCAGGCACAGACCTATTGAAGTACAAATTAGAACTCCAGAAATGCATAGGGTTTCAGAATTTGGAATTGCAGCTCACTGGAAATATAAGGAAGGGGGATCTCCAGCAAATCCTGATTCAGAAAAATTTAATTGGTTGCGTCAATTAGTTGAATGGCAACAAGAAGATGGTGTTAATGATCATAATGACTACCTAGCATCAATCAAAGAAGATTTATTTGACGAGGAAGTATTTGTTTTCACTCCAAAAGGAGATGTCTTGGGATTAAGGAACGGTTCAACAGCAATCGATTTCGCTTATCGCATTCACTCTGAAGTAGGAAATCATTGCAATGGGGCTAGAATTAATGACCGTCTATGTGTGCTGTCAACACTTCTTGAAAATGGAGATTTTGTAGAAATTCTCACTCATAAGAGTTCTCATCCAAGCTTAGATTGGTTAAATTATGTTGCTACACCCACAGCGAGGAATCGCATTAGACAATGGTATAAAAAAAGTCATCGTAAAGAAACAATACTAAGAGGAAAGGAATTATTAGAACAAGAATTTGGTCGTAAAGGAATTGACAATTTACTCAAAGGCCATGCGATAACTAAAGTTGCGGAGAGATGCAATCTAAAGTCTACGGAAGATTTATTAGCTGCACTTGGGTTTGGGGCCTTAACCTTACATCAAGTAATTAATAGATTCAGAGAAGAAATAAAAATACTAAACCAAGTACCTGAGACCGAATTAAGTGATATCGAGCTAGCAACCCAAATTGGAATACAAGCAAATTTAGCTTCAAATAAATCTATATCTCAAACAAAATATTCACCCATAGTTGGGCTAGAGGGACTTGATTATCGACTAGGGGGGTGCTGTAGTCCTTTACCAGGAGAACCAATACTTGGAACAGTTGCGCTTGGTAATCATGGCATTACCATACACCGTACTAATTGTGTCAATATAGAATCAATACCTAATAGCAGAAGACTATCAGTCCAGTGGAATACAAATGCACGTATGAAAGAAGAAAAGTTTCCTATTCAATTAAGGATTGAAGTTATTGACCGAGTAGGTGTACTTAAAGACATATTAATGAGACTTTCTGATAGAGGTATTAATGTAATCGATGCAAGAGTTCAGACTTCACATGGAAAGCCTGCATGCATAGACCTGAAAGTTGAGCTGGAAAGTGTTAATCAATTAGAAATCACTATTAATCAAATTCGTTCAATGGTTGATGTTTTAGATATCGCTAGAACATGATTTAATTAACTTTTAAATAATCCAAGATTTAAAAAAAATGATATCAAATACGTAAAAATTTACATTTTATGAGAAAGTTTTTTGAGCAAGAAATATAGACCAAGTCCGCCAACTATTCCAGTTAAAAGACCCATACATATCGAGCCCATTATCAGCCGAGAACTCAAGTCCCACCCTTGAGACCACAACTCATTAGTAGTTATATGGCTAAAATCTACTATATTTTTATTTTTATTGAGTATTAAAGAGCCTAGTCTATAATTGAAATAATAAAGAGGAACATAAGTAAATGGGTTGCTAATCCAGGTCCCAACAGCAGCCAAAATACTATTTCCCTTGAGGATTTTTGCTAAAAACACACCCATCAAGGTTTGCAAACCAAAGAATGGGAAACAACCACTAAATATCCCTAGGCCCAACCCTAATGCTCTCTGAAATGGCGAACCTTCCTGATTCCAGAGCCAAGAGATAAATTTACGAATTCTTTGTATTAGATTTAGAAAGATTTTTTTCATATTTTAAAAAATCTTGGTCCAAAAAATAAAACTAAATTTGATCTTAGTGAAGATTGAGTGATTATTGATTAATGAATTCGTTTTCCCCTACTGAAGATACTATTGCTGCAATTGCAACTGCCGTTTCTCCCGGCCAAGGAAGTATCGCTGTCATTAGGATCTCTGGCTCCTCAGCTATCGAGATAACTAAAACGATTGCTCATATTCCTGGAAAGCACGATTGGAGCAGTCACAAAGTGCTTTACGGTCATATAACTGAAGAAAATCGAAAAAAATATATTGATGAAGTTTTAATTCTTGTAATGAAAGGGCCGAGAAGCTTTACAGGTGAAGATGTAGTAGAAATTCATTGCCATGGTGGAATCATTCCGGTCCAGAAGATCCTTGAAAGAATACTAGCTTTTTCCAGCGTGCGAAGAGCAGAACCAGGTGAGTTTAGTCAACGAGCAGTGCTTAATGGTCGTCTTAGCCTGACTCAAGCAGAATCAATTAGTGAGCTGGTGTCAGCAAGGAGTCGAAAAGCAGCAGAGCTCGCAATTAATGGAATTGAAGGAAATATTCAAACTACAATTCAATCAATCAGAAAACGATTAATAGAGCAACTAACGGAAATTGAAGCAAGAATAGATTTTGAAGAAGATCTACCACTTTTAGATGAAAAACATGTAAAGAATGAAATTGTCGCAATCAAAAAAGATCTTAACGAACTAATTGATAATGCTAAAAGAGGATCTTGGGTTCGTTCTGGCTTAAAAGTTGCACTAGCTGGAAAGCCTAATGTAGGGAAAAGCTCCTTAATGAATAGGCTTTCCAAACAAGAAAAAGCCATTGTGACTGACCTACCTGGAACTACTAGAGATATTTTGGAAAGTGAGATTGTCTTAGAGGGAATACCAGTAACTTTTATTGATACAGCAGGTCTAAGAGACACCAAAGACATCATCGAAAAAATTGGTATTTCTAGAACTAAAAAAACTTTAATTCATGCTGATCTCATTATATTAATCTTTGATTATTCAAGCGGATGGGCTAACGAGGATGAATCCATACTAAAAGAATTACCCATAAATATTCCACTCTTGATTGTTGGTAATAAATCTGATTTAACGAATGATCAATCTTTTGAAAAAGTTCCACAATATATATTAAAAAAAGAAAATCTAGTTATTATAAGTGCAAAAACCGGAAATGGAGAAAACGATCTAATTAATAACCTACTAAAAAAATGTGGTTCTTCTCAAACGCATGGATTGGATATTGCTCTAAATGAAAGACAACTTGATCTAGCAAAATCAACGACGGAATCCCTAGACAATATTAATAAAGTTTTTGACGAAAATCTACCATGGGATTTCTGGACGATAGATTTAAGACAAGCTATTAATTATTTAGGCGAACTTACAGGAGAGGATTTAACAGAAAGCTTACTTGATAATATATTTTCAAAATTCTGTATTGGTAAGTAATCAAGCAATTTTTATCTACTAGTTATT
>QCHK01000013.1 GCA_003279635.1 Prochlorococcus sp. AG-402-B05 | reverse complement strand
TGTTGAAGAAGATAAGCCTGTTGAGGAAGATAAGCCTTGGTAAGACGTTAGTATTGGATAGCTTTATTCATTTCTCAAGTTTCTTTAATGGATACAAATGCAAAAAAAAGTTTTTGGGATTCAAAGCCTTATTGGTGTCAACCTTGGTCAATTATTAGCTTTGGAGTTTTAGTTTTAATTTTCAGTTTTAAACTTTTAAATAACATTATATTAACTTCTGTTTTAAGCTTTTTTATTCTTGTTTGGTGGATAGTCTTTTTAATCCTTGCTCCGAATTCGTATCAAGAAAATAATTATAAATGATAACCATTATTTATTAATTTGTTTTTTGTAATAGCCTTAATAATAAATTATCTACTTAGATAAAAACAAAAAAAGGAAATTTTAAGTTCAGTTTTTATTTCTCCTGATCACTATTTATTTTTGAAGGGAAGCCTAAGTAACCACCAGAAAATCGCTTCCGATTTGTCCAGTAAAATTCAACTAACTCTCTTGTGGAGCTTGTTATGAGTGCTTCTTTTCCAATTTCTAGTCCGCTTGAAAGCTTTAGGCTCTTTGTCGATTCCCAGCTTGAAGTGCTTGAAGATTCCATTAGATACTCCAGTTGATTGGTTGATTAAATACGAGAAGATCTCCCTACCTCTTTTGACTGTTTCATTAATCATGCTTAGTAAATTAAATGATTTAGTAAGAGTGGGTGAAAGAAAATCGTGATTCTTCGATACGATCGAAACGTCTTTTTATGGTACATTAGTACTAAATAATGTCAATTTCCTTTCCTTGATCTCTTAAAGTGATCTTGGCTATTTGATTCAATTATACAAATAGTTTTATTGTAAATCACACAAAATAATATCAAAAATAAAGATAAATTTAAACTCTTCTAGTTATATGTGTATAGATTGACTATATATATATTAAATTTAAAGAATTATTTTTAACTTATGTTATTAGTCATAAATTATAAAATAAAAAAATATATATTTATCAAATTTCTAAACAAATTAAAATATAAATTCTAGGTAAATGTAAACTTATCTATTACTAGAATCTCTTGCTCTGAGAAATCACTAGCAGATATGCAATTTATCCATTCTTTATATTCTTGGGCAATTGCTAATTGATCCCTTGGACTGACCTCTACTGTTCTTTTTAGAATATGAGATAAACCCTTAACTAATAAATCTTCTATGCTTTTTGAATCTTTTTGCATCTAGTTGTGGCATTTATACTAAACTACCTTTTATTAATTTGTTTGTAAAGAGATCAAAGGCTTTGAATGAAGAACTAATTATGAGCGATATTTATATATTAAAAAAATTATGCTGCATTACTATTATTTTTCTTGTCTATTGATGGTATAAATCCAAACTCTTCTATTTCTTCAACTAATGTGAGCTTATTATCTTCTTTAATAGATTTTATATTAATAGTATTGGAATTTATTTTTTTTTCATTTTTATTTAAATCTTTGGATTCATTCTTTACAGCTAAATTTTTATAAATAGATTTTTTGAGATTATTAATCATATTAATATTTATTAAATACAATGAAAAGGTTATTCCAATAAGAACTAGAAAAATATTATGAATAAAAAAATATGAGAAAACCAATGTCGGAGATAAATACTCTATCACCTGATTTATTTTAATTTTTTTCATAATTAGGCGAGATCCTGTTGATTTCTCTTATTTTGTCTTTCTATTAAGGTCAGATCATAGGAAGATTGTATTTGGTTATTATAATCTAAATCATTAATGAATCTTGATATAGATGTTTTATTTTGCATCCATTTACGCCGTATTGTTTTAGGTAAATCAGGCAGCTCGACTTCTTTCTTGTTAAGAGACTTTATGTATCGTTTTCTTTGCCCGCTATCTACTGTCGAGCTAAAGCTCTCATTGTATTGAGAGACTTGCTTTTGGCTGTCTCTTGAGTCTGTGATTGCCATTAGCTCTGAAAGACTTCTGATGAATGGAATCATGCTGCATACCTCTCTCTATTACTTTTTTTAAAATTATTTTCTAATCTTTTATCTTTTTTGTAGGCATTTATATAGTGTACGTCGTATGATCCTAATCCTTCTTTCTTGGGATTGTATAAATGGATAAAACCATTCCTAGACTTTGAATTCTTATTCATGATCTTAAGCCACTCTCCTTTGAACTTTCCTTTCGTTCAAGTTCTCTATGTTGTAAAGAGCTTTGGGCTTGTATTTGTCAAGTAATGCCTTCGTAATTCCTTTCTCTAAGTTGTGTGCCTCTTGATTTTCTGATTTGATTTGTTTAGAGATTCTAGAGCTAAAGTTGGTGCTTTTCATTTTAAGTAATAATAGTTGAGAATTGCTTTTTGCGATAATTGCTAGACAAGGGATTCAATTTTTTCCCTATTCGAAAGTAATTTACTAAGTTTTTTATTTTCATCTTGAAGGTTATTGATGACTTTTTTGTAAGTCTCGATCTTTTTTGTCAGTGATTTAATCTTTTCGCTTTCACTTTTTTGCGAGGCTTTATTAGCGTTTTTCTTGTTCCCTTTTACTAGGGTTCTTACAGTTGCTTCCGTCATTCTTTCGCCGTTCCCAACGGCTTCGAATACCTTTTGTCGCTCCTTGTCGGTCACTCCTTTGCTTCCCATCAATGCCAACGATCTGGGCGTTAGTGACGCAAGCATGTTGTCGTCTATGTCGGAGCCGCCTAGCCAGTTTGTGTATGCACTTACAAGGTCAACAGCAAACCTTTCTGAGCAGTTGATCGCTCCTGACTTCAAGAAGGCTCTCCAGTTCCCAGGCTTGATGTTGCTCTTTATATCGGAGAGGTTGGCCGCCACGGCCCTCAGTGATTGCCCAACGCAGCTCAGCTCTTCGTTGATTTCTACGACAGATTCTTTGACGTACTCTACTTGCGCGGGTACCAGCCCCTTAGTGACTTCGCTGTTGAGCGAAATATTCGATAAGCCAACCACCTCTGTAGGCGATAATTCCATGGGTTTAGCTAAGTACTCGTTTAATATACGTCTTGTGACGAATCGGAACAATGGATACTAATGTACTATCTTTTTAGTTCTTTGCTAAGTGATATTTGATTGCAATCGAATATCTTTGACCTAGGATAAATTATTCCGAATTCATGGTTAAAGCATTCTTTTTTTTTTGTAAGTAAAAGTTTTTATCTCTTTTGATTAGTAATTATTTACACTATTTATTCTTTTATATGTTAATTCTAGGAAAAATATGTAATTAAAAATTATAATTTTAATTAGTAGGCTGATTAATTTTACTTCTGTGTAATTACCTAAGCATGCGTTTTTTGTTTTTTTGCCTCCTAAGTATATATACTCAATCTTAGGTTTGTCCTCATCTAAATACTCAGCTTTAAATGCTCGATAGTTGATTTAGAATCTAACTGATTTTCTCGGTTGAGCTATTTGAAAACGAGGGGTAATGGAGTTACTTCTTTGTTGTAAGCCCTGCCAAGTTAAGCTGATTACCTCTAGCTCCAGTTATATCAACACTAATGTACTTTCAGGACATAATTTCTAGCCTCAATAATTTCTGGAGCGAGAAAGGTTGTTTGCTGCTTCAGCCATATGATTTAGAGAAGGGCGCAGGGACGATGAGCCCTCATTCTTTTTTAAGAGCGATAGGTCCTGAGCCTTGGGCTGTAGCTTACCCAGAGCCCTGTCGACGACCGACTGATGGCAGATATGGAGACAATCCAAATAGAGCGCAGCATTATTTTCAATATCAAGTTCTTATCAAGCCCTCTTTAGATGGTATACAAGAAATTTATTTATCTTCTCTTGAAGCCTTGGGGATTTCACCTGAAGACCACGATATTAGATTCGTTGAGGATAATTGGGAATCTCCAACTTTAGGCGCATGGGGAGTGGGTTGGGAAGTTTGGCTTGATGGGATGGAAGTTACCCAATTTACTTATTTTCAACAATGTGGAGGTCTTGATTGCAAGCCTGTTTCAATTGAGATCACTTATGGCTTGGAGAGATTGGCAATGTATCTACAAAATGTTGAAAGTATTTGGGACCTTTCCTGGAATAAAAAGACTAAATATGGTGATATCTGGCTTCCTTTTGAAAAAGGTCAATGTAAGTATAATTTTGAAGAATCTAACTCGGAAAATTTAAGGAAACTTTTTGAAATTTATGAGGAAGAGGCTCATCAATTAATTGCTAAAAAGCTACCTGCACCTAGCCTTGATTACGTTTTAAAATGCAGTCATACATTTAATTTATTAGAAGCAAGAGGGGTTGTTTCTGTTACTGAGAGAACTAAGATTATTGCAAGAATTCGATCTTTAGCTCGTAAGGTTGCTGAAGCTTGGCTAGAGGAAAGAGATGCCCTTGGCTTCCCTCTTTGTGCCGAAAATTAATTAACTCTTAATTAACTCTAAGTTATAATTGTAGATTAATTCGGTAATAAATAGATCGAATAATATATCTCGCTGTATAAAAAGATACTTCTAAGAGCTTTCGCCCTGGAATGTCTTATTGAATACACTAATATCTGAATGAAATATTTGTGTGAGGACACAATGAAACTTTTTCAGCGTTTGCTGGTAGCTCCTGCTGCTTTGGGCCTTATGGCACCACTAGCTGCAAATGCCGACGTTGCTGCGGTATCTAACGAATCAGATTTAAGTTCTGAAGTTATTCAAGCTCGTATTGACGGAGTTGAAGCTCAGTTAGGAGAAATACAAGCTGGTTCTTTCTCTTCAACCACAACAATGAGCGGTAAGGCTGCTTTCATCGTTGGTTCTGTTGAAGATGACTCAGACACAACTGGAGCTGATGAAGTCACTATGACTTACATGTATCAGTTGAACATGAACTCCAGTTTCACTGGTGAAGATCTTCTTTATACAAGGCTCAAAACTGGTAATACAGCTTCTGTGTTTGCAGACAAGTCAACTGGTGCTTACTTATCTGCTACTAAATCAAGTACAACTGAAGCACTTTCTGTTGACAAAATTTGGTATCAGTTCCCAGTAGGAGACAGCCTTCAGGTTTGGGTTGGTCCAAGGATTGAGAACTACTACATGTTGGCTAGTGCTCCATCAATCTATAAGCCAGTAACAAAGCAATTTGCTCTTGGTGGTAACGCTTCTACCTATGGGTCCAGCACAAGCCCTGGTTTCGGAGCTGCTTGGACTCAATCAGTAGATGATCCTTCTGATGGAAGGTTCGCATTAAGCATGAACTACACCGGAAAGAGTGGTGCTTCTCCAACTGTTGGACTTTTAAATGAAGATTCCAATGAATTCTTCCTTACGAAAGTTGAATATGGCACACCTCAGTGGCAAGTATCTGCGGCATATGCAAATAAGACAAATGGAGCAGCATATGATGGTTACTATCACACAGCACAAGGTAAGGATTACTCAACTGATTTGACTTCTATTGGTTTGAGAGCATATTGGAAGCCTGATACAACTGGATCTATCCCTGAAGTACAAGTTGGTTACGACATAGCTTCTGTTGATAATGCAGCTGCTGGTGATCCAGATGAAATGACTGCATGGATGGTAGGTCTTGGATGGAAAGATCTATTCATAGATGGTGGTAGAGCCGGTGTTGCATTTGGATCAAGACAGGCTGCAACTTCTTATGTGGCCGGTGGAGCTACTACAGAAGACCCTTCAGAAGAAAACTTTGTTTGGGAAGCTTATTACACTTTCAAAGTTAATGACGGTGTAAGTGTAACTCCAGCAGTGTTTGGTGGTTCAGATGTTGTAGGAACAGATCAGGATGTGAATGGAGCTGTTCTGTTAACTGAATTCAGATTTTAATTCAGTAACTCATAACATTAAAAAACGCCCTTTTCAGGGCGTTTTTTTTTGCATTTAAAAAAGGCCCCTTTAAGGGCCTTTTTTAATTAATACTTACCAGCAATTCTCTCCTTCCCCAATAGGAATACAAACGTCAGCTTTTTTAGCTTTATCAGCAGCTTTCTGAGCAGCTTCATCAAGCTTTCCATCTTCATCTGCTTCTTGATCAGTGGTCCATTCCTTTAAGCCACCCATATCTCCGTGCTTTTCACCAGCAATTGAATTGTCTGGAATAATTGCATTAGTAGTTAAAGCAGCTGCTGCCGCTAGAAATATTCCGATGGGTGTTTTACTTGGCATGTCTAGTTTGATTTGGTCCTATTTTGATAGGTCGTGACTTCTAATGAAAGTTCTTTTTTTACCTCTACTTGTATAAAGTGATCGATTCAATCTCCTAATCTTCTTAGGATATTGCTGTAAGCCTGAAAAATTAAATCTAATTCATCGGATCTTCCATGTTTTGCTAGTAAGCCTTTTGCTCCTGCGTCTAGTCCAAATAGGAAATTTCTATCTTCATTGTTTTGAACATAGCTTTGAATCCAGCCTACACATACATGACGTTCACCATCTTTGACTTCAGCAACAGAATGTAGTTGAGTGCTCGGATAAATTATCATTTCTCCAGCAGAAAGTTTAATTTTTTCAGTTTTATTTATCGTTTGGATACATAATTCACCACCGTCATAATCTTCTGGCGCGTTTAAAAATAAGGTAAAAGATAGATCACTTCTCCCTGAAGGCATATAAGGATTATCAATATGTGACCCATAGCGATGCCCGGCTAGGGATTGAGTAAACATGACTCCATGAATAAGGCTAGGTAATGTAAAACTTTTTAGAAGTGGATTCGAAATTATTTTATTAACAATGATATCTCTAAGCTCCATTGATGATTCTGAATTTTTATCTAATTGAAAATTGGATTTGATTTCTGCAGCATGACTTCCTGCAGTTTTTTTGCCATCTTGCCAGGATGATTTCTCTGCTTTTAGCTTGTTGACTATTTGAAGAGCTTCTGATTCATCTATTAGGGAATGAGTTAAATATTCCATCTTTAGTTTCTAGGTTTAATTTCAATCATAAAGTATAAATAAGATATCAATTTATACTTCAATACGTATCAAATTTTAGAATCTATTTTTAGCAGTATCTTCTTGTCTAGTCTATGCAAGGTTATTAATCCCTTCCCTAGATAGATTAATGAATTTAATTAAGCGTCTTTTTACTACAGTAATAGCAGGTACTCTTTTAGTCTCTTCAAGTTTTAATCATGTAAAAGCCTCTGAGAGAGAAGTAAGAATTTATTCAGGCAGACATTACAATACCGATAAGGAGATATATAAGCAATTTGCAGAGGAGACTGGGATAAAAATCCGATTAATCGAAGCGACAGGAATTTCTCTAGTTGAAAGATTGAAAAGGGAAGGATCAAATTCTAAAGCTGATGTGATTCTTCTTGTTGATGCGGCGCGAATTAGCAATGCTGCTAAAAGTGGTCTTCTTCAGTCATATAGGTCTTCCAAATTAGACAAAAATGTTCCAGTGGAATATCGAGATCCTCAAGCAAGATGGTATGCCTTAACAAGAAGAGTGAGAGTCATGGTTGCTAATCCTAAGAAAGTTGATATAAATTCAATTAAAGATTATTCAGACCTTGCTAATCCTTCTTTGGACGGTCTCGTCTGTGTGAGAAAAAGGAGCAGTCCATACAATCAATCTTTAGTCGCTAATCAAATTGTCAAAAAAGGAGAAGCCCAAACTAAAGAGTGGTTGAAAGGGATGATTTCAAATATTTCTCAGCCTTTTTTCCCTGGTGATATTGGTGTTATAAGAGCTGTGGCTCAGGGTAAATGCGGCGTAGGTGTTGTAAATCACTACTATGTTTCAAGAATGCTTGCAGGTGTCAATGGTAGAAAAGATCAAAGGTTGGCTAAAAAAGTAAAGGTTCTTACTCCGGATCCTGCTCATGTAAATGTCAGTGCAGGTGGGATTGCTAAATATGCTGAAAACAAAGAAGAAGCTATTCAACTCCTAGAATATCTTGCCTCTCCTGCTGGGAGTAGTGGGTTAGCTGGCCCAACATTTGAACACCCTTTAGTTGGTTTTAATAAAACCGATGAGGTTGCACAATTTGGAGGATTTACACCTGATAGCGTGACCATTGATCAATTAGGAGCAAATAATAAAAAAGCAATACAGCTCATGAGAAAGGCAGGTTGGGATTAAATAATTAAGAATTAGATTTTTAATTCTGCTTATTCTTGAGTGGAAATAGAAGATTGCCTTAAACTAACTTCTAGGGAGAGGTGGCTGAGTGGTCGAAAGCGAACGACTCGAAATCGTTTGATAGCTAAAACTATCCGTGGGTTCGAATCCCACCCTCTCCGTATTGCACAGAAGTTACTTTTTTTTTAACATATTTTCTTTAAGACTTTTAAACTGACTTTATTAAATGTGCTTAAAATAAATAAGAGGTGAAAATCATTGAAAAAATTAGAAGAGCCTTCATATTTTTATTATGAAGCAATCAATTTGATTGATTTAGATGATTATGATGGGGCCATTAACTCTATTAAAAAGAATATTGATAGTCTTGAAAACCCAGATGATATTGCTTTAGCATATTTAAATTGTGGTTTCTTAAATGATAAGTTAGGTGAAAATATATCTGCTATAGATGACTTCTCAAAGTCAATTTTTTTTGAATCTAAAATAGATATTATTAAACAAAGGTCTAAAGACATTTCATTTAGTGGTAGGAGTAATTCTAGATATAAAAATGGAGATTATCATGGAGCAATAAATGACAAAAGAAAAGCTAAAAAAATTAGATTATTGGAACTTCATAACTCCAATGAATTAGATAACACTAAAATAGATTATAAAAATATTTTGTTAGGTACATTTAAAACAATAGATCTAGAACCTAAATATAATGCACTTATTAAAGGTTCAGAAATAAGAAAAAGTAAATATGATTTAATTGCTGATTATAAAAAAGTGATTAGTGAGAAGAGAAAAGATGAGGTAATAAGTGAATTAGAGATTATTAGTGAATCAAAATATGAAATAGGAGATTATAAAGGTTCTATTAAAGCTATTAGAAGAGCAGAGAAATATTATTGATTATCAAAAAGTTGGATTTATTTATTTTTACCAATAAGGATCACTAAAAAATTCAACATTTAGTTCTTTTTTGTTCGGAACATTGGCAATACATGCACGTACGACTTCCCCGTTGACTTCTATTTCGCAAGCCCCACAGCTTCCTCCTAGGCATCCAGTAGGAATCTCGATATCAGCATCATAGGCAGCTTTCAACCAATCATCGCCAGGAGAGCAATTGCTTGATTTCTTATTAGGCCAGTTTATTTTTACAGTATTCATTGTTTAAATCATTTGATTAAACTATCTATATTTATATTTTTTTCGAAGGCATCAGTTAATAAATCTAATAATTTTTCTCTTTTATTACTATTATTTTCTTCATTTATTTTTAAATTATTTAATCCCTTTTTCTGTCTTATTTTATTGATCCATTGCCTACGCCATTCATCATTTTCAAAAATTCCATGTAAATAAGTGCCTCCAATAAAGCTTTTATCTTTCTTTTCAATTACCCATCCCAAAGAATTGTTTTTAAAAAGAGAATTAATTTCTGAATCTTTATTATTGATCAAATCACTTTCACCATAATGCATTTCAAACCCCTTTATATTCTGAGAACATGGCCATGAAACTTTTTCTTCTCTTTGTGAGGTGTGCTTTATTTCTCCAAAAGTTGTTTTGATTGGAAGAAGGTTCATCCCTATATTTGAAGATGCACTGATTTCGTTAATACTTTCCTGCTGATGTGGGTCTTCCAATGATTTTCCTAGCATTTGTAACCCTCCACATATGCCAAAAATATTGCCCCCTTTTTTGGCATAATTTTTTATTTGATTGCTCAAACCAGTTTCATTTAGACTTTCTAAATCTTTAATTGTTTGTTTGCTTCCAGGAATTATTAATACATCTGGTTCTCCTAGCTCTTGGCCAGGTTCTATCCATCGCATTTGAATACTTGAATCGCTAAAGAAAGGATCTAGATCAGAAAAATTGCTGATTCTAGGCAATTTTATTATTGCAATTTCTATTTCTGCACTTTGATTTATTTGTTTTCTTTCAAGTAAATCAAGGGAATCTTCAGGTGGAAAAATCTCTTTTAGCCAAGGTAATATTCCTAAAACTGAGATTCCTGTTTCTTTTTCTATCCATGTAACTCCTGTTTCAAATAATGTTTTATCACCTCTGAACCTATTAATAATTATTCCCTTAATTAATTTTTTTTCATCAGGCTTCATCAACGCAATTGTTCCAATGATTTGAGCGAAAACGCCTCCTCTTTCAATATCTGCTACTAAAATACAATTTGCATTTAAATATTTTGCTAATTTCAAATTTGTAAGATCTTTATGTTGCAAATTCACCTCTACGGGACTTCCAGCCCCTTCAAGAATCAGTCTTCCGTCGGTTTTACTCTTTAATAATATTGCTAGGCCTTTTTTAATAGCTTCCCAACCTGAATCGAACCAGTCTTCGTAATAATTGATCGCTCTGCTAGTGCCGACACTTTTGCCTAGATGAATTACTTCACTTGTACAATCCCCTTTTGGCTTTAGAAGCACAGGATTCATTTCAGCACTTGGCTCTAAGCCTGCAGACCAAGATTGAAGGGCTTGAGAATATGCCATTTCTCTTCCCTGCGTATCAACCCAGGCGTTATTGCTCATGTTTTGGCCCTTAAAAGGTATTGGCTGTTCCCCTTTCCTTTTTAAGCATCGACAAATAGCAGTAGCTATGAGCGTTTTACCTGCGCCACTTGAGGTCCCTAAAACCATTAGTGGAGTCCTTTTGAGATCTATGTTCATCTCGGTGATAATTGATACTTTAGGCATGTAATTAATTTTTTTATAAGCGATATTCTTTTAGTAAATAAATCTGCATGGCTTTCTAGTACTTTTCTTCCTGTTGGTGTAATACGAACTTTTGAAGTAAGCCCTTGGCCATCAACTTCCCTTCTTAATACGCCAATTTTAATTAATTTAAGAAATTCATTCTCTATGAATAAAGAACTATTGATAAACATAAATTCTTGATTTAAATATTTTGATTTATTTTCAAAAATATCTTGAGCACTGAGACTCTCTTTTTGAAGACTTTGAAAAAGAAATAAGTTAAAGGGACAATTCCTAATCCCTTTCTTTGCTCTTCTAATGATTTTTTGGTCAATCAGCAACATTTAATTAAAAGGATTTATTTTTTAAATAGAAGATCAATAATGATCGTAAGTATTAAAAAATTTAGTTTTCTATGTTTGTGCTTGCCTCTGCATCCAAAGCACGTCAAAAATTACTTGATCAAATAGCTTTGAGACACAAAGTAATTGTAAGTGATTTTGATGAGACACAGCTTCAGGAACCAGATCCAATTTTGAAGGTCAAATTATTAGCCAAAGGTAAAGCTAATTCTGCCTTAAAAAAGTTGATGAAAGAAAATAAAGCTTCAAATTCCTTTCAAGCTTTATTAGGTTGTGATTCTTTGTTTGAGTTTAAGGGGGAAATTTTCGAAAAGCCAATTAATAAAGAGCAATTGATATCTAGATGGCAAAGGATGTCTGGTCAATCTGGTTTTTTACATACTGGTCACTATTTGATTTCTTTGGATAATTCCAAATCTGATATGGAAGGCATTTCACAAAATAATAGTTGCGAAGGAGTTGTGAGTACAAAAATTGAATTTATGAATTTGTCCAATTTTGAGATTAATAAATATGCTTCAACTTTAGAACCATACAATTGTGCAGGAGGCTTTGCGATTGATGGTAATGGAGGACTTTTTATTAAAAAAATAGATGGATGTTTTAGTAATGTTATTGGTCTTAGCTTACCTTGGTTAAAAGATAATTTAGAAAAATTTGGTTTATCTCGCTTGCTTTTAGATAGATAAATAATATTAAGATCAAATATTTTTAACCATAAAAAAAGCCCTCTTAATAGAGGGCTTTTTTTATTTATTGATAGATCTAATCTAGATCAGGCATTGAAAGAGCAGGCTCTTGTGAACGACTAATACCTTTTTCAAATCCAGCTGCAGCGGCTCTCGCACGACCAGCATGCCAAAGATGACCTACAAAAGTAAACCAACCAAGGAAGAATTGAGCACCAGCTAGCCATTGACGCAAGTTAACAAAGTTAACAGCATTAGGCTCAGTAATGATTCCACCAACTGAGTTGATAGAAGCGTTTGGAGCATGTGTCATGTATTCAGCAGCACGGCGAACTTGCCAAGGCTGAATATCATTTTGGATCTTCTCAAGGCTGAGACCATTTGGTCCTCTAAGAGGCTCAAGCCATGGTCCTCGGAAATCCCAAAAACGCATAGTTTCTCCACCAAAGATGATTTCACCAGTAGGAGAACGCATTAGGTATTTACCTAAACCAGTAGGACCCATTGTTGAACCTACATTTGCTCCAATTCGTTGGTCACGAACTAGGAATGTAAAACTCTGGGCCTGAGAAGCTTCAGCGTTTGTTGGACCGTAGAACTCAGATGGATAAGCGGTGTTGTTAAACCAGATGAAACATGAAGCAACAAAACTTGCGACACAAATT
Organism: Prochlorococcus sp. AG-402-B05; assembly: GCA_003279635.1. Classification (GTDB taxonomy): domain Bacteria; phylum Cyanobacteriota; class Cyanobacteriia; order PCC-6307; family Cyanobiaceae; genus Prochlorococcus_B. Next base: position 26,041 of record QCHK01000013.1, on the reverse strand, counting down.
CCACCTAATGCATAACTTAGAAGTCCTTCACCATTCCAGATAAAGGCTCTTCTTGCCCATCCATAAGGCCCAGTAAGTACATGGAATATACCACCAATTATTTCTATAACCGCTAGGTAAACATGTCCTCCGACAATATCTTCCATTGAGTTGACACCAACTATCCAACCCTGTCCACCCCAAGGGGTTGAAACTAGATATCCAAAAATAATTCTTGGATCAAGTGTTGGGTTGATCAACCTAACTTCTCCTCCTCCTGGTGCCCAAGTGTCGTATGCACCACCTAAGTACATCCAGTTAAGTGAAAATAGAAGAGATCCAATACCCAATACAATCAAATGAAAACCAAGAATATTGGTCATTTGATTTTTGTCTCTCCAGTCAGTAGAGAAAAATGGGAAAGCTTCTTCAAGTTTCTCTGGTCCAGCTAAAGAGTGGAAAACCCCTCCAAAGCCTAGGATTCCAGATGCAACAAGGTGAATAACACCTGCGATGAAGAATGGCCAAACATCTGTAACTTCTCCGCCTGGGCCAATGCCGTATCCAAACATGGCTACATGAGGCATACAAATTAAGCCTTGCTCCCACATGGGTTTATCCATGGTGAAGTGACTTACTTCGAAAAGCATCATCGCGCCTGCCCAGAAAACCATTAGTCCTGCGTGAGCAATGTGAGCACCTAATAATCTTCCTGAAAGGTTGATTAGCCTTGCATTTCCTACATACCAGGCGTAACCAGTCTCCTCAAGACTTTGATTAGGGGCTTTAAGTAAACTATTAAAGGGCGTTTCCACGTGGGAGTACCTCCTCAGGGAATACAAAGTTTTCGTGTGGCTGGTCTACAGAAGACATCCATGCACGCATACCTTCATTAAGAAGGATGTTTTTGGTGTAGAAAGTTTCGAATTCAGGATCTTCAGCAGCTCTGATTTCTTGGCTAACGAAGTCGTAAGCACGAAGGTTTAGAGCTAATCCAACAATTCCTATTGAAGCAGCCCACATGCCTGTTACTGGCACGAAGAGCATCAAGAAGTGAAGGAAACGCTTATTTGAGAAAGCAATACCGAAAATCTGGCTCCAGAAACGGTTTGCAGTAATAAATGAGTAAGTTTCTTCTTCTTGAACTGGATCGAAACCTCTGAAAGTTGTACTCTGATTTTTACCGTCAGAGTAAACACTTGAATCTTCGTAAAGAGTGTTCTGAACAGTTGCACCGTGAATAGCACAAAGTAGAGCACCACCAAGAATTCCAGCTACTCCCATCATGTGGAATGGGTTAAGCGTGATGTTGTGGAATCCTTGAATGAAGAGGATGAAACGAAATATTGCTGCAACTCCAAAAGAAGGAGCGAAGAACCAACTGTGCTGACCTAAAGGATAAATAAGGAAGCAAGCAGTAAATACTGCAATAACTGCTGAGAAAGCAAGTGCGTTGTAAGGACGGATACCAACTAGTCTTGCAATTTCGAACTGACGAAGCATGAAGCCTATAAGACTAAATGCACCGTGAAGAGCAACGAAATTCCAGAGGCCACCAAGTTGGAACCAACGTGTTAAATCGCCCTGAGCTTCTGGTCCCCAAAGGAATAGAAGACTGTGACCCATGGCATCACCAGGAGTACTAACAGCGGCTGTGAGGAAGTTGCATCCCTCAAGGTAAGAACTGGCTACACCATGGGTGTACCAGGAAGAAACGAAGGTTGTACCAGTAAACCATCCACCAATAGCTAGGAAAGCTGTAGGGAAGAGTAGTAGTCCAGACCAACCAACAAATACGAATCGGTCGCGCTTTAACCAGTCATCGAGGGCGTCAAACCAACCTCGTTCTGTTGCGCTTCCAACAGCGATCGTCATGGGAGGAGCGTTGCTGAGCTTTTGTATACGTCGAGGACTTTAACAACGATGACGGGGTTTGTGGGTAAATCTTTAACTTGATGAAATCCCTTGTATTGAAATGAGATAAAACTAATTTTTTTTATTGCTACTTATTAATAGTCAAAAACTTAGTCTCTATAATGTTTTGAAAGGGATGTGCTTCCCAATTTCATTAGATTATGTCATCTGAATCAAGTTTAAGCCAATCAGAAAAAGAGTTATCTGGTTTGGTTCTAGAACAGAAAATTAAAGGTTCTCGTAAGGTTTCGAACTATCTTGTTGCTTCGATGCTAAGTATCGGCGGTGTTGGATTTTTATTGGCTTCATTCTCTAGTTATTTTGGAAGAGACTTTTTACCACTAGGAAACCCTTCTACCCTGATTTTTGTTCCTCAAGGCTTGGTTATGGGTCTATATGGTGTAGGGGCTGTCTTATTGGCCATTTATTTTTGGAGACTCATAAATATTGATTATGGTTCTGGCGTAAATAGATTTGATAAAAACAAAGGAATTTTATCTTTATCTAGGAGAGGTTTATTCAAAAATATAGAAATAGAAATCCCCATAGATGAGATTAAAGCCGTGAAATTAGAGGTAAGAGAAGGTTTTAATCCACTAAGAAGAGTATCTTTAAGAATTAAAGGTAGGAAGGATTTACCTATTTCCAGAGTTGGATCTCCTAAACCATTGTTAGATTTGGAGAATGAGGGAGCTGAAATTGCGAGATTTTTAGAGGTTAACCTTGAAGGAATTTAAAAATAAAACTACAAAACTTTCATATAATTCAATTTTATCTTATAAATTTTTTCAACCATTTTATATTTTTCTATTTGTTAATTTCTCTTTGATTTCCGGATGTTCAAATATAAATAAAAGCGAAGATATGGATATATGTTCTAAGACAAAACTACCCTGCTTAGAATCAAATGAATATGTCTTATTTATTACTAATAAAGGGAACATAAAACTAGAGCTATATGGTAAATCAGCTCCAATAACTGTTGGGAGTTTTATAGATTTTGTCGAAAAAGGTTACTATAACAAAACAATTTTTAACAGGGTTATTAAAAAACCTTACCCTTTTATCATTAGAGGAGGAGACAATAGTTCAGTAGAAAGTCAAAATAATTTTATAGATACTAAAACAGAAAAAAAAAGATATATTCCCTTAGAAATAAAACTAAAAACAAAGAATTTACCAATATATGGAAAAGAAATTGATGCGCCTAGTCAAATAAATAATATTGAAATTAAGCATAAAAGATCATATTTATCTATGGCAAGGTCTAAAGCAGTAAATTCAGCAAGCTTGCAGTTTTATATTTTACTAAAATCTTTGCCAGAACTTGATGGAAGGTATGCTGTTTTTGGAAAAGTGATTAGTGGTATGGATATAGTTGATTTAATTCAAGAAGAAGATTTCATAATTGAAGCTAAAAGAGTTGATTCTTGAAGAAAAATATTGTTTTTAGGTTTTTAACATTTCTGTGTTTACACCTGAGGCCCTCTTAAGAGCAACTTTACCTGTCCTCGCAATTTCTAAAATTCCGTAAGGTTTCAATAAATTTTCTAGAGCAACAAGTTTGCCTGGATCTCCAACAACTTCAAGTGTCAGAGCACTATCCGAGACATCTACAACTTTTGCTCTGAAAATTTGAACAAGATCTAATATTTTCCCTCTGTTTTCGGATGATGCCGAAACTTTTAAGAGCATTAACTCTCTCTCTACAGCGGGTAAAGTTGTTAAATCGAGAACTTCTAAAACATTTATTAATTTATTGAGTTGTTTTGTCATTTGTTGAAGAGTCGATTCGTCCCCTTGAACGACCATTGTTAATCTAGATATCCCTTTGGCTTCTGCAGGACCAACAGCCAAGCTATCAATATTAAACCCTCTTCTTGCAAAAAGGCCTGCAATCCTGCTTAGTGCTCCAGATTCATCTTCAACTAAAACTGAAAGTGTGTGCTTCATATTTTTACTTAGAAATTTTTAAGTTCTTCAGCCATTTCATAACAATTTGATTGAAATGTTTCGGTAATTCATCGTGGAGACAATGACCTGCTTCGTTTACTACTGTTAATTTAAGCCAAGGATGGAGCTTTATTAGTTTTTTTGCTAAAAATATAGGTATCAATTTATCCTGTTTTCCCCAAATCAATAAAATAGGGGGACGATTTGGAAGGTTTTGAATCTTCTCGATAATAGATGGACCTTTTGCCGAATTTGGTCTATTGCTCATTCCAATACACATAGCTCTAAGAGCTTTGGATGCGTTGACTCTCTTGGCTGGTACTGTAACTATCCTTTTTAGAGGAGTGTCATTTGAAATTGAGCGAAAATAGGCGCTTTGAAGAGCAAAAGTAATTAATTTTGTTCTTGATATCAAATTTATTAATGTCTTAAGTGGAAATAAATGAAAAACAATTTTTATAAGAAAACTTTTAACTTTTAAAAGCCAATTTGGAAAAGAAAATTTAATTGGATAAACAAAAACTGGCTCTGGTAGTGGTGCTGCAATTATTGTTTTTATTAACTCTGGTCTGTTAGAGAGCGTTGTGATTGCAGTTAAAGCTCCCAATGAATTTCCAATTAATATAACCTTTCCGTTTTTTTGAATGTCTACAATTTCATCAAGAAAAGAAGCTAATTGATTTGCCCAAAATTGATTCTCTAAATGCTTTATTTTACTTTGAAGATTTTGCTCTGATTTCCCAAAACCTATTAAATCTATCCCGAAGACCCTAAAACCTTCTGATGCAAATATTTCTGCATTATTTCTCCAGTGATCGCTGCTAGCTCCAAACCCATGAATTAGAACAATGGGAGGATCAGAGTCCTCTCCAGTCACTCTGAAGTGAACCCTAAGATCTTTGTAGCTCCAATATTTAGATTCACCCCAATCAGGAACTCCAATTAAAGGCTCTTTATTAAAAGTATTTTGCTGCATTTAGATCAAGACTCGCTTTAACTTTGTTTTTTTAACACTTGTATTTTCATTTTAAGTTTATTTTAAAAAATCTGCTCATGCCTTTGGATTTTGGTCTGAATGTAAGGTCTTTAGGTTTTAATAGTAAATGAGTTAAGTTATCCAAATGGCATCAGAAATTTTTGGAATCGCTGCAGTCTTTTGGGTTTTGATTCCCGTTGGGCTTTTAGGAGGAGTACTTCTCTTGAAACTTCAAGGTGATTAATTTCCACAATCCATAGTTTGCCCATTTAAGCTCGACTCTTGTAATGAATTCAACTATGCAAGTTCTGGTGATTGGTGGCACAGGAACGCTTGGTCGCCAAATAGCCAAAAACGCCATAGATGCAGGGCATAAAGTGCGTTGCATGGTTAGGAAGCCAAAAGCTGCTTCATTCCTTCAGGAGTGGGGCTGTGAGTTGACACGTGGCAATTTAATAAATAAAGAAGATATTGAGTATGCACTTGATGGCGTTGATGCTGTTATCGATGCAGCAACCAGTAGACCTGATGATCCACGCAGCGTCTACGAAACGGATTGGGATGGAAAATTAAATCTATATAATGCGTGTGAAGAAAAAAACGTAAAAAGAGTAGTCTTTTTATCTTTGTTAGCAGCAGAAAAGTATAGAGAAATTCCACTAATGGATATCAAATACTGTACTGAAGAATTGTTGGTTAGTTCCTCCTTGGATTACACCATTTTGCAAGGTGTTGCTTTCATGCAAGGAGCTATAGGTCAATTTGCTATTCCTATCTTAAATAATGAACCAGTTTGGATAAGTGGAAATCCTACTGATATTGCTTATATGAATACGCAGGATATTGCTCGATTTGCTGTTTCAGCCTTAGATAGGCCTCAAACTATAAAAGGAAGATTTCCAATAGTTGGACCGAAAGCATGGAGTGCTAAAGAATTAGTAGATTTATGTGAAAAGTTCAGTGAAAAAAGAGCAAGAGTATTAAAAGTTTCCCCAACAATAATTTCTATTGCTCAATCAGTTGTATCGTTTTTCGAATCAACATTGAATGTTGCAGAGAGGCTCTCTTTCTCTGAATTGAGCGGTAGTGGAGGGAAGTTGGATGCTCCGATGGAAGATACTTATACAGCTTTTGGGTTGAATCAATCTGATACAACAACAATGGAGGGTTATATAAAAGAGTATTATGGAGTCATATTGAAAAGGCTTAAAGATATAGGAGTTGATCTTGATATTGAAGAGAAAAAGAAATTCCCAATCTAAAACTATTGAAAAAAAATAGTTAATATGTACTATTAAGAGAAACTATTTTTTGCCATGTCTATTAGTCAAATTAAGAACCTGAATAGGAGATTAGAAAATCTATCAAAAGAAGCGTCTTCCGAGCTAGATAAGTTATGTGGTAATGAATTATGGAAAAGTATTGGTTTTGAAGCTTTTGATGGTTTGGCTGATGCAGGCTTAAGAGCTTCTGCGAATTATTATTATGGACAATTTCAAACTGCTCGAGAGTTGCAAGACATTTTTAGTTAAATATACATTTATTGGTTAATTAAAGACTTTTTAGAATACAATCTTTTTAGTTGATTAGTGATGCAAAAAAAAACACATGATTGAAACATCCGGCGTTATTGAAAAAGAACAAGGCAATGGATTTTATCTTGTAACTCTAGAACAGCCCGCTGGACATCAATGCTTGTGTAGGGCAGCAGGAAAATTAACTAAATTCAGAATAAAATTGCTAGCGGGAGATAAAGTTCTTGTTGAAATCAGCCCCTATGATTTAACACGTGGCCGTATTACATATAGAGAAAGAAACGTAGGCCCTGGAGGAGGAAGGCAAGGTGGTAATAGACCAGGAGGGCCAAGAAAAAGATAGACCTTTAATCGCTAATTAATTAGTTCATCTAATGCGGCTTTATATTCACTTCTTGCTTTAACACCTTTCCATTGTTTTTTTAATTCCTTATTTTTAAAAAGATGTACCGTTGGAGTCCCGCTTACTTCAGCTTGATTTGCAATATCTTGGTTTTTTTCAATATCAATTTCAACTCCTATAGCTTCCCCTTTTGACTCGTTAAGAACTCTATGAAGTTGTGGCTTCAGAATGTGACAAGGGCCACAGCTACTGGATGTGTAAACTACGAAGAGAGGTTTTTCTGTCTCATGATACAACTTTCTTAGTGCATAACTTCCTTTTTGCCATGTCTTTTCGGGGTCGAAATTTTCCTCGTTGCTAATTTCTAAAGTTTTTGTTGTCTCAGCCTTTGAGGGCTCTAATTGAACTCTTTTAATAAGTGTTGCTAGGTTGTTTTTTGTGAGCCATCTTTCAGCAGCCAAAGCTGCTTTGCAACCGCTGCCTGCTGCAGTAACACCTTGACGCCATTCCGAATCAGCAACATCTCCAGCAGCATAAACACCTTCTAATGAGGTTTCAGGCCTCCCAGGTTTTGTTAGTAAGTAACCTTTTGAGTCTGTACTTAACTGATTGGTAAATAAAGACGTGTTGGGAGTATGTCCAATGGCATAAAAAAGTCCCTTGGCTAAAATTTCATCTTCTTGGTTAGTGTCTCTTCGTTTAACTTTTAATTTCTCGAGCCAATCATTACCCAAAACATCTAAAAGCTCTGTCTCCCAATGAATAGTAATGTTGGGATTTGCTTCTACTCGATCGGCCATTGCCGCTGAAGCCCTTAGTTTCGTTGATCTGACTAACAAATGTACATGGCTTCCGTATTTAGTTAGGTATTCGGCTTCTTCACAAGCCGAGTCCCCTCCTCCAATTACGGCAAGTTCTTCATCTCTGAATTGAGGGGTTGCTCCATCGCAAATTGCACAGGCACTGATACCTTTACTCCAGAATAATTTCTCATTTTTAAGACCTAGACGATTGGCACTTGCTCCGGTTGAAATAATTAAGGAGTTTGTTTTAATTTTTTGGGTAGTAGTAACAATAGAAAAGGGTCTTTTGCTTAGATCAATTGATATGGCATCTTCTTCAATTAGATTTGTGCCCCATCTTACAGCTTGTGCTTTTATTAAATCCATCAATTCTGGACCTTGAACTCCATTTGGAAAACCTGGGAAATTTTCTACAAATGTTGTTGTCATTAATTGACCACCTGGAATTCCACCTTTTTCAAACCCAGTAATAATAAGTGGTTGTAGATTCGCTCTTGCCGCATAGATGGCAGCGGTATATCCAGCGGGTCCTGAACCTATAATTACTAGATTTTCAGTTTTCAATTCTTTGTTCTCGGCTGGCATGCAATACCAAATCAGACTGAGTTATACGATATAAGAAAAAATAGTGAAAGTGTATTTAAAGCATTAATAAATTGGATTATTTTTTTAATCTCAACTTTATTTAGAATCAGCGTTCTAAAAGTTCATCAGCATCAAAATTTTCTCTTTGGAAATCAGGAACCTTTAAAGTTGAGGCTTTTAATCCCTCAGGGTAAGTGTTTATACAAGTAATCCATTCACAAAATTCTTGGCTGATAGCGTAACTATCTTCGTATCTTTCCACGCTATCAAATAAAGCAATTCGGCTTGCAGCCCAACAGCTAGCAATACTTATTCTTTTATTGAAAGAAGCATTCATGATTAATCCCCAACGTCAACACATTGACATGCCGATGGGAGGTTAACTTGTGTTTTTTGGTACAAATTAGCGTTTTGTCTGGAAAACGAAATTATCACTTAAGATTTTAGATTCTCTTAACAATTGTCAGTAAATTATTTATATGTTTATTTGTAGAGGTATTAATAGTTAATCTTAGGAGAATATATTAACAAGGGGTGATTGGCTGATTAAACTGCTTGTGTGTGATTGATTAATAACTTTTCTACATCATTTATACCTTCAATCGCTGCATTTTTTGCTAATTCGAAGTCTCCTTTCGCCTCATCTTCTAATGCCTTAGCTATTCTGTTTGTTAACTCTTCTTTCTTTCCTTCGATCATTACTATTATTTCATTTTCTATTACTTTTCTAACAGCTTTAGATGGTAATTTGTCATCCTTTGCTTCAGCAAATGTTCCTTGTACAAGTTCTTGGATAAACAAACGATGAACTTCACTGCTTCTTAAAAAACTTTCAGTAGCATTAATAATCCCCTCAACCAATGCTTCATCAGGCTCTGATTCTTTATTCGCTAGCTTGAATTCCCAGTCAAGATGTTTTCTTTGCCATCCAGATGAATGAAGGCTAGGCATGACTGTCTGAGAATAAGTATCTACAGACATTTCATAAATTCGTTCTGCTAAGCGCTCACACCATTCTTTCCCATGAGTTTGAAGATTCTTTTGCATGGCTGTTCTTGGAACAGCGTGGCCACCGTGATGGCTATGACAGACACCATCTGGACATTCGATCGCAGTAAGGCTCATTTTTTCTGATCGATAACTTTTCTCATTTACTTAATAGCCAAGAAAAACTATTACGAAAACCTTTCTTAACTAAAAATGCTGGTATTCAAACGTTTACTCCTCTAATCGTTTACGCCTCTAATCTTTAAGAGGATAAATTTTTTTACTTTGGTCAGTTTCTTAATTCCCTTTGAATCAGCTTTAGGAGAAACACGCGTTTCAGCTACTCCAGAGACCGTTAAAAAGTTTTTGGACTTGGGTTGTAAAGTGTTTTTTGAAAAAGGTGCAGGAAAGGCTGCAGGCTTTTTAGATAATACTTATATGGACGCTGGGGCTGAATTAGTTGAAATAGAGAACGATGAAGTAAAAAAAATTGTTGACATTGTTCTGTGTGTCCAACCTCCTACCGAAAATTTTCTTTCGCATTTAAAACCAGGTTCTTTTCTTGTTGGCCTTTTGAACCCTTACGGAAATAAATTATTAGCCGAAACATTAAAATCTAAAAATATTTCTGCAATAGCGTTGGAGTTGCTCCCTCGAATTAGCAGAGCTCAATCATCTGATGCATTGTCTTCTCAGGCAAATATTGCAGGTTATAAATCTGTACTTTTAGCGGCAAGCGCTCTTGACCGATATTTTCCAATGTTGATGACTGCTGCAGGTACTATTCAGCCTTCGAAAATTGTTGTTTTAGGTGCTGGTGTTGCAGGTCTCCAAGCTATTGCTACAGCAAAAAGACTTGGTGCTGTTGTTTATGTGAGTGACATTCGTGAAGCTGTAAAGGAGCAAGTTGAATCACTGGGAGCAAGATTTATTGAACTTCCAAAGATTAACGAAACACCATCAGAGTCAGGTGGATACGCAAAACAAGTCTCTGATGAATTTATAATTGCTCAAAGAAAAGAATTGGCAAAACAATTGTCTGATGCTGATGTAGCAATTTGCACCGCTCAGGTGCCGGGTAAAAAGGCCCCCAAGCTCATTGATGAAAAAATGTTAGATGTCATGCGCCCTGGTTCTGTAGTAATTGATCTTGCTGTTCTGAGTGGTGGAAATTGCGCATGCTCAAAACCAGGTGAAACCATTGTTAGAGAAGGGGTTAAGATTATTGGTGCTTCTAATCTTCCCTGTTCAATTCCAAATCATGCCAGTTCTCTATATTCGAGAAATTTATTGTCTCTTCTCCAACCAATGTTTAAAGAGGGTAAGTTTTTGATTGATAACGATGATGAGCTTATTTCTGGTTCTTTGATTAGTAAGGATGGGGTAATACTCAAATCTGAAATTGTTGAGAATGGAGGAACTAGGTCATGAGTTTTTTTAGTGAAGCTCTTTGGGTGCTGCTCCTAGGAAGCCTATTGGGGTTGGAGCTAATAGGTAAGGTCCCTCCAACTTTGCATACTCCATTAATGAGTGGAGCTAATGCAATCTCAGGTATCACCATGTTGGCGGCTTTAACATTAATAATAAAATCAGGAGACAACTTACCTTTACTAATAATTGGCTCAATATCTCTTGGATTTGCTTTGTTTAATGTGATTGGTGGCTTTCTGGTTACAGACAGGATGCTTGCAATGTTTAGTCGTAAAAAAACTGGTAAATAGGATTATCTCTTATGACTTTTATTGCTCCCATTAAGTTTGCTATTGATCTACTGGCAGTTTTATTGCTTGCTCTAGGCATTAAAGGCCTTTCAAAAGTTAGATCAGCAAGAGAGGCAAATAGGCTTGCCGGTATTGCTATGTTGTTGGCTGCTGTTGGAGTGTTGCTTAACTCTCAAGGCACCACCGGGATTTCTATTAACTCTTGGATTTGGATAATTTGTGGAACTTTAATTGGAGGGCTTTTAGGAGCTTTAACGGCTAAAAGGGTTCCAATGACTGCAATGCCTGAGATAGTTGCTTTGTTTAACGGTTGTGGAGGGATGTCATCGTTATTGGTCGCACTTGGTGTGGCTTTGTTCCCATCCTCAGACGGCTCTGATGGCGTTGTTGGTGAACTTATTAGGAATTTTTCAATAGTCGTTTCACTTTTTGTAGGAGCTATTACATTCTCCGGATCAATAGTTGCAATGGCTAAGCTTCAGGGCTGGCTGTCTACTCCTTCTTGGACTCAAAGTAAGGCTAGGCACTTCTTCAATATTTTTTGCGCTGTTCTTGCTTTGATCGGAGGAATCTATCTTTCAATCGATGGACAAAATGGTCTTTTTCTTATTGTAATTGCCTCGTCTTTGCTTGGTGTTGGAGTAACTCTTCCCATTGGTGGTGCAGATATGCCAGTAGTCATATCTCTACTGAACAGCTACTCAGGGGTTGCAGCAGCAGCAGCTGGATTCGTCGTTGGCAGTCAACTTTTGATTGTTGCTGGTGCAATGGTTGGAGCTGCTGGGCTAATACTTACACAGGTTATGTGCGATGGGATGAATAGATCTTTAATTTCGGTCTTGTTTGGAGGCGCACTTGGTTCTAGTTCAGTTGCTTCAGGAGGAGGTGGAGAGTATACAAATATCACTAGTTGCAGCCCAGAAGAATGTGCACTCTCTCTAGAGGCTGCAGAGAGAGTTGTAATTGTCCCAGGTTATGGCCTTGCAGTGGCTCAGGCTCAGCACACTCTTAGGGAAGTTACCAGAGTTTTAGAAAATTCCGAAATTGAAGTCACCTATGCCATTCATCCCGTCGCTGGAAGGATGCCCGGTCATATGAATGTTCTTTTGGCGGAAGCAGATGTACCTTATGAGCAACTAAAAGAAATGGATGTAATTAATCCTGAATTCCCTGCTACGGATGTTGTTTTGGTTCTAGGAGCAAATGATGTGGTTAATCCACAGGCTAAGACTGATCAGTCTTCTCCTCTTTATGGAATGCCAGTTTTAGATGTTCAAGAAGCTAGAACTGTTTTTGTCGTTAAAAGAGGAATGAGCGCTGGATATTCAGGCATAAAAAACGATCTTTTTGACCTGCCTAATACTTCTATGGTCTTTGGAGATGCAAAAAAAGTACTTGGAGATCTTTTGTTGGAATTAAAAGAGCTTGGAGTTGGTAGCAAAGGATAATTTGAAAAGAGAGGAGTTACTTTCAGACTTAGGTCTACAACCATTTAAGGAGCGCATCCCATGGATTGGTCCTGATCTTCAGACACTTAGAGATACCTTCGCTTCAGATGAATTGCCTGATGCAAATTCATCTGAAATTCGTATAAGTGTCCCACCTCTTAAGAGTAGAAAAACAGGGGGTGGATCATTAGTTGCCTTCCTAGATAAACCACCAATTGATTCGAGTATTAATGGATTAGTTCTACTTCTGCATGGCCTTGGAGGCTCTACTCGCAGAAAAGGTTTAACTCGTATGGCGAGTGCTTTGGTGCAATCAAATTTCGCTGTTTTGAAACTTAATCTGAGAGGTTCAGATCCTTGTAGGAATTATGTCGATGGTACCTATGCTGCTGAGTGTAATAGTGATTTAATTCCTGTCTTAAAGCGTGCCAGAGAGATTTCATATCAATTAACTCATGAGTATGAATGTGAAAAAAATATTCCTCTTTTTGGGGCTGGTATATCTTTGGGTGGAACTATTCTTTTAAATGCTTGCATAAGTCAAGAATCTTTATTGGATGGGTTGGTATGTATCAGTAGTCCTTTGGATTTGCATGAATGTAGTTCTTCTATTGAAAGGCCAAGAAATTTCATTTATCAAAAATGGTTGTTAAATCGTTTAATTAGGCAAACTTTAGAAGATCCTTTTGGGATAGAAGAAATAGAAAGAAATGCATTATTAATAAATAAAAAAGATAAAAAAAGAAAAATAAATGATATTAGATCTTTTGATAATTTTATAACTGCTCCTAGGTGGGGATATAAAAATGTTGAGGAATATTATGCGAAAGCATCTCCTTTTTTCTCTCTTATTAAGAATGAAAAATCTCTTCCCAAAATATTATTTATTCAATCTAAAGATGATCCTTGGGTTCCTTGTTTGGCTGCTGAAAAACTAAAGGAAAAAATGAAATTTTCGAATGATCAAAAAATCAATCAATTTATTTTTACTGAGAAAGGTGGACACAATGGATTTCATGGCATTGAAGGATGCTGGGGGGATCAGGTTGTTTGTAAGTGGTTTTTATCTTTGAAAACTATTTAATCTAAAACTGCATTTTTTTAATATTTTTTTCTGAATAATCTAAGACTTCTTCTCTTGCCCAATTGTCAATTTCAAGAATTTCACTGAGGCTTGGATTTAGATTTAAGTCGCATTTATGTTTCTCGCAAATCGCCTCAATTACTTTTGGAATATCGATAAATTTAAACCTTTCTTTTAGAAAAAGTTCTACTGCTTTTTCATTAGCGGCATTAAGCACTGCTGGCATTGTCCCTCCTAATTTTCCTGCGCTGTAAGCAAGTTCCATACATGGATATTTTTTAGTATCTGGTTCTTTAAAAGTTAAACTGCCTATTTCAGTAAGCTTTAATCTTGGCCATGGTGTTTTAAGTCGACTAGGCCAACTTAAGCAGTACAAAATAGGTAGCTTCATATCTGGCCATCCCAATTGAGCTAAAACTGATGAATCATCCAATTCAACCATCGAGTGAATGATACTTTGTGGATGGATAATAATTTCGATTTGGTCATATGAAAGACCAAAAAGATAATGCGCTTCAATGACTTCGAGTCCCTTATTCATGAGGGTTGCAGAATCTACAGTTATTTTCTTTCCCATGCTCCAATTGGGATGGCTAGTCGCATCCTCGACAGTGGCTTTGACTAAATCTTCTGCTTTCCAATCTCTAAATGCTCCTCCTGATGCAGTTAATTGTATTGATTTAAATCCTGGAGTAGGCACTCCAGTTGAGAGCCTTGCATTGTCAGCCCATGGCGTTCCTTGGAGACATTGAAATATCGCTGAGTGTTCAGAATCTGCAGGCAAGAGTCTACTTCCACTTTTTTTTAAAGCAGGAATGACAACTGGTCCTGCTGCAATCAAAGTTTCTTTATTTGCTAGAGCTAGATCCTTCCCTGCTTCAATAGCTGCAAGTGTTGGTAGAAGGCCTGCACAGCCAACTATTCCAGTTACAACAAGATCTGCACTTTCCCAAGCTGCTGCAGTATTAAGTCCTTCGGCTCCCGCCATCAATAAGGGCTTCTTTAGTATTTTTGAATCTTTATTTAGACTATTTATTCGCCTAGTCAGTTCTGGCAAAAGAGACTCATCTGCTAGTGAAACGACTTCAGGTTGATGAGTTTCAATTTGTTTGATTACTAAATCAAGATTCTTTCCTGCTGTTAGTGCAACAATTTTGAATTGATCAGGAAACTCTTCTGCAATTTGAAGGGTTTGAGTTCCAATAGATCCTGTTGAGCCTAAAACGCTTATGGCTTTCACATTGTGAAGTCAAGTATGACCAGTCTCCCATTTAAAGGTATAACCCAGTTATATATTTACCAGTTTCTTCTGGATTTTAATAGAGATTTATTATGCAAGAAAGGGAACAATGGAGATCAGGATTGGGATTCGCGCTCGCTGCGGCCGGTAGTGCTGTAGGGCTTGGAAATCTTTGGGGCTTTGCTTATAGGTCATCTCAAGGCGGTGGACTTGCTTTTCTTATCCTTTATGTATTGGTTGTTTTAGTTGTTTGCCTACCCGTCTTAGTTGCAGAGATGGTCTTGGGGAGAAGCACTGCAAGTAGTCCTTTCCTTGCTCCAATCAAAGCTGCTGGAGAGAATTGGAAACCTCTAGGTTGGTTATTTGCAATAGCTTCTTGTGGAATTCTTTCTTATTACGCAGTTATAATGGGATGGACAATTGATACTTTCTTCCATTCTTTATTTATTGGCCTACCCTCAGACATGACTGAGGCGGGAGAATTTTTTGGTAAAATTAGCAGTGGTAATAGTGTATTTGTAGGTCAAATAATCAGCTTATTGTTAACTGCTTTTGTTGTGGTTGCAGGTGTTCGAGGAGGTATAGAAAAACTAACAAAATGGGCAATGCCATTTTTATTTGGACTCCTTTTGTTGTTAGCTATATGGGCTGCAACTTTATCTGGTGCATGGGAAGGATATACATCATTTTTACTTAAATGGGATTCATCTCAACTTTTTGATAAAAACACAATAAGTAATGCATTTAAACAAGCTTTCTTTTCTTTAAGTTTGGGTATTGGAATTATGGTTGCCTATTCCTCATATCTAAACCGTAAAAATCATCTTCCTAAAGAAGCTTTGAGAGTTGCAACTTTGGATACAGCTGTGGGTTTACTTGCAGGACTGATTACATTCCCTGTCGTTATGAGTTTTGGTTTGAAAGATGTTATTAGTGAATCAACTGTTGGGACTTTATTTATTGCTCTTCCAACTGGATTTGCAAATCTTGGATTGTTTGGGAGATTGATTGCTGCCGTCTTCTTCGGATTGGCATTTATAGCTGCTATTACTTCTTCTATTTCATTAATGGAAGTACCAGTATCTTCTTTAATGGACAGGCTGAATTGGAGTAGGAAGAAAGCCGTTTGGATTTCAACATTAGTGATCTTTTTAATTGGAATACCGTCTGCTATTTCTACAGACTTTTTAGGCAAGTCCGATGCTATATGTAATACACTCTTGATATTAGGTGGTCTTCTAATTTCAATTCTTTTGGGTTGGATCGTTCCAAATCGTTATGATGAGGATCTTGCAAATTCTAATGCTAATCTAAGAGTTAGAAAGTATCTAAAGTTTATGCTGCGTTGGGTGTCTCCACCAGTTATTGCTATTGGACTTTATTTAACAGTCTTATCTACAATAGAAACATTTGCTTAATCTGAAAGTTGTTTCCATTCAGTAACCCCTTTTGGTTTATCAATTAAATCAACTCCAATATTTTTCAATTCAGCTCTTATCTTATCAGCGAGTAAAAAGTCTTTATTAGCTTTTGCTAAGGATCTATTCTTGATAAGTTCTTCAATTTTATTAGTGTCAAGTTCAGTATTGTTTGTTGGTTTTTCTTGATTTAAATTTACTTTCAATCCTAGAACTCCTGCTAACTCAGAAAGTAACTGCCATTTATTAAAAACTTCATTTAATTCCTCTTGATCAACTTCATTAATATCTTTTTCTTTTAAGAAACTTATAAACTTCTTTATTGGTTGAGATAGTTCAAAAAGGATTGATAAAGCTCCAGATGTATTAAGGTCATCATCCATATATTTTTCGAAGTCTGATAATAATTTAAATGAGTCTTCATCAAGTTTATTGAAGAAAGATCTTTTTATAGGTTTATCTATATTGATTTCATTTTTAGCTTGATCTTTGATTTTATAAATATAACCAAAAGAGAGGCAATTATTTAATCTTTCCCATCCTTTTGAAGCAGCTTTTAGAGCTTCTTCAGTAAAATCTAGGGGCTTTCGGTAATTAGTTTGTAACACAAAAAATCTCAAAGTCATAGGTGAAATATCTTTATCTAATAAAGACCTAATGGTTGTAAAATTTCCTAGTGATTTACTCATCTTTTCACCCCCCACATTAACCATTCCATTGTGAAGCCAGTATTTTGCTAACTCTTTCCCATTACAGGCTTCAGATTGAGCTATTTCATTCTCATGATGAGGAAATATCAGGTCTGATCCACCAAGGTGAATATCAATACTTTCTCCTAATTCTTGTTTAACCATTGCTGAACACTCAATATGCCAACCTGGCCTGCCGTTTCCCCAAGGCGAAGAGTAACTAACCTCATCTGAGTTGGACTTTTTCCAGAGAGCAAAATCAAGCGAGTTCTTTTTACTTTCTTTTTGATTTTTTTTTAATCTCCCTGCTGCATTATCTATCTGATTCTCAATTTCTCTTCCACTAAGTTTCCCATAATTTTTATGTTTGTCGACTGAAAAATAAACATCACCATTTGATGAATAAGCTACTTTTTTTTGTTCTAATTCTTCTATGAAATTAATAATTTGATGGAGGCATTTTGTTGCTCTTGGCATGCTCGTTGGTCTAAGAATTGAAAGAGTATCCATATCTTTGTGGAATTCATCAATATTTCTTTCACTTAATTCATCAGTAGAACATCCTTCTTTATTTGCTCGATTAATAATTTTGTCATCAATATCAGTGAAGTTTTGTACAAATTTAACTTCAAATCCTTTCCAAGTTAAAAACCGTCTTAATACATCCCAATTAAGATAACTTCTTGCATGACCAAGATGACAAAGATCATAAACAGTTACACCACAACAATATATTTTTACTTGATTAGGATTTATAGAAATAAAATCCTCTTTCTTTTTGGATAAGGTGTTTGTGAATTTTAGGGACAATTTCTTAGATAAAAATGTGAGAAATTATTGAATTTGTCAGCAACTATTTTGCCTCCATCCAATTTACTCCAACGCCAGTTTCAACGATAAGAGGGATACTAAGTTTTACAGCATTTTCCATAGTGTTTTGGACAAGAAGTTTTGTTTCCTCCAAATCTTTGGGATTAACTTCTAGCACGAGTTCATCATGCACTTGAAGTAGAATTTTCGCAGCCAATCCAGTCTGCTTCAACGAAGAGTGCAATTTAATCATTGCGACCTTAATTATGTCTGCACTTGAGCCTTGAATAGGTGCGTTTGCTGCGGCTCTTAATTGTTGTGCTTCCATCCCTGCTCTTCTGGCAGTAGTTAAATCAATTTCATTTGGTGGGGTTCCCAGAAGTCTTCCAAGCCCATTTTTATTGAAATGAAAATATCGTCTTCTCCCTAGCAATGTTTCAACAAACCCTTGGCTTAGGGCAAGTCTTTCTTGATATTCTAAAAATTTAAAAACGGCTGGATAACGTTCTTTGAATTTACTTAAAAAATATTTTGCTTCTATTAATGAAACGCCCGTTGATCTTGCAAACCTTTGAGCCCCCATACCATAAATAACCCCAAAATTTATTGTTTTTCCAATTCTTCTTTCATCGGCATCAATAGCATCTTTTTCAAATAAAATTTTTGCTGTTAAAGAGTGGACATCTTCATTTTTTAAATAAGCATTTTTTAGTACTTCTTCACCTGAAAGATGTGTGAGTATACGAAGTTCAATTTGTGAATAGTCTGCGCTTAGAAGTTTCCAATCATTTTGCGGAAGAAAAGCTTTTCTTATTCTTCTACTAAATTCAGTTCTGACAGGGATATTTTGCAGATTTGGATTGCTGCTACTTAATCTTCCAGTAGCGGTTACGGCTTGATTGAAATCTGTATGTACTCTTCCCGTTTCTTTTTCAATAAGCTGAGGCAAAGCATCTACATAAGTATTAAGCAACTTGCTTATAGTGCGATGTTCAATGATCATTTTTACTATTGGATGGTCTGATTCCAGCTTTTCCAATACAGCTGCATCTGTACTCCATCCTGTTTTTGTTTTTCTTGATTTTTTCCTATCTAAATCAAGTTTCTCAAAAAGTAATTCACCTAACTGTTTAGGTGATGAAAGGTTAAAATCATTTCCTGCAATATTATAAACTTCTTTCTCGATAGTATTTAATTTTTTTGTTAACTCTAAAGATAAATCTTTTAGATAAGGTGTATCAATAATGATGCCTGTGGATTCGATTTCCGCTAAAACCTGCTCAAGTGGTTGTTCAACTTCTTTGAGTAATTTGATTAATTTTATATTTGTTTCTTTTAATCTATTAATATAAATTATTGCTAATTTTCTTGTTAAATAAACGTCCATCCCGCAGTACAAGCTTGCAGACTTAATGTCCACATAAGAGAAGTCTTCTCCTTTTTTGACAACATCAGAAAAACTTTTGGGCTTAAATCCAAACTCTCTATAAGCAATTTCATCTAAACTATGTTTAAGGGTTGCATCATATATATAGTCTGCAAGTAAGGTATCAATCACAACGCCATTTAATATAATTCCGTGCCTTAGCAAAATCAGTCTGTCGTATTTTGCATTCTGTAGGGTTTTAGGATTTTCATTGCTAGAGAACCAATCCAGAAGTGCAAAGATAACTTCTTCAATCTTTAACTGATTTATTCCTATTAAATCGTCCTCTTTATTTTGATGTCCTATAGGTATATAAACTATATCTTTTAACGATTCGCCAAAACAAAATCCTAAGCCAACAAGTTCAGCTTTAAAAGGATTTAAATTGGTTGTTTCGGTATCAAGGGCAATTGGTTTTTTCGCATCAGTATGTTTCATTATTTGTGCAACAAAATTATTAAGTTCTTCAAGATTTTTTATTATTTTAGGCTCTATCTGAGGAATCTCTTTTGTTTCATTAAGAGTATTAATCTCACTATTTTTAGTCTTATTGCTAACAATCTTAATTTCTTTTTTTGAAATGTTTAAATCTTTTTTTGAGAACCCTTCTTTAGCGAATACAGCTTTAAAAGTTGGAACTTGTTTTGATAAGCTATGCAACTCAAGTCTTTCAAGTTTTTCAGCTAGCTTTGATTCGTTGATTCCTTCTAAGTCATAGTTTATTTTTAGATCAATAGGAATTTTTATTAATATCTCTGCAAGTTTTCTTGAGAGATAGGCATTGTCTTTATCTGCTTTTAACTTTAACCTTACTGCTCCTTTTATAGCTCCACGTTTAGCTTTCTCTCCTTCTTTTTCTAGCTCTTTTAGTGATTTATAAACTCCATCAAGATCATTGTTTTCGTTTAAAAGATTTATTGCTGTTTTAGGGCCAACTCCTTTAACACCTGGAATATTATCTGAGCTATCACCAGTTAACGCTTTCAGATCAATAACTTTGTTTGGATTGACTCCGAGTTTCTCTCTGACGCCTTCTTCATTAATTAATTTAGGACTTCCGCTTTTGGCATAAGGACCTCCCCCCATGTACAAGACCGCTATGTCTCTTTCATCGTCCACTAATTGGAATAGGTCTCTATCTCCAGAAAGTATTCTGACACTCCATCCTTTGTCAGCGGCATCATTAGCGAGTGTTCCTAAAACATCATCTGCCTCATACCCTGGGGCTTTGCAGATTGCAAGATTCAGGCTTTCTTTGAGAATCTCTTCAAGTTGATCTAAATCTTGAAAAAATATATCTGGTGCGACATCTCGATTAGCTTTGTAGTTTGGATCTTGCTTGTGGCGAAATGTAGGCTCAGCAGTATCAAAAGCAATTGTGACTCCTTTAGGTTCGATAGATTTGCAATTATCTAAAAGGCTTTTTAGAAAACCATAGGTGACACTCGTAGGGAATCCCTCTTTTGTGGTGAGACCTCCCTCCCCTCCTTTACTAAAAGCATAAAAACTTCTAAAAGCTAGTGAATGGCCATCAACTAATAATAAAGTTGGCTTTTTTATTTCTGTCATGAATCAGTCGAAGTGTGATTAATGTATTAACTTTTTCTTTTTTTAGCCCAAGAAGGAAGATCAATAAAAACTCTCTCTCCAGGTTCTAATCCAGTTATTATTGCAGTTTTACTGCCACTGCTTGTACCTAATTCAACTTTTTTAAACTCTGGTTGACTGTTATTGCCGACTATTAGAACCCCCGTTTTACCCTCTTCTGTGACAATTGCGACTGTTGGAATAAGCGTGCTGATTTTGGTCGCTCCAGTTTGAAAGTTGATATCAGATGTCATGCCAAGGCGTAAATCTGCAGGTCTATTCTCCAACAACAACGTAACTTCAAATGAAGTTACGTTGTTGTTCTTGATTGCACTTGGAGAGATTTTGGAAACAACTGCTTTAAAACGCTTATCAGGAAAAGCATCTACTCTGATACTTGCTTCTTGACCTGTTTTTATTCTTCCAATATCACTCTCAGGAACTTTCGCAACTATTTCAAGACCTTGAGAAAGTTTGACTATTGATGAACTTGTGGCACCACCCTCTCTTGACGAAGAAGCAGAGGTCGTAGGAGTTACGAATGCCCCAGGGACTGCGTATCTGCTAGTTATTACTCCCCTAAATGGGGCTCTAATGCTTATCTCATTCTCTTCGACTTCTATTTGTTTGAATCTTGCTTCGCTTTTTAAGAATCTATTTTTATATTCTTCATACTCTTCGGCACTTATGGCTCCTTCATTGAAAAGCATCTCCCTTCTTTTAAAGCTTGCTTTTTGAGTCTCATAATTAGCTTTTATCTCTTCAATTCTAAATTCCAAATCTCCAAAATCCATTTTCGCAATTAGATCACCTTTCTTAACCTGATCTCCTTCCTCCACGAAGATTTCGTTAAGTATTCCTTGTCTTTTGGGGCTTACATTTACGCTTTTATTTGCTTTTAATTCACCACTTGCAGTTATCAAACCTGGCAAACTGCCGCTTTCAGCAGCAATTGTAAATTCAGTTATGTCTTTATTCGATACCTTGTCTTGTGAAACTTTAAAACTTATTCCACCAACACTTAAGGCCGAAAGTGCAATAAGGCCTAAAACTTTTTTCTTTTTGAAATTTTTCCAAATCATTTTGTGAAAATCAATTACTCAAGAGTTTGAAGTTTGTACAATGTAAAGAAAAAGCTTAAAAACTTTTCTTAAGGGATTTATAACAATATTTTCGCTGTTAATGGGCACGATTGGGCTTAATTTAGTCAGATTAATCAGCTGGGTTCCTTTAAAGAACCATTTCAATGCTTAAGGCCGGAATTGTTGGACTTCCTAATGTTGGAAAGTCCACCTTGTTTAATGCTCTTGTCGCGAATGCTCAAGCTCAAGCAGCAAACTTTCCATTTTGTACGATAGAACCCAATGTAGGTTCTGTTTCTGTCCCTGATCAACGTTTGAATCAGCTTGGTGAACTTAGTAAAAGTAAGCAAATTATTCCAACGAGAATGGAGTTTGTTGATATTGCTGGTCTTGTTAAGGGAGCAAGTAAAGGGGAGGGACTGGGTAACAAATTTTTAGCAAATATAAGAGAAGTGGATGCAATTGTTCATGTGATTAGGTGTTTTAAAGATGATGATGTTATTCATGTTTCTGGATCAGTTGACCCATCCAGAGATATTGAGATAATAAATTTAGAATTAGCATTGTCTGATTTAAATCAAATAGAAAAACGTAGAACTCGATTAAAAAAACAAATAACTACTAGTAAGGAAGCAAAGTTAGAAGATGATGTATTAAAAAAATTAAGTGAAGCACTAGAAAATGAAAATGCAGTTAGGAGTGTTTCATTAACTGATGAAGAAAAAAAATTAATTAAACCATTAGGATTATTAACTGATAAACCAATTATTTATGCAACTAATCTTGGGGAAGATGAACTTGCGAAGGGTAATTCCTTTTCAGATGAAGTAAATACACTGGCAACGAAAGAAGGGTCTGAATGTGTGAAGATTTCAGCGCAAGTTGAGGCTGAGTTAATTGAATTAGGGGAGGAGGAAAGAGATGATTATCTAAATGGTTTGGGAGTTGAAGAAGGAGGCTTAATTAGTCTTATTAAAGCTACATATCGATTGCTGGGCTTAAGCACTTATTTCACCACTGGAGAAAAAGAAACTAAAGCTTGGACTATTTCTGATGGAATGAGAGCTCCTCAAGCTGCTGGGGTAATACATACAGATTTTGAAAAGGGATTTATTCGAGCTCAAACAATCTCATACAAAAAACTACTTGAAGCTGGATCTTTAGTAGAAGCTCGAAACAAAGGTTGGCTAAGAAGTGAAGGTAAAGAATATATAGTGAATGAAGGAGACGTTATGGAGTTTTTATTTAACGTATAGCAGTGCATTTATACCAAGGGTCCTCCAGGGTTAGACAAAACTCATGTCTAACCTTTTGTCTAATTTTTTGAGACGGGAAAGGTTGTTTTTTTGAGACAGGGAGCCTAAATAATCAAATATCTAGGTAGTAAAACAATAATGATTATCGTTTTCATTTCCAGTGTATATTTCTATACATTGATTTATGTGCTGTATGGACAGCAATACGTGGCTGATTTCAGGACCGCCAGGCTGTGGCAAAACGAATTGGATTCTTAATAATCTCAAGTCACACAAAGGCCGTTGTGGCTTTTTGCGTCTATCTGGTTACGGAGATATTGATCTACAGCAAGTAGCTTCTACAGATATTGACTATGCCTTTCTTAAAGATCAAATTCCTCATTTAATAGATTTATCAAAGTCCAGTGCAGACTCTATTTCGCATCAAGATGATTCTTTTATATTGATTGAGCTTCCTCAGTTTCGAATTCCTAAAGAGCTTGGTTTTGCTGGGATTGATCCGCGCGTAATCAAACAACTTGCAACTTTAAACCTTGAACCAGATAAATACCTTCATTTTGGACGTGATAGGGAATTACCCATTAATGACACATTGAATTTCAATCAAATTGAATCATGCAGGTTCAAGCTTCATCGGAATGTTTGGGATCCACCTAGTCTGAATACCTTTTGGTTCGAGCTGGTAAATGGTGCTTATGGAGATGTTTATAGAGCTAAAGCCTTGATGAATATCCCCGATGGTAGATCTATGTTCTTTAACTGGATTGTTAGCCAAAAAGGTTCTCGATTTTTACCTCTTAATACTGTCTCACCTCCTAGTGGTAGACCTACAAGAATATCTGAACTTGTTGTTCAAGGGAAAAATCTTGACCCCGTACGAATTGAATCAACTATTCAGCTTTGTCTCTTGAATGATTCAGTTTTGGAGCTTCATCAAGCCCCTCTTAGAGATACACAAATGCAGCCTAGTTATTCAACTTGACGATATGAAACACGCAGTAATTTCTTGTTTACATGCTAATCTCTCAGCAGTTGAAGCTGTGCTAAGTGATATTGATCGGCAAGGAATTGAGACCATTACATGTCTTGGCGATCTTGTTGGTTATGGTCCTCAGCCAAATGAAGTTGTTGAGCTTATTAGAGATAGGAAGATAGAAACCTGTCAGGGTTGCTGGGATGAAGACATAATTGATGGTCTTGATGCTTGTTATTGCAGCTATCCATCTCAGCTTGCAGAAAGGCGAGGACATATGGCTCATCAATGGACAACGGAGAAGTTGACTTATGAAAACAAAGAATTTCTAGCTAGTCTCCCAACCTCGATTAGAAGAGGTAGATCGTTATTCGTACATGGAAGTCCCAACAGTCAGCATGAGTATCTGCTTCCAGATATGGATGCATTCGCAGCATTAGAAAGAGTTGAAATGAGTGGAGCCGATACTTTGTTTTGCGGTCATACTCATCTTCCATATGTACGTGAATTAGGGAATGGATCAATTCGCGTAAATATTAAAAATGCTTCCGATCGTGAAAGAGAAGATATAAAAATGACTTTACCTATTAGAAGAATTGTAAATGCTGGATCTGTCGGAGAACCTCGTCATGGAGGAGTAAATGCTACCTATGTTATTCATGACGATATAAAGAATGATGTTGAGATTAGAGAAGTTGCTTACGACATTGATCGAACATGTGAGGCAATTATTGAGGCTGGTCTACCCCATGTGTTTGCATGGCGCTTGAGCAACGGTTTTGAATTTGCTGAACTGGCTGAAGATGCTAGTCACGTGTGCGAACGATGATTGAACGTTGGGCACTTTTAAGTGGTCTTATGGGTGATCTTGAGACCTATGAATTGATTCAAAAAGATTTAAAAAATACTCGCGGAGATATAACTCTTTTTGTTTTAGGAGACGTTGTAGGACCAGATAAGAATTGTGATGCACTTTTAAATAGATTAGTAAATCCTCATCGTGGTGATTTGAAACCTAACTGTATCTATGGCTGGTGGGAGGAACAATTATTGGCAGAATCAGGTTACCGTGGAGAGAGAAAGGCAGATGCTTTACGACTCAATAAAGGAGACGATGCTGTCAATGCTCTTATGAATGCTGTAGATCCATATTATTTGGGATGGATATCATCACTACAATTTGGATTTGTAGAACTTGATTGTGGTTTGATTCATGGAAGCTCAAAAGATGTAGGAGACATTCTGACAATGCAAACACCTCCACTTACTCTTCTTGATCGAATTACCCGCCTTAATGTGAATAGATTATTCACAGCTAGAAGTAAACAGCAATTTCATCTTGAGTTAACTGATGCTGTAGTTGACTCAAAAGTAAAAGATTTAAATGGAAAACGAAACCAGGAACATACTCTTCCTAAACGTGCAGTGATAGGAATTGGAGCAGGGGCTAATTACACTCTTTATGACGTTGGCAGTGATCAGACTCACTTCTTAACGGTGGGTGATGTCACTAAATCCAGAGGGCGAGGGTTCGCGTAACCATTCTTTCCGAAAGAATTTTAATGATAGTTCAGTTCAAAGACTTATTGGAATCTCAAGATGGCTCGTCTGGTTGTCTAATTTTTTAGCGTTTATGTCTAACCCTATTTTTTGGCTTTAATCAACTGGTGTGACTGGACGTGATGGAGTCTTTATTCAACGTATAGCAGTTCAATTATGTCAATAATCTTAATTAGTTAGGCTAATCATTAGTTTAACTTTTTAAGACTAAATAGCTGGGTTTTGAGATAATCGAGACTGATTCCTTCGGCTTTGAAGCTGATGAACCCTTCCTGATTAAGTGAAAATTTTAGAATTTTAATTACTTAAAAAATCCCGTGATTTCAGTAAAGAGAGTCTTGTTTTTAGCTGATTCGGCAAAGCCTAAAAGCAATTCATATCTTGTCTCTTCCCCCGAATTTAGATTACCCAACCAATGGTTATAACCATTT
The DNA here is from genome assembly GCA_003279635.1 of Prochlorococcus sp. AG-402-B05. GTDB lineage: Bacteria > Cyanobacteriota > Cyanobacteriia > PCC-6307 > Cyanobiaceae > Prochlorococcus_B. The sequence continues at coordinate 241 of QCHK01000013.1, read as the reverse complement.
TGGTCATAGTCTCTACCTAGGACATTGACGTAGAGCGTTTCTATATATTTGGCGTTAGTTACATTAGCTCCATTGCGTTCTTTGAATTCATCAGAGACAAGAAATGATTGAGCAACGGCTCGATCATTATTTTCACCAGAGGTATATTACCCAATCCAATACTTCAATCCATTAAGTGAGCATTCTCAACCTGTCTTAAGAATGGTCTAACTATATGTTGTGTTTGTCCAACCCTTAACTA